>NZ_CP109811.1:245000-900794 GCF_014856545.2 Mesobacillus jeotgali | reverse complement strand
TGTTTAATCACCTGATTGTTTTCAATAAGAAGTATTTCTTCGGAATAGTATTAGGTGTATTTTTAACAAACCTGCTTTTCTCGCCAATGGTCGCCTATGACCTCGTCTTTGGAGTCGGCCAGTCAGTATTATCCCTGCTGATTACGATTTTCACAGCCAAATATATTAAAAGTATCATCGGCCGTATGATTGTGAACACATTAGTCTTCACGTTCACGATGTTCCTGATTGCGATTGAACTGAACCTGGCATTCCAATTGCCATTCTGGTTCACATGGCTGACAACGGCTGCAGGTGAATTCACGGTAATGGCCATAGGTATACCTGTCATGCTTGCGATTCACAAACGAGTAAACCTTGAAAAACTAGTTTAAGATAGATGAAAACGCATGGACAGGGTGTCCATGCGTTTTGTTATGGGCTGAACCAGTTTCCAACAAGATTTTCACCATACAAGTCAGCGATTTTAATATCTTCTCTTTCGTTTTTTCAATTTCCTCGCCGTAAAATTTTTTTTCAAATCCTATTTAGAGATTAATAAACGATCCTCCTTCAACATATAATTCCTTTTTTGCTCATAGCATATTGTAGGACTTTTTCCTGAGGGGGTTCATTATGATCATTCATGTTGTGCAAAGAGGGGAAGCTCTGTGGCAGATTTCAAGCAGATATCAGGTCAGCGTAACACAAATCAGCGAAATTAATGGCCTGGAAAATCCAAACCAATTGGCCGTGGGCCAGGCTTTGCTTATTCCATCTTATGATGCTTTCCATTCAGTTCAATATGGTGAGGCATTGTGGTCAATTGCCCAGCGTTACGGAACGACCGTAGATGCCATTATCCGGGCCAATGCCATCACCAACCCTGCTCTGATCTATCCTGGAACCGTTCTCCGTATACCCGCAGCCCGCCACACCATTCAACGTGGCGAAACCCTATGGCAAATTTCCCAGCGTTATGGTGTAACCGTACAGTCAATCATCAAGGCCAATCAAATCCAAAATCCGAATCTGCTGTATCCAGGGACGATTCTCGTCATTCCAAAACCTAAACCAACGATTGAATCCAATGCCTTTACCTACCATTCTGACGAAAAGGCCATTGAGCTGGTCGGCGAAGTTGCCGATCTGATGACCTATATCGCTCCGTTCGCTTATGTCATCCAGCCTGACGGATCGCTTGTCCTTTATATGAAGGATGATACCGAAGCTATCCAGACAGGACTGGCACAAGGGGCACTGCCAATGATGTCGATCACCAACTTTACAGCCACTGAAGCCGGAGAGAATATTGCCCATGAGGTTCTCGCCAGTGAAGCAAATCGCGCCACTCTCCTTAATAATATCCTTTCCGTCATGCGTGAAAAAGGTTACCGGGGCCTTAATATCGACTTTGAAAATGTCCTTCCTGCCGACCGTGAGCTTTATAATACATTTCTTCAGGAAGCCGTTGATGCTCTTCATAAAGAAGGCTATTTCGTTTCAACTTCCCTTGCGCCGAAAGTCAGGGCAGACCAGAAAGGATTATTGTATGAAGCGCATGATTATCCCGCACACGGCAGGATAGCAGATTTCGTCGTATTAATGACCTATGAATGGGGATACCGCTATGGTTCACCTCAGGCTGTTTCACCTTTGAATGAAATTCGCAGAGTGCTTGATTATGCGGTTACTGCGATTCCAAGGAATAAGATTCTAATGGGCTTTCAGCTATATGCCAGGGACTGGATCATCCCGCATGTTCAGGGCCAGGAAGCTGAAACATACAGTCCGCAGGAAGCAGTCAGCCGCGCCATCAAATATGGAGCAGCGATCCAGTATGACACAGTGGCCGCCTCACCATATTTCCGCTATACCGATGAACAGGGCCGGCAGCACGAAGTATGGTTCGAAGACGCCCGAAGTGCCCAGGCAAAATTTGATTTGATCAAACAGTACAACCTGCGCGGCGTCAGCTACTGGGTGCTCGGCTATCCATTCCCGCAAAACTGGGCATTGCTGGAGGATAACTTTAATATAAAAAAATTAACATAGCTTCTGTTTGAAAGTGTCTGGCTTCAAGCCAGGCACTTTCTATTTATATATGATAAACCTTCCTTTTTTTAAAACGGGCACGATGTCCGTAAGATTTAATTGACTGCAATAGTGGACATCTTCCTCAAAACCTCTCTCGCGCAATTCACGTCCGCTGCCTGAATCCCAAACCAATTCCTTTAATCGAGATTCCGAACTTTTATAAGCTCCAGCGCATACCTCAGCTTCCGGGGATTTCCTGCCGCCAAGTTCTGCAAGGATTGCCCCGGCTCCTAAATAATCTTCAATCGAAGGCCTGAGCCGATCTTCATTTTCACGAGCATCATTCCACATTTCCCCGCAAGGAATGACTGTAATGTCTGCTCCTGTTTTCTGCTGCAGCTTATCGGCTAGAAAAGCTGCTGCTGAAGCATTTAGGAATGAGCCAATCAATAACGCCGGCACCCTGGAAGCAATCCACGAACAATATGCACCATTAAGAGAAGTTAAAACATACCGCTCGTTCCGATGCTCCTCATTAAATGTCACCGGCGATAAGGTGGGATATCCCCTCCTTGCTGCTTCTGCCCTGCCAAGTATATACTTTGCCCCAATGCTGCTCGCGTATTTTTTCCCGTCGAGATTTGGTGGATATGGAAAGATCACTGCCCCTGCGCTCAATGCAGCGACAATGGTGGACGAAAAGCTAAGTACATCAACAATGATGATTATGTCTCCACGCTCCGCTGCATCTCTCGCCCCGCGCCTTCCCCATTCCAGTTTGCATTCATAAGGAGACTGACTGAACATTTGAACCCACCCTCTCATTTTTCTATGGATGTTATTTATTCTCCTTTTTGCAGCCTACTCCTTCTCAGTCTTCAGCCCTATATTAAAATCTGTCTCTGGCTCATTATGGGACTCTACATCAAGGGATAAAATGGAAATATCTTAAAGGAACTAAAAAAAATTCTATTTTCCACTCAGCTTCCCATACTTAATTAGGTATTTTTATGGAAATGTAATTATAAATTTACAAAATTATAGTTATATTTTCCTATAAAAGTGTGTATAATCTGTCTTCGGGTGCATAAAATAGAAATTTTTTACATTCCTATTTTACGATAATATTGGGAGGATTTTATGAATTTATTAAGGTTTATTGTCCAAAGAAAGATTTTAGTCAGTTTAATGGTTGTATTAGTTTTATTGATTGGCAGCTTTTCAGTTTTAAAGCTGGATAAGGAGCTCTTTCCATCGATTAAAATGGATGGTGCTTATGTAGAAATCTATGCTGGGGAGATGCCGGCGATTGAAGTCGAAAGATCAATCACTTCCCCGCTTGAAAAAAAGATTCTTGGAATTGAAGGGGTTGAAGAAGTCCTTTCAAGCAGCAACATTGGGAAGAGCTCCATGCAGCTGACGATTGAACGGGGGCGCGGTGAGGAAGTATTCAAGGAAGTCGAGTCAGTGGTGAATTCCACTACCTCCGATATAAGCGGTGTCAAAGACGTGATGACCGGACAATTTGGCACTAGTCAGGCTTACGACTTTTTCATGGATGTTTCTGGCACTGACATGGAGAAGATGACAGCCTTCGCTAAGAACATACTGGAACCGAGACTGGAAGCTCTCCCTGAAGTACATGATGTCTCGCTGTCAGGCAGCGTTGAAAAAGAAGTGACAGTTGAACTAAAGCGTGACGAACTTTTTAAAAATGGGCTTGATGCAGCACAGGTGATAGGGGCAATCCAGCAGGCAAACAATGAAGCAACCCTGGGCCAGCTGAACAATGAAACAAACTCTCCTTCCCTTAGATGGAATACACAGCTGGAATCTGTTGAGAATGTTAAAAACCTGCAGGTCCCGGCAGCGAACGGTTATATTAAATTATCACAGATTGCTGACGTAAAACTACAGCCACTGGAAAGTTCCTCATTCGTCTGGAAAAATGGCTCCAAGGATTTCATTTTTGTCCAGGTAGGCAGAGTAGCCGATGCCACTCAAATCGAGATGGCGGAAGCTGTGCGTGAAGAAATCAAACAAATTCGCGAGGAAGGCTTGATCAGCGGCGTGGAATTGAATGAAATGGTCGCTCAGGCGGACTATGTTAAGGACTCAATTGATGGAGTGACGAGCAATATCCTGATTGGTGCTGCTATTGCCGTTGCCATCCTGATGCTGTTCTTAAGAAATATCCGCGCTACATTGATCGTCGGACTATCGATTCCAACATCGGTGCTGCTCACTTTCGCTTCTATGTGGGTTTTTGGTTACAGCTTCAATATGCTGACCCTGATCGGTCTCGGACTTGGAATCGGAATGATGGTCGATTCATCCATCGTTATTCTCGAATCCATTTACCGTAAGAAGGAGCTAGGCTTAAAGAGTCTGGAGGCAGTCATTAAAGGAACCCTGGAAGTAGCCACAGCCGTTCTGGCTTCGATGCTGACGACAATTGTCGTTTTCGCACCAATCGGCCTGCTTGGCGGTGAGATGGGATCTTTCATGATCATCCTTTCTGTTGTCGTCGCCATCACTCTCATTAGCTCTGTAATTGTTTCTTTCACTCTGATTCCTTCTTTATCCGAAAAGTTCCTGAAGCTGAAAAAGAAAGAAAAGAACAGCAAGGAAAGCCGGCTTGTACGAGGGTACAGCAATATGATTTCCTGGACCATCAAGAAAAAGCGCCACAGCTTTGCTGTCATCGGCCTGTTCTTCCTGATGCTCATTGGATCTCTGATGCTGGTGACAAAGATTCCAATGACCATCATGCCGGACATGATGAACCGTTATGCTGAACTTTTGGTGACCGTCGAACCGGGACTGAGTCTGGAAGAGAAGCAGGAAATCGTAACTGAAATGAACAAAACATTAGACGGAATTAAAGATGTTGAATCAAACTATGTAATGGATAATGGCAACATGCTGTACACCATCATCAACATGACAAAAGGCGATGAAATTACAAGAGAACAAAAAGACGTAAATGAAGAAATTCTCAAGTCATTAAGAGGTCTTGAGGAGAAGGTTCCTTTGAAGAGCGCAGCAGCAGCCATGTCTGGAGGCGGCGGGTCCCCTGTTCAAATCAATATCTCCGGCGAAAGCTTTGATGAACTCAACACAATCGCTGATGGGTTTATCGAAGAGCTTAAGTCTATTGAAGGAATCGTCGCGGTCGAAAATTCAATTGAAAGGACTTCAGTTGAACAAGTCGTCCAACTGAATGAGTCTGAAATTGAAAGAGCAGGATTGTCACAGCCGCAGATCAAGCAATTCATCGAGCAGGCCTTTTTACAGATGCCTGTAGGTGAACTGAAAATCAACGAGGAGAACGTTCCGTTAAAAGTGAAGTGGGATGAAGAGATGACAACCAAATCCGCTTTGCTTGACCTGAAAGTCCCAACTCCTTCAGGTGAGAAAAAGCTCTCTGAGTTCATCTCTTTGAAAAGCGTAGAAAATCCAAACGAAATCTCACACAAGGATGGCGAACGATATATCTCGATTTCGGCGGATATTGAAGGAAAAGACCTTGGGACCATCAACCGTGAAGTCCAGAAGCTAATGGACAAATATGATGTACCAGAAGGCTACAGCATCGCACCTGCAGGAGATCTGGAGCAGCAGCAGGAAATGGTTCAGGATATGGTTCTGATCCTGGCGATTTCCATCTTCCTTGTCTACCTGGTCATGGCCGTCCAGTTCAACCACCTGGGCCACCCGCTGATCGTCATGTCCGTCATTCCGATGACCATCGTCGGAGTCATCCTTGGATTATTCCTGACTCAGCAGGAATTAAGCATCATGTCCGGAATGGGCATCATCATGCTGATTGGTATTGTTTTGAACAACGCGATATTATTGATCGACCGCACGAATCAGCTGCGAAACGAAGGGTGCACTGTTCAGGAAGCACTTGTCGAAGCAGGCAAAAACCGCATCCGCCCAATTTTGATGACAACACTGACAACAGTCGGCGGCATGCTGCCACTGGCATTGGCTTCAGGAGGATCGGGCAATTACCAGGCACCAATGGCTACAGCCATTATTGCCGGCCTGAGCTTTGCAACACTGATCACTTTGCTGCTTATCCCGGCTGTTTACCGCATTTTCACAAGAAATGCTGAAAAGCGCAGCTGGCTCAGCAGGAAAGCCAGGAAAAAGCAAGAAGCCATCACAACTATTCCAGAAGTATTGAGTTAAATAAATGAGGCAAAACGATTAATTCATCGTTTTGCCTCTTTTTTATGGAGATAGCACTGCTCTGTCATTTCTTGGTTTTAGAATCTTCATTCAATACGCCACCAGGCTGATTTCGAATGTTCATCAGCACTTGCTGTAATACTCTCGCCTATCTTTGGTGTGGCGATATCAACTCCTGCTTCTGCCGCTGCCCGGACTGCCCTCTCGACCGGATCATGCCATGCATGAAGCGACAGGGTAAAGGCTCCCCAATGCACCGGAACGAGCAGCCCTCCCTTTACATCCTGATGTGCCTGTACAGTTTCTTCCGGCAGCATATGGATCGCCGCCCAGCGAGCGTCATACTGGCCGCATTCCATCAGGGTTAAATCAAAGGGACCGTATTTTTCGCCTATTTCTTTAAAATGCGGACCATATCCGCCATCGCCGCTGAAAAAGATGTTAGTCTCCCGGCCTTTTATGACCCAGGAGCACCAAAGCGTGGCATTCCTGTCAGTAAGACTTCGGCCTGAAAAATGACGGGCAGGAGTACAGGCAAGCTGGAGCCCCTCGAAGGTGAATTCATCCCACCAGTCATGCTCCTGAATGACTTCTGGAGAGATTCCCCAGCGCTGCAAATGTGCTCCTACTCCGAGTGGAGCGATAAAGTTTTTCACCTTGTCCTTTAGCTTCATGATCGAACCATAATCGAGATGGTCGTAATGGTCGTGTGAAAGCACAATTGCATCTACTACCGGCAGTTCTTCTATCTTAAAAGGCAGCTCCCTGCTGTACCGCTCATTTCTCACCGGGAAAGGAGTGGGCGCTTTTCCGAACATCGGATCGAATAAAAGAGTTTTGCCTTCAATCTCCAGCAGGAAGGCGGAGTGACCAAACCAGGTGACTCTCGCTGCTGCCTCTTTTTTTGATCCAGGTACATAACTTGCCATCGGAAGTGGTGCTTCCGGCCTTCTCTCCGGACTTCCTTTTAAAAAGTCCTTCATCATTGAAATCATCGAGCTGAAGCTTGTATCCCATGAAGTTTCCACCTGGTTGGCAAACTTGCCGTTCACATATTGCGGAGACCTCGCGTATATGGATTTTCTTTTTTTCGTATGCTTACCGCCAAAAGCCGGATAGTACTTCAAAATTGCAAAGGCTGCAAATACAATCACAGTCAGGATTATTAGTATATTTAACATGATCTCTACCTCATTAGCGCTGATTGATCATCGGCCCATTTCATGGATTTTTTCAGAAGGATATACGGTAAGTCCGGGCGCATCCTTCTGGGCCGCTTGATACATGGCTGACGCTACTGTCCTGCCTTCGATGGCTTTGAATTTTTTGAGTGGCCCCTTAAAGAGAAAAGGCACTTTTGTAAAAATAGCGGCTGCCGCACTCTCACCAAGCCTAAATTCATCCCGCTCTCCCAATAACAATGATGGACGGAAGATTGCTGTTGTTTCAAAAGGAATTTGCTTTATTTCTTCTTCAAGCTTCCCTTTCATTTTCGGATAGAAGATTGGGGATTCAGGATCGGCATTCATCGAGCTGACAAGCAAAAATTTCTTCGCTCCCTGTGAACTGGCCAATCTGGCAATCGCCACTGGATAATCGACATCTATTTTCCACATCGCTTCCTTCGTCTTCGCCTTCTTGATCGTCGTCCCCAGGGCGCAGAAGACATCATCAACAGAAAAAACCTCATTATATTGATCCAGTTGATCGAAGTCCACAATCCGTTCATCCAGTTTAGGATGATTAATCTCAACCGGCCTTCTCACAATCGCAACAACTTTATCGTATTCATTACCATTCAATAAAAACTGCAAAAGTTCTTTTCCAATCAAACCGGTCGCACCGGCAATCAAAGCTGCTTTACCCGCCAAGCAAGTAACCCCCTAATAGATAGCATGATACTCTATTATTTCACAATTTGGCTGATAAGAAAATTTTAAAAGCAGGAAAGCCAGCCCGCATTTGGACTGGCTGAATTGAGTTTAGTTTACCTTTCGTTCCTTTTGTAACTGGGCCCTTCTTGCTGCGATGATCAAATCTTCTACCGGAGATACACGTCCAAGTTCGTCTTTATGAACAATATGTTTCCTTTCGAATTGTGTTGGGCTGTCAATTCCAGCAGCCGCTGCCAAATTGTAGAGTCCTTCACGCAGGGAAATGATATAGTTGGCAACCCGGTACATTTTTTCTTCTACAACCAGCCCATCCTGCAGCTTTTTATCTGTAGTAGCAACACCTGCAGGGCATGTATTCGAGTGGCATACCTGTGCCATGATGCAGCCGACGCTGATCATCATCCCGCGGGCGATATTCACAAGGTCCGCTCCCATAGCCAGGGCAATGGCGATTTTATCAGGAGTAATCAGTTTTCCTGATGCAATCAGCTTCACTCTGTCTCTGATTCCATATTGGCGGAGCATTTCATCCACAACAGGAAGCGCTGAGTTGATCGGAAGGCCAACCGTGTCAGCCAGCTCCTGATAGGTTGCACCCGTACCGCCTTCACCGCCGTCAACCGTAATGAAGTCAGGGCCTTTCCCGCTATCCTTCATGTAGGAAATCATGTTTTCAAGCGCATCCATATCACCGACGACAATCTTGATTCCAACCGGCTTTCCGCCAACCGAACGCAATTCCTCAATCCAATCAAACATGGAAGGGACATCGCTGAACTCATAAAATCTGTTCGGACTGTTAATTGTCTTCCCGACTTCAACAAGGCGGATTGCTGCAATTTCTTCGGTTACCTTTTCTCCTTCAACATGGCCCCCGCGTGTTTTCGCTCCCTGGGCAAGCTTGATTTCAAAAGCTTTAACCTGCGGCATTTCACTCTTCTTCTTGAACTCTTCCCACGAAAACTCGCCGTTCGGCTTGCGGACTCCAAATAAATCCGGCCCGATTTGCATCATGATATCCGGATTTCCGGCGAGGTGATGATCAGACAACCCGCCTTCACCTGAATTCATCCATGTTCCGCCCGCCAGTCCGAGGCCTTTGGACATCGCCTGGATTGCTTTTTCCCCAAGTGCCCCATAGCTCATCGCAGACTGGCCTACCTGTCCTTTTACACGGAATGGATAGCGGCAGGTGTACTCGCCAAGCACGACGGCATCATCATCCTTCAGATAATAAGGGTCAGCCAGCTTTTCCTCGCTATGCTCTTTCCTTGTAAAAAGACCCTCGCCATCAATCTTGTAAACTCTTGTTTTAATTTTTTCCGCATTATCGACCTTCATTTCATTCGTCAATTTAGGAAAAAGTGTATTCCTTATATAAAAGCCTTCAGCCTCAAAATCCTTCAACGACCCAAAACCTATTAACCTTTCTTTATACTTGCCCGCCTTGACGACATCCTGGTATTCCTTGCGTGAAAAAGGCTTCCCTTCATTGTCAGCGTTAAACAAATACTGTCTTAGCTCCGGACCAATATGCTCGGTAAAATAACGAACCTTTCCAAGCACGGGGAAATTCCTTAAAATTGAATGCTGCTGCTGGTTATCGTCTTTAATATATAAATAGATAAATAGAAGGACCGGCACCAGGATAATCAAAGCTATGAATATAAACAAGCCGATCACTAGATAGTCCGTCAAACCCATAGAAATCCTCCTTTCCTATAATGAAGATAAAGCTTTTGTTATGACTGTGTCTCCTTCTGCCACTTCGAAAGTTTTGTTAAAAGCAGCCTCGTTTTCGAGCGACATGACCAATACCTCCGCGATGTCCTCGTGTGAAATTTCAAGCTCATTCGAATCCAAAGTTTCACCCGCAGATATTTTGCCATTACCTGGTTTGTCTGTAAACGCTCCCGGCTGCACGATGGTATATGTCAAATTTGATTGCCGCAGCAACTCATCGGGCATCTCTTTCGCGCCAATTTCCCTGCTGTCATCTCCTGCCGCTTCATTGGCCATGATGGCGCTCATCATCACAAAGCGTTTGACGCCCTGCTTCTCTGCTTCTTTTACAGTCTCAATGACCGACTCATGGTCTACCATTACTGTCCGGCCAGTTTTAGCCTTTGGATTGATGCCAGTCAGATAAATGGCAGCGTCATATCCGTGGAATAAAGTCGGCAGGATCCTTTCTTCATAAAGGACTACTTCTGTAGCTCCTCTCTTTTTCAGCAGGTCGATTTGATTCTCATCGCCGACGACCGCGCAGGATGTATATCCATTTTCCATCAACTTGCTGACAACAAACTCCCCGACGCTACTATGCGCTCCAATCACGATTACTTTCATGTCAGTTCCCTCCTTTGTAAAAAAGAGAAACAGATTATATCCGTTTCTCTTTTTGGATCACTTAGAAATTACATCATCCGGCTCCAATGGCGATGGGCAATAACAGCATCGATGAACCTCTGGCTTTCTCCAGCAACTTCCTCGCTGCTCTCGAAAATAACCACGCCAGGAGCACCTTCCGCATTTATCCCTGCCGCTTTGAATAGATCAGATGCCTCTTTTCCAGCACCGACTGCCTTGAAATGACTGTATGCCTCATCGACGAAATACACAGCTTCTTTCTTCTGCTTCAGGCTGTCCACGCTTTGCTGGCCGCCTGCGATATAAACAGCATCATAGAGGACAGAACTGCTGGTAAGGAAAGTGTGCTGCACCTCTATTTCTGAACCGTCATCGCCCTTTAGCATGCCGAGCTTCTGGCTGATGACTTCCACGGTGATGCCGCTCTTTTGCAGCATTTCCATCAAGCCGGAAATTTCAGCGCCATTAAAGCCATTGTCAGCAAGAATCGCTACTTTTCTTGTATTTGGCAGCTTCACCGTATTCATCTGGCTAAGCGCTGGTGAGGTCATCGTCACTTCCATCGGCTTGCTGTCTGACGGAGCCTGTATTCCCAGATTGCCAGCCACCTGCTCAGCAAGGAAGGAATCAATATTGCCGAGCATATCGACAACCTTCAATCGGATGTCCTTGCTCTTCACTTTCCCAAGCTCAAAGCTATAGGCATCAATGATATGCTGTTTTTCCACATCTGACATACTGTTCCAGAAAAGGATTGTCTGTGAATAGTGGTCATTGAAGCTGTCGCTGCGCTGGCGGACCTTCCTGCCTTCCACTTTTTCCTGATAATGCTCAAATCCTCCCTCGTTCGCAGGAACTGGCTTTGGATTATTATTCTGCAAGGAGTTCTGATGATAGGAAACCTGTCCTCGGTCAATCGTCATCCGGTGCATTCCGTCACGCTGGTTGTTATGGAACGGGCACACCGGCCTGTTGATCGGGATCTCATGGAAATTCGGGCCGCCAAGGCGTGTCAGCTGGGTATCGGTATAAGAGAACAGCCTTCCCTGCAGGAGCGGGTCGTTCGTAAAGTCTATCCCTGGGACAACATGACCCGGGTGGATAGCGGCTTGCTCTGTCTCAGCAAAAACATTCGTGACATTTCGGTCCAGAGTCATTTTTCCAATAATCTTGACGGGTACTAATTCCTCTGGCCAGATTTTTGTAGGATCCAGCACATCAAAATCAAATTTAAACTCATCTTCTTCCTCAATCATCTGGACGCCCAGCTCAAATTCTGGATAATCACCTTTCTCAATCGCTTCATAAAGATCTTTACGGTGGAAATCCGGATCCTTCCCGGCAATCTTTTGGGCTTCATCCCAAACCAGTGAGTGCACTCCCAGTACTGGCTTCCAATGGAATTTCACAAAACGGGCCTTGCCCTGTTCGTTGACAAAGCGGAAGGTGTGGACGCCGAAACCTTCCATCATCCGATAGCTGCGCGGAATGGCTCGGTCGGACATCGCCCAAATGACCGTATGCGCAGACTCTGGATTATTCACAACAAAATCCCAGAATGTATCGTGTGCGGTCGACGCCTGTGGCATCTCATTATGTGGCTCCGGCTTGAAAGAATGCACTAAATCAGGGAATTTAATGGCATCCTGGATAAAGAAGACAGGAATATTATTTCCGACAAGGTCGTAATTGCCTTCCTCTGTATAAAACTTGGTTGCGAACCCGCGGACATCGCGGACAGAATCACCTGAACCTCGTGAACCAGCCACAGTTGAAAAACGGACAAAGACCGGCGTCTTTTTGCCCGGGTCCTGTAAAAATTTCGCTTTCGTATATTCAGCCATAGGCTCGTACACCTGAAAATATCCGTGGGCCGCATACCCTCTCGCATGGACAGCACGCTCCGGAATGCGCTCATGATCAAAATGAGTCATTTTTCACGGAAATGGAAATCCTCCATCAATGTTGGACCACGGGTTCCCGCTTTCAAGGAATGTTCGTCTTCAGAAACACGCAGCCCCTGGTTAGTTGTCATTGCTTCACCATTATGTCCAGACCTGAAATGCTCAAGCTGCTGATCCTTTGAATTCTCGTTCACAGATTGATTTTTCTCATCTTTCACTGATTCATTCCTCCATTCTTGATGTGGGAGCATGCAGACAAATATGTAACCCCTCTCAAGTTGCTTTAATTTCACCATGATTGGCCATGCTCCTATATGGACGTATACCACAAGCGAAAGCCCGCTAAACGATTAGTCAGCGGGCTTGCTTTTTATAAGTTTTCATTCAAGTATTCCTTCGCATCCTCTGGTGAGGCGAATGGTTTCACTAGGGTAATCTGTTTGCTGTCATTTGCAACTGCAAGGAACCCGTCTGCGACCTGGATAATGTCAGCAGATGCATTTTCTTGTCCGTCAATTTTGACAGTGTCGGAAATCGTTGCCTGCCCCTTATCTACCCACGTTTGGATTTCCACTGCGTAGGCATCGTAATCCATTCCTTCATCAAACCTCTCCTGCAGATAATCCGTAGTCACCGGATTCTCCTCGGTCTTCACTTCCGTTTCCGGCGGACCCTCCTGGCCAATCTCGCTATCATCAGCGCTGCATCCAGCAAGAATTCCAGCCGCTGCTAAAGATATAAATAGTTTCTTCATAAGATCCTCCTTGTTGTAAGATTCTCTTATCATCTCTATACCCTATTATCCTGGCGAAAAAAGGGTTTGAGACTAGTTGGATGTAATTGGCAAAAAAGGCGCAATATCATTTTTTCAATTGCCATAAAACTATCACTGGGATAATAATTTTGAAACCCGGAATATATTCTCTGCAACCGGGAATATTTCCGTCCCGGCCAGAACTTCACTCTCTATTTACGGTAATTTTTCTTCAAAATAGTACTCATTTCCCCTTCCGGCTATAATTCGCTTATTTTTCAATAAATAAAAAACAGGATTCCGACCCTGGAATCCTGCTGTACCTCTTTATTTTCACTCTGGTGCAGTGAATGAACGCTGTGCGAGTTCGTTTTCGAGCATGAAGAATGCGTTGCTGTCCTGGTCAATCCGGCGCAGCTTCTGAATAAGGCTGTCGAACAATGCTTCTTCTTCAACCTGTTCTTCGATGAACCATTTCAGGAATGTCATCGTCGCGTGTTCGCGCTCATCAAGTGCGATATCCGCAAGATTGTAAATGCGGCGCGTCACTTCCTTCTCATGTGCCATGCCTTTCTCAAAAACATCAAGAACAGACTCGAACTCGTTTGATGGAGCATGGAAGCCGTCGAATGTCACGCGCTCACCCATATCATTGATGAAATTGTAAAATTTCATCGCATGGAAGCGTTCTTCTTCAGCTTGTACTAAAAAGAAGTTCGCAAAACCATCTAAATTTTCCGCCGAGCAATACGCAGCCATTGCCATGTACGCATGAGCAGAATAAAATTCATAATTCATTTGTTCGACCAAACCATTAACCAACTTATCGCTGATCATTGTGATTCCTCCTCAATTTATGCAGCTCTTTTCTTTTTACGCTAACATAGTTATTTTGCCTTCACAATTGAATTTTACCCTTTTGTGCTGTTTAAAACCATGTTTATCCAATGGACACTTGTTAAAACCAGCTTATCCAAAGGGCATCAGTAAAAAGGCAGCCCGGAAGCCAGTGATCTAGCCCCCTGAACTGCCCTTGATCAATTAAAATAAATCCATTAAAAGATCCCAAAACCCTTTCTTTTTCTCAGGCTTTGCTTGTTTCTCTTCTTGTTCTTCTTTTTCAATCGCTTCTGTTTTGATGACGAATTGTACGGAAGTGATGTTCTCGTTCTTCGGAGACACAAAAGAAACTGGCTCGAAGTCTGATTTGTCATACTCCTTGATCACTTCATTGATTTCCTGCTGCATTTGCTCAGGCAGGTCTTTCGTTTCCTGATGCAACTCACTTGTTCCATTGTGGAGTTCGCCAACTCCCTTATTCAATTGTCCTGTGCCATCCGCCAGACCGGCAACACCTGAATGCAGCTGGTTATAGGAAGCTGCCAGCTTGCTCACTCCTCCTGTATAACCAACAAGGCCGGAATGGAATTCCCCGTAATTAGCGGACAACTCAGCAAGGCCCTTCTGCAGCTGTTCTAGGCCGCTCATATCCATGTCCTTAAGGGATGCAGACAGTTCATCGGCTATCGCTGTCAGTCCTGCACTCATTTCGGTTACCGACCCGCTGACCTGCTTCAGTGTAGGGTCAACAGCTGCGAATGCTTCCTGCACCTGTGAATAAGTACCTTTGACTTTCTGGGCAGCAGAATAGGACTCAACCAGTTTGTTGACAACATTCGCATCCGCGCCGCTGCTGGATAATGCTTTTATTTCTTCCTCAGATATCTGATGAGCTGGGATGCCTTTAATCGCTCCATCAAGTGCGCCGTACGCCATTGCGTAATTTTCACGCAAAGCTGTCAGTCCATCGGCAGCCTGGTTCATCCCGCTGGCTAATTGAGTCAGGACCGCTGGCAGTTCATTCAAGCTCGTCACATCCATTTGAGCTGAATCCACGGAAAGTGACGTGCTGATTTGCTTCAATGCATCGCCAATGGAACTCGATGCACTGACGATTTTCGAGGATGAACCATTCAGCTCGCTTATGCCGTTTTTATATTTTGCCGAACCATCACGCAGGCTTGCTGCGCCATTGTTCAATTCCGAAACACCTTTTTTCAGGTCGCCAACGCCATTATTCAAATCCCTGATTGCGTCTGACAATGCCGACATATCATCGGTCATGCTCTCCATTTCCGAAGTGTCGATCGGCAAGGTCGACGGAACGGCTGCAATATCGACACCTGTGAATTCAAAATCCTCCACATCGGCTTCGACAATGAACTCTTCCTCCTGGCCAGGCATTACTGTGAAAGTAATTTGCTTGTTCTTGCCGGCATTGGCAACCATGCCGCCATCCGCTTCTATATTTTGATAGCTATTTGACAGTTGCAGGGAAACTTGCAATAAGTAGTTTTCAAAATATACGCTATCTGCTTTTTCATTGGCAGCAGTATTGATCTTTATTTCTAAACTGCCTTCTTTTCCAGCAAGTTCGGATGCTTCTACCTTGCGCCCATCCAGCAAATAGGAAATCTCAATATCCCATGGCAGCTCTGTATTGTCTTCCATGTTTCCCTGATAATAAAACTTTCCTTCAGGGGCATCTATCTGGACAGCCTGCCCATTCTGCTCAAGGTCGGACAGGTCAGTCAAGTTTTTGACACTGCTGTACATCCCATAATCAAGAATTTCTCCAGCCTTCGCTACCTCCAATGTATTGACGACATATATATCATCAAGGTCTCCATTGGATTTTAATGTCGCGTATACGACTTCGTCCTTGGAGGTGATTTTCCCTCCAGCTTCTGCCGCTGCTCCATAACTTAGAAATGAAGGCAAGATGATCATCGATGCGAGAGCAGCAGGAAGTAATTTATTTGTACTCATCATCATTTCTCCTCGTAAAAGTTTGCTTTATAGGTCGTCTTTTTAATGAACTTATCGAACACCAGCAGCATAGCCGGCAAGAAGAATACGACCATCACGAACGCAAGCAATGCGCCCCTTCCTAATAACAGGCCGATGGATCCAACAATTGGGTTGGAAGACGTCAACCATAAAATAAATCCGACACTCGATAAAATCGCTGCAGATATGGAGATGGAGAACGTTTTTTCATCCAATGTTTTCACGATTGCTTTTTTCGCGGACATTTCCTGGCGGTTATGCTGGTATGCTTCCGTCAGCAAAATCGCGTAGTCGACTGTTGCCGCCAGCTGTACCGTACTGATGATCAAATATCCGACAAACACCAGCGATGAGCTTGTAAAATACGGAATCGACAGGTTGATCCAGACAGCTGATTGGATCGTGATCAGCAGCACCAGCGGAATCGAGATCGACTTAAAGGTTGCCAGCAGGACAATAGCAATTGTCACGACCGTCAACACGTTCACGACGATATTATCCTTGTTGACGACATTCTTGATATCATACAGTGTTACGCTTTCTCCCAGGCTCATTGCCTGATCACCATAATATTCTGCAGCTGCTTTTTCTACCTTCTGGACAATCGAAAAAGGAATATCCCCTTCTGTCCCCTGATTCGTATTGATGATGATTCGGCTGTAATTTTCCGAATAGAATTCGTTGGTGATGGATTCTTCCAAGTATTCAGGCGGAATAACCGAGCCAACCATATTAACATAAGCAATAACGCTTGTAACGTAATCCATATCCTCCAGCTCCTGGACTAACTCTGCTTCCTTCGCTGGATCTCCTTTAGGAACCAAAAGAACAATCGGAGTCGTTTCTCCAAACGCTTCTTTTATCTCGATAAAATCACTGCCCGCTCGTGTTGTTTCCGGCTGTTCGCCAAGGCCATACGTAAATGCCGTATTGCTTTGCGCCAAAAAGCTTGGAACGAGAATCGCAAAAACAAGCAGCAAGCTTGGTATCTTAAGTTTGACCACAAAATTACCGATCCCAGTAAAGCTTGGAACAAAACTTCTATGCTGCGTTTTGTCCATCCATTTATAGAAAAGTAAAGTGAACGCCGGTAAAAACACCATGACGCTGATAAAGCTCAGCACAATTCCTTTAACCAAATTGATTCCAAGGTCCGAGCCTATTTCAAATTTCATGAAGGTCAGGGCGATGAATCCAAAAAATGTTGTCGCCGCACTGGCGGTGATTGCCGGGAATGACTTTTTCATCGCTAGCTGCATAGCCTCTTCCGGATTACTGGTCTTATTCCGATAATCAGAAAAACTGTGAAGCAGGAATACGGCATAATCGAGTGAAACCGCCAGCTGCAGGATCGGAGCGACCGACTGGGTAACGAAGGAAACCTCGCCGATAAAAATATTCGTGCCCAGGTTGATCAGGACCGAAACTCCGATTGCCGTCAGGAAGAATAAAGGCTCAATCCACGACGTAGTTGAGACGACGAGAATGAAAATAATGATAGGAACAAGCAAAACAGCCGCATACATAGATTCTGTTCCAGCCATTTTTTGTGATGATGCCGTATTGATGGCTTCGCCTGCAATCGCTCCGTTTTCCCCAATCAAGTCATAAATCGCCTCGGTGATTGGAACCTCATCACCAGAACGCACACTGATCGAGAACAGAGCGTTTCCATCTTTATAGTAGTTTTCGACAGTCTCTTTGTCTGCTATTTCAAGAGGTGTCTTCAAATCCACCACATCATCAAGCCAGATGACGTCACCAACTCCATCAATCGCTGACAATTCCTCTTTAAGGCTGAGCGCTTCCTGCAAGGATATATCCCTTACCATCACCCTCGTATCTGGTACCTCAGCAGTGAACTCCTTTTCCATGATTTCCATTGCCCTTGTTGACTGGGCATCTTCAGGCAGATAATCCACCATATTATAATTGACCGACACAAAAAATTGCGCCACCGTCGAAATTAACGCAAATAATACAAACGCGATTACAACAGCTTTCTTATGTTTGATGATTTTTTCAGCAATGCTTATCATTCTTCAACCTCACTTGAGTCTTTTGCCATTTCACTTTATCATTATATAAACACCGTGTTGTCTATTCAACAAACAGTTGTGCACATTACGTTTAATTCGCAACAGAACACTACTTTATGTTGGTTAAGTCACTATTTTACAGATAAAGGAAGGGTGTTAGGGAATGGACCGCCGAAAAAAGTATACCAGGATGGTTTTAAAAGAAAGCCTGATGGAATTATTGAAAAATAAGCCCA
This sequence comes from Mesobacillus jeotgali, assembly GCF_014856545.2. Taxonomy (NCBI): domain Bacteria; kingdom Bacillati; phylum Bacillota; class Bacilli; order Caryophanales; family Bacillaceae; genus Mesobacillus; species Mesobacillus jeotgali. Next base: position 882,530 of record NZ_CP109811.1, on the reverse strand, counting down.
TTTCAAACATCACGATCAAAGAAATCTGTGAAGAGGCAGACATCAACCGCTCCACATTCTATTCTCATTACTCCAGTCAATATGACCTGCTGAATGCAATTGAAGAAGAATTCATTGAAGACATGGTTTCAACGCTTAATCAATATAACTTTTCCAAAGAAGAAGAAGCTTTAAAGATGACAGAGAAGATTCTTGAGTATATTGCGAAGAAAAGTGATGTATGCCAGACACTCCTAAGCGAAAACAGTGATATCCACTTCCAGAAAAAAGGAATGATGATCACCCAGGAATTCATCTTCAAAAACTGGATTTCAGACAGCCAATCTGATCGCGAAACATTTGAATATATCAATATTTTTGTTGTCAGCGGAAGTATTTATGTGATAAAAAATTGGCTGGAAAACGGGATGGATAAAACACCTGGGGAGATGGCAGAAATCATCAACAACTTTATAAATAAGGGTTTATCAAATTTACGATAAAGCGCCAGCCCTGGATACGGGCCGGCGCTTTCATTATTTCAGCACTAGTCTCGTGACACTCTCAATCTGTGAAGTGTGCGGGAACATATCGACTGGCTGGATGTATTCAACTTTATATTTTGAGCTCAGTGTCGTGATATCCTTTGCAAGCGTTGAAGGATTGCAGGAGACATACACAAAGGTTTTCGGCTGGATTTTCAGGACGGTCTTCAGGAATTCGTCATCGCAGCCTGTACGCGGCGGATCGACGACGATCACATCCGGACGCCAGCCTTCCTTCAGCCATTTCGGAAGCAGTTCTTCTGCTTTGCCCATATAGAACCTGGCATGATTCACTTCATGCTTAATGGCATTTTTCTTTGCATCTTCTATCGATTCCGGAATGACATCCATTCCGCGGACCTCGCCGGCCTGATCGGCCATCCACAAGCCAATCGTTCCAACCCCGCAGTAGGCATCCACAAGTTTTTCCTTACCTGTCAGCATGGCAGCTGCTTTCGCTTCATTGTAGAGTTTGACAGTCTGTTCTGGATTCAGCTGGAAGAATGTACGAGCTGACAGTTCAAACTGCAGGTCGCCCAAGGTCTCTTGGATAAAATCGCTGCCTTCCAGAGTCGCAGTTTCGTTTCCGAAAATGACCGAAGTTTTTTCCCCATTGACGTTTTGGACAATCGAGTTAACCTCAGGAAGACGCTTTTGGATTTCCTGGATGATGATATCCTTTTTCGGCAGCTCTTTCTTGGTCGTGATCAGGACAATTTGCAGCTCCCCGGTCTGCACTCCCGTTCTCGCAACGATTGTACGCACGAGCCCTTTGTGCTTTTTCTCATTGTAAATCGGAATCTTCAAATCCTGCAGAATTCCTTTTACAACCTCTGTAGCTTTGGTCGTTGCCGGATGCTGAACCGCACACTGCTCGATGTTGATCAGGTTGTGGGAGTTCAGGCCATATAGGCCGGCAAGCACTTTTCCGTCCTTTTCGCCAACCTGGAACTGGCTCTTGTTCCTGTAACCCCATGGATTCTCCATGCCAATCGTCGGCCGGATATCCAGGTCATCAGTTTTCAGCTTTGTATGGCGCTCCAAAGCCTGGATGACAATATCCCGCTTTTCATTGAGCTGCTGGTCATAGCGCAAATGCTGCAGCTGGCATCCTCCGCACTGATCGTAGACCGGACATAGCGGTTTGATACGATGCTCTGATTGTTTGCGGATTTTCTTGATTTTCGCCTCAGCAAACTTAGGGTGGACCTTTGTCGCCTCCGCGACAATTTCCTCACCCGGCAGGGCACCCGGCACAAACACGACCTGGCGCTTAAAATAGCCTACGCCTTCTCCATTGATGCCAAGACGCTTGATCGTCAGCGGAAAGGTTTGCTTCAGCTCTAGCTTTGCAGTTTGCTGGTCTTTGTTTTTTTGCTGGCCCATTTTCTTATATTGGCCTTTACTTTGCGGGCCTGTTTTGTGCTGGGCTTTACTTTGCGCACCTATTTTGTGCTGGGCTTTGTCTTGCGGACCTTTCTTGTTGTGCTGATCCTTTTTGGTCTGCTGATCCTCTTTTAAATATTGACCTTTATTGGTGCGTTTATCTTCTTTTAATTGCTGCTCTTTTTTCATAAAACTTCACTCCAATTATTCAATGCTTCTCCATAAATAGAGCGAAGCATAGCTTAAATAAGGACTCCATGGTTCTTTATACTTTTCCATCTGTGCTGGAGTCGGCTTTTCATCCAGATTGAAGTATTTCTTCAGCGCATTTTGAATGCCAATGTCCCCCATCGGGAACAGGTTCGGCCGCCCAAGCGCGAACATAAGGAAGTTCTCAACGGTCCATGGACCGACGCCGCGAATTTTGATCAATTCCTGTGCCACTTCTGCATCAGATTTCGATTTCATTTTTTCAAAATCAAGCTGACCGGATGCTGCCAGTTCGGCGATTCCGATTACATACTCTGCCTTCCGTCCACTGAATTGCAATTCGCGCAGCTGTTCAACCGAAAGCTGCGCCACTTTTTCAGGGGACGGATAAAACCAAACGCCATCCAGTTCCTCGCCGAAAGATTTCACGAACCTTTCAGTCAAAGTAAAAGCGAATTTAAGGTTGACCTGTTGATGGATAATGCTCTTGAGCAAACTCGAGAACGGGTCAAATTCCAGGACGAGCGGAGTGCCATAATGTTCATTGAACAAGGTTTTTAACTCGGTCGTCTGGAAATGCTCATGAATCTGGATCAATTTCACATCCCACTGAAAAATTTCGGACAGTCGCTCGAGCGTCTTTTCTTTTTCGTTGTCCGCACGGATGAGGAATTCTGGGTTTTCCAAAGTCCCAGTTCCGATGACTTCTGCAACGATTTTTTTATTGTTAAAAGAAAGCGGAATCTTAACAAGCCGCTTTTCGGTATCAATACAATGCAAAGGGTCAAGCGCCAGCCTGCTTAAAGCAAGATCAAAATCATATGGTCCTGAAAATGACACTTTTTCTTCCCACATATACAAACCGCCCTTTAATATTTTCCCCGTATTATAGCATTTTCGCAGGATTTTTACGAAAATAGGGGATTAATTAATGGGAAACTGTATTTGTTTGTTTGAAATTAAGTTAAGAATTGGGGGTACTGTTGTTTTTATAACGGAAAAAATAATAATATAGCGAGTTTTTCTTTTATATAGCGAGTTTTCCATTTATATAGCGACTTTTTTGTTTTTATAGCGACTTTTCCATTTATATAGCGACTTTTTCGTTTTTATAGCGAATTGGAAATTATCAAGGTTTTTTTCCAATTACAAAATCCCGGCACCCAGAAAAAAGGTACCGGGACAAACAAACTCACTAGTACAACATCGGGTCTTTCATTCCGCCTTTGCTTAGCATCAGATCATCCAGGCTTTTAAATTTGTAGCCTTGTTCTTTTAAATCCCTGATTACTTTTCCAAGAGCATCAGCATTGTCCTTTGATACCGTATGCAGCAGCAGGACTGCGCCAGGGTGGATCTGCGTCATGATTTTATCATAAGAGTATTGAGCGCCTTTTTGCTGGTCGGTATTCCAGTCAACGAAGGCGAGCGACCAGAATACATGGGTGTAGCCGGCTTCCTTCGCGACTGCCATCGTCTTTTCGCTGAAAATTCCGCGCGGCGGACGCAAATACGCCATATGCTTTTTCCCAGTAATTCTTTCCGTTTCAGCCCTGACCATTTCCAGTTCCTTTTTAATTTTCTCATCACTGATTTTTGTCATGTCAGGGTGGTGCCATGAATGATTGCCAATGATATGGCCTTCATTGGCCATTCGGGCAACAAGCTCGGGTGCACTCTCAAGATAATGCCCTGTCACAAAAAAAGCAGCCGGCACCTTTTCATCCTTTAAAATATCAAGAATTTTTTCGGTATAGCCATTTTCATATCCGTTATCGAAGGTTAAATAGATATCCTTTGAATTTTTGTCGCCTTTGTAGACTGCTCCGTGGTCTTCAAGGATGACTTCAAACATCCTGCCTGCATCTGCCTGCCTTCCGTTGCGGCCCTTCTTGAAACCCCAGTGCAATGGTGAGTTTGAGTTTTCCTCCGCACCAATTGTCGCTGGCAAAGTAATCAACAGCAGCATCGCTGAAGCAAGCAAAATTTTAAGTATCTTTTTCATGATGTTCCTCCATTGATGTTTTTCCTTAGTGTTCGTCAGCTTGTCAAAAAAATTCTTATAAGTATATCTCAAAATAAATGGCGAATAGTAAAAACATACAAAACACTAAGGAGAAAGCTATGTCAGAAGAACAAAAAATCAATTGGACATCTGGTGAAGTCGGCAACCTTTGGAATATATACATGGCTAACTCAATGGCTGCCTGCATGTTCCGGCATTTTCTATTGAACGTGGAAGACGAGGAGATTAAGGATTGCATGGTATCGGCGGATCAATTGAGCAAGAAGATCCTCTCGGAACTGGAAGAACTATTTAAAACCGAAGGAATGGCAATACCAAATGGATTTTCAGGAGCGGACGTGAACGAACAGGCTCCAAGGCTGTTTTCAGATAGTTTTTACCTGAACTATCTTGATATGATGGTCAAATATGGGGCGCTCTATTACAGCGTTGCTCTGCCTGGTTTCTCGAAGATGGACCTGCGCCATTCAATCACGAATATCCAAATTTCTACGCTTAATCTTTCAAATAAGGTAACTGAAATGATGCTAAGGAAGGGATTGCATGTCAGGCCGCCATACATCCCGATACCGAAAGAGACATCTATTGTTGAAAAACAAAGCTTTTTTAATGGCTTTTTTGGCGATAAAAGGCCTCTTTCAGCAATGGAAATAACCCATTTATTCCTGAACATCCAGGTCAATGCAATCAAAACGATCCTTGTCATGGGATTCAGCCAGGTGGCTAAGAATGAAGAAGTAAGGAATTATTTTTTACGAGGGAAAAAAATCAATATCAAACAGCACAACACACTTTCCCAAATCATGTATAAAGAAGACTTGCCTGTTTCGATCCCAAGCCAGTTTATGATTACCGATTCTACTGAGGCTCCATACTCTGATAAACTGATGCTCTTCCATATTTCAAATCTGTCTTCCGCAAAGGTGCGTAACTTTGGGGATTCTATGGCAGTAAGCCCGCGGCATGATCTGGGGTCGACCTACGCAAGATTCCTGATGGAGACAGCGAATTTCGCTGAAGATGGGGGAAATATTCAAATCGAAAATGAGTGGATGGAAAGCCCTCCAGGCAATGTGGACCGAGACCAGCTGGCAAAACAGAAGAAATAGAAAAGCGAAAGCGACAGTCCAACGCTTACAAGCATCTCAAGGATACATGAGCCGCAGCTAGACAATATAAAAGGAGACTCTCAAAGCGAGTCTCCTTTTGTTGGTATTATTTGTAAACTCGATCAGCGAACTGTGCCAATTTTTCAAGGGATGATTTCTCAACATCCTCGTGCAGGCTGTTTCCATGTGAGTCCATCGTGACGACGGCAGTAAAGCCTTCGACGTTCAGGTGCCACATTGCTTCAGGAATTCCAAAGTTCATAAGGTCAACGCCCTCTACAGACTTGATGCAGTCAGCATAATACTGGGCAGCTCCGCCGATGGCATTCAGGTAAACACCGCCATGCTCCTTCAAGGCAGCCAGCGTCTTCGCGCCCATTCCGCCTTTGCCGATGACAGCCCGGATGCCGAACTTCTTCATGATATCGCCCTGATAAGGCTCCTCGCGGATGCTTGTCGTCGGGCCGGCAGCCTTCACGTGCCAGTTTCCTTCTTCGTCCTTTAGCATAACCGGGCCGCAATGGTAGATAATCTGGCCATTCAAATCAACCGGTGAATCATGGTCTGACAGATACTTATGGATCGCGTCGCGTCCGGTGTACATCATCCCATGGATCCTGACAACATCGCCGACTTTTAGTTCACGAATCTGTTCTTCGGTGATCGGAGCAGTCAGAGTGACAACATTCTGTTCAACTGGTGCTTCAACAGCTGCCGCAATTTCCTGTGCTGCAGGCTGTGCGAAGTCAATCTTCTCACCTTCCTGATACATCCATTCCTTGATTTCCCCTGTTTCAGGATTAACGGCTACACCAAGGCGTCGGTATGCCCAGCAGTTATAGGCAACTGATACGTAGAAGCTTGCAGGAATACGGTTCATGACACCGACTTTGCAGCCAAGAAGCGTCGTTTCGCCGCCAAGTCCCATTGTGCCGATTCCAAGCTTGTTCGCATTTTCCATTACATATTCTTCAAGATCGCGAAGGTCAGGATGCGAATTCACATCGTCTACCGTACGGAACAGCTGCTCTTTCGCAAGGTCATACCCGGAAGAACGGTCGCCGCCGATGCCAACACCGATGAAGCCGGCGCTGCAGCCTTGTCCCTGTGCCTGGTAAACAGAGTGCATGATGCACTTGCGGATACCGTCAAGGTCACGACCGGCCCGTCCAAGTCCCTCAAGCTCAGTTGGCAGACTGTACTGGATATTTTTATTTTCACAGCCGCCGCCCTTAAGGATCAAACGAGCGTCAATATAGTCATTTTCCCATTGCTCGAACTTGATGACAGGAGTGCCGCCGCCAAGGTTATCACCGCTATTGTCCCCAGTCAGCGAATCTACAGAGTTCGGACGAAGCTTTCCATCCTTCGTTGCCTGAGCAATCGCGTTGTAAATCGCTTTTTTCATTTCAAGCTGGTTCGCGCCAACCGGCGTTTTGATTTTGAAGGTTGGCAGTCCAGTATCCTGGCAGATTGGCGATACATTATCATCCGCCATTTTAATATTATTAGTGATCGTATCAAGGCTCATCGCCGAACGGGTTCCTGCGCTTTCACGCTCCGCCGCCGCCTTGATCGCCCTGCGCACATCCTTCGGCAGGTTCGTGGATGTTTCAACAATCAGCTCATACATGCTTTCCTGAAACTTTTCGATATTCATCTGACTTCCCCTCTCCCCTTGTCTTTCAAAAGCTCTTTATATGTGTAAATTTTATAACAATTTCTCCGATATCATTATACTCCTATCACCTTTGTATTTAAAGATAGAAAGTGGAATCGGTTACAAATAACCAAAAGCGGAAGCGCCTTGGTCAGCCTCGACAAGCGTTGGAGCTGACAAAGATAAGTTAATGAAACTAAATAAGAGACCCTGCTTAAGGCCTCTTACAATTCGCGATGCTTGAACTCACGGCATTTTGCGTCCATTTCTTCAACAATCTGGATCATGCGGTCGATATCCTCCAGGTCTGCTTCCTCTGGATCTATTGCTTCTAGCAGCTCTGCAAACATATCCAGACGCTGCTTTAGAAATACGACCTGCGTATTTTTATCATTTATCGGATTACCCAAAATTCTCGCTCCTTTCACTACCATTAACATCCTACCTAAAAATGGGCGAATGTGCAATATAACGGCTAATAGTTAACACCTCATGGGAATAAGGCTTATCCGATCTATTGGATAGTATTCCCCCTTTCCCATATGTTTGCCCCGGCTTATTTAGGAAAAAACATATATGAGGTGATTAAATGTTTTTTAATTCATGGGATAATATTTGGCGAACATTGATTGTTGGCGTACTCGCATATGCCGCACTTATTTTACTGTTACGTATATCTGGAAAAAGAACACTTTCTAAAATGAATGCTTTCGACTTAATCGTAACAGTTGCACTTGGTTCTACGCTGGCAACAATCTTATTAAATAAAAAAGTGGCGTTAGCAGAGGGGATCACTGCATTCTTCATTCTAATAGCCCTTCAATATGCAGTTGCCTGGAGTTCCATACGCTCAGACAGCTTTAAGAGGCTAATCAAGTCAGACCCGAAATTAATATTTTATCAAGGCAAATATTTAAAAGAAAATATCATAAAAGAGCGGGTGCTGGAAGTTGAAATCCTGCAGGCTGCTCGTTCTAGCGGAATCAACTCAATGGATCAAGTGGAAGCTGTTGTACTCGAAACAGACGGCCGCATTTCCGTCATAAAAAAATCCGATTCCGAGACCAATACTCTGGCTAGTGTCGACCAATAAAGAAGCAGGCTGAATACAATCAGCCTGCTTTTATTTCATCTATTCATCAATCCCAGTAGCCTTTCCTTCCCGGCTCGAATCAGCCGCACCATAGATGAGACCTTTTTCACGATCAATCTTGATTGCCTGGACATTGCCGAGGGGGAATGGTCCATCGGCGAACTCGAAGCCCCTCGATTCCATTTCACCCTTCGCCTCCATGCTGATTCCAGATTCCCAGCCAACGAGCGGGCCGGTACTATTAAAAATCCTTGGCTCTTCAATAGCATCTTTAAGGTCCATCCCAAAATCAAGAACATTGACTAATGTCTGGAATACGGAACCGATGATCGTAGGACCACCTGGTGAACCAAGTGTCAATACAGGTTCATCATTTTTGAATACAATGGTCGGCGTCTTGCAGCTTACCGGACGTTTGCCTGGCTGAATCTCATTCAAGCCGCCCGGGACCGCATCAAAATCAGTCAATTCGTTGTTTAATACAAATCCATGGTCCTTAACCATAATTCCAGAACCAAATGGATGCTCTACCGTAGATGTGCAGGCAACAATATTGCCCCATTTATCCATGACGGTGAAATGGGTCGTTTCGCTTCTCTCCTTTTCAGGCTCGAACGGCTGGCGAATCACCTGTATTTCGTCCCCATCCGTATAAGCCCATGGATTTCCGAAGTCAACTGCGTCATTTCTTCGTTCGAAATTAATTAGCTTGCGGCGGTCTGCAAGATACTCGTCACTAAGCAACCCTTCTAACGGGATACCTCCAAAATCTGGGTCTCCTGAAAAAGCGATTTTATCTGAAAAAGCAATCCTCATTGCTTCAGTAAACAGATAGTATTTTTCCCACGATTTCGCGTTATACTTACTGAGATCAAAGCCTTCAAGCAATTTTAGAATTTGCAACATCGTAGTTCCGCCGGCACTAGGCATATTCGACGAAGCTATCTGATAATCCCGGTACGTTCCCCAAACGGGTTCATCAACTGTGATTTCATAGTCTCTAAGATCAGACATTTCCATGATCCCGCCAAGTTCTTTTAGGGTTGAGATAAGAGCCTCCCCGATCTCCCCTTCATAAAAGGCTTCGATGCCATCGCGCTGAAGGATGCGGAATGTTTTCGCAAGATGCTCCTTCTGGTATACATCCCCTTCCTTTAGGGACTTGCCTCCAGGCTGAAACAATTCCCTCGCATGATCGCCAAGGCGGTAATCAAAGGTGTTGAGGATTTCTTCCATCACCCAGTTAACCTCCACGCCTTTTTCAGCTGCCTGGGCAGCGGGTTCAATCAATTCCGCCAGCGGCTTTGTTCCATATTCCTTCCTTGCCGCTTCCATTGCTTTCAGGATTCCAGGAACACCAACTCCAATTGCGTGTGTCGACCTTTCTTTAAACGGAATTACCTCTCCCTTATCATCTAAAAAAAGTTCAGCATGTGCTGCTTTTGGAGCTCTAGTATGACCATCAAAAATTTTCGTTGTCTTGCTTTCGGCATGATAGACCATAAAAAAGCCGCTGCCCCCAATGCCAGTCATCATCGGTTCCCCGACATTCAGGCCGAATTGGATTGCGATAGCTGCATCAATCGCATTGCCGCCTTCACGAAGGATTTTCTCCCCGGCATTCGTGGCGATCGGATGAGCCGAAGCTGCCATCGCGATTTTCCCTGTTGCTGTTTCTCTATCATAATCACACTTGTCCGAGCGTGGTTTAAATTCCTTATCCATTGGCTGTTACCTCCCAAGTTACTACTTGTACTTATAACTACCCCCTTATCGAAATATAGAAACAAACAAATATATGGGAGAAAAGACAATAAAAAACCAGTCCTGGAAGTCAGGACTGGTTTTCCACATAAGTTTATCGGTTGTTATCGTTCTTCTGGTTTTCAGGCGATACAGTAAAGGTGTTAGAAGTATTACCTAAACCTGTTGTATCAGAAGGCTTGCTCTCCATGCCTGTAGCATATGCGTCCGCGGCACCATTTGTACCTGTACCGGAGTTTGTAGAGCTTGATTCAGACGCAGAGTTCACCACTGGGTTGTCCATTGCGACAGAACCCGCCTCCTTCACTTTTGAGCCAACGTCCTTCAAGTCTTCTTTTGCGTTCATCACAGTAGAGACCGCATCTCCAGAAATGGATTTAGCGTCACCCATCTTGCTGAACACATCATCATTCAGGCGCTGGTAAAGGTTTTGAGCGTCACTGATTGCTTCTTTTAGGATGCTAGATGCTTCCTTGAAGCTGCTCATCATTTGTTCCTTTACATCAGAAGGATTGTTTTTGACTTCGCTGATTACATTCATTGAAGTGTCTTTTGCATTGACAGCCTTATCCTTCACCTTTGTACGAGTGTTCGAATCAAGCATTGCCATCGCACCGCCAATGGCAGCGCCGATTAGCACACCCTTCATAAGCTTGCCGTTTGATGAACTGGAGTTACTTGAGCTGTTTACTCCGTAGCTGCTTGAGTAACCGCCCATTGAAGAATTGTTAGAATACGAATCACCTGAAGTTGTGCTTGCATACGTCGTTGTGCCAGTTGTAGTATCATACGTTGCATTTTCCGTTGAAGAACTGTACATATTGTTGTTCATATTGTATGAGTTTGATGTGTTACCCATTGAGTTTTGATTGTTATCAAGAATATTTCCAGACATAATATATTTCCTCCTTTAATGTTTGGTGTTTTTATTTGTTATGTCTATCTAATTCCCGGGTCGGACAACTGATAAACAGGATATATCTACCTTTTGTCAAGAGGAAAAAATTACTATAAACAAAAAAGAACCTTACTCCTTTTAAAGGAATAAGGCTCTATTGTTTGATATTTATCTCGGTCTTTCGCTGGAAACAAAACCGAAACTGACATGATCCTGAACCGGGATCCATGCTCCAATCCCTTGCGAGACAACATTTTTGACGACGATGAATTTCTTGCTCCCTTTTAGCATCAAATAGACCTCGCCATATGTTACCTTGCCCTTTTCATTGATTGCCGGGGCATAAGCATAAAGATAACCGAGGCGTTTAGGCTGGATATTATAGATATGATCTTTTTTCGTACCAGCGCCGACAATCGTTTCAAACGCAAGAGGCAATCCTGTTTTCTTCGCTGCTTTTAAAAGCATCATTTTCTGCACATCTTCAGCGTTGTTGATTTTTGCTGTAAGGCCGCCCTTTACAACCTTTTGCTGTTCCTGTACATAATGGATTTGATAAATAGAATTCCCGCCGCGATTATCATAGTAGTTCGTATTGATTTTCTGGAACTCCCAGTTCGGTGAAGTTTCTGTCGATACATAATTCAACGGCCACTCCCCAAGGTAAACAATCGCGCGATAGCCAATTGCAAAAGGAGTGCTGTTAATGGAAGTTTCATTCAGCATTCGGATCAAATCAGGATTCTCAATCTTCACTTTTGACGTTTTCAATAGATTCTTCGTCAGTTCGCTTGGCTGAAGAAAAGGTAAATCCTCCGTCGGGTTTGGATAGGTATTATCCTTTGTGATATTCATAACTGAATTCGGAATTGTATACTTTGCCTTTTCCGCCTGCTTAGGCTGCGGAGCCTTTTTGCCTTTCCCTTCCTCAGCAAACCCAGGCGCTAAAATGGACATCATGAAAACAATCGTCATAACAAGGATAGCTGCTGTTTTTTTCATTGGTGTTGTTTTCTCCTTTCACTACAGGAAACTTATAAGTTTGTTTATAGTGTTTTCGGAGATGATTAACTTTATCCAAAGTTTAAGATGCTTTCGGAAAGTTTGTGGTTATATAGGCATAATGAAAGGCCCTGTCCATGACAGAGCCTCAAAAATCATCGTGCAGACGTGAGCAGCTTATTATAAAGTTTTTCACAGTAAGGGTAGAACAATTGGATCAGCGGGCCAATTGCGAACGTTACAATCAATGTACCGATTCCGATGGGTCCTTTGAAAATGAATGCAGCGGACAAGGCAAATACTTCACCAAGCGTTTTGGCTACCATCAGGTTGAGACCAAACCGCTCCCTTAACGCCATCATGAAATTGTCTATCGGGATTAACGGGAACTTCGGCTGCAGATATACGGCCAGTCCAAAGCTGAGCGCGACCATCCCCAATACAAAGATGGCAAATTGTTTTGCATAGCCGGTTACAACCAGATCATCAAACACACGCAGAAGCCAGAAGTCGATCAGCACACCGGTGATGAGAAGCGTGATGATCGCAGCCACATCCGGACGTCTTTTTACTAGAGCTGCATTGACGAAAATCATAACAATTCCAACAATCACAACCCAGCTGCCAGGTGTAAGCCCCACAGTTTTTGATAAACCGACGTTAAGTGCATCCCAGGCGCCCGTTCCCAATCCAGCTTTAATGGTCATCGATACTCCAAAAGACAGAATGACTAACCCGATGATGTAAAATAGAGTGCGATATACAAAAGCCATATTACATATTCTCCTTCTTATTTAACCGTTCTATAGGTATTTAAGTTTGAACAGTTCCTAACTAACACAGGATCGCTCGTAGAATTTTTGTTCCATACAGCGAAAAAAGAACCCTGTCCTCCCGGAACAGAGTTCATTGTTTCTATTATATTAAGACAGACAAAATCCAATACTCATTATAGCATATTGTATTAAAGGTGTAACTCGCATTTTTGGCTTTTTATTGAACGATTTCAAACGTTTCCTCAACCTCAATGCTGCCAACTACGGATTGAACCATTGAACAGTTTTTTCTTGTCAAAGCTATTGCTTTTTCGATTTTCTTTTCATCGAGATTGTTGCCGGAAATGCGGAAATGGACCGTTATCTTGCTTACTCTGTTCGCTTCCTCCTCGACACGTTCAGCATCAGCCTGGATATGAATATCCTTGATGTCCATCCTCATTTTTTCGAGTACCTTGCGAAGAACTCCGCCGCTGCACACCGCCACTGATGATACGAGCAGCTGGTAGGGTCTGAAACCATACTGATCATCACCAGCTACATCAAGCCTGCCAAAACCTGTTTCTGTATAAAAACCTACATCCGGTTTCATTTTGAATTCCATGTTACTCTCTCCCTCTGATCAACCAGTTATATTTGACTATTACCATGAGATTACACTATTTTTTCCGTAATTAAAAATAAAAACCGTTGCACATAAAATTTTATATCGTTAACATCTAAAGAGTATTAAGTACTCAGGGAGATTTTATCATATGAATATAAGTATTAAGCTTCGTTTCTGGATTTTAGTCAGCATTGTTGCGATTTCAGGTTTTTCACAGGGAATGCTGCTTCCACTGATTGCAATTATTTTTGAGCAGGATGGTGTGTCATCCTCGATGAACGGCTTTCATGCCACAGGCTTGTATCTGGGAATATTGATTGCCTCGCCATTGATGGAGGCTCCGCTCCGCCGATTTGGTTACAAGCCCATCATTCTCATCGGCGGTTTTACCGTAGCCATCTCACTTGCCCTGTTTCCATTATGGAAATCATTCTGGTTCTGGTTTCTGCTGAGGCTGGCGATCGGGATTGGCGATCACATGCTTCATTTTGCGACACAGACGTGGATTACTTCCTTTTCGCCTAAAAACCGACTTGGAAGGAATATCTCGCTCTATGGATTGTTTTTCGGATTGGGCTTCGCGGCTGGCCCATTGATGACAGGCTTTGTAAAAATAAACACGACGCTGCCTTTCATTATTTCTTCCGCTATCAGCCTTGCCGCATGGCTCACCGTCTGGCTGCTGAATAACGAGCGTCCTGAACATGATACTGACAGCAGTTCTTTCTTCGGGACCATGAAAAGGTTTGGAAAAGTATTTAAATATGCCTGGGTCGCATTCCTTCCTCCATTTGGCTATGGATTTTTGGAAGCGAGCCTAAATGGCAACTTCCCTGTCTACGCCATGAGATCTGGCATCGGCGTTGATGCAGTAGCACTCCTGCTTCCGGCATTTGCAATCGGCGGGATCCTTTCCCAGCTTCCATTAGGCGTATTGAGCGATAAACTCGGCCGGAGGAATGTTTTGATCGTCGTCACGTTAGCCGGTTTCATCAGCTTTACCGCCGCTGGCTTGCTCGAGAATTCAACAATCGGTCTGCTTATTTGCTTCTTTTTAGCGGGAACGGTGGTAGGTTCCACTTTCTCTCTCGGCATCAGCTATATGGCCGATTTGCTGCCGAAACAGCTGCTTCCGGCAGGTAATTTAATGTGCGGGATCTTCTTCAGCTTTGGCAGCATCAGCGGTCCGTTCATTGGCGGACTGGCGATACAGTGGCTGAAAGGCATCAGCTTCTTTTATGTGATCAGCACGATGCTGCTGTTGATTTTCATCGCCCTTGTTGCGGTCCGGCATGATGGTTCGACACAACAGGCAAACTCTGTGTAATAAGAAAAGCGCAAGCGCTCTGTTCGATTTTCTAAACAATGCAAAACAGCCTCCCTATTTCGCAGGGAGGCTGTTTCTTTTACGCGCGGGCCGGTTGACTAAAACGATGCCGACGACCACAAATATTAACCCGGCTATTACAAAGTAATGGATTGGTTCAGCAAGCAAGACTGCTGATAATATCACGCCGAAGACCGGGACTAGGAACAGGTACAATGACACTTTGCCGACCTGGTTGTATTTCATGACATTGTTCCATAAAATAAAGCCTGCTGCTGATAGGAATGCCAGATAAAGGAGCATCAAACCAGACTTAAGGTCGAAATCGAATGGAACAAGTCCCACTGAAAAAGCTCCAATCGCAATCAAACCCAGGGAGCCCAAAATCATCTGGTAAGCTGTTAAATAAATGACCTCCATCTTTCCGCTTCCCTGTTTGGCGAGGATATTTCCATAGGCACCAGCCATCATCGCTCCCATCAGCAGGATCTCTCCGATGCCAAAGCTGATTTCATAATCCCCATTAGGCCAGTTTGCGAAGATGACTCCGGTGAAACCGACCATCAATCCAGCTACCTTCAAACGGCTCATCCTGTCATCAGGGTAAAGAAAATGCGCGAGCAGGATCTGGAAAAACGAAGTTGTTCCGGCAATGATCGATCCCTGGATTCCGGTGGAATAACTAAGTCCGATATAAAACAGGACATATTGTAAAAACGTCTGGAACAGGCCAATTTTCAGAAGAGACTTGGTCGTTTCCGGCCTGAATCTCATATTCCTTTTCAAAAGGAGGAACATGATCAGGATCAGCAGCCCGGCAAGCAGGAAACGGTATCCTGCGAACAGCATTTGCTCACCCATCTCTTCCGGCCTGATATCAAGGCTGTTATAGCTCAGCTTTATGAACGGGAACGCACTTCCCCATAGGAAGGTCGCACCGACAGCCGAAACAGCAATTCCAAGCGGGTGGGTAAAAAAGTCTTTTGTTGTCATTAAACTATCTCCTTAGACAGACGCATTATTCTTTCAAAAAGCATATATTGTATGGTAACATAATAGTGAACACAATATGTATTTTTTGACTTGGATTCTCGCTGTCACCAATTTGGTGGCAGCTTTCGTGTTTTTTAAGGGGATTGATTGTGATTATTAATATCATTTAGAGATTCAAAGGAGGAGAAAAGGATGGCACAGGGAGCAAATGCATTAGCAAAGAAAAACTCGGTTCCTGAATTAAGCTTTTTGGAAAAAATACAGCCTCACGCAGAACTGATCGCCGCCGGTATCAGCGGAATCCTGATCGTTTTAGGCTGGATTTTAAGCAAGGGAGATTCACAAACGGCAGCTGTCATCGCTTTTATCCTGGCCTATGTAATCGGAGGTTTCGCTAAAGCGAAGGAAGGTATTGAAGCCACAATCGAAGACAAAGAATTGAACGTCGAGATGTTGATGATTTTTGCTGCGATTGGCTCGGCCATCATTGGTTACTGGACAGAAGGCGCAATTTTGATTTTCATTTTTGCGATGAGCGGAGCGCTTGAAACGTATACGATGAACAAAAGCCATAAGGAAATTTCCTCTTTGATGGAGCTGCAGCCGGAGGAAGCCTTGAGGATTACGGATGGCGTTGAGGAAAGAGTGCATGTTTCAGAGCTTGAAATTGGCGACTTGATTTTGGTGAAACCAGGTGAAAGAATTCCATCTGACGGAAAAGTAGCCAGGGGGCAGACCACGATTGACCAGGCTGCCATCACCGGGGAATCAATTCCGGTTTCAAAGGATTCCGGTGACGATGTTTTTGCCGGTACAGTCAACCTGACCGGATCACTTACCGTTGAAATCACAAAACGGAATGACGAAACCCTGTTCCAAAAAATTATCCAGCTCGTACAGAATGCGCAAAGTGAAAAGTCGCCTTCCCAGCTGTTCATTGAACGGTTTGAGGGCACTTACGTAAAAGTTGTTCTGGCAGTGGTTGTGCTTATGATGTTTGTTCCGCATTATCTCCTGGGCTGGAGCTGGACAGAAACATTTTACCGCGCGATGATCTTGCTTGTCGTCGCTTCACCATGTGCACTCGTTGCCTCGATCATGCCTGCTACTTTATCCGCGATATCGAATGGCGCGAAGCACGGAATCTTGTTTAAGGGCGGCGTCCACCTGGAAAATCTAAGCCACCTTAAGGCCATTGCTTTTGATAAAACAGGAACACTGACGAAGGGTAAGCCGGAAGTGACGGATGTGATTGTAGCGGAGGGATTGGATCCTGATGAAGTGCTTCTCAAAGCAGCATCGATTGAAAGCCACTCCAACCACCCTTTGGCCAACGCAATCGTGAAACACTCAAAGGAGAAGCTTGGCAAGGAGCTGGTTCACCCAGAAAGCATTGAGGATGTATCAGGCTGGGGCGTGAAGGCTCATTTTGAAAATGATGATTGGAAAATCGGAAAAGCCGACTTTGTAGGAAGGACCGCCGCTGAAGCATTTTCTGGCGGAGCAGCGGTAAAGCTAGCAGCACAAGGAAAGACGATCGTTTTTATTGAACGGAATGGGATGCTTGCGGGTTTGATTGCTTTGAAAGACGTTGTCCGTGAAGAAACGAAACAGGCAATCGACCTGTTGAAGTCAGGAGGCATCTACACCGTCATGCTCACAGGCGACAGCCAAAACACTGGAAAGGCAATCGCTGCCGAAAGCCATGTGGAAGGATATATTGCTGAATGCCTGCCTGAAACAAAGGTGCAGGAATTGAAGAAGTTGAAAGAACAATATGGCCAGGTTGCCATGGTTGGAGACGGCATTAACGACGCGCCGGCACTCGCAACCGCGAACGTAGGCATCGCAATGGGCGAAGGTTCTGATGTCGCCCTGGAAACAGCGGACGTCGTCCTGATGAAAAACGATCTTCCAAAGATCGCCGAAGCCATCAACCTGTCACGCCGAATGAACCGGATCGTCAAACAAAACATCGTATTTTCGATTTTGGTCATCATGGTGCTGATCGCATCAAACTTCCTGCAGCTGCTCGACCTGCCATACGGCGTCATCGGCCATGAAGGCAGTACGATTCTGGTTATATTAAATAGCTTGAGGCTGTTGAAGTAATATAGCTCCCACTGGGAAAATCCAGTGGGAGTTTTTTTCTTGTGGACGGATGGACAATGTTGCTTGAATGGTGATGGACACTTTTTCTCTGGTTTCATCGATTTCTGTCCGTCATGAGTCTGATGACGAACACTTTTTCTTTGTTTCAACCGATTTCTGTCCGTCATTTCTCTAATGATGGACACTTTTTCTCTGTTTCTTCCGATTTCTGTCCATCATAGCCCTGATGATGGACAGTTTTTCATTGTTTCCATCCATTTCTGTCCATCATCGCTCTGATGACGGACACTTTTTCTCTGTTTCTTCCGATTTCTGTCCGTTTTCTTTGTTTCCAACCATTTCTGTCCATCATCGCTCTGATGACGGACACTTTTTCTTTGTTTCCACCGATTTCTGTCCGTCATCGCTCTGATGACGGACACTTTTTCTTTGTTTCCAACCATTTCTGTCCATCATCGCTCTGATGACGGACACTTTTTCTTTGTTTCCACCGATTTCTGTCCGTCATTTCTCCGCTTATATCCATAAGCACTTCCGCAACAGAAAAGCGCCCCTCGAGTGGGGCGCTTTTCCATTAGTGATATCCGTTTGATCCGTTTGCTGAACCGGATGTTTTTTGGCTGTGGTTGCTCTTGCCTTTCTGCTTCGTGCTTCCGTCTTTTTTCGTCTTCTTTGCCATCCTGAATTCCCCCTGTTCATAAGAAGTGAGGAGCAAGCCTCTACAGTATCTTCTGCTAAAAAAGCAGAGGTTACCTGAGGTAATTTCAGGATAAATAATGGCATCAGCAGCCTGCTTTCTTTTCACTGTAATAAGCATTGATTTCTCCGCCGATGATGATGATGTATGCGGACAAATAGAGCCAAATCAACAGGACGATGATTGCTCCGATACTGCCGTAAGTAGCAGTGTAGGAAGCAAAGTTGCTGACATAGTAGGAGAAGCCCAGAGATACAAGAACCCATCCTCCGGTCGCAAAAATCGATCCCGGTATACCGCTCACGCAGGTGAGCTTCTTGTTGGGAGCAATCCAGTACAGGCCAAGAAAAACAATGAATAAAATCAAAATACTGATCACCCAGCGAAGCATATTCCAGACGTAAAGGAATTCTTCTTTCAGTCCGAAATTCGCAAAAAGCCAGCTGCCGATTTCTTTTCCGAACACCGGCAGGATCAAAGCGACCAGAAACACAAAAATCATCGCAAATGTCAAAAAGATCGCCATAAATCTGCTCACGATAAACGACCTGGTCTCTTCTACCCGGTATGCACGGTTAAATGCCCTGACAATTGCATTGATCCCATTCGAGGCTGACCAAATTGTCGCCAATAAACCAAAGCTCAGCAATTTCCCGTCTTTTTTCATGATATCCTCCAGACTTTTCTTAATCAGTTCCATCGATTCACCTGGAGCATAATCATCAAAAAAACCGAGGATATCCACTTCTGAAATGGGCAAATAAGGGACCAATGTGACCAAAAAGATCAACAGCGGAAACAAGGAGAGCAAAAAGAAATATGCAAGCTGCGCGGCAAGTGCCGGAACATCGTCCTCCTGTATCCTCTGCCACATATGCCTGAAAAATGATATATCAACCATTGATTCACCTCATTTATGCTTTCCTTGTCCTGTCATGGGCTTGTCAATCATTATTCTTTTTCATCTATATGCTGCTGTGTTTGCCCAGATGCGGCAATCTTCCTCAGCGTTTCTTTTGTATCTTTTACAAGCTCAGTAACCTGAGGCGGTACATCCTTTATTTCTTCGACCTTCTCGGTGATAAAAGCCACGTCCTCTGTTACTTGTTCCACGGTAGTCCGCACTTTATTCGCTGTTTCCCTCAGGTCTTCAATAAATTCATTTGGATTTTTGACAACATACATAACACCATTCGATACCTTGCTGAAATCCTCTTTTACTGCCTGCCGGGTCGATTTTTCCAAAAGAGTAACCGCTCCGCCGGCCATCGCGCCTAAAACCATGCCCATCCAGAATTTTTTCGAACTGCCCATTTTTTCTCCTCCTAAAGTCTTCCTTTTCGTATTGCAGGTCTGTTTGCCTGCCTCCTAACTAACATTTTCCACGATTGCCAACACTTAATGCAAGTGTTGTGAAAACTTTTTTAAATATCCAATTAAAATCATAATTAAGTTACTCTATAAAAATTTTAAAAGTTGAATAATATTTTAAAAGGAAAAATCCCTTAGTGACGGCTGCTCACGTATGATTTCACCTGCCCTTCTAAGTTTTACCTAATGGATATCGCTTGACTTAACCCTAATTATCAGAATATTCTTGTTGAAGAACATTTTCTGAATATAATTTTTAAGGGGGAGCACTATGACATTTGAAGAATGGGTTGGAAAAATAAGCGGCTGGGTTTGGGGCCCACCTCTATTAATCCTGCTTGTTGGGACGGGGATCTATCTTACCTTCCGCATTGGCTTCTTGCAAATGAGGCTGCTGCCTTACTCACTCAAGCTGGCATTTACTAAGAAACAGGACAAAAAATCGGAAGGAGATATTTCTCATTTCCAGGCATTAATGACCGCACTTGCTGCGACAGTAGGCACCGGAAATATCGCCGGGGTCGCAACAGCGATTTTCACAGGCGGACCTGGATCTGTATTCTGGATGTGGATTACTGCATTCTTCGGAATGGCGACGAAATACGCGGAAGCTGTTTTAGCCGTTAAATACCGGGTCGAGGACAAGGATGGCGAGATGTCTGGCGGTCCAATGTATTATTTGGAACGCGGACTTGGCCAAAAATGGCTTGGTGTGTTATTCGCATTATTTGGCGCAATAGCTGCTTTTGGGATTGGCAACCTTGTTCAATCAAATTCGGTTGCAAGCGTCGTACAATCAACATTTTCAGTGCCTGCCTGGGTAACTGGTCTTGTACTGACGATCTTCACTGCACTTGCCTTGATTGGCGGAATCAAAAGCATCGGAAAAGTCACTGCTCTTTTCGTACCAGTGATGGCAGCATTTTACCTTCTTGCTGGCCTTGTGGTCATGATCATGAACTTTGACCTTGTGCCAGCTGCCGTTGCACTTATTTTTACAGATGCCTTCACTGGAGAGGCTGTGGCAGGCGGTGCGCTCGGTACAGTCATCCGGATGGGTGTTGCCCGTGGTGTCTTCTCAAACGAAGCAGGACTTGGTTCCGCACCGATTGCTGCTGCGGCAGCCAAGACAGACTTACCTGGACGACAGGCACTTGTATCGATGACCCAGGTGTTCATTGATACCATCGTCATCTGTTCAATTACGGGAATTACCATTGTCATGGGCGGACTGTACACAGGAGATACAACAGCAGCCGACCTTACTTCAGCGACCTTCGGCAAGTTCCTTGGCCAGACCGGCTCTGTAATCGTTGCGGTCGGATTGTTGTTCTTCGCATCATCGACAATCATCGGCTGGTCTTATTACGGGGAAAAGTGTTTCTCGTATCTATTCAGCAAAAAGGTCGTGTTTTACTATCGAATCGCGTTTGTCGCAGCTGTATTCATCGGAGCAATTTCCCAGCTAGAAATTGTATGGGGCATTGCCGATGTCATGAACGGGTTGATGGCCTTCCCGAACCTGATTGGTCTTCTCGGGTTATCCGGTGTGGTGGTTGTTGAAACCAGGAATATCCTGAATGCGATTAAAGAAGAAAAGAACGAAGCAAACACATATAGTGCCTGATCACAATCCGGTGTCCGAAAGACGCCGGATTTGTAATTGACTTTTTTTGACGGACGTGGAAAGATGGTTGTACAACCATTGAAAGGATTGAACGGAGTGGACTTAACTAAAAATTCCCCTGAAAACGTTGATTTCATGATCGAAAAAATCAAGGAAAAATTGAATGTCATGAACCTTGGCGCGATTAAATCGACACATTTTGACGGCGAGATGTATGAAGAACTGAAAGAAATCTATGATATGATCATGCGAAAAAATACCTTCAGCCCGAATGAAATGCAAGCGATCGCTGAAGAGCTTGGTAACTTAAGAAAGCAGTAATTGGAGCAGGCACACATTAATGTGCCTGTTTTTTTGCGGTCAGACTCAGACTGCGGTGTGCTATCAGGCATAAAAATGAAACGGTCCCATTTTAAGGACCGTTTCTTCATTTACGCTGCCACTTTCCACTCTTCACTCATCATTTCCGCGTAAAAGCCGAGGAACTCTATAAAGAATGGATGTTTGATTTTCAACTCTGCATTTTCGAGCAATGGTTTCAGGACCGGCCTGATGAACCTTGTAAGCATCTCTGCCTCTATTTCTTCGAGCTGCTGGAGGTGTTCGCGGCCGCCCTCTTGTTCCGCTTTGATCTCTCCCTGTAAAATCGAGCTCATGAACGCTGTCATGCTGCCGAAGTGGTCTGGCAGCCGATCTTGCTGGAGCGGGAAGTAAAAGGCTGTTTTTTCATAAAGGCCGATCAGGCAAAGCAATTCATGCCGGCGGGCTTCTTCATCTTCATTATTTTTCGTATAAGAAGAAAAGTAAGGGGAGACAAAATGATCTCCCGGTATGAAGAAGTGATTGTCATACCAGAGCTGCACTTCATCCCGATTGTATAAGGAATGAAACGAGAGCTCCTTACGCATTCCTTCAGGGACATCATTCATGAATGCTTCATAGGTGTCCCAGTCCCCCAGCCAGATGCTTGTCATGATATTCGCAATCGCCAGCTTTCCATATCGTTCTTCCATCATTGTCTCCACCTTCATTTTCAACAAGTTTTCAGGGGTGCCCACCAGGCATCCCCCGATGTTGTTTTACACTCTGTCCACGTCCACGAATACGTCCTGCTGTGCCGGTCCGCCGATCAGCAAGTCTGCGAGATAGCCTTCGAAATAGCTGCCATCGCGGTCTGATAAGGCATTGACCGAGAAGCCCAGTCCGCGCGGTTTCGCGTAGCCTGATTCTTCATGAAGCGGTTTATTGAATTCATAGCCTGTGTGGCCGTATTTTCCGGCTGGCTCGATTGTTTTGCCGTCTACTTTGACTGCCTTAGAGCCATAAGCATCATGGCCGAAGCTGAAGTTTGCTCCGACGACACCTGGCTTGATTCCTGGTGTTACGAGCGCGCGGCCTTTTACTCTTGAGTTATTGGATGTAATGTAGATTTCATCATCCGTTTTGATGCCTTTTTTCTTCGCGTCGATCGGGTTGATCCACAGATAGTTTTCCGGCTTCACTTCACGGAGCCAGGCATTTCCTTCAGTACGGTGCGTTGCCATATTTCTTGATTTCCAGTTGATGAACTGCAGCGGTTTGTTTGGCTTATAAACTTCGCCGTCATAAGTCTTGATTTCCTCTGCTACCGGCAGACCTTCAAAGAATTTTCCTGTGTAGGCACTCTTGAAGCCTGCTGCTTTTTCATCGTAAAAATAAACCTGTTTTGCCCATTGATACTTGAGCTTGTTGCCGATATATTCATCTCCTGCTGCCTCAAAGCGTCCGCCACGGTTCAATACGTAGACGACTTTCTTCCACTCTTCCGGTTTGACAGCACTTTTCAGTTTCTGGATGTCAAAATATTTGCCGAGCGCTTTCTGCCTTGCTTTTTCAAAAATCGCCAGCTCTTCAGCGTTTGCGTCCTTGACCGGCTTCTTGCCGTCAAAGGCGATATTCGCAATTCGTTTTAAGTAATAATCTTCCGGTGTGTGTATCGCCGAGCCATCAGCAAGAGCCTTGTCGCCGACACCTGGAAGGCCCAAACCTTTTAGTAAATCGATATAAACTTGCTCCGTTGGCCGTGCGTCAGGTACAACTCTCGTTACCGGCTGGATGACGCCTGCGAACTTATGTTTCAGGATTGGGAAGATATCCTCCGCATTCCAGCTTTCAAGATACGCAAGATCCGGTAAAATGAAGTCTGCATATTTGGAAGTCTCGCCAATGATGACATCTGATGCCACTACCAGTTCAACCACTTTAGGATCCCTGATGAATTTCGCCTGCATCTCTGACCTTGGACCAGCCATTACCGGTGATGTCCTGTTGATGAGCAATGCCCTGATTTTGTATGGATAGCCTTCAGCCGAGCTTGGAAGGACATCATGGATCAGTTTATTGCCGAATGGATACCAAGGCCGTTTTGCCGGATAGCCATCTTTTTCGAATAATGATGTTTTTTCATAAGGTACTTTATGTCTTGTGACCGGGATGCCCCAGCCTTTGTTAGCGTTTGGCACCGTTACAAGATCGTATCGTCCTTCGGTTGCTTTGTACTTGGCGCCGAGGACAGTGTCGCCGCCCTTCCAGTCATGGTTGCCGACAAGGTGGTTCAGCATATTGATGGCGCGTACACTATAGTAGCCATTCGTATGCATCGCCGGTCCACGGTAAGAATGGATGCCGACCTTTTTGCCATGGGATGTGAATTCACGGGCAATCTGGACAATCTGGTCCACTGGCACATCGGCCTGCTTTGCGTATTCTTCCATCGATTTTTCCATGACTCTTTCCTTAAAAATACGGAAGACAGATTTCACTTTGATGCCATTTATGGTCGTATCCACATCAAGCTCGCCGTTTCTTGCCTTCGCATGGGAAACTGGCTTGCCATTTTCGATGACCACAAACTCCTCGCCACCGATTCCAAGGTCCTGGGCACGGACGAACGGACGCTTCTTTTCGCCGACATTGACAAGGAAAGAGGCATCACTCCATGTTGTTTCGCCATCCTCATTCGCTGCTTCCTGGTTCGGATTGCGAAGGTAAATATCGTCATATCGGTTGTTTTCAATGATCCAGCGGGACATTGCCATCGCTAGTGCTCCGTCGCCACCCGGTTTTACCGGAACCCAGACATGGGCTTTCTCTGCTGTCTTGCTATAGCGTGGATCGATGACGACCATTTTCATGCCGCGGTCGATCGCATTTGTGATTTGCGGCGCGAATGTGGTTGGCCCGCGGTTTGCGACCATCGGGTTTGTTCCCCAGACGATGACCATTTCCGCATTGTCATAATCCGGAATCATCCGCTTCTTCGCCTTTTCAGCATCATGTGAGCGGACATTTCCCATTACGCTCGTGATGCCGCAGTAGCCGCCGTGATCATAATAGTTCGCTGTACCAAGGCTGTTGGCTGCAAGACGCTCGATGAATTCACGTCTATGTCCTGACATGACGGCGATCTGGTTCGCCTTTGGTCCAAAATCAGGATGATTCGTATCAATTAGGACATCCTTATATTTTTTATCAAAATCAGCTTTGGTCATTTCGCCAGCCTTCAATTTATCCCAATCCGCCATGACGGCAGCTTCCGGTGCGTATTTCCACATTTCTTTTAACCCAGGAGTGCGAAGGTCCTTGCTGCCCTCGAGGATTTCCTTGTAGGCCTCTTCCCAGCTGACTGTTTTCCACACGCCGCTGCCGCGTTCGCCTACACGCTTCAATGGCTTTTGGATCCTGAACGCATCATAGTTTGTCTGGATGCCAGCCTGCCCTTTCAAGCAGGTGCGTCCGCCGCGTAGTCCGCGACCCATCTTGGCAACATCCCCGGTTCCTTTTACCGCTTGCGATACTGGTGTGTCGTAGTTGATATGGCCGATTTGCACCATATTGATCGGGCTGTACTGGTTTCCGGCAATCTTGCGGACGATGGAGGAGTATGCCCCTCCTGCCGCTCCGGCTGTGATATAGGTTTTGATCGTACATGTCGCATTACACTGCTGGCATGACGTGAAAATAACGTTTTCGGCCGTGTAATCTTGATAATCCGTACCGGTTCCGTGCGGTGTATCGATCCAGACGTCGCCCATGACCTGCTTGATTGGCCCGACGAATGCCGGTCCGACGAATGCGACCGCTCCGAGCGTTCCGAGCGCTTTTAAAAACCCACGGCGTTTCATTGGTTTATTTTCCATTATGGCTCACCTCGTCAGAAGTTTCTTCGATTGGCAGCAGCAGCTCACCGAATGAGTAGATTAATAGCCCCATCGCGACAACACCGACGCTGACCATCCATTCCTTTATTGTCGGCGCGTAATTGCCCCATGGCAGTTCGTGGAACACTGGCACCACAAGCGGCGGCAGAACAATGTTGAAGCGGACGCCGATGATTCCGATAACTATCAGTACCGCGGCTGCAAGCAGTGCATTGACGTTCTGGCTTGTTTTTTTCCAGAAGACAATTGTGATCGGGATGACGGCTCCAAGGAACATTTGGACTATCCAGAACGACCAGGCTTTTTCACTGGCCATCATCGTTGCCAGCGTATCAAGGTGTTCTGCCTCAAGGCCGTACCAGCCAATCAGATATTCATAGAATTGAAGACCAAGGTCGATGATCAGGAAGCCGACCATCAGTTTTGCCAGTGATACAACCATGCCCTGGTCAATCGGCTGTTTCTGCACTTTTTTCTTGATGATATACATGGCTAAAAGAAGAGCCGTTCCCGAAACCATTGCTGATACGACGAAGATGATCGGGAAAAGAGCTGTATGCCATGCTGGTCTTGCTTTTACAACAGCGAAGATGGTTCCTGTTCCGCCGTGCACCCCGAGGATGGCCAGCGGAATCCCGATGGTACCGAGGATTTTCATCCACATATGATCACGCTTTTTCGTCGCTGCATTGATGGTTGCGTTTTTGAACGTAATCAATTTTGCGACAAAGCCTTTTAATGAATTCGTTTTTGCAGCGCGGACGAGGTCTTCCCTCATCGCGATGTAAAGCTCAACTGCCAGAAGTCCGATATAGACTAGATAAAAGTGGACCTCCCAGGCAAGTGGTGAAGTGACATTCCAATAGATGATCGCATTGAGCATCCGCTCCGGACGTCCAAGGTCCATCAGCACGAAGGTCAGCGCGACGATCATACAGACAATCGCGGTGAAAAGCGCCGCCTTACCGACTCTCTCGTACTCTTCCATCCCGAAAACGTAAATCAAGGTTGATAGCAGGAACGATCCCGCACTCAAACCAACGAAGAAGATGTAAAAAGCAATCCATGCACCCCAAGGGGTGATGCTTGATAGATTCGTAGCCGCCAGCCCGGTGATGAAGCGCTCGACGATAAAGTAACCACCGATCAAAAAGGCAACAGTTAGGGCTGAAATCCATATTTTAAAAGCTTTCGATACGGTCACATTGACTTTTGATTTTGATGTGCTTTTCTCTTTTAAATCAACAGCAAGATTGGCCATCGCCAGTCCCTCCTATCTTAGATAAATGACATTCGGATGTGTTCCAAGCTCTTCCTTCAGGCGGAATGCTCTTGGACTTGCAGCAAGCTTCGATACCACACTGTTCGGGTCACTGATGTCACCGAAGAAGCGGGCATCGCCAATGCACGTTTCCACGCATGCCGGCTCTTCGCCTCTTTCCAGGCGGTGGAAGCAGAAGCTGCACTTGCGGACTGTGCCGATCGGCGTCTTGCCTTTTTCGCGAGTTCCGCGTTCAACGCCGTATTCTGGGCTTGTGACATCATTCGCGCCTTGCATTTCCTGTTCATAGCTTTCGCCGAAATCGAAGGAGCGCGCGCCATAAGGGCAGGCAACGATGCAGTAGCGGCAGCCGATGCAGCGGTCATTGTCGATTGCGACAATTCCGTTTTCCATTTTATAAGTCGCTCTTGTCGGACAAACCTGGGCACAAGCCGGTTTGTCACACTGCATGCACGGTCTTGGCAGGTTGACTGCCTTGATGTTCGGGAATTCTCCTTCAAGTGATTCCATGACGACATTGTAGGAAATCCCCGGCGGCGTCCTGTTCTCAGCCTTACAGCTGACAGTACATGTATCACAGCCAACGCATTTTTTCAGGTCGATGACCATCGCCCATTTCGGCCCGTCACCCTTCCTGATATCCGGTCCATCAGCTGAAGCGTAGTAGTTGCCGAATTCCTTTGTCAGTGATGAAGAATAGACTTTATGGAAGTCTTCGATTTTCAGTTTACCGCTGATGACCTTCCTAGCATCGCGCGCCATGTTCAGGCCGAGCTCTGTGTCATACTGTGATTCATCCATTTCCTTCTTAGCATCTGGAAGCATCTTGTCGACGATTTTATCGTAATCTACCTTTTTCTCATTTGAAAAAAGACCCATTTCCAATCACCTCTTTTTATGCGTTTAGATTTCTTTTTTGATTTCCTTAAGGTCATCCGCGATATCATCGGTAATATCACTTGTCAGCTCACGAGTCGATTTCTTGAATTCCTTCAGCGTCTGTCCGAACGCCCTGCCTATTTCAGGCAGCTTTTTCGGACCGAAGATGATCAGCGCCAGAGTAAGGATTAAAATCAAACCAGGAATCCCAATATTGGATAGCATAATGCCACATCCTTTTTTTTATTTTTTTCTTTGCTTATTTATAATGCAAGCTGCGTGCCAACTTTTTTGGCATGGTGGATTATTAGGGGTTCGGACTGGTGGAGTGCTTGAGGGAGTAAGGCGCGGGGAAATCGTGACACTTTTGTGAACGAGAAAAAGCGGATGAAATCGAATTTTTGATTCGATCTCATCCGCTGGTTATGTGACATTTTGGCATGGTACTGCAATTTTGGCATGTGACATTTTGGCATGGTGTGTAGGAATGGCAGGGTACATTATAGCTTGGTACTGCTAGCTTGGCATATTACATTTTTGCTTGGTACTGCACTTTGGCATGGCGTGCAGGAAGGCGTGGTATCCTGCACGGGCACGGAATGAGCTTGAATGCTTAGAAGTTTTTACCTGGGGTATAGACTCTTCCTTTCTTCTCGCCGGTAATTATCAGGTCCAGCTGGGACAGCAGTCTCCTAGCCTGGTGGATGGAGGGAATTCCAAGAAAATCCCTGAATTGCCTGTTAGTAATCGACTGTCCATTAATGAGAAAGTAATCTTTTAAGGCAGCAACATGGGCATCCTTTGAAGTATGTCCACATTTCTTGCATCCCCATAGGCTATGAAACTTTTCCATGCCAATTGTATTGCAGGCTGGGCACTCCACTCCTTTCTGAAAATCACTATAAGGAAGTTCTGTTAAGTCCGGAAGATAAGGTGAATGTTTCCTCAACAAAAGTTTGACTATTTTCTTTATATCTTGATCCGTAAGTACTTCTTCTTGATATTTTTCAAGATACGGTCTGATTTTATACAAGATGCCTGGGGACTTGAAAACTCTTGAGCTGACCTCCTTATTTTGGGTTGGGTTTTTGATCAGGGCTTGTGAATTGGTGATGGCAACGAGCGGTTCAAACGGAGGCGGAGAAAATTGATGACTTCGTAGAAATGCTTCGAGTTGTCGGCCTTGTATTTTAGTCTGGAGGATAGGATCAGGGTATACTTTTTCGTTTCCGTTTAAATATTGGATCATTTGATTGAACTCAGGGTAAAATTCGAGCGTCCCGGCATAATACTTGGAATCAATCGGTATCATTAAGGAATTGGAGATGAATAAGGTGTCTATTTGGAAGTGAGTATCATTGTAGGGGATTCTGATATCATGCAGGATGGTAAAACTAGAGTGGTTGATTTGAGAGATGTGGTAATCTAATTCTTTTTCACCTTTGTAGCCTGCCTTTTTTCGGGATAACTTGTTTTCAAATTCTGCTTTTCGTGGATGATTTGCCGGTAATCGCCTTATTATGGCCTCATACATCTCTATTTCTTTTGGAATGGATCGATTTTTCGCTATCAAAAGCTTCACTCCTTCTATATAATTCTCCTAATCATTCGATATTTGTGCTTAAATTACCTCTTATTTAATTGTGACAATTTTTATTGGCGATGTTCACAACTTTATTGGCGATAATTTCGTTTTATTGGCGAAAAAATGATTTTATTGGCGATTTGACCCTATTTATTGGCGAAAATCAAATTATATTGGCGAACTGGAAATTTTGAGCGATTTTTTCCAGTTCGCCGCCCACCTCAAAGCTACTCTTTCAACCCATATTGATCAATCTTCCGATAAAGATTCCGCACACTGATCCCCAGCACATCCGCAGCCTTCGTTTTGTTCCAGTTCATCTGTTTCAAAGCGTTTTCGATGTGCACTTTTTCGACTTCTTCCAAGGAGCATAGCGGAGAAAGCTGAACTTCTATCTCAGCCTTTATTTTTGCAGAATGAGGCAAAAGCAAGTCATCACCTTGGATCATGCTTCCTTTCGATAGAAGCACACCGCGTTCAATCAGATGGCTGAGCTCCCGGACATTCCCCGGAAAATCGTACTCTTCAAGCGCTGCCAGTGCTTCTGCCGACAGCCGCTTCGATGGATCTTTGGTTTTCCCGATGAAATGGTCAATCAGCGCAGGCAGGTCACTCTTCCGTTCACGCAGCGGCGGGATCGTCAGCTTCACAACATTCAAACGGTAATACAAATCTTCGCGGAAACGCCCTTCAGCAACTTCTTTTTCCATGTCGCGGTTCGTGGCAGCGACGACGCGGACAGTAACATGCCTCTCCCTGACATCGCCGACCCGGCGGAATTCTCCCGTTTCTAGGAATCGCAGCAATTTTACCTGAAGCGCCAGCGGCATTTCACCGAGTTCATCCAAAAACAGCGTGCCGCCCTTCGCTGCTTCAACCAAGCCTTTCTTATCCTGGCTCGCTCCAGTAAAAGCACCGCGGGCATGCCCGAACAATTCACTTTCCAGCAGATGCTCTGGAAGCGCACCGGAGTTCACCGGCACGAAAGGTTCATCAGCACGGCTGCTCCAGTAATGGAGGGCCTTCGCGAACAGCTCCTTCCCGGTGCCGCTTTCGCCCTCAATCAGGACAGGCACATCACTGTCGGCAATCCGCCGCGTCATCTCAAGCACTTCTTTAAAATTGCCACTGTCACCGATGATGTTGAACTCATTATGCTGGGCGATGATCTTTTTCATCGAAGCATTCTTCTCTTTGAGCGCCTTATTTTCCGCAGCCTTGCCAATCGTCAATTCCAATTCTGATAGATTGTAAGGCTTGGTGATATAATCGAAGGCGCCCACCTTCATCGCTTCAATCGCGGTATCAATCGTCCCGTGCCCCGTCAGGATCAACACTTCCACATCAGGCTGGATTTTCTTTGTTTCTTTTAAAAGCTCGATGCCGTCCATGTTCGGCAGCCTGATATCATAGACGCCAATGTCGTATTCATTCTTCTTCATGAGTTCAAGGGCATCCTCGGCCGTGCCAGCGCTGTCCACGTCAAATCCTTTACGCTTCAGCCTTCTTACCAAAAGATCAAGCAAATCCTGTTCATCGTCAACGACTAGCAATCTCGTTGCTGACATCACAGCCCACCTCCACTGTTTCTTGTTCCGACGGCTCGCCGTTCTCTTCGCGGTCCACTGCTATTCTTTCTCCTGGGACACGACTGCTGATACCGTGGTCCACTGCAAATTCTTCACGACTGCCGATACTATTATCCATCTCTATTGGCTGATTTTCCACATCCCCTGCTGCACTCATGGAACGCCCTGCAGGCAGTTGGATTTCTACCGTCGTTCCTTCTGATGGTTTGCTGTCAATGGTGATGCTCCCGCCGAATTGCTGGATGATTCCGTAGCATACTGACAAACCAAGGCCGGTTCCTTTGCCGACTGGCTTTGTCGTAAAGAATGGGTCAAACAGTTTATCCATCGCTTCGGCAGGGATTCCGTGACCGCTGTCGGTCACTCTTATTGAAACTGCTTCCCCACTGCATACTGACGCGGAAACGATCAGTTTTCCTTCGCTTTCCATTGCATCCACCGCGTTATTGATCAGGTTGACGATGACCTGCATCAGCTTAAGGCCATCCCCATTCACGGCTGGGAGCCCTTCATCAACATGAATTTCAAGCTGGATTCGCTGCTTTTTCAGCTGATGCTCAACCAGGCTGACACTATTTCCAATGATTTCCTTCACTCGAATTCGGTCATCTGTCCAATCATTCTTCCGGGAAAAATTAAGCAGGTTACCTGTAATCCGTTTGCAGCGCTCGGTATTTTCCTTGATTTTACGAAGATAATGTTCCATTTCTTCTTCATCAAGGTCCTCGTCACCACCCTGGATTCTGTCGATCAAATCTTCTGCGTATACATTGATTGTCGCCAGCGGATTATTGACTTCATGCGCGAAGCTCGAAGCCATGATTCCAAGCGCGCTTAGTTTATCTGTCTGGATCATCGTTTCTTCCATTTGTTTTTGCTCGGTGATATCCTCAAGCACGACGAGGAACTCCCCCTCTTCTTCGATCGCGTGGTTAAGCGGAAAAACTCTGTGCCTGAAAATCCGCTCGCCATTTGCACCGTCCTTGAACTTCATGACTTCGTCGGCGATTTTATCAAGGTCCGGACAAGTAATCGGACAATTCAGGCAAGGCATATTCTCCCCGCCAATCACCGCGTAACAAGGCAGGGTCAACCGGTCCTCCTTCAGCCACCCTTTTAAAATCGGATTCATCCAGGTGATTCGGTATTCCTTCGTCACGAGCGCCAACCCGGCACCAATCCCGTTGACAACCACATCGAGCCTTTCCTTCTCCTGCTCGAGCAGCCTTGATTTTTCAAGCAACTCCTTGCTCATATCATTGAACGAATCAGCAAGCTTACCCAGCTCATCGGTCCGTTTCATCTTAACCGGCTCAATTTTGCGGCCTTTCTTCAAATTGTTCATTTCCCTGTCAATTGAAACGATTGGCCTTGTAAAATAAAGCCCTGCCCAAACGCTGATCAAGCTGACGGTTAAAATCAGCAGGGCGACTGCGCCTATGCCGCTTTGCAGCATCCTGTTGATTGGGGCAAAAGCCGTTGTTTTCGGCTGCTCCATCACCAGCACCCAGTTCAAGTCAGCAATTTCTGCTGTTACACCAATCTCGTCCTGGCTTCCAGATGCCTGTTTTTGCCAGAGCTTGCTGTAATCCTGGTGGGCAATGACCCGTTCTTTATCATCGACTAAATAAATATATGAGGAATGGTCCTGCCGCATCGAGGAAATTTTCCCGATGATCTTCTGGAGCTGGACAACGACCCCAATCGCTTTTTTCGACTCATCTTCGTAAAAAGGAATCGCCAGTTTCATGACAGGCTGGCCATATTGGTTGAACTCTACCTGGCCATACACCCTGTCACGAGTTTGCAGTTGGAACCACATATCATCCGTGAACCAGCGCTCGTTATTCCCTGCAATATTGAGTTCGTAGCGGGACACCCTTTTTTCCACAAAGCCCTGATCATCCGCAATGATGACCTCCTCGATTGATTCGCTTTGCTGCAGGAGTTCATATAACGCGCTTTGTTTTTCATCCAAAAGATTAAGAGATGCAAGGACATGGATCCGCTGGAAGGTCTGGCTGAATTCATACTCGATTTCACGAGACAGATTCTCGAGCACCAAATGCTGTTTTTCGACGATTCTTGTTTCCAAATCCGCTTTTACAAAAGAATAGTAATATAAACTGATTAGCAGCAGCGGAATCGTCGACATCACTACTCCAAATACAAGGACCTTGTTGCGAATTGTCTGCGAGTGCATGAAATCAATCAGAACTCTCATCGCTCCCTGCCTCCTTGAACTTCAGGATGGATCAGTTCGGCGATATGCAGCAAATCCTGATTAATGGCGACTCCAAGCGCGTCCTTCGTCTGCTGGTTGACTACAAAGCGAATCCCATCTGGCAGTTCGACAGGCAATTCCCCCGGCTTGTTCCCCTGAAGTATCAGGCTGACGAACCTTGAAGCCTGGTAGCCCTGTGAATAAAAGCTAGACCCATAGCTTGCCAGCAGCCCCTTCTCTGCTTCAAAATCATACAATCCCATAGCCGGTATTTTTTTCTCCTCGGTCAGTTTCACAATCTCTTCTGTCAGAGATTCGATCCTGAAACTGGGTAGGACAAGGATTGCCTCTCCTTCACCAACCGATTTCCATAGAGTATCCAGACATTGTTTTGAAGCATCACATGGGGCGATGGCCACCCCCAACTCACTGGCTGCATGCCTCGTTTCCTCAAGGCTTAATTTGCTGACATCAATCTTGCTGTCATAAATCACATGCACCCTGCTAATAGCGGGCACGAGTGAAGTCAGCATCTCGAGACGCTTGCCAGAGATGCTGGCATGGTAGTTATTAATTCCTGTAAAAAGGCCACCTGGCGACTTGTAATCTTTGATCAAACCAAGTTCCTTCGGCGCCGCAAGTCCTGCAAAAACAACCGGAATCTCGATATTGGCCTCATCCATTTTTTCCTTTAGCCTAAGGGTTTCAATTCCGCCGAGCGTAACGATCAGGTCGGGATCTTCTTCTAGAAGCTGATCAATTTGCTTGTCAATCAGCTCTTCATCATCATGTGCATTTTTCACCGTAAAATGGACTTCCTTGGCGCTATATCCCAGATCCTTCAATCCCGCTTCCAGACCGGTGAATTTCTCATAACGGTTTTCGCCGATCATCAAGACGCCAACTTCTGTCGGTTTATCCCCCCTGATTCCAAGAAAAGCATATAAAAGAGCCGAAATGGCTATCGTTGTCAGAAAGAAGAAATACCACTTTGTTTTCACAGCCTGCGCCCCCATTTCCAGTATTCACTTCCACTATAACGGAAAAAGCAACGTAGCCATCTTGATAAAAAGGATAATTTTATGAACATAAAAAAGGTTCCCCTCATATAGAGGAGAACCTGGTTTTTAGTTTTCTTTTCTTTCAACAGCATGCCCGCCAAACTCATTTCTTAGCGCAGCAACTACTTTACCTGTAAAAGTATCTTCTTCCAGAGAGCGATATCTCATCATTAATGACAGTGCGATGACCGGAGCAGCGGTTTGAAGATCGAGTGCAGTTTCGACCGTCCACTTTCCTTCGCCTGATGAATGCATGACACCTTTGATGCTTTCAAGCTTCGGTTCTTTATCGAATGCGTTTTCCATTAACTCCATCAGCCAGCTGCGGATGACGGAACCATGGTTCCATACACGTGAAACTTCCTTATAGTCGTAATCGAATGGGCTTTTTTCAAGAATCTCAAAACCTTCAGCGATTGCCTGCATCATTCCGTACTCGATTCCGTTATGCACCATTTTCAGGAAGTGGCCGCTTCCGACCTTTCCAGTGTAAAGGTAGCCTTTTTCAATCGAAATGTCCTTGAAGATTGGCTCAACATGGGCAAAAACTTCTGCGTCGCCGCCGATCATTGTGCAGGCACCATTGCGCGCGCCTTCCATTCCGCCGCTTGTTCCTACGTCCATAAACTGGATTCCTGAAGCAGAAAGCTTTTCAGCACGCCTTAACGTATCCTTATAGTTTGAGTTACCGCCATCAATCAGGATGTCGCCTTCCTCTAAGTATGGCGTGAACTTCTCGATCACCTGGTCGATCAATTCACCGGCAGGAATCATCAGCCAGATCACGCGCGGCTTTGGCAGCATCTCAGCCATTGTCTTATAATCAGCAGCAATCTCAGCACCTTCTGCTTTGATTTTCTGCATTGCTTCCTCATTTATATCATTCGCCACAACCTCATGGCCATTTTCCATTAAATTCAATACCAAGTTATAACCCATTTTTCCAAGGCCAACCATTCCTAGCTTCACTGTGATGCACTCCTTTTCGTCAGTGCTCTTTTTCGATTGAATTTCCCGACTAATCTCTGTGATTCCGAAAAGAGCTTCGTTATAATCTGATAGTATCAAATATTTTTTCGTATGTATATCTATTTTATGAAAATATTTTTCATCATCAATATCTCTTAATCGATATCGCTTCCCTGATTTTTTGCAGGTTGCCAAGAGTTTGTTCCTGCCTGCGGACAGATACGGCGACGTGAAGCACATCAATCAGGCTTAGCTGAACCAGTCTTGACGACAAGGCTTCAGACCTGAAAAGTGTTTCTCGTGATGTGGTATACAGTACATAGTCCGCTTCTTTCGACAAAAGCGACTTGTAATGGCCTGTGATCGCGATGGTCGCTGCCCCGTTAGCTTTTGCTATCTTCAATGCTTCTATGACATCTCTATTGCTGCCGCTATGCGAAATGCCGATCGCCGCCTGCCCGGGCCCGAGCAGCGCTGCAGAAATAATTTGCTGGTGGCCATCACTGTGGGCATTGCAATGAATGCCTGTCCGGAGAAATTTATGGTAGGCATCAAGCGCAATGGCCGATGACCCTCCTGATCCGTAAAAATCGATTCTCGAGGCTTTGCCAAGAACATCAATGATACTTTCAAGTACTTTGGCATCCAATAGATTCAGCGTTTCCTTCATTGCTTCGATATGCCCCGCGAAAACTTTTTGCGCAAGGGTTACGACCTCATCTTCTTCCTTTATTTCTTCATGGATATTCTTAATCGGTTCCACTAGCTCACTCGCAAGGGCGATTTTGAAAGCTTGATACCCTCTGAATCCAAGCCTTTTGCAAAAGCGGAAAATCGTTGCTTCGGCAACAGAGGCTTGCTCCGCAAATTCGGTGATCGATAGATGGATGATTTCCTGAGTATTATTTAATATATAATCTGCGACCGTTTTTTCCTTTGAGGAAAGAGATGAGTAGATCGCATTTATTTTTACGATGACATTTTGTCCATTCAGTTCACTGGCCATATTTCCGCCCCTTTCTGACCACTTTATTTTACCAAAGAATTTTCATCATTATTTACGGGTAATGAAAATTTTTTTCACAAAAAGATAAAATGATCGGGCCAAACTTTGGTTCAGCCCGATGAAATAGTTAATCTTGTTCTGTTAAAATGACCGGACCAAACTACGATTTAGCCCGAAGCATTTTTAATCCTGTTCTGTCAAAATGACAGGCCCATCCTTCGTGATCGCAATGGTGTGCTCATACTGGGCAGACAGCTTTCCGTCCACTGTTCTTGCTGTCCAGCCATTATCGTCCATCTTTGTTTTCCACTCACCGACATTGACCATCGGCTCGATCGTGAACACCATGCCTTCCTTTAGCCTCGGCCCCTTGCCTGGAAGGCCATAGTGCGGAATATCAGGCTTTTCATGGATCACGGAGCCAATGCCGTGGCCGATGAATTCGCGCACAACAGAAAAGCCTTCACCCTCCACATAGGACTGGATCGCATGGCCGATATCGCCGACCCGGTTGCCTGGTACGGATGCAGCAATGCCACGATATAATGCCTCTTTTGTTACCTCCAGCAGCCTTTGCGATTGTTCGCTGATATTGCCGACTGCATAGCTCCAGGCTGAATCGGCGAGGGCGCCATTCAAGTTGACGACCATGTCGATCGTGACGATATCGCCATCGTTCAACGCCTCTCTCCGAGGAAAGCCATGGCAAACCTCATCATTGATGCTGGCACACGTTGCATATTGATAGTTACGGTAGCCCTTCTGCTGAGGAGTGGCTCCATGCTTTTTCAAGTAATCCTCAACAAACTGGTCGATTTCCCAAGTGGTTATCCCCGGCTTGATGAGTTTGCGCAATTCTTTATGTACGGAAGCGAGCAGCCTGCCCGCTGCCTTCATATTTTCAATCTCACGTGCTGATTTTAAAACAATCATTCCTTCATCTCCCTGATTCATTTCATCTTCTATATTATCTTATACGTATAATTTCGCAAAATGAACCAGTTCATCGATGTGTAAAATGAAAATAGCCTTAGTTTACTGAATAAAGTCATGTGGTACCCACTTTTCTTGGTAAATCAGCCTAAACAAATCTCTGAAATAATCTTTTATAGCGAGTTTCACGTTTTTATAGCGAAAATTTCTTTTTTATAGCGACTTTTTCATTTTTATAGCGAAATTTTAGTTTTTATAGCGAATTGGAAATTCCACGCGTTTTTTCCAGTTTCCAAGTAGAGTAAGAAACTGATTTCAAAGAGGGAGCCTTCCTGGCTTCTTCTTTTACTTTCAGCTCCTCCTCATCAAACCGTACGTGAGGTTTTCCCTCATACGGCTTTCCGACGTTCTTCTTTCTTTGGCAGTACGTACTGGTCTAACTCGCCAATTTCACTAATATATGTTCAACTTCTTTCCTTACATCTTTCAGGTTCCCGTGCTTCTTGGGATTGTTCTTCTTTTTTGTTGTAAAACAAGACCAATCTCTCAAGAACATACCAGTCAATGCGATTCAGCCATTTCTTTCCTTGCGGTGAAAGTTGGTAATAGTTCTTGAACCCTTGTAACTTCCTGTTCAAGCCTTTGACCAAGTCACAGATATCCAAGTAAAGTTTGTTTCTCGGTTCCGTGTATGCTTTTATTTTCGCTCGCATTTTCTTCAGGGCATTCCTTTTCGGTATGTGGTTCATGACATAGAACGTGTTGCCGCCTTTACGGCGGATAGGGAATTTTCGATTATGGAAGCCAAGGAAATCGAATCCGTCTGTGTCATTCCAAATATTGACCAGTCTGGATTTATCCCGATTGATGGTCAAATCCAGCTTCCCCATGATCGCCTGGATGACTCGGATGGTTTCCATTGCTTGTTTCTTCGTTTTACACATGATGACGAAGTCGTCCGCATACCGGATCAATTCTCCGAGTTCTCCAAATCTCTCCTGCCATAATTTATCCATGACATTTAAATAGATATTGGCGAGTAATGGAGAGATGACACCACCTTGAGGGGTTCCTGTTGTCGGATTCCTGATGTTTCCTTCCTCCATGATGCCGGCTTCCAGCCATTTGCGAATCAGTTTCAATACCCTTCTGTCACTTATGCGTTGTTCCAGAAGTTTCATCAGTTTTCCTTGATTGATATTGTCGAAGTACCCTTGGATATCGACGTCGACTACCCAAAAGCAGTTCTTACTCGCTTTCCTGATTTTCGCCATGGCTTGATGGGCATTCTTTTTCGGACGGAATCCAAATGAGCAGTCATGGAAATCAGCCTCGAATATCGGTTCAATGACCATTTTCGTTGCCGTCTGGACTACCCGGTCTTTAATTGTTGGAATTCCCAGTGGACGCTGTTTTCCGTCTTCCTTCGGAATAAAGGTACGGAGCACCGGACTAGGATGGTAACGTTTCTCTTTCAGTTCAAGGAAGATTTCATTCATGAACTTCCTTTCCCCGTAATCCAGGACGATTTGTTCAATCGTCTGTCCGTCGACACCGCCACTTCCTTTCTTCCGTTTCACATTCTGCCATGCTTCCCATAAGATGTCAGGCCGATGAATCTTGTCATATAGTGCGTGAAATCTTCGAGATGAACTTTCCTTAGCACAAAGATATAACGTCTTCCAGAGTTCTTGAGCTTTATCATTATTGGTGTAGTTAGCCATTTTCCTGGCATTCACTGACTCTTACCTCCTTTGGACATATGAACGAAGTAGGGTACTGGCATTCGCCGTCCTTCCCTAGACAATGTTGTGTTGTCATTGTCATCATTGGTACTATGACCCCTTCCGACTCCCTCTCATCCCTTCACCACTTCGTTTTCACTTATAGGTTTCAGCTTTACTTTCATAAGAAAGTGACGAGGAGGGTATCCCCAGTTCCGTTAATTACTTTCCTGACATGTCGCTCCCCTTACCCCGAGAGATTCTTCGGTGTTGTTTCCAAGTTCCTCACACCTTCCATGGTCTTCGCCTACTACATCAAGGCTCGACATCTCTTTGGCTGCCCGAGAGCAGGTTCTTTTGACGAGACGGCAGGATTCACTTTATGTTACAACCTGTCAGGTCGCTCGCACTCCGCGGAGGGAGTTACTTTGTCACAGGGCTTCAACCTTAGGATTTCTCCACCAGCTGCCTGTCAGCTACTGAGCGTCTTGGCACTTACTCAGATTGGACTTTCACCAACTAGCAATTAACGGCTTACCTGGGCACGCACGCAGTAAAAAACCCTTCTGCTTCAGCAAAAGGGTTCTTAATATTATCTTTCCAGCACTTTTAGTGCTTCGCGATTGAACGCCGGGATATCCTTCGGCTCCCTGCTTGTTACCAGCTGATTGCAGCATACGACGACTTCTTTATCCATGTATTTCGCTCCGGCATATTCCATGTCGACGCGGATGGACTTGTAGCCTGTCGCGCCTCTGCCTTCGAGTGTCTTGGCTGTCAACAGCAGCTGAGGTCCATGGCAGATCGCGAAGACTGGCTTCTTCTCATCCATGAAGTACTTGGCGAATTCCACGAATCGCTCATCCTCACGCAGCTGGTCCGGAGAGAAGCCGCCAGGAATGAATAATGCATCGAAATCTTCCGGCTTGACGTTGTCAATGCTCTCGTCAATCTTGACCTCGGCTTTACCCTGCTTGCCTTTTACGGTCTTCCCTTTTTCTTTTTCGATTGTTACAACTTCATGCCCTGCTTCGGTAAAAGCTCGTGAAGGCTCAAGATATTCTACATCTTCAAATAAATCTGTTATTACACAGGCAATTTTTTTACCCATAGTTTCAACATCTCCTTTTTAAAAATTCTCCACTATCTAAAATTCCCTGTCCTCCAACTATGAAACATCCAGCTGTATTTCCATTTTTTTATATAATTCAGTGTAATTCGACCTATCTTATAGCAAAGATAAAAAAAAGATTTTATATTTCTGTCATTCAACTATAATTTAACTTAGGACATCAATAGGGAGAGAGGCATCATGAAATTTAGTTATATCAATGTAATGGAAGAGGTCGTTTCGACTCTTGTCAATGTGCTGATGATGAGCCCGGATTACCAGACTTTCTGCAATTGCCAGAAATGCCGGAACGATATCATCGCCATCAGCCTGAACACTCTTCCAAGTCACTATGTCACTACAGAAGACGGCCGGAAGATGGTCTATGAACAGCTTAATACCCAGGAAAACAGGACCTGGATCAATAAGAGAATCATAAGCGCCATCCATCTTGTCGGGAAGTACCCGAAACATTAATCAGAAGAATGCATGGAGCAGGGAACGCCTCTAAGTGAAATATCTATTTTCTTTACTAAAAATAAAAGCTGCCATTTGATTGCCTGGTTAATCCGGCATCAATGGCAGCTTCTTTTTTTCATAGAGTCTGTGTATCCATCCGTCTGGCAAAATCAACGAACCGGAACTTGTCGGGACGGTGCCTTGATTCTGTATATTGGAACAGGGTCGCGTCATCAAAATAAATATAGTTTTTC
This sequence comes from Mesobacillus jeotgali, assembly GCF_014856545.2. Taxonomy (NCBI): domain Bacteria; kingdom Bacillati; phylum Bacillota; class Bacilli; order Caryophanales; family Bacillaceae; genus Mesobacillus; species Mesobacillus jeotgali. The sequence continues at coordinate 842,073 of NZ_CP109811.1, read as the reverse complement.
ACGATGACGATTGCATGAAATCCTTCCATATCAAGAAGCTTCCGGTCTTCCCCACTGGGTTCCTCCACCGTGAATTCTTTCTTCGCAAAGCTGATTTTCTTCTCAAGCTGACCTTCAATGTACTCAAATATCGAGTTTTCGCATTTCTCGCTCGACAGTCCTGGCACATGCCTTTCTACGAGATAATCCTTATCGAGAATCACTCGTTCTTCATCAATATGCCGGACTCTTTTTACCTTCCAAACCTTTTCATCATCAGCTATATTCAATTCCCTGGCAATTTCCCGGCCTGCGAGCTCGAGAGTGAATTCTTCCACAGTCGTTTTCGCTTTTCCGCCCATGTTCTTCGCCAGTTCTTTGAAACTGATTAATCCGGTTATCGGAAACTGATGTCTTTTCAAATCCAGTACAAGCGAACCTTTGCCGCGAATTTTTTGGATGAATCCATTTTGAGCAAGCAGATTCAGTGCTTTGCGGATGGTTTCCCTCGAAGTTTGGTACATATCCGCGAATTCGTTTTCGGATGGCAAAATTGTTTTAGGAGGATAAGCTCCTTCCTGGATCTGTTTCGAAATTTCTTCATAGATCAATAAATACTTTTTCTGCATAAAACATCACCGTACCTTGTCTGATTGCTACCATTTTACCTTTTTTATGTCCGTTTGAATACAATGGACAACTGTGTATGGATTTTTCATAAACAATCCATAAAATGATGTACAACTGACCACTTCAATGGCCGATATAAAAGCAACGAGTTTTTTCCCAACATGTTTTTTAATAAAAGCAGACGAAAAATAGTTTGTGTTTGGTTATAATTGTTCTATAAGTTGTTCTCAATATGGAACTATTTTATCAGATTTGTTATGATATAACTATAAATTGATAAGGTGTGGATAACATTGATCGGTGAACGCGTCAAAAAACTTCGACAAGAGAAAAGAATGTCCCTATCCGAATTGGCAGAACAAGCTGGCGTGGCCAAATCATATTTGAGTTCCCTGGAGCGAAATCTTCAAACAAATCCTTCAATCCAATTTTTAGAAAAGATAGCTGGAGTACTGAATGTACCGGTGGACCATCTCATTCATGAGCAGCCCGATAAAGAGAACATGGATTCAGACTGGGTCAATCTTGTAAAAGATGCAATGGATTCAGGAATCACAAAAGACCAATTCCGTGAGTTCCTGGAATTCAATAAATGGAGACTCAACAATAAATAATTTTAAGGACAGCTTTAATGGCTGTCCTTTTTCATGCAAAAAATAAAAGCACCTCCATAAGAGCTGCTCGATTTCACTTAAACTGTCTATGTATAAATCACTTAGCTATTTTTTGTCTTCATTAAAAATTCCCTGATTTCTTCTTTGTTAATTCCCATTTCTAATGCTTCCATTATAAGCTGCATCCATTCTGTATCCAGTTCTTCGAAAACTACCTGCTCTTTAATCAAGTTCTTCCCCCCAAAATACAGTTAGTATTCCAGGCAGTCCGGCCATCATAGTCGATTGCACCTTAGATCCGTGACTTTGCGTCCTAGTTTTTCAACAAGTTTGCCTTTTTCTGTATCTTTTTACTCACTTCTTAACTCCCAATGTCATTGTACCTTGTTCTATATATTTAACATGTAACTATTTGTCGCCAGCATTAGAAGGTTTTTTTCTTTTTTCTTCCAAACAATTACAAAATCACAGCTAGAAATAGTATTTTTCTGAAAATTACAACCATTTAAACACTATATTTTGTCAAATAATATCTTTAATTGTTGAACTCTTTTTATTTATTTACCCCCATAAACTTATGGGTGGGTAGATTTCTTATACCTTTGCTTTTTCCAGTTTGATAAAATGGCCACTTTTTCAAGGCTGACGGCATTAAAGAAAGGATACCTTGTTAAATCATTTCCGCAAATCGGGCACAGCCACTCCCCAACCTCGCTGCTGCTAAACGAAGGACGATTGCATCGATCACAATTTTTTCTGTACACGGCCATCCAGCCCCCTTTTTTAAGTGACTTGCTGCATTATTCCATTGAAGTATAGTTCATTTGTACCAATTCTGAAAAAGTCTAAAATATGGCTAATTTTCTTAAAAAAGAACAAAAATCGTTCTTTTTTAAGAAAATACTCCGTTTATCTCAGTTTCTTGTATTTTTAAAAGAACTGTTTTGTTCGTTATAATGAATTAATAGTGAATTAAAGGAGCTTCCCATATGAGCGTAGGCGAGAAAATTAAAAGCTTAAGGCTTGAAAAAAAGTATTCTATTAGCGAACTCTCAGAAAAAGCGAATGTGTCCAAATCCTATCTCAGTTACATCGAAAGGGGGATCCAGGGAAACCCCTCTCTACAGGTGCTTTCCAGACTAGCAGACAATCTTGATACAACGGTTGAGTATTTAATGGGACAGCAAATGATACCTGTTGATGAGGAATGGGCTGGACTCGTTGATGAGGCAATAAAAAATGGAATCAGCAAGGAAGACTTTGCTTACTATCTGGATTTCATGAAGTTTAAAAGCATGAATAAACAGGATAAACAGTAAAGCTTTTATATAAATTACAATGCAAGCTCGCTCTTTAGACCATCTATTTTCACATTCATTGTGCTTCAGGAACACAAAAGGATATAGTTTGAACTAATAAAGTACATAATTAGTCGTTCAGCCACTGCAATCTGGCAAACCATATACGATGGTGGAATAATTGTCACAAAATATTCATAAAAACAGTGAGCTTATCACGTTTTCACCATTGATTTTTCGCATTTTAATCACAACTCCTTGATAGGATATAAATCGATCAAAGGAGGAGAATAAAATGAAGAAATTATCTGCTGTCATGATGGCATTCTTTTTAATGATAATTGTTTCTGCCTGCGGAGATGAAGCAGCTGAAAAGGAGCAGAAAGACGGTCAGGAGACTGCGGCAACGGAAGTGAAACACGAGGAGGATGATCATGGAGATGGTCCTCATGAACCCGGCGCTGATGATGTTTGTGCCTTCTGCAATATGAAGGTATACGAGGAAGCTGACCCAATGGGTGTTTTTACAGCTCAGGCCAAAACGAAAGACGGAGAGTATGTATTCTTTGACGACTCCGGATGTCTGTTGAATATCACACGGCGTGATGATGTCGAATTTGAAGAAAAGTGGGTACGCGATTACATTACATCTGAATGGATCGATGCCAATTCCTCGATTCCTGTGAAAGCAGATCTGAAAACACCTATGAAATATGGCTATGCTTTCTTCAAGGATAATGAAAGCGCCGAGAAATTCATTTCAGAAAACAACGGCAAGAATCCCGCAATGGCATCATGGGAACAGATTGACCAAATCTCTAAAGAACGCTACATGAAAAAAATGAAGATGAACAGCGATAGCATGGATATGGATAAGGATCAGGAAAATGATATGGATGGCGAAGGCGAAGAGGAAAGCGGCCATTAAGTTAGTGGAGTCTCGAAAGGCCATGAACACTTTAATAAATCCCGGTGCCGAAATCAGCGCCGGGATTTTTTTGCATTGCATGTAGGATCGATTTTCACTCGAACTCCGGAAACAATCAAGAATTAATGAAAGAAGACTTTTTCAAGCGGCGTATAGACACCGTTATTTTCTACAAGTGATGTTACTGAATCACAATACTGCAGCTGCCCCTCCTGCATGAACGCAGCCCTGTCTGCCAATTCCTCAACGAGACTAAGGATGTGAGTAGTAAAAAGAATCGTCCTGCCCTGCTTTTTCTCTTCCAGGATAATTTCCTTGAAGCGGAACACCCACAATGGATCCAGCCCATTGGTAGGTTCATCAAGGATCCGAAGAGGGACATCCGGCAATAGCGCTTGCGCCAGTGAGAGACGTTGCTGCATTCCTTTAGAGTATTGTTTAATCTGCATATTTCGTACTTCAAATAACCCAACCTGCTTAAGAGCTTCCATAACTTTTTCATCAGTTATTCCTCTTAACCTTGCAAAAAAGGTCAAAATCTCCAAACCTGTCAGCTGGCGGGGAAAGAGCATTTCATCCGGCATATAGGAAAATAATTTTTTGAATCCTTGTTTTTGCGGGTCGATTACCTTACCGTCCATCAGAATTTTTCCGGCAGTTGGTTTCATCATCCCTGTAAGCATCTTAATCAACGTACTCTTGCCCGCGCCGTTTCCGCCGCATAACGCAAAGACTTCAGGCTTGTTGATGGTCAAGTTAATGTCGGTAATCTTTTTCGTCTCACTATAATGTTTTGCCAGTCCTTCAATCCTGATCCATTCGCTGCTATTCATCACTAACCCCCCGTTTCGTCCTGTACACTGTGTATAGGACAGGCAGTACCGTCCAGAGCAAAACGGCAAGTACAAACAACGTTTTCCCAATCCATCCATCTGCCCAGATAGTTAGATCATATAAGCGCGGACCGAATACTGATGCTCCGTCCAGCGACAAAATTGACTGGACACGGATCAACTCCACCGGATTCAGAAAGATGGACACAGTCAGCATTGTCAGCAGCCATTGCTTCATCAAGAACATGCTTAATCCCATAATGATAAATTCATAGAAAAGCACAAGGAAAGCCCAGACAATCAGGCTTATCCCCAGTGCCTGGAATCGCGTTTTAGCGATTATGCCAATCATCATTGCCAGCGACAGGAAGATAGCCGCGAGCAGGATTGAATATAGATAAAATAATATCAGCAAGGAAACAGAGACTCCTCCGCCGGCGAAGAAAATGACGAGCAAGGCTGCACCATATCCAAACGTCAAAACAGACCAGACGGAAACGAATAGTCCTGCATACTTTCCAAGGATAACCGACCACGGCGAGATCGGATAGGTCAGCAGCAGTAGCAGCCCACGGTCTTCCTTTTCGCCTGACAGAAACAGGCTGCCGATCAGCAAAGACAGCAAGGGAATCAGCAGTAAGTTGATATTCAGCAAGCTGGCCGTCATCCGGTTAAAACCATCAAATCCAGTCCCGCCGGTATTGCCTAGGAACGCGACCATCACAGCCAGGGATGAGAACAATAAGCCAAAGCCGGCAAGCCAATGGCTTCTCATCATCAAGGTCATTTGCTGCCTCGCGATGTACCTCATTGCTCCCAACTCCACTCATGATTCTCTAATGACTCATAATCCAGCACTTCGCCCATTCCCTGTTCATTAACATAGTTTTCAGCGCTCTCTTTATCCTTGAAACTGACAACACCATTCGCCATTGGCGTCCAGAAATCAGGGTGGTACGCATGGAAGGCTTCTTCAAGCTCGACCCATTCCCCTGTGTCCACATCACGCACATATTTTTTTGAAGCATTTTCTTCCTTGAGATGTGCCTCCATCTCCATGAATTCATCCATACATCCTATATCATCAAATTTATACACTTCCCCATCAGCAGTGACGACCTCAGTAGCATAGTGCTCATGTGCAAGACCCATATTGCACACCTCACACACATCAATTTCCGGGTTGATTTCCTCCGGTTCCATCGTGCTGTTATTGCAGCCCGATATTACCGCTGCTGACATTATCAATAAAACTCCAAGCTTTTTGATCATCGCAGTTTCCTTCCTTTCACAATGACAAGTATCGAGAACAAAATAAACAATATGCCTATAATTCCGGGGATTCCGCGGTCTTTACTGAGCTGTTCGGTTTCCTGAAGCATGATAACTGGTTCGATGAGCGGGCGGGCATCATACACATCTGCTGATCCAAACGATGGAAACAACGCTTCCGCCTTGGTCCACAGCTTGATCGATGGACTTTCAAAAAAGAATTGCCAGTAAGGCTGTTTGCGCAAAAGGCGATCGTACAGAGACCCTGCCTTGTATGCTTCTTCTCCCACACCATCACCTGAAAGGTCAAAACTGCTGTAGTCATCCCAGTAATTTCCCTTCACTCCATCATCGAGCCTCATATCTTCCCCTGATATCTTTGATTGGACGACATTTCCAATAAAATTGTTTTTGGAAAAAGTGTTATTTTCATTCTTTCCCATGAATTCAAGGCCAACTTGATTGGCGGCAATCTGATTCCTGTTGATCAGGGTATCGACCCCATATTCCAGGGACAGTCCTGTGCTGTTCCGAAGTATTTCATTGCCCTCAACGAGGACCTCTTTTGTTTCATAAATCAGGATTCCATAGCCGCGGAAGTGAAAGTGGTCGGTCACCTTGTTTTCAATAAAATCAATGCGTGCTGAGTCCATCACCATGAGGCCGGTCACATTTTTTTCTACATGGTTTCTTTCCGCCAGTATGCCTTCACTGAACATAAAATGCATGCCATAGCGGGATTCACTGATGTGATTCCCTTGCAGCTTGATGCCTTTCGTAAAATCAAAATAAATTCCATCCTGAACCTTGGCAATTTCATTCTCTTTCAGCAAATGGCCCTCTCCCTTAAACATATGGATTCCGTTCCCACGCTCAGAGAAATGAGATTCATTGCTTGCAATGCGATTGCCAAGCAGCTTGTTTTCATTGCTGTTCGCTATATAAATTCCATTCTGGACATTTTTCAATGTATTGTTCTTGATCACATTATGATGGGCTTTTTTAATGAAGATCCCGCTGTCTTCCTGACCAGTACCGCCATTCTGGATCGTGAGTCCTTCAAGAACCACATTTGAAGCTGTGACGATGATGACATTTCCTTTTCCGCCGCCATCAATTATCGCTCCTTCTTCTCCTTTTATGGTGATTTCCTTATCGATCATCACATTTTCTTTATATACTCCAGGAGAGACCAGGATGGTATCCCCATTTCCAGCATCTTCGACGGCACTCTGGATCGATCGGCCGCTCTCCACTCTGAACTCTTCGGCAAAGGCATTAACAGGGACGAGCAAAAGAAGCAAAAAGATATAGATTGCAAATGGCTTTTTCAGCCTCCACATACAGCTGCCTCCTCCCGGCATTATTCTCTTTTTAAAACTAGCAAATAAATGTGATGAAACCTTGAAATATTTGTTGGGAATCGTTGAAGTTAAAAATGAGAATTATAGTGAAAATAGAAGTTAACTCGGTAGAATTGCGAAGTTTTCAGAATAATCAAAAGTAAATGTGTCTATTCTGTGACAAATGCAATATAATGTTATTAATATGTAAACCTTTTTAAGGTTAAGGGAGGACTTGGACATGACTATTGTTCATATTTTAAACTTCTCCATTCCGATTGCTATGATGCTCGTGATCGGTGTCGGTATCGATAAAATGTGCCAGCCGGATACACCGGAACAGGAAGCCGAATGACGGCGGCTTTTTTACAGAAAGATGGTAATTAAGACATACAATTACCATTTCGCTATAAAAAAGAATTTTTCGCTATAATATTGAAAAATTCGCTATAAAATGGAGTTTTTCGCTATATAAATAAAAAAGTCGCTATATAAATTAAATTTTCGATATATAAAGGTTCCCCCGCTAAAAAAACTGCCCTTTCAACCTAACTTTTCGAGGCACTAATGCCTGATATACAGCGAGACTGCAAAAAAAAGGCAAGATTCCACAAGGAATCTTGCTTTTTTATCATCCTTTAACGACTGTTGCAGCTGTTTTCACAAATATCTTGTTCCCCTGATTGAAAAAGATGATACTACCGAGTACTGCAAGGGCGATGAACGAGAATAAAACAGTTCCTCCTGCTTCATTCAATAAATATCCTCCCGCAATCGGACCGAGAAAATGGCCGATTCTCCGGAACTGAGCTGCCCCGAAATAGGTTCCCCGAAGTTCATCTGTTGCGAGCTGGTCGACAAGATAGCTGCTAGAGGGGAAGATCAAGATTTCCCCTATTGTGATGAAGACGATTGCCAGTATGCCAGTATACCAACCCGTTACAAACCCGAATGCCAGCATGCCCGCCGACAGGAAGACTGCTCCTGCCATCATCACCTGCATCGTCTTGAATTTTTCTGCAAAGTGGCTGATCGGCATCTGCAGCAACACGACCATAATTGCATTGATGGACAACATCACGGAATAAACGAATACTCCGTTCGCAATCGAAGACTCAAGATATTGAGGAACATTCGATTCCATCTGGGAGTATCCAAAGTTAATGATGATGGTTCCTAATATTAAATACCTTAACGCCTTATCTTTGCTAATGATCTTCAGGGAGCTGGCAATCGTGACTTTAGAGGCCATTTCACCTGCCGGATTTCCCAGCTGGTATTTTTTCATCATCAGCGCCAGAATCAGTACATAGATGAAATACATGATCCCTGTCACCATGAAAGCTGATTTAGCTGAAACCACTGCAAGATAGGCACCGAGCAGCGGACCGACCGATGCTCCGATATTGATCGCTGTATACCTTAGAGAGAAGGCTCTCATTCGCTTGCTCTTTTCCGTCAAATCGGCAATCAGCGCCTGGCTCGTTGGTTCGAAAAATGACCCGCTCAAACCATTCAATGCATTAAGGATAATGAACCAGCCTGGTGTATCAGCAACCATGAAGCCAAAATAGACTAGCGACATTGAAAACAAGGAACCTATCATGACTGGCTTGCGGCCGTATCTGTCTGATAATTGGCCGCCCAGAAAGCCGCCAATTACACCTGATAACGGACTGATACCAATCGTGATCCCGATCAAAACAGGGTGCAAATCAAGATTCCTTGAAAGGTAGATAGCAAGGAACGGCAGTGTAGCAAACGCTGAACCTCTTGCGAGAACAGTCCCGCTCAGCAGCACCCAGACAATCGGGTGGAATTGCCGGTAATAGTTATTAAGTTTATTCATCTCTTTTTACCTCGTAAATTTGGATTCCTAAATCATAGCAAATATCCAAATTTATGAAAATACCTTTTGAAAAATAAAAACCGCCGCCAAGTAACATGGCAGCGGTTGTTCGTCTTATTGTCCCGGATTATTGCTAGTCCGCGGAAGGATTAAAATTTCTACCCGTCTGTTCCTTGCTTTGCCTTCGACAGTATCATTCGTGGCGACTGGCTGGAACTCACCGAAACCCTTGGCGCTGAACCAGCGTGGGTCAAGCTGTTCATTTTTCAAAATGATCTTCATGAATTCGACAGCACGCATGACGCTGAGTTCCCAGTTCGATTCATATCTGGCTGTCCTGATTGGTACATTATCCGTGTGACCACTGATAATGATATTGCGCGGAGGCTCCATGACCAGCAAGTCCGCGATTTCGTTGGCGATATTTATGTCGGTAGTACGGACCTCTGCCCGTCCCGATTCAAACAGGACATTGTCACGGATCGTCAGCAGCAGTCCCTCATCTGTCAGCTTCGTATCCAATTTATCTGTCAGCCTTTTCTCTTTTATATAAGAGTTGACCTTCTGCTGGATGGCCAGAAGCTCCATTTGATCCTTGGCGATTTCATCCTGATCATTCTTTTCGACATCTTCCTTGCGCACGTCCGGCGATTCCATCTGACCTTCAGGCATCGGACTCTGGAACTCGAATACCCCTGTCCCCCCGGCGAATACATCGTTGAATGCCTTTGATAGCTGCTGGAATTTGACGGCATCAACCGAGCTCATCGCAAACAAAACGATGAATAGTGCCAGAAGGAGGGTGAGCAAATCCGCATACGGAATCAGCCAGGACTCGTCCATATGCTCTTCGTGATGTTTCTTCTTCCTTTTCCTACTCATCCTTCGCCACGCCGCTTTCCTCAAGGATCAGTTTCCGTTCGCCTGCTGGCAAATAAGAAGCAAGTTTTTGTTCAATCACTCTTGGTGCTTCCCCTTCAAGGATTGAGAGGATTCCCTCTATCATCATGTATTTTACTTGTGCTTCTTGCTTTGATTTTCTCTTCAATTTATTGGCAAATGGATGCCATAAAACATAACCAGTGAAAATCCCCAATAATGTTGCAACGAAAGCTGCACTGATCGCTTTACCTAACTCATCTGTATTGTCCATATGACTCAGCGCTGCAATCAAACCAACTACCGCACCAAGAACACCCAGTGTCGGGGCATATGTGCCAGCCTGGGTAAAAATAGCCGCTCCTGAAAGGTGGCGTTCCTCCATCGCTTCCACTTCTTCTGTTAATACGTCCCTGATATAATCAGCGCTCTGGCCGTCTACCGCAAGCGAAAGTCCATTCTTGAGAAATTCATCATCAATTTCACTTGTTTTCGCTTCTAGTGCAAGCAAACCTTCTTTCCGTGCCAGCTGAGCCCATTCAGAAAATAAACGAATCAAGGATGGTAAGTCGGCACTTTCCTGTTCCTTGAATAAGATCTTGAAAAGCTTGGGCACTTTCTTCAACTCTTTTGCAGGAAAAGCAATTGTCACCGCTGCGACAGTACCCACTATTATAATTAAGATCGCTGCTGGATTGGCAAGCGCGCTCACACTTACGCCTTTAAACACCATCCCGACTCCTACCGCAATGATCGCTAATATGACACCAATGATCGACGACTTATCCATGTACGACTCCCCTGTCTGCTTTACTTCTATTTGTGTCTTTAGATTTTAACTTCATAATATCTCTTTTTATTTCGACATATTTTTAAAAATCTTAAGCGATGGCCGGTAAAAATAAATTTTCATGAACAATAAAGATTCAGATTTCTTATGCCGATATAGTATAAGAAAGAACTAAGAACATCTAAGGAGGCTTTTACGTGGAGGCTATTCAAACTCTCCGCAGGCAGGATACGAAAAAGAAAAACGTCTTGATGCTCAGTACCTATTCGGTATCCTTGATTGCGACCGCAGCATACACCATCATCGAAAAAGAAATATTTTTAAAAACAGCGGTTTATGTAAGTGAATTAGCATTTTTCGTCTTGTTTTTCCTGATATTCCAGCTATGGCTTAAGAAGGAGTCCTTGTTCCCTTATGCCGCTTTTGCAGCTATCTTCATCCATCACTTCTTTTATATCGGAATGTTTGGAGGCAACGGTGCATTTTTGCTCGTCCTGCTGTTCCTGGCGGTCTTTTCAGCCATCCATTTCGATATAAAAATCTTTGTTACCGGATTCAGCCTCGGCCTTGTTGCAGTTGTAATGAATACCATGCTCGCTACAGAAAACCAGGATTTTTTAAGCAGCACCTTCACGGCAATCTTGCTTTGTTATATTCTGATCGGCGTCGTGCTGTTCGTCTTGATCCGCTTGAACAGGAATGCCTTTAAATCGCTGGAGACCTTCCTTGCGGATTCAGAAACCGAAAAGGTCCGTAAAGAACAGCACAGCGCTTTGCTCCATGGTGAACTTCTTGTCGTTACTGAAAGTCTTGGTAAGATTAATGAACAAATCCAGACCCATCTGTCTTCGCAAACAGAAATGAAAATCGCTGTAAATGAAATTTCTGCCGGAAGCCAGGTTCAGACGGAACAGATCAACCAAATTTCCGAAAATGCAGAAATGACAAAGCAAAGAATGGATGAAATGTCCGATATGTCCGTCCTGCTCTCTGACAATACTTTGCAGGCTGCAAAAGCTTCCGAGAGCGGCTCCGTGAAACTCACCGAGCTCCAAGGCGACATGAAAGAGCTGGCTGCTTCAATCTCCGAACTCAGCCAGACATTCTCCATGCTCACGAAGAAGATCGAAGAAACGAACGGCTTCATCGTCAACATCCGCAACATCACAGAGCAAACGAATCTGCTAGCGCTCAATGCCTCAATTGAAGCTGCACGCGCCGGTGAAGCTGGCAAAGGCTTTTCGGTTGTAGCAAATGAAATACGCAAGCTGGCGGAAATGACGAAAGAAACAGCTATCCAGATTACCGAGAACCTTACCTCTGTTAATGAAACAAACTCAGCCGCTCTGGAAAAAATGAACGACAGCAGTGAAAAGCTGGCAGAGAGCCGTTCCGCAGTCGGAGAGGTTTCCGGTTTCTTCACAGAAGTCGGCAGCACCCTTCGTGAATTGACGAACCAATTCAGCCAATTCGAATTGACTGTCAGTGATGTAAAAAATCAGACAGGCGATGTTGAAGCCTCAACACGTGAGCTGGCGGCCATCATCGAGCAGGCAACAGCAGGCCTGGAAGAAATGAACGCAACAATTGAAACATTGAACGACGATAATCAGACAATCGCAGCTTATGTCAGCCAAACAGCAGCCGCTGCTGAAAAAATCAAAACGCTCGGAGCGTAAGCAAATCCGTGGTTGATTGATACATCTTAATAACAGAAGGGCCAGGCTGGAGTTTTCTCCGCCTGGCCCTTTATTTTATAACAGCTTCTTTTCAATCTTTCGCTCGTAATTTTTAAATAGAGAGGAGTTTGTTTTAGCTCCCCTGCTGGACATGATTTTATTGTACCTTAGAAGCTTCTGACTAAGCTCCTGGTTCAGCCGGTCTTTTTCTTCTGGATTTTCACATGTGCGGATCAGGTCCTCGATGGACATCACTTCTTGCCTGAGCCTCTGTTCTTCTGGAGAAAAACCGGCATTTTTCAGCATCTTGTAGGCCATTCTCAGGTCCTCTGGCACGGCTGACATATCTTCCAAATTCAAAGGCTTCCCGTAGCCAGGCAAGTTTTCAAACTCTCCGTCCTTATATGCACGCTTGATTCGATCCTCCGACACCACCATGGAAAAATCCATCTGAACCACTCCCGTCCATTAAATTCATCATTTCTACTATTAGTATATTACTTTCATCCAATTATTTCTAATTTAAATATATGAAAATATTATTTTAACACACTAAAGGTTTAAAGAGTTAGCAAGCAGGTTATTTAGTATGTAAAATAATTACACATCAAGGGGTGTCGACAAGATGATTTTTGGGGGTATTGGATTTACTCTGATTTCTGCCGCTTTTTTCATGGGGCTGGTCGCATGGTATTCGTATGTAAAGACAAAAGGAGAAGTCAGCGATTCAGCTGGATATTTTCTAGCCGGACGCGGGTTGACCGGCGGCTTTATTGCAGGCTCTCTCCTGCTCACCAACCTTTCCGCAGAACAGTTGGTAGGACTGAATGGACAAGCCTACCGTACCAATCTTTCCAACATGGCTTGGGAAGTGACAGCTGCTTTTGCCATCATCATCATGGCCATCTATTTGCTGCCAAAGTATCTTCACGGCAATTTCACAACACTGCCTGAGTTTCTGAGCAAGCGATATGATGAAGGTGTCAGACAGTATACCGTTCTTCTATTCATGCTTGGATACATTCTTGTTACCGCTCCTTCGATGCTCTATTCAGGTGCACTTGCCGTATTGCAGCTTTTCAACTTTCCAGAGCTGTTCGGCATCTCGTATGAAGCCTCTGTCTGGATTGTCATCTGGATCATCGGGATCATCGGGGCCATCTATGCGATTTTTGGCGGACTGAAGGCTGTTGCGATTTCGGATACATTGAATGGGATTGGCTTGATCATCATTGGCCTTCTTGTCCCAATACTAGGCCTGATTGCACTTGGCGATGGAAACTTCGGGGATGGGATGAAGCAAATCGCTACTACGAACCCAGAAAAAATGAACTCGATTGGAACAAAGCAAGATTCCGTTCCATTCGGCACCATTTTTACCGGAATGATTTTTGCTAACTTATTCTACTGGGCTTCAAACCAATATGTCATCCAGCGTACACTTGGGGCGAAAAACCTGGCAGAAGGCCAAAAAGGCGTTTTGATTTCCGGATTCTACAAACTGCTAGTGCCGCTGACGATGATGATTCCCGGCGTCATTGCCTTCCATATGTACGGAGATGGGCTGAAGTCAGTTGACCTGGCTTATCCCGCGTTGATTTCCGATGTATTGCCAACCTGGATGTCCGGCTTCTTCCTGGCTGTCCTGCTTGGCGCAGTATTAAGTTCATTCAACTCATTATTAAACAGTGCAGCAACGATGTTTGCGCTTGATATTTATAAAGCACGTTTCAACCCTGAAGCAGATGACCGTAAATTAATCTCGATAAGTAAAATTGCTGGGACACTGTTGGCTGTCGTATCTTTATGTATCGCCCCGCTGCTGATGAACGCACCAGAAGGATTATGGGATTTGATCAGAAGGTTCACAGGCTTTTTCAATATTCCAATCATCGTCATCCTGCTCGTCGGGATTTTCACAAAACGAGTACCCGCGCTTGCAGCCAAAGTCGTGATCATCTTCCACGTGATCACTTACTATATGCTCGTTTGGGGTACGCAGCATCTGTTCGATTTTGCTATACCAATTCATTTTATCCACATTTACGCAATCTTGTTTGTCGTTGAAGTGGCAATCATGATCGCTATCGGATTGTGGAAACCAACAGCAAAGCCATATACGTTCCGCTCCGAGGCAGCAGTCGACATGGTACCATGGAAATACTCCTTGCCTGTATCTGTTGTCCTGCTAGCGCTTGTAGCGATCTTGTATATCGTCTTCTCGCCAATTGGATTAGCCTACGATGGGGGTTATGTTTCTTCAGCATTTTGGCCAATCATCGCAGGTATACTTGGGATAACAGCCTTACTATCTTATCTGGCAATCAAAAAGTGGAACAAAGCTTATGCTGGTTATCTCTTGACAGAAAATCCTGTTAAAGCACACAAGGAAAAAAACTTGGATAGACCCAAACTTAAACCAACCATAACAGAATATTGATTGTATTTTGAGACCTATCATTGTGCTGGTAGGTCTCATTTATTTATGCAGGTGAATTCGTACTAAACCCGAGGAGAATAGTTAATAGACATTTCGTAGCCTGTCCTTGCCAGAAATGTCTATTAAATCTCTTTTATTAGACATTTTGAGACTGATCCTTGCTGGAAATGTCCATTAAACCCCTTTTATTAGACATTTTGAGACTGCTCCTTGCCGAAAATGTCCATTAAACCCCTTTTATTAGACATTTTGCTGCTGCTCTTTGCTGGAAATGTCCATTAATCCCCTTTTATTAGACATTTTGCTGCTGCTCTTTGCTGGAAATGTCCATTAAACCCCTTTTATTAGACATTTTGAGGCAGCTCTTTGCTGGAAATGTCTAGTAAATCCTTTCCAATAGACATTTTAAGATCTCGATGCTCCGGAAATGTCTATTATCCACTTTCTATCAGCCATCTTGAAACTCTCCCCGCTGGAAACCCGTTCCACAAAATTTAATAAGCGTCTGGTCACCCAGACGCCTTTCCTTATTGATATCCTTTTGCACTTTCCTTTAAGATTTTATCCTTGAAAAGTGTGTAGCTCCATGACTGGTAAGCAATGATAATTGGCACGAAAATGACTGCAACGACGAACATGATAGTCAAGTTGAGCTTGCTGCCTGCAGCATCAAAAAGTGTCACGCTGTAGGCATTGTCTATCTTCGATGGCAGCATGTTCGGGAACATCCCGACGAAGCCGAAGGCCATTTTGGTAAAAATCGTCACGCAGACAGCGGTAAAAGCATAGCCGATTTTCTTTTTAAAAATAAAGTAGACTGCCGCGAGCATCGCAGCCAGTGCGATTACCGGCACAACCCAGAGGACCGGTTGCTGCGAGTAATTATCCAGCAAGGGCGTCCTGTTCACTGTTGCCAGAAAGAAAAGTGACAGCATCGCTGGAGCCACACCAGCCAAAATCCGGGATAATCTGTAAGCCCGGACCGCAGTTTGTCCTGCTGTCTTAAGCTGTATCCATAGAGATCCAGATAGAAGGAACAAGGAGACAAACAACAGTCCTCCCAAAATGCCGTAACCGTTCAACAGGCTGAACAAATTCCCTTCATAACCATTTGCGCCGATCAATAAACCACGGTACAGGTTGGCAAAGGTGACGCCGAATAAGAAAGCGATCAAAAAGCTTCCGGTGAAGAAGCCCCATTTGCACGCTGCCTGCCATAGCGGGTTGTCGTCCTTATGCATGAATTCAAGTCCGATTGCCCGAATGAACAAAGCAATCAGCACCAGGAACAATGGCGTATACAAAAAGCTGAACATGTCCGCATAGACAGCCGGGAAGGCCGCAAATGTCGCTCCTCCAGCTGTTATCAGCCAGACCTCATTCCCGCCCCAGAACGGTCCGACAGCCTCCTGGAGCTGGTTACGCTCCTGGCGGTTTTTAGCAATGAACGGGAACAGCATCCCAGTACCAAGCGTGTAACCATCGAGGATAAAATAAACCGTCCAAATCAATCCCCACAAACCGAACCAAATGATTGCCAGTGTATCATGAGACATGCTTCACGCCTCCTTTAAGGCCATATTTAACTTCTGATTCCGGACCTTTTTTCGCGTATTTAATGATCAAATAAACATCTGCTATCAGAAGAACCGTATAGAAAATGACGAGAGCCGCCAAAGAGAATACCACCTGAGACATTGCGATTGGCGACACACCCTCCGATGTTTTCATCAATCCGTACACAACCCATGGCTGTCGTCCCGCCTCTGCTACCATCCAGCCGGCATTGATCGCCAGGTATGGAAGCAGTACAGAATATAGGACCAGCTTCAAGTATTTTGGTGAGTTCTCCAGTTTGTTTTTCCGATAAAGGTACAAGCCGTACCAGGAAACAACAAGGAAAAAGACTCCGAGAGCGACCATGACCCTGAACGCGTAAAAGACCAGTTCCACGTTCGGTCGTTCATCCTTGGGAATGTCTTTCAAACCAGTGACTTCCCCACCAAAGGAGTTGGTGTAGAAGAAGCTGCCCAATTTCGGTATGCTGATTGCCTCAAATGCATTACGCTCGTTTTCCTGATCGGGAATCTGGATGAGATGGAATGGCATGTCCTTTTGCGTCTCCCAGACTGCCTCCATAGCCGCTCCTTTTGCCGGTTGCATTTTAGCCGCGAACACCCCCGACTGGTGGCCGATAAATGGCGTCAGAGTGGCAGAAAACAACGCCATTGCCAGACCGTATTTGAATGACTTTTTATAAAATGCCGTTTCGTTTTTCCTGAGCAGGTGGTAGGCACTGATGGCCATCATGAAGAACGCCCCGACAATATAGGCACTCACAACTGTATGTACAAACATATACCAGGCATACGGATTGGTGACGAGCTCCGAGAAGCTGTTCAACTCGACACGTCCGTTCTTCAGGACATAGCCGACCGGATTTTGCATGAAACCATTGGCGGTAATGATCCAGAGCGCAGAAATATTCGTGCCAAGAGCGACCATCCAGATTGAAAAAGCCCGCAGCTTCGGTGAAAACTTATCCTTGCCGAAAAGCCAAATCCCCATGAAGGTTGATTCAAGAAAAAATGCGACCAAAGCTTCAATGGCAAGTGGTGATCCGAAAATATCCCCCATATATTTTGAGTACTCAGACCAGTTCGTGCCAAACTGGAATTCCATCGTGATGCCGGTAATCACACCAAGCACAAAGTTGATAGCGAACAGTTTTCCCCAATAATCGGCCATTCGCTTATAGTTCTGGTCCAGGGTGCGCGCATACTTTGTCTCCATGATGGCAACGAGAATAACTAAACCAATTGTTAATGGGACAAATAAAAAGTGATAAAACACAGTTACAGCAAACTGGATCCGGCTTAATATCAGGACCTCATCCATCTTTGGTACCTCCCTATTTAATGTTTGTGAAATTTTTAACATAATCTCAATTCTATTTTAAAAAAACTTTGTGAGTGATATCGAAGATTTTTGTAGAGAATTTGTGACATTTTTATCCACTGAGTGTGATGCTGGTCACAGACAAGAAAAGCACATGCTCCACTGTTGAGTTGGTCTTTAATAATCCAAATTTTATATAACAAAAAACAGGTCCCTTTAACCGGACCTGCAAGCCTTAAATATTCCCTATATTTGATGGGTCTGTACTGACTCCTTGCTGGCCGGGCACCCAGTTCGCCGGTACACCCTTCCCTGTTTGTTTGGCATACGCGAAAGCCTGCAGCATCCTTACGTGCTCAGGAAGGTTTCGGCCGACATTTCCTGGATATGTGAGCTTTGCCCTGATAATGCCCTCTGGATCAATGAAAACCGATGTCCTGAAGCAGGCCCCGGTCGTTGCATCCAGAACACGGTAAGCACGGCTGATGACCTGTGTCCTGTCGCTTACCATAGGATACGTAACATTCTTCAATGATGGAGAAGTTTCCTTAAACACCTTGTGCGAATATACACTGTCTGTGCTGATGGCCAGCAATTCAGCACCAAGAGCTTGAATATAAGGATAAACAGCGGCGACCGCCGCCAGTTCTGTCGGTCAGACAAAGGTGAAATCGCTTGGGTAGAAAAATAAAATAACCCACTTCCCGCGATAATCCTCAAGGTTAATCTTTTTTATATCACCATTTATCAACGCATCTGCTGTAAAAAGCGGAGCCTGGTCATCCCGGTTTGCGCAAAAAACAGTCGGGCACTCAACCAACTCTTGAGCGTACAATTTTTCGTCCATTTCAGTCGCCCTTTCTTTAGTAAAATTTATCTCTATACAATCATATGCAATTGATTTTTTATATTTCAGCTTCCAACAGGAAAAACTACTTTGGATAAGAAAAGCGAAAGCGCCTTGGTCAGCTCCGACAAGCGCTGGAGCTGGACACTAATCTAAGTGTCAGAAGCTTATGCTTTATCAAAGAAAGGAGGGTTCATGAATGAGCAGAGGCAAAGAGTTCAATCACAAGAAAAAAGGCCATCCTGGCGACCTGCCGTCAGGTGCACTGAAACCAAAGCGGCCTGAGACCGAAGCACAGGAAGATGAGGAATTCCTCGTCGTCCAGGAGGCATTCAAAAATCGCGTAGAGGAAGATGAAGTGTAAATGATCGCAGGACCTGGCGCATAATCGCTGGGTTCTTTTTTTGATTGAAACTTTTTTCAAAGGGAATCGTATATGTAGTTATTCACAGCTTTTTAACAGCCGGCTACAAAAAATTGAGGAGGAATATAAACATGATCGTAACAACAACTTCAACATTGCAAGGCAAAGAAGTCGAGAACTATCTGGGTATTGTTTCCGGGGAAGCTATCATGGGCGCCAATGTGGTGCGCGACTTTCTGGCAAGTGTCACCGATGTGATTGGCGGCAGAAGTTCGGCATATGAGAACAAACTCGCCGAAGGCCGGGAAATTGCCATTCGCGAGATGGAGGATAAAGCCCGCCGTTTGGGTGCGAATGCCGTAATAGGTGTCGACCTTGATTTTGAAACATTAAGAGAAGGCATGATGATGTGCATCGCTACGGGTACCGCAGTAAAAATTAAAGAGTAAAGCTGAAAGGACCAGGCCTGCTGCCGGGTCCTTTTGTTTAGAGTAATCATATTCGCTCTTTTTTAAAATTGGCAATCACCAGTCCGTTACCCACTACTGAATCATGCTTGCGCTCAAAACCCAGCTTTTGATATAGATTCAGTGCTGGTGTGTTCGCTGCCCCGGTTGAAACAATCATTTCAGAGCAGCCAATCTGTTCTAATTTAGCAATTAGCTTTCGCGCAATTCCCCTGCGGAAAAAATCAGGGTGAACCATCATGCGATGGATATCGATTACTTCTCCTTCTTTTTTAAAAGAGACCGCCCCAGCGAGCCTGCCTTCTATATAACAACCAATAAAGGTTTCGCCACACTCCTGAAGCTGCTCGAATGTTTCTTTTAATGGAGGGATTTCATCTGTACCGATAAGCTCTGCTTCTATTTTGTATGATTTTCTCTGCAGATCCAGCACTTCGGCACACTCCAAAATCACATTAAGATGGATTTCTCTGAATTCAGGCAGATACCTGCTGTCATTAACCTTTTTTATAATCAGCTCTTGCCTCTCTGTTAACGAAGGCAGATTGTTTAATGGAAAAAAACGAAGCTCCTTGCTTTCACAATCAAGCATCTGCAGCTTTCCATCCCACTCCTCACAAGCATAGAGGGCAATCGCGTTATAGATTTCATCGCCATTTGGATATCGGAAATAATACTCTTCACCGGCAACCACATCCAAAAATTTCAGAGTCTTAAGATGAAGCCCTGTTTCCTCGAACAATTCCCTGCGAGCTGTTTCCTCAAAGCTTTCGCCCGGCTCCATCGCTCCTCCGGGAATCCCCCACCTGCCAGTATCAGTTCTTAGCTGCAGCAGCACTTCATAATCCCTGTTAAAAACAAGCACAGCAGAACCCACCAGAATGAATGG
Organism: Mesobacillus jeotgali; assembly: GCF_014856545.2. Lineage (NCBI taxonomy): Bacteria > Bacillati > Bacillota > Bacilli > Caryophanales > Bacillaceae > Mesobacillus > Mesobacillus jeotgali. The sequence goes on along the minus strand of NZ_CP109811.1, from coordinate 822,074 downwards.
CCTGCTCCCAATAAGTTCACGGATTTCTTTAATATAATCGCTCATGCTCTCCCCCATTACAAAAATTCCGTTGTTTCCATTATACTTAGATAAGCGCAGGGCCCTACTTTGGCACTTTAGCTTTCCGAAGCCGGAATTATATAAATCTGATATTATAAGTAAAGCATACGTAAAACTGTTGTTTTTTGAAAGGAGCAAACATGAAATCATTAGTACTTGCAGAAAAACCAAGTGTTGCCCGCGAACTTGCGCGTGTACTTGGCTGCAATAAAACTCATAAAAGTTATTTTGAAGGAAATCAATATATCGTCACCTGGGCGCTCGGCCACTTGATTGAATTGAAGATGCCAGAGAATTATGACCCAAAATATAAAGTATGGAAGCTTGAGGAGCTGCCGATCATCCCTGATAAAATGGGGTTGAAGGTCATCAAGCAGACGAGTCACCAGTTCAAGGCAATCGAGCATCTCGCTGAGCGCAAGGATGTCGGTGAATTCATCATTGCGACCGACGCCGGACGTGAGGGCGAGCTGGTCGCTAGATGGATTCTCCAGCGCATCAACTGGAAAAAACCAATCAAGCGACTGTGGATTTCCTCCCAGACGGACCGTGCCATCAAGGACGGTTTTAAAAACCTTAAGCCTGGCAAGCAGTTTGAGGATCTGTATGAATCTGCTGTCTGCCGAGCCGAGGCTGACTGGCTGATCGGTTTAAATGTTTCGAGGGCGTTGACAACGAAATTCAAGGATCCTTTATCTGCCGGCCGTGTCCAGACACCAACACTCGCGATGGTCCTGGAACGCGAGGATGAAATAAATAAGTTCGTGCCGAAGGAATACTGGACCATCCAGGCGAAGGTGAGCTCTTTGAATGCTGAATGGGAGCATAAAGGAGAAAAACGAATTTTTTCAAAAGAAAAAGCAGAACAAATTCAAAAGAAGCTTTCCAATAAGAAAGCTATTCTGAAATCGCTGGACCGCAAGCAAAAGTCGGAACCGCAGCCGCTTCCTTATGACCTGACAGAACTGCAGCGTGACGCCAATAAGCGTTTCGGCTTCTCGGCAAAGAAAACATCCAATGTCCTGCAGGGATTGTATGAACAGCATAAGCTTGTCACCTATCCGCGTACGGACTCGCGGTATTTGACGACCGATATGGAAGCAACGATGGCGGACCGCCTACAGGGAATCATGTCAGGCTACCGTGATGAAGCAAAGCCTGCGCTTGCCCAGAAAGGCAAAGTCCAGGCCCGCCGCGTATTCAATAATGAAAAAGTCACTGACCACCACGCGATCATCCCGACAGAAGAGCGGCTTCACCTTGCCGATTTATCACCAGATGAACGGAAGCTGTACGATTTAATCGTCCGCCGGTTCCTGGCTTTATTTTACCCGGCATATCAGTACGAAGTGATTCATGCTAACTTCGATGTCGAAGGAGAATCACTGTCAGCACGGGAAACAAATATCCTTGAGCTTGGTTTTAAAAAGGTTCTCGGAAAAGACGATGATGACGCAGGCACACAATCTTTGGGCCACCTTGAAAAAGGCAAAAGCTACTCAGTTGGCCAGATTACAATGAATAAAAAAATGACCGAGCCTCCGCTTCGTTTGTCTGAATCGGATATCCTGGCAAAAATGGAGAAATTCGGGCTCGGCACTCCGGCAACGCGTGCGGAAATCATTGAGCGCATCATATCGTCGGAGGTCGTGGAACGGCAGAATGGCCGCCTGTACCCGACGAAAAAGGGCAAGCAGCTCATCGACCTGGTTAATGATGAACTGACTTCCCCAGAGCTGACTGCAAAATGGGAAAAAGAGCTAGAAGAAATCGCACGCGGCAAAGGGGATCCGAAAGCTTTCAAGAAACGGATCCGTGAACAGACGGCCCGCCTTGTATCCGAAATCAAGACGAGCGACAAAACCTACCGCGCCCATAACCTGACAGGCTCAAAATGCCCTGAATGCGGTGAGTTCATGAAAGAACGCAAAACAAAGGAAGGGCGCATCCTCGTCTGCTCCAGCCCTGAGTGCAGCTTCCGCAAGCATAAGGATCCAAAGCTTTCGCACAGACGCTGCCCTCAATGCCATAAGCGAATGGAAATCCACAACGGTAAAGCTGGCGCCTACTTCCAGTGTCGCCGCTGCAATGTCGTTGAAAAGGCCGAAGATAAGAAGAAAAAAGGCGTTTCCAAACGTGAGGAGCGCAAGCTGAAGGAAAAATACTCGCCATCTCAGGAGAACTTCGGCACAAGCCTTGGAGACTTGCTGAAAGCTGCGATGGAAGATAAAGATTAGGACTAGTTACAAAAAAGCGGCCTCGTGCCGCTTTTTTATTTTTATTAAGGATGGAATATGTAGAATGAATTAACTTGTAAAAAATTCGTTGGGAGTAGTATGATATTCGTTGGTTGTCATTCGATATAAAAGGAGTAACATCATGAGGATTAGGGATTGGGATCGAAACTTGAAGATTCGCCTGTTTGGCGAAGCTTTAATGAATATAACATTTTGGATGTTTTTCCCGTTTTTGACGATTTATTTTGCTGAAAGTTTCGGGAAGGGCAACGCTGGATTCCTGCTCGTCTTATCCCAGGTCTTTTCGGTATTCGCCAATTTGATGGGCGGATATACCGCCGACCGGTTCGGGCGCAAGCGGATGATGGTGATATCCGCTTTTGGCCAAGGAATTGCCTTCCTTGTTTTTGCCTATGCCGTTTCACCATGGTTCACCTCACCGCTGCTCGGATTCATCTGCTTTACACTCGTCGGGATGTTCGGTTCCATTTACTGGCCGGCCAGCCAGGCGATGGTTGCGGACGTGGTCCCGGAAAAAGACCGCAGCAGTGTATTCGCGATTTTTTATACGCAGATCAATATCGCTGTCGTTGTCGGCCCGATTCTCGGAGCCATTTTTTATGTCAAATATCGGTTTGAATTGATGATCGTAGTAGCGATTATCTCCATCCTGCTTGCGCTTGTCCTCGCAAAATGGACGCGCGAAACGGTCCCTGCTTCAGCCAGGCAGGCACGGGCGGAAAATGGGAAATGGTATGATTTCCTTAAGGATCAAATTGCCGATTATAAGGTCATTGTCCAGGATAAAATTTTTCTCATGTTCATCATAGCAGGGATTTTAGCAGCTCAAACATTCATGCAGCTTGATTTGTTATTCCCTGTTTATACAAAGGATACGGTGCATAATCAAACCGTGCTCGAACTCGGCAGCAAGGTTTTCACCGTGAATGGCGAGCAGGCTTTTGGGTTGATTCTATCTGAAAATGGCTTGCTGGTTGCCCTCTTTACTGTCGTTGTAACCAGATGGGTGACCCGTTTCCGCGAACGAAACGTGTTTGTATTGTCCTCGCTCATTTATGCTGTGGCGATTTTGATGTTTGGTGCGACCAATTGGATTTGGGGCTTAATTGCAGCAATGGCTGTGTTCACATTGGCTGAGCTGATGACAGCCGGACTGCAGCAAACCTTCATTTCCAACTTGGCACCAGAACAAATGCGCGGCCAGTATTTTGCGGCCGCTTCATTGCGTTATACGATAGGCAGGACGATTGCACCAATCAGCATTCCGCTCACTGTCTGGATTGGCTACGGCTGGACGTTCACCATCCTCAGCATTCTCGCCGTTTTGAGCGCGGTGCTGTTCTGGGTGATGTTCCGAATGTATGAAAATAGGAAGGCAGCCGGGGTTTAAGTCGACTTATGAAGTTGACAGCTTGGATATGGGTGGAAAATATGAAGTTGGTCGAATTAATTTGAAATGTGGTCGAATTATTCGAGAATGTGGTCGAATTATTGGAAAAAGTGGTCGAATTAATTGAAAAAGTGGTCGAATTTTTTGTATTTTCGCCAATATATTAAGCAAAGAACGCTGATAGGATGCTAAAAGCGGTCCATCTATTGATGAAATTGATCCCAGCGGACAAAAAATCCATGCAGAAACTAACTCTGCATGGATTTTTCTCAATTATTTTACCTTTGCATCGCTATACTTGAATGTCATGAACACAAATAGCAGGAAGCTTAGCAGCAAAGTGGATCCTCCGACTATATAGAACACCATTGTAAATGTTTCTGGCAGTGGGAACGGCTTCACGTTATAAAGCCACATGCCCAGAGTCAATCCGAAGCTTCCAAGGATGGCCGTCCAAACATGGAATAATGCTAGTTTTGAAGTTTTCGGCACCGCGTAGGAACGGTAGTAACTGGAGAATGCAAATAGACTCAGCCAGCCAACAACCAAAATATGCGCATGGACCGGGCGGATTGCATAGTCCCCGGCACCTGCCATATGCGAGCCCATGAACGCGCCAACGAAAGCGTAAATCGCGGATAGCCGCAACAAGACAACATCGAATTTCATGTAAAAAAAGCCTCCTATACCCCTTTTGTATACCGCTCTATTTTACCCTAGGCTGCTATTATGATGCCAGTCTGATAGGCTAGCAATTTTAGACAGAGAGGAAGCCTTTCCAATGTCTAGTTAAGTCGAATGTCTTAAGTTTCTTTTTTCCTATAAAATCGTTACAATATAAAAGAAGATTCAGAAAAGGGGCGAAATAGATGAGTGATTTCAAAACGAATTTAGAGAAATATGCAGACCTTGCTGTCAAGGTTGGCGTTAACATCCAGAAGGACCAGACGCTTGTCATCAATACAATGCTTGATTCCGCTGAGTTTGTGCGTGTTGTTGTGAAAAAGGCATACGAAGCTGGCGCGAAAAACGTCGTTGTGAACTGGAATGATGACAATGTTAACAGAACAAAATATGACCTTGCACCTGATGAGGCTTTCAACGAGTATCCTGAATGGCGTGCGCGCGAAGTGGAAGAGCTTGCGGAAAATGGTGCAGCATTCATGTCAATCGTTTCTTCAAGTCCTGACCTGTTAAAAGGTGTAAAGTCTGAGCGTATTGCAAACTTCCAGAAAGCTGCTGGAACGGCTCTTTCTAAATATCGCAAATACATACAATCCGATAAAGTTAGCTGGACTGTAATTGCCGTTCCTTCTGAAGGATGGGCGAAAATGGTGTTCCCTGAGGACACAGCTGAAACAGCTGTTCAGAAGCTTTGGGATGCAATCTTCAAGGCAGTCCGCGTCAATACTGAAGATCCGGTCGCAGCATGGAAAGATCATGACGCTTCCCTTCATGAAAAAGTCGATTACCTGAACAGCAAGCGTTACAATAAGCTTCACTATAAAGCACCAGGCACAGACCTGACAGTCGAGCTTCCAGAAAAGCATATCTGGGTTGGAGCCGGCAGCGTGAACGAGCAAGGCTACGAGTTCATGGCAAATATGCCGACTGAAGAGGTTTTCTCTGTACCGTTGAAAACTGGTGTAAACGGTTATGTATCAAGCACAAAGCCGCTCAGCTACGGCGGTAACATCATCGACAACTTCAAGCTAACTTTTGAAAATGGAAAAATCGTCGGCGTGGAAGCTGAAGAAGGCGAAGAAATCCTGAAGCAGCTTGTGGCGACTGATGAAGGCTCACACTATCTTGGCGAAGTTGCCCTTGTACCATTCAACTCACCGATTTCACAATCAAATGTATTATTCTTCAACACATTATTTGATGAAAACGCGTCAAACCACTTCGCAATCGGAAGTGCTTACGCATTCTGCGTGGAAGGCGGCAAGACGATGTCTTCAGAAGAACTGGCTAAAAACGGCCTGAACGAAAGCATCACGCACGTCGACTTCATGATCGGCTCCGATAAAATGGACATCGACGGCATTACTGCTGATGGAAATGCTGAGCCAGTGTTCCGCAATGGAGACTGGGCATTGTAAGATTGGATTAGAAATGTATAAGCAAACAGCCGGACATTGTGTTCGGCTGTTTTTTCTGCTGTTCCTCCTCCTTTTTGAAACTACATTAATCAAAATATAAACTTCCTTTTTCCTTATGCACCCGAAATCACTGTGTTATAATGAAGTTACCAAGCAATCATTACATATAACATTAGATATATTGTTAACCTATTCGTTTATCTGGGGGCGACGTCTTGATCCAATTGCAAATTATTGTGACGGGTGAGGTTCAGGGTGTGGGGTATCGGTATTATACTCAAATGAAGGCGATTCAGTTTGGCATTACGGGCTGGGTGAAGAACCTGCAGGAGGGCGGCGTTGAAATCCTTGCTTCTGGTTCCAGGCCTGACCTTGAAAAGTTCATCGATGAAGTACGGAGGGGCAATCCTTTCTCCACTGTTGACCATATTGAAGTGAACGAAACAGAGAAAACTGAAACCTATAAGTCATTCGCAATAAAATATTAAAGGCAGAGGAGCCATCCTCTGCCTTTGCTGTGTAAAAGTTAGAAGTCAATTATAGATCCATCAGGCTCTTTTAAAATAACCTCTCTCATCTTCTTCAGCTGTTCTTCCTCGCTTGGCTTCAATCCGAGAAGTGACAGAAGTCCGAGAGAATCGAGAAGCCCTTCTGTCCATTTTTCAAGCTGAGCTGTCAATGTGGCGTCTGTCGGGCATAATTCATCTAGCATTTTGTTTTCGGCCAGTGCCTTGTCGATCAATTCCAGCGCCAGCTCTTTGGTCATCTCGCCATTTACCGCCTCCAGCTTTTCACACGCTGTCTTGGCTGTTTCATCCACGATTTCCTTAACCGGCTCAGCCACAGGCTCTGTGACTGTTTTTGCACTGTCCGTCGTTTCCTTGACGACCTCTTTTACAGGTTGTGTCACTTTTCCGACTGTCTCTTCAACAGGAGTAACCACCTTATCGACCGTATCTTTGACAGGGCCGGTGACCTTGCCAACTGTGTCTTTCAGTGGATCCGTCACTTTTTCGACTGTATCCTTGAGAGGGTCTGTCACCTTTCCGATTGTATCCTTGAGGGGATCGGTCACTTTTCCGATTGTGTCATCCAGCGGATCCGTCACTTTGCCAATTATTCCATCAAGCGGGTCCGTTACTTTCCCGATTGTTCCATCGAGCGGGTCTGTTACTTCATCCAGCAAGTCATCGACTGGCTGGATCACTCCCCCTACTATTTCTTCCACTTCCTCCTCAGCAGCGCCTTCGCAAGTTAGCGGCAGCTGGCCGCTGGTGATTTTCTCAATTTCCTTTTTCATCTGTCCAAATGGCATTGCCCCAAGCTCCTGTAAAATTTCCAAGGTGCCTGGCTTCTGTACTCCTCCATCACCATTTACTGTCTGAAGCTTTAACTGGTCAAGGCTGCTGTTGGCTGCATTCATTGAATGGGCGACCATCGTCACGCCTTCGAGAGCAGCATTCGGAATGATTTTTGCCGCGTGCACGCATGCCCCCTGGAATGAAATCGCGCTGGCATCGACCTGCATCCCTTTTATATGAACAGGGCCGTTTGCTTTCATCGTGAGGCTAACCGTACCTCCTGAAGTCTGGAACTGTTTTGTCAGCCTCATGCCGTAAATCATAGCTGAGTCGTAGGTGATCCGCAGCATTGGCTTGGCATTCGAGCCAGATGTCTCGCCGGAGACAACCATTGCTTTCATATTTTCACCAACCACCCGGTCAGCCTGGATAATGAATCCCTCTGCATCATTTCCGGCTCCATTCGCTTTTTCAATAAAAGGGAAAAAGGACAATGCAGCTAGCTGAAAGCACATCACTACTAAAAAGATTCGATTCTTCATTTTTTCTCCCCTTTATCCTGTTTTGGCTGGCTGTGCAGCGGCATCAGCGACTGGTGCTCCTGCCGACTCTTGTGCTGGCACCATCCGCCATGCTGTCAGCAAAGCCCCGCCGATGATCCCGAATATTGTTCCAAACAGGAACCCGCCGAGAGCGCCGATGACCGATAGAACGGATAAAAAGATGACGATGATGCCCAAGGCTTTAGAGGCACTTGGCAAAAAGAAGGACATCAGTCCCATCAGTGTAATCAGCCCGCCAAACAACAATCCGATTACGGCGACTGATCCGGGGAGAAAGGTGCTTAGATAAAGGTTCAAAGGCACCCATAAAATCATCAGGCCGCTCAAAACAGTTAAAATCGATCCAAAGAAAGGCCTCGTATGCCTCCACTTTTTAAAAACCATGCTTGTCACCTCTACTATTTCTTATCGATTTTTTCCACCGTCAATTTCATTCCGGCCATATTGATCGTTTCCTGGAATAAGTAATGAGTTTTCAATTTAGCATTTTCAAGGATAATGGTGCTCGATGTTTGCTGGAACTGCTTCGTCCAGTCTGTGCTGTTGTTTTCTTCAAGTGCCAGGTTCTGGAACTTGGCGTTCGCCTCAATCAGGCCAGCATCATGCTGCAGACCGGAAATCTGTACAGGTTTTGAAGCCTGGATTTTGACGCGGATCCATTCGCTGCCCACCTGAAAATCCTTGTATAGCTGAAGATTGTCGATTGTCAGCTTTTCAATGATATTCGTTCCTTGCGGCGCTGCATCTGAACTGCTCGTTTCACCCAGTTTCGGGTAGAATTTGTAGCCTTCACCTTCAAGCTTATCGAACTCAACATAAAAATCTCCTACACCGGCAATCGGAACTGCATATGCTACACCTGATACACCGAACGACACCAGTAAAATTCCAAGCCCAAGAAGTCCAGCTGCCAGCGCACCCCAAAAAGCCTTCTTATTCGTCTTGCTTTCCATTACGACAGCTCCGTTCAAGGAAGCCACCCCCATTTAAATATTTTTAAAATTCAAAATTAATTCTTGCTTATAACATATCCCCGAAAAATCAAGCCTACAACTCCGAAAAAAATCGTTAACAACGTGTTAACCCCGTTAAATGTCGGGGTCTACAGAAGGGACGGACAAAAATCTGAATTTTTAAACGAATGGTATTTTACCAGAATTTGAGAGTGAGGTTGTCTGATGGAACATAAGATTGAGGATTTGGCCATTAGAGGTTTATTTCTTTTAAAAGAATGCGAGAAACCGTTTCTTAAAGAATGGTTACATTTAAAGAAGGACATGAAAGCATGGCAAAACGATCTTGTATCTGAATTTGAGAGCATGATTGTTTATGGCTTCAATAACCTTTCACGAACCACCTTTGAATCTTCAAATGATTTCATCCATTTATTAGTCCTTAGGTGGCAAAAACGCCATCTTGAATTCGTCGATGACTTTGACGCTATCTTTCTGATCAGCGCAGTTGAGAACTTATTTCATAAAGTTTTAAAGAAAAGGAATGCTGGATTCCTAGAGCACCAGGCGGTACAGGTCTTTTTTACGAGAATCCTCGACAAGGTCCTGCGTACGCAGCAGCTGGAATACCAGGATGATAAATGGCTGAAGATGATGTTGAGCCTGCGTGCAGTTCCTAGTAACTGGCTTGCGGTCATCCGCAATGAGAAATCCACATGCAAAGTAAACAAAATTGTTTGCGCGGATGACCTTGTGGTAAATAAACAGCTGGTCACCATATGTGAGGGGCTGCAAGCTGAGCATGCATCAGACCTGTCAGTGGCGCTTTCCAGATTGTTGTCACCAGGCGAGGAACATCCTCAAATTATCACGATACCATGCCTGACGGAGACACTGTTAATCTGCGTGAAGGATAAAGCGGAGACCGTGACAGAGGCGCAAAAAGAAACTTTCCGGAAAATGTACCTGAAACAAATGAAGCTGAATCACCTGGAAAGTGAGCTTGAGTGGAAGGATGCTACCCTTCTGTTCCAGCAGCGGCTGATCCGTTCCCAGAGCGCTTCTGAAGCTGTTAAAATGATTACCCAGGGCCTGGTTGATTACCTGCCATTTTCACGCTGCGCCCTGTTCATCTATTCCCCTGGGGAGCATAGCGGAGTCGGCGTCCATGCCCATAACGTCCATACAGGCTCTGTGCAGCACATCAAGGAGAGCATTGCTGAATTTCCACTGCTGACAAAATACCTGAAGCATTTCAGCCATTCCAAACCGATTTTTATTGAAGATGCAGCTGAGATTTTGCCTGTTAAATACGTCCATGATTACTGCCTGAAATCATTGGTTGTCCTGCCAATCTATGTGCCTGCTGAAAATAAACTGATTGGTCTTGCACTGCTTGACCGCGGAGAAAATAAATCATTTACCGTCAATAACCAGACTCTGACCGCTCTGATAAAATTCGGACAATATGGCGGCGAATTGTTGAATCAGTACTATGAGGATGCCGTTCAGCTTTTCGGTGTCCAGCGTGCCGTCCTGACTATCCGTGAGCGAGAGGTGCTCAAGCTGATTGCGGAAGGTGCTTCTATCAATGAAGCTGCTGACGCGCTCCACCTCAGTTCCTACACCGTACGTGACTATATTTCAGCCATCATCCAAAAGCTCGATGCGAAAAACCGGACCGATGCAGCCGTCAAAGCGTTGAAAATGAGGCTGATTCAGTAAATTAGGGCCTGCTCCTTCAAATGGTGCAGGCCCTATTGCTTTTTGCCTCACAATCTCGCAGAATATAAGAGATATAATTCTTAGGGGGACATTAAGATGTGGAATGAATTCAAGAAATTCGCATTTAAAGGCAATGTGCTGGATCTCGCAGTCGGAGTCATCATCGGGGCCGCGTTCGGAAAAATCGTATCTTCGCTTGTCGATGACATCATTATGCCGATTATAGGGTTCGCTACTTTTGGAGCTGATTTTTCAGAACTGACCTACAACACGATTAAATACGGGGCATTCTTACAGTCTGTCATGGATTTTTTCCTTACGGCATTAGCTATATTTTTCTTCATTAGAATTATTAACCGCTATCGTAAAAAAGAAGAAGCCAAGCCCGCAGCACCAACACCTGATGTAAAAGAAGAGCTTTTGAAAGAGATCCGCGATCTACTTAAGGAACAAAAGCAAATCTAGTTTTCCTAAAAATGGATTAAATGCCAACTTTTAATTAAGTTTATTAAGTTTTCTGTGATTTCACGCGGGTATATGTATAGTGCAAGGCCAATACAAAACCTAGAAGGGACTGGTTAAAGTGCAAAACTTTACGGCGACTTCAGAAAATGTCATTGGCTTAGCACATGGAGGAAGATTTGCGTTGCTATCTCAAGGAACGCTGGTCTTGAATCGATGGACTTAACATCGATTGACACCATTGTTTTTGAATAGCTTGAGCAGGACACTCCTCTAAGTTAGTCCGCAGGATAGGAGCAAGGCCAATACTGGTAAGGAAGGGACTGGTTAAGTTGAAAGACTTTACGGCGACTTCGGAATACGTCATTGGCTATGCAAGCGGAGGAAGATTCGCGCTGCTGTCTCAAGGCACGCTGGTCTTAAATCGATACATTTAACATCGATTTACCCCAGAGCGCAAATTGAATAGCAACAACAGAATTACTCCTCCCATCGTCCGTATGTCGGACCCAAAAAAGGTGCAGGCCAGCCGGCCAGCACCTTTTTTGGTTAAAGCTCTTTTCCTCATATCATTGTTATTCCATCACACACGAAAAGATCCTTATCCACCCATCTATCGAATGTGCTCCCAAAGGTTTACTAGTTTCCGGCATCGGGGTATTTAATATATATCTTTCTCAAGGAGGTTTTTTACATGGAAAAAGACCATATGATCCATAAAGATGGCGAAGTCGATACTAGCAAGGTAGATGAGACCCTTGAACGGATGGATACGCAACAGGCGGATGAGATCCTAGGGGATTTCAATGAATTCAGAACCTATCTGAGCAAACGAATCAAGCTTGGCAAAACAGCGGGGCTGGATGAAGAACAGCTTGCGAAAACGGCGGAAAAGGTTGCCGATTATCTTGCTGATAACGTAACACCGAGAAACAAAGAGGAACAGCTGCTGCAGGAGCTTTGGAAGGTTGGCACAAAAGAACAACAGCATGCCCTTGCACATATGCTTGTGAAATTGGCAGAATAAAAAATCGCCCTCGGGCGATTTTTTTATCTTATCCAAAGAACCTGTTTTTCTTTTTCACTCTCAGAATATCTCCCATCCAGCCTTTCTTTTTCAAGTAATAATAAATCCCCACGGTGGATGCTAATATTAAAACTCCCGCAAATGCATAGCCAAATTTCCACTCGAGCTCAGGCATGACCTTAAAATTCATCCCCCACACTGCTCCCCATGCCGTAACAGGAGTAAATAGAATCGTCATGACTGTCAAAGTTTTCATGATTTCATTTCCTCTGTGGGTCGAGACCACTTCTTCGAGATTGACCATCGTATCGATTGCATGCTGATATTCATCAAGCAATGTCCGAATCCGCTCGACTCGAGTGACCACCCTGCTGAATTCAGTTCTTTCATGAATCTCACGGCCATACGCTTCCTCCGCAACAAATCTTAATTCCACTATAGGAACGACTAAGTTTTTCCAAACCAACAACTCATGCCGGTTTTCATATATTTTTTCAAGGATTTCACGGTTGTTATGTTCCTTCATTTCCCATAAAAGGTCATGAAGCCTTTCTTCATAACCATCAATCTTCTGTAGATAGCTTACAAGAATCTCTCCTAATATTATAAAAAATCCTTCTACTGCATTCTCTGCCTGATTCATTTGTTTGTGGATCGCTACCGGATTCGCATTTAGAACAGAAAGATCAAAATCAACCAATACAAAAAAGTCCTTGCTGACCCAAAAGTGGAAAATATTTTTCTCATTCTTATCATGAATATCCTGTTGGTAAATTAGGGAGCCCCAAATATACTCTTCCCCTCTTATCTGAGTGTCAAGCTCAAGCAGATTTGAATTTCTATCTTTAATATTCTCAAACCAATTTTCATATTTAGGATTATTTGATACCAGCTCTCTTAATTCCTGCTGGTCCCCATTTTCATAATCAAACCACATCCATTTATTCTCATTAAATGTATGGCGCAATGGTCTCAGACCTTTCTTTTAATAATCAAGTAATACTCTTCCCTTAAAAAGAAGTTTTGAAACGATTGGCAGTGCTTCCATATTAATAATGTTTCTGATTTTCGTGGAGCGGGTAAATAAAAATATAGACAATAGTAAAGGCGCAATTAAAATAGGAGGGAAAAACTATGCAAACCAAAACAAAGAACGCAGTTATGTTAGGTGCTGGAGCCGCAGCCTTGTGGATGGCGATGAAGCCTGAAAATAAAGCAAAACTCACCGAGATGGCCACACAGGTAAAAGAAAAGATCATGCCATCTAAGACAAATGTGGTTCCAGTACAAAAAGCAGGGAACCCTGATCCAATGGACGTTGAAGACAACAAGATGGTCAGTGAAGGCGCAATGTACGGGGTAAACTATTACAACGAGAACTTGCAAGAACAACGATAAAAAATGTCCGGGGAAAGCTTTCCCCGGTCTATTTTTGTTTAATTCACACCTCGTCGATCAATACTAGATATTGCGAGGGGGATGGAGGTTATGGGCATTCTATTCATTTTCATCTATCTGTTCATTGTTTTTACCGTGATTGAGATTAACACATCCATATTTGTGGCGACCGGCCTTGACCGGAAAATCGCCCGGTTCCAGGTCATTTCGATGCTAACGGGCACCGGATTCACAACCGGTGAATCCGAATTGATCATTGATCATCCTGTCAGAAGAAGATTAGGAGCTTTCCTGATTTTATTCGGGGCATTCTCGCTGGCAGTCATCATTTCCGCAATCAGCAACCTTTTGACGGATAATTTTTACACGATGGAAATTGCCTATATCGCTGGCGGACTTTTATTACTCTTATTTGTGCTCAGAGCACCATTCGTACAAAAAATGATGGGTAAAAAGATGAAAAGTGAATTGAAGGAGAATTACGAGTTAGCAGATTTGCCAATCAGTGATGTTCTTTTGATGGACGATGATGATGAGGTCCGGGAAATTGCTATAAAAGAAGACTCACAATATGCGGATAAGACATTTGATGAAATAGTGGACAAAGAGGTTGATGTCATGCTTCTATTCATCAAGAGAGGCGCAATCAATATCCGCAATAAAGCATATGATACTAAACTTGAGCCTGGCGACAAACTTGTTCTATACGGCAACAACCCCAAAATAGAAGAAATATTTAAAAATGCCTGACCCGATGGTTTGGATTAACCACCGCGAGTCAGGCATTTATTGTTTTCACGGAGCTCGGCAATTCCTTCCTTGCATACTCCATATTGCAGCCATGAACAGTTCTTGCAAAGCACATCCAGGTCATCTGGCTCAACCTTTTCCGCAGTCCAGTGGACAAGCTCAGATTTCAGATAACGCTCTCCCGGCACCAGTCCCAGGTGACGAATAACATTCCCATCCATCGACAGCACATGTTCATTTGAGCCCTCACTTGCCTCACATATCTCAAGCCCCCTATGCGGACAGGACATGCATGCATCATCAAACGCAGCAACCACTTTTATGTAAAAATCCTGCTCAGGGTCGCGTATATCTTTTACGATACTCTCCATCTTTTTCACAAATTCGGGGCTGTAGCCCATCCCCCGGAAACCATGCACACAGAGGAGATGATGCCCTCTCAATACTTTTTCCACTTCATCACTCCTGAAAATTAAGCTGTTTAACTAATTCTGCGGAAATCTTTATTTTCCTTTTAAAATCTTGAATCTTTAATTGTGCTCTTCGCCAGCCAGGTAATCCCGATTTTTTTGCAAATGGTCAAGTAGTGCAGCAGCAAGATGACCATACTCCCAGCATTCATGCCGACGATGACTCCTTCCATCCTCCATTCCGGCCTCGAGCCCAAGAGGTAAATAAGGGAAAAGGTAACAATCGTAGCATAAACAGAGTGAATAAAGGCATCCTTCACCAATCCAAGTCCGATCAGATAAGCCTGCATCGGGATGGTGAAGTAGTGGAACAGGAAGTATGGCGCCAGCAGCTGCAAAAAGACTGCTGCCTGCTTAGAATGAAAGAAAGTATTGGTCAGAGGCTCTGCCAGAAAGTAAAAAGCCGTTACAGCCGGCAATCCATAAAGCAATGTCAGCAGCATGACTTGCTGAAGCAGTTTTTGCAGCTTGAAGAACTCTTTTTCCGCGTAGGCCTTCGATACAGTCGGAATCAGAATGATCAAGAACGAATGGGCTATAAACGCCGGGAAAAATCCAATCGTCATGGCGATTCCCGCCATCATCCCGAATTGTTCCGTTGCCATTTCGGATGATAAACCAGCACCTACGATTGCAAATTTTATCAAAAACGGCTGAACAGCATGTGTCAGCGAATGAAAAATTCTCAAGCCGGTCGTCGGTACGGAAACCTCCACAAGACTCTTCCTTACCTCTCGCCCGCTTACATGCTTACCCGGAACACTCTTAATCTTTTGGTAAGACATAATAAAGTAGTGTAATAGATAAAGAAAGACAACGAGTTCGCTTCCCGCAAGTGTGCAGAAGGCAACAAGGAGAGCTGTTTCGCTCCCAAACTCAAAAAACTGAAAAACTGCTGAAAGCAGCAGTAGCTGAACAGCTCTTCTGATAAAATGGGAAATTGCGATTTTTCCCATATCCTGTTTGCCCATGAAAAACCCCCTGGCGATAGCGGAGATTGTCATAACAGGTATCAGTGACAGGACGACCCACTTAAGCAGAGGGTGATAATCCTTGAACACAGGAATGATCGGAAGCACAATCGCAGCCGCAATCAGCAGAACCGCAGTGAATACCACCGCCAGCCTGATGGCATGCTTGATCATACTCCGATGGTAAGACTCATCCCTCTCCGCGATCATCTTTGAAATTGACACCGGCAGCTCAAAGCTCGCGAGCATCATGATCAGGAAAATCGTCGGCAATATCGTCATGTAATGCCCCATCCCGCTTTCCCCAAGCTCCCTTGCGAGGATCATATTGACGAGGAATTCCACCACTTCTCCAAGAAAAGTAGCAACAACGAGGATAGACATCCCTTTTAAAAAAGTATTCATAGCTTCTCTCCCAATCCCGTCTCATTTACTCCTATAAACATATGAGACAAGTCCGGACAATATGTAAGGGTAAATTTTGAGGTGTCTGCGTGAGTCTGTTCATCGTCGTTTGGGAAGTGGAATTACTTTTTAAAGCGGGATTTTCTTAATTTATAGTGATATTCTAGTTGTTGTGGAAGAGGGATTTTCTCTTTATAGTGATTTTTTCATTTTATAGCGTTATTCTAATCGTAGTATAGCGAGATTTTCAGTTTTACATTGAATTTATAATTGTTGTGTAGAGGAATTTTCTTTTTATAGCGATTTTTTCGTTTTTATAGCGATTTTTTCGTTTTTATAGCGAATTTTTCGTTTTTATAGCGAATTCTTCGTTTTTATAGCGAATTGGAAAATCCAGCTTGTTTTTTCCAGTAAAATAAAGGAAGAACTACCCGAAAGCAGTTCTTCAACTTGAATTTATGATATTTCCTCAAGCTTGGAATACAGGTGGTTCCGCTTAGACTCTAGAGCTTCTTTTTCCGCATGGAGCTCCTGTAGCAGCGCGAGATCGGTCATTGCGGACATTTGCTGATTAAGCGCGGCGATGGATTGTTCATGAATCTCAATCTCTTCGAACAGCGCTTCCTCGTTTGTATCAGCTACAGGTTTTTTTACTTGTTCTTGCCAAATTGCAGGTTTTACAGATTGAGCTGGAGCCACTGCCTCCCACAGCTTCCTCTTCTCCGCCATTTTCACTCTCGCCCGGTCATAATTGCCTTCGATTTCTGTCAGCTCTCCGCCCTCCAGCCAGTAAACCTTATCAAATAGCTTATTCAGGAAATAGCGGTCATGGGAAACGGCCAGGAGCGTACCCTCGAACCCTGCCAGTGCTTCTTCCAGTACTTCTCGTGAATCGATATCCAGATGATTGGTCGGCTCATCTAGAATCAGGAAGTTGAGATCCTGGTGCATCAACTGCGCGAGACGAAGCCTCATTCGTTCGCCGCCGCTCAGCTGGGATACTTTCTTAAAGACATCCGGACCATAGAACAGGAAACCGGCGAGCACATTCCGGGCCTCACCCTCATTCATGACTACCTCTTTGCGGAACGCATCTAGCACAGTGCCGTCCTGGCTGGAGAGCTCCATATGCTGTGATAGGTAACCGATTTTGACATTGCTTCCGTTTCGGACTTCTCCATGGTCAGGTGCAAGATCACCCTGGACGAACTTCAGCAGCGTTGTTTTACCTGATCCATTTTCACCGACAATCGCAGCACGGTCCTGATAGTGAAGCTGAAGACTAACCTTAGAAAAAAGGTCTCGATCTCCAAATGATTTATGCACATCTTTAAAAACAAGCACGTCCTTCCCGCTCCGCGCACCTGTATCAAGCTCGAAATTCATTTTCTTCCTGTTTAAAATCGGCCGGTCCAGCTTCTCCATCCTGGCCAGCGCTCTCTCCATGTTCGTCGCTCTTTTATGGAGTGCCGAACTTGGAGGGTTCGATCTATTAGCCCAGTCACGCAGTCGCTTGATTGCCTCTTTCATTTTCTTGATTTTTCGCTGCTGCTCTTCAAATGCCTGAAATTCCCGCAGCAATTTCGCTTCTTTTTCCTTGATGAAACCCGAGTAATTAGCATGATAGAGGTCAATCTCGCCATCTTCAAGGTCGAGGATTTTTGTCGCTGTTTCATCAAGGAAATAACGGTCATGCGAGATGATCACAACGGTACCATCGTATTCTTTCAAAAACTCAGCCAGCCATTCTGCAGCCATAATATCAAGATGGTTTGTCGGCTCATCTAGCAGAAGCAAATCTGGATTCCTCAACAAACTCAATCCCAGACCGACCTTCGTTTTCTCGCCGCCGCTAAGGCTGTTAAAATTCGAATCAAGCATGCCCTCAATCTTCAAGCCGTTGGCAATTCGGTCAATATTTGCTTCCATTTCATAACCGCCGCCGAGAGTAAACTTCTCCTGGATAACTCCGTATTTCGCAAGCAGCCTTTCAAGCTTAAGCGAATTTTCGCCAGCTTCTGCCATCTCGGTTTCAAGCTGCTTCATTTCCTTTTGAACAGCTAGCAACTCGTCGAAGGCTGTAGCCAGGACGCCCCTGGCGGTCATTCCATCCTCATAAACAGAAATCTGGGCAAGGTAACCGATTTTCAAGCCTTTTTTCCAATGTATCTTTCCTTGGTCCGCTTCTTCCATGCCCGCAATCAGCTTCATCAAGGTTGTCTTGCCGCAACCGTTGGGTCCAACCAGGCCAACCCTGTCTTTTTCATTTATTTCAAATGACAAATCTTCAAAAATCAGATTGCCTCCGAACATTTTGCTTATATGGTTAATACTGCATGCTATCATTATTTTGTCCTCCTATTAACGATCCCCCTTTTCAGCTACTGCCGCCCTTTTTTAAAACACAAAAAAGCCAGGGGCAGATGGCTCTGCTCCTGGCTTTTAGATTCCGTGAATGCAAAGAGGGACTAGCCTGCCCTCCACATTTACCGAAACATATTCCTAAGCGGGAAAAGAGATGATCCTACCGTTTTTATTTGATATTGAGCTGTTAAAAAAGGGCATACGTGTCCCGTTGGCAGCTGCAACAGCAAATTTTGCACGACAAAAATAAAGGAATTCATTCCAAAATCCGCGTACAAAAACAGTCTTGATCATCTCTCCTCACCTCCGTTCAATAATAGTCAGTTTTATTTTACAATCCTCATATTATTTTAGCAAGTTTTTCCTGAAATGTTCCTGATATGTAAGATTTCTTGTGTTTGAGAAAGCTACAAAGCTCAAGAAAAGAGTATTAATCAAACGTTTGACTAATTCGTCTTCTAAGCTATCAAACTGGGCTTTCTCAATTTTTCCCAAAATAATATTGTTGTGGATAAAGCGTTTAAGCAAGCTTGGCTCACGGGTAAGTGATAACTAATGAAGGAGTGGGTGACAAATGCTTAGACAACTGGAACTTTCTGATTACCAGCTCTGGATGTGTAAAAAGATAAAAGAAAAGTTAGCTGAAAAGCATGACTATATAAATAGCGCTTCCCGTTATCCAAATGAGTTTGAAGAACGGGAAGTCATATCCATAGCGTTAAGCGAAATGCTTATGAAATTAGATGTAATCGACAAAAAAGCGAATTAGATGGGGGCCATTGGCCTCTTTTTTATTTGGGCTGTTGATTTTCGTTCCAGGCGCTTCGCTTTCCGCGGGTGGCTTGGGGAGCCTCCTCGTCGTTTCACTCCTGCGGGGTCTCCCCTGACCCATGCTCCCGCAGGAGTCTTCGCGCCTTCCACTACAATCAACAGGATGCTAAAGATCAGCATCAGGCTCTAATTGAAGCATTTATTTATGAATCATGAATCAAAATGAATCCTTCCTTCTCAACTCCTCGAGGATATCGGTCAACAATGCTTCCTGTCTTTTTGTGCTGGTGACCAGCATGACAAAAAGCACAATGAGAACGATTGGCAAGCCAATTGACAACAATACCCCAAAAAGCCCGAACAAACCAACTAATGGCTCCATCCAGAGCACCTCCCTGTGTTATTTTACGATAGAATGCCTGAATGCATAAATGACTGCCTGGGTTCTGTCCTGGACCTGCAGCTTGCTTAAGATATTGCTGACATGTGTCTTCACCGTTTTCAAAGCGATAAACAGTTCATCGGCAATTTCCTGGTTTGTCTTTCCCTCGGCAATCAGCTTTAGGACTTCCATTTCGCGCTCTGTCAGCTCTTCGTGAAGTTCGACGTTGTTCTTCTGGCGCATTTTCATCATCATCTTTCCCGTCACTTCTGGCTCGAGCACTGGCTGACCTGAGTATGTAACTCTCACCGCATTAGCAATTTCACTGGCTTTCGAGGTTTTCAGCATATAACTCGTCGCCCCGGCTTCAAGCGCGGGATATACTTTTTCATCATCAAGGAAACTTGTTACGATAATGATCCTTGCTTCAGGCCAGTGTTCGATGATTCGCTTTGTCGCTTCGATTCCGTCCATTTCCTTCATGACCAGATCCATCAGTATGATATCCGGACGCAGTTCGAGCGCCATCTCGACACCCTTCTTCCCGTTATCCGCCTCGCCGATTACCTCAATATCCGGCTGGGCCGATAAATAAGACGAAACCCCAATCCGCACCATTTCATGGTCATCTACAAACACAACTTTAATCATTCTTCTCACCCGCCACCATTAAAATTGGAACCTTAACCTCAAGTCTGGTCCCTTTGTTCTCGACACTGACAATCTTCAATGTCCCGCCGATTTCCCCGGCACGTTCATGCATATTCTGGAGGCCATATGATCCTGCTTTTGTTTCTTCCACTCTAAAACCAACACCATCATCGACAACACGCATGATCACTTTATCGTCGCGCTTGATCAATAATACTTCGAGCTCTTCCGCCTTAGCATGGCGAAGTGTATTCGAAACAGACTCCTGGAGGATCCTGAATAAATGGTCTTCGACACCCTTATCCAACGGAAATGGCTCGACCTTCCACTTGATATCCATGGTGACTTTCTGTCTTAATTCGATCAATAATTCTTCGATTCCTTCTTGCAGGCATTTGCCCTTCAAGGCAACGGGGCGCAGGTGAAGAAGGAGCGCCCTCATTTCAAGCTGCGATTGATGGATCATTTCCTCGACCATCTTCAGCTGCTTCGCTTCCCGGTCTTCGGAAGGGCCCTTTGTTTCGTTGATCGCAGACATCAGCATCGAAGCCGCAAAAAGTTGCTGGCTGACAGAGTCATGCAGTTCACGCGCCAGCCTGTTGCGTTCCTGTGAAATGATCTCCTGGATCCGTGACTCTTGTTCCTCTGCTTTTTCAGTCGCCAGCCGCTGTGACAGCATCGCTTTTTCCGAGATTTGCTTATGAAGCTTGCTAACCCTTTTTGAAATGGACGAAATTTCAGCGTATGCCTGATTCAATTCAATTTCAGGCTCCTGTCCTTCCTCCAGCTGAAAAAGCCAGTTTTCTACCGTCCCAAACTGTTTTCGCCAGTAGGTCCCTGACGCCATACCAAAAGCGACACCCAATACAACACTAATACTGAAGGTAAAAATGATGAAAGGAATATCCATCAGCTCACGGTTCCACAAATCAGATAGCTTTGCTACCGGGAAAACAAGCACAAAAGACAAAGTCACGGCTATGAATAAAATAATTCCTAGAGTCAATCCCCATAAAATTTGGCGCATCGCAGTCGTCATATGCGTTTCACCTCGATATTACCAACAAGCATCGAGGTGAAAATCTTCACTTTCTGCTCAGCGTCGTCATAGCCTGGAGTCTGCACATACAGGCTCTGGTTCAGCACCCTGTCCTCCTCATGCTCGAATACTTCAGCAGAGCCAATGACTGACGAATGCCTGAGAGTGACTTCCAAATCATATGGCACATACACTTTTACATTGCCAATAACGTTTCGGATAAAAACCACAGTTTCTCCCTTTGGCAGCACCGTCAGGCTCAGGTCGATGACACTGTCGCCAATCCCCGTCTGGATATTGACATCATTCCACTCATACACATGGGAAGGCGTTTCCTGATGGCCAAACAAACGATTTTTAAGAAGAGGAGGTTTTTCGATCAGCATTTCCTTCCTGTTTTCTTTTTCAGGCTCCTTTAAAACTGGCGTGATCACTTCCGGCTTCTTTTTCGACTGAGCAAATTGATAGGCAAGATAGATCAGTACCGCTAATAGAAAAAACCGGAATGTCATCATGCTGAAAACACTGCTCAGGAAAAAGAACAAGCCTGCCCAGAAAAGCAGTTTCCCAGATTTCTTCGGCATCAAGGAGCGCCCGAAATAGATCATCGCTCCGCTTGCAAGAAGGGAGAAAATCAGTCCTTCGTTAAAAAATGAAACTTCTAGTAAAAGCAGTATAAGTCCAGTAATCACAATCCAGCTGACATAATCATTCTTCATGTTGTTCAACATGCTGTTTTCCTCCCTTCCTCTAGATTTATATTTTAAATGGAATACATGATAGAGGATTTTTATTATGAAGTCTGTTCGAGGTTGATACCCCAAAAGGCGCAGCTGCCTGCGCCTCTATAGAATACCATGTTTTGCCTATTAAATAGTATGTGTTTCTTTATTTTTGAACTCTTTTTCGAGCTGGGCAATCCTGCTGTCAATTGTATTGCGATTATAGCTGTTATTCACTTTCTCCTCAAGCTGGTCAAGATAGTTTTCCATGTCTGCGAATTTTGAATAGGCTTTATCGGAGTAAGCCCCGTTATCGAGCACCTGATCCATTCTATGGTGGGCGCGAGTAACATTTTCCCGGCCCATCAGTTCAAGTCTGCGGATGTGCATGTCTTTTAACTTATGGTTCATCTCTTCATACTTCCGCTCAAGCTCGAGCTGCTGTTTGACCGCATTTTCCATCGCTTCCTTCAGCCTTGCTCCGCGCTCCTCATATTGTGCCTGCTCCCTGCCGGCAAACTCCTGGAGATCCGTTTCACCTGCTCTCATTGCCACCTCGGATTGATACTTTCGTTTTTCGGCCATTTCAAGTGCTTGCTGATGTTCGCGGGCAAACTGTTCCTTCAACTGTCCCTGGCGCTCAAGCAGCTTTCTGACCTTTTCTGTTTCTGCTTCACATTCGCGAAGATACTGATTCAACAGCGCGATTGGATTTTTCTTTTCCTTCTGGTCAAGCGCCTCGTGAAGATCTGCCATTACTGTGTTTTTGATTCTTGTTAATAGATTTGCCATTTACTTTCTCTCCTTTTGATATGGATGATTTTATTTGTTATTCAATTGTGCCCATTGCTTTTCGAAGTTGACGAAAGGATCGTTGTCTTCGCGAATCACATCTTCTTTTTTATCCCAGTTCTTGTATACAAGGTACAGGACATACGCAGCTGCGATTCCCAGGATTGCCGGGACGTTAGAAGCTGTCGCCATCAGGATGATGAAGCCGGCGATTCCCCAGCCAATCTTTGCGGCGGTAGAATCTGTCTTTAAAAATTGCTTGACGACGAAGTAAAGCACCAGCAAGCTGACTCCAAGCCCGACTAGCGGACCTAGATTCGAAATCAACACCATGGCAGCAATGAAGCCGGCAACCAGTAAACCAAATTTTTTCATGTTCAATTCCTCCTTATCTCTTATGATTACATCTTACCTTTCTGGCAAAAATTCAATAACGTGCCTGAGCTTGATTTTGCAGTAGGACCTGAGGCTTAGACGGGGACCGGACCCGGCGATTCACCAGACCTTATGTCGCGGAAATCTCTGAGAGGATAATGTATAGTTTTCCGAGAAGGTTAACGAAAAGCATCTATAAAAAATAACCCAGTGGCTATTCACTGGGTTATTTCGGTCTATATTTATTTTGCGATGAACATTTGCGTCCAATAGTGGCCATAATTGCCTCCGGTCGCATGCCCGACACCAATATGGGTGTACGCTGGGCTAAGGATGTTCTTCCGGTGACCTGGGCTGTTCATCCAGGATTGTACTACTTCATTTGGAGTTCTCTGGCCGGCTGCAATGTTTTCGGCAGCGCTTCGGTAATTGACTCCAAAGTTCTTCATCATCGTGAAGGGACTGCCGTATGTAGGACTGGTATGGGAGAAATAATTTTTGTCTCTCATATCTGCTGATTTATATCTGGCGACCCTTGAGAGCTGCCAGTCAGCAGCAAGGGGCTTCAGGCCATTCTTGGCGCGTTCCTGGTTTGTCAGCTGGATCACCTGGCTTTCGATACTCTTTGCTGCCCTTAATGTAGGGATATTTACCCTCTGGCCAGGATAAATCAAATTCGGATTATTAAACTGTGGGTTGGCAGCGATGATTTCCGAAAGGCCAACCTGGTATCTGACTGAAATTTTCCAAAGAGTGTCCCCGGGCTGTACTGTATGGACTTGCTGTGCAGACGAAATAGTCGGAATAGCCATTACCATTAATAGCAGAGCTAAGATTATTTTCTTGAACATTTTCAATCCTCCTCACCTGATAGGATGAGAATAATCCAAGAATTTATACTTTATTATTTTTTCACAAGAAAACATCACAGGAACGGTGCATATAGATTAATCAAGGGAGGAATGCGAATTATGGGCTATCTTTGGGTGATGACCATTGGTTTTGTCATTTGTCTCGGTATAATCGGCGGCATGTTGATGTTCTTCATCACATCAGCTTTCAATTACGATGACGCCAGTCGGATTGATTTGTTGGATACGGAGAGAAAGAGTAAGTCGTAGAATGCCAAAAGGCTGCCAGAATGATCTGGCAGCCTGTTTATATGGCCTCATTATTAAAAGTCGCGTGTGTTATCAAAACGAGTGTTTGCAGGGTTGTCCGAAGTAAGCGGTGCATCAACCGGGTCGTTAGTTCTTGTTCCATCAACGGCTGTAGTACCATTATTCAGGCCAACTCTGTTTTCGTCGCGCTCGACAACAACTAGAATCTTGCCTTCTTTGACATAGCCTTCGTAGCGTTCTGCTTCATCTTCCGGAATACCCATACCAATCAGTGCTCCAGCCAAACCGCCAGCACCTGCGCCTACTGCAGCACCTGTCAGTGTTGCAGCGATTGGGCCCGCAGCTACGATTGGACCTATTCCAGGGATCGCAAGTGCGCCGATGCCTGCCAATAATCCAGTAAGGCCGCCCAATACGCCGCCTGTTGCCGCACCTGCAGCAAGACCTTCCTCAGTCTTTGTACCGGTTGCTTCGTTAACATCGTGAACTTCATCTTCGTTCTTACTGATAACAGAAATGTCATCGGTTGAGTATCCCTGTCTTTTCAGGTCCTCAACAGCCTGGATTGCGTCTTGCTCATTATCATATACTCCAACAAGATGTTTTTCATGTTCAAACATAATAAAAGCCTCCTTTAGACGAGTAGTCCTTTTAAAAATACCCGCACACAGGAGGCGTAAACCTTATGTCGAAAGATTAAATGGACATTCTTTATTTGTTCATCCAAGGTTGATTTTCGTAAGCGGAGAATTTCCGGCTATTTTATCTTGATGGCTCAATGAGGCTGAAATAAGTGGAGATATTCAGTTTATAGGAACTCGAATACCATATTACTTCCCTGCTGCTTCCAATGCTGCCTCAAATTGCTCGATGATGTCATCGGCATTTTCGATCCCAACCGAAATCCTGACCAGTCGATACGTAATGCCAAGCTCTGCCTGAGCCTCTGGCGGAAGTGCACGATGGGAGGTTTTCAGCGGATGGGAGACTGTCGTCTCAACTCCCGCAAGTGTAGGTACTATTTTTACCCAACCAAGCGATTTGAAAAATTTGTCTGTATCCACGTGTTCCGCCAACTCAATACTTACAATGGCACCAAAACCTTTTTCACCTTCTGAAAATGGATAATATACCTTTGAAACATTCTGATGTTCCTTTAGACTGTCTGCAAGCAGCCTGGCATTCTCGGATTGAGCTTTCATTCTTAAAGCAAGAGTCTTTAACCCTCTGCAAGTCAGCCACGCTTCAAACGGGCTGAGGTTCGCACCAAGATTCACGATTCTTGCACGCGCTTCTGCTATTAATTCCTTCTTGCCAACGACAACACCAGAGGTAACATCACTGTGACCGCCGATGTATTTCGTGGCACTGTGGACGACAAGATCGGCTCCCAGCAAAAACGGACGGACATGAAGCGGTGTAGCGAACGTATTATCAACTAATACAGTAAGATTTCTTTTCTTAGCCAGCGCAATGACTTCCTCCAATTTTTCAACACGAAGGAGCGGATTCGTGATGGACTCGGTGTAAAGAAGTTTCGTATTGGATTTAATGGCCTGCTCTACATTTTCCAGGTCTGCAAACGAGACAAACGTCGTTTCGATTCCGAAGCGTTCCAATTCAGCTTTCAGCATATGAAAACTGCCGCCATAAACATCATCAGCCGCAACAATATGATCGCCATTCTTCACCACTGCCAGGACACCAGCTAAAATCGCAGCCAAACCAGATGATGCCGCTACCCCGTCTTCAGCATATTCTAGCACTGCAACTGATTGACCGAGTTCATCGGTATTAGGGTTTCCGACTCTTGAATATAAATAATTTCCCTCTCCCTGATAAAAGCCCTCAAGCTCATCAAGGTCATTAAAGGTAAATGCTGATGTCTGGTAAATCGGTGTTGCCTTGCTCTTTATTCCCGCTTGCTTGTTATGTATGGAATGAATTACTTCCGTTTCAAATTTTTTCGTCATTTTGTCACCTGCTTTTAGAATTTGTAGTATGGAAAAAATAATCATAAAAAACCTCTCCAAATAAGGAGAGGTTACAGTTCAATCAGCCTCACTTATCTTCAGACTGCAATCTTCAGGAATTAGCACCTTTCATTATGAAAGAAGGTTGCCGGGCTTCACAGGGCCTGTCCCTCCGCCGCTCTGGATAAGAGGTATTTCGGGTTTAAAAATAGTTTAGATAGCTGAAGTATATCAGCATCGATGGTTTATCGTCAATGACAGTTCACTTACTGAAAACACTGGATTCAAGCTTAAAAACAGCTTATAAATTTCCAGCTCAATCTTCCGGATCGCTATCAAGCAGGTCCCAAGGCGTGATCACGCCAATTGGCTTTCCATGGCGGTCTCCCGTTTCCGTAATGATGACTGCCTGCAGCTTCTTGCCTCTTGTATGGTAACGCTCGAATAATTCTTCAATATGATACAGTGATGCATCCTCATCCACAAAGGTCACAAAGTAATTTTTCCCCTTCGTCAATAGTTCTTTGACACGGACGTCCTCGAAATGGACCACACTGTCGGAAAAATGCTTCGCCATCCACTGGATGATTTCCGTTGAAGTCAGCAAGGCAACATACTTATCATCCTTGTCGTAGACAGGGAATCTTGTAAAATCAAACTTATTGATCACTTTCAGCACATCTTTAAGATAAGCATCTTCATAATAATAAAACACCGGGCTGGTCGCGATTGATAATGCCGTCTGCGGCTTCTCAAACTCCCTGGCGATTTCCTCGATCCGTTCGACCACCTCAATATGCGGCTCGGCAATATAATAATCTGCGTTCACTCGTTCATGGACAATCGCATTGCGTAGCTTGGCAAACTGATGCAGCTCACTTTTATATTTACGAACCAGTGAATGATTTTTATACCCAGAGTACAGCAGTTCGACGAACGCATCGCTGTCCGTTCCCTTTACCATTTCCTTCAACGCTTTGTGAATCCTGTTAAAGGCCGTCTCGAACTTGCCGGATTGCTCCTTATGCTTTACTTCCTGGTCTTCTGGAGTTTTCGCTCCAGAGTCAGGATTTTTATTTGATGAATTCTTACCAGTTTCATTTCCACCCTTTTTCCCATTGCCGTTTATCGATTGATTGGAGGCTGGTTTGCCATTTTCTTTACCGTTGTGGGATGGATTTGAGGCTGGTTTGCCATTCTTAGATTGATTTGAAGCTGGTTTAACATTTTCTTTACCGTTCTTGGATGGATCGGAAGATGTGTTTCCATTGCCATTGCCTGCCTGTTGGTTGGCAGACTTGCTTTTATCATTTTTTGAATGGTTGGAAGAAGAGTTGCCATTCTCTCTTTTTGATTGATATGATGGCTTCCCATTTTCGCTTCCTTTATTGCCATCCTGCTTTTGATTTC
Organism: Mesobacillus jeotgali; assembly: GCF_014856545.2. Taxonomy (NCBI): domain Bacteria; kingdom Bacillati; phylum Bacillota; class Bacilli; order Caryophanales; family Bacillaceae; genus Mesobacillus; species Mesobacillus jeotgali. The sequence continues at coordinate 794,639 of NZ_CP109811.1, read as the reverse complement.
TCTCATCAACCCGCTTCAATCTGTTTTCCTCTTTCTCCTGCGGTCTAGGATTGGTATTCATATATGACTTTCTTTTATTTTTACCAGTCTGATGATTCATCTTATTTTTTGAACCTGACTGGTTATTTGATTTATGTTTAGCTTGAGTATTGTTAGCCAAAATAGCCCCTCCGTAATTTCAAATAACTTCCCCTTCTCATTACCCCAATTACCGCTTTCACTAATCATGGATATATAATGAAAAAATACCAGCTTGCTTTAATGTTTGATACAATAAGTATAGTACATACCTTACTAATTAATAGTAGAATTTTTTATAGAAAAGGGTTTGATATTTAGTGGCAGCAACGAAGAAAAAAAGAATAGTCAAAGAGGTCACACAGCTTGTGACGATCACAATCGGGGCGATTATCGCGGCATTCGGGCTCGATTTGTTCCTTGTTCCTAACGCGATCCTTGACGGTGGGGTCATCGGTCTATCAATCATCGCAGCGGAACTGACGAACATATCGATGAGTATATTCCTGATTGTGTTTAACCTTCCTTTCCTGTATATCGGATATCGGAGAATGGGCTTAAAATTCACGCTTCGCACCTTGTATGGGGTCATTATTTTATCGGGAGCGACTGCTTATTTACACCATTTCGAACCTGTGACGGATGATTTATTTTTAGCAACGATCATCGGCGCGGTCATCCTTGGAACAGGGGTCGGTCTGGTCATCCGGGCAGGCGGCGCACTGGACGGAACAGAAATCATCGCCATCCTTGTCAGCAAAAAGCGCACCGTCTCTGTCGGGCAGATCGTCATGGTCATGAACTTATTCATCTTCATTTTAGCCGCCCTGCTCGTGTTCAGCTGGGAAACGGCCATGTACTCCATCATCACCTATTTCATTGCCTTCAAGATGATCGACGTCGTTGTCGAAGGCATGGAAGAGCTAAAATCAGTCACGATCATTTCCGATGTTCCTGAAGAAATCGCCGAAGCATTACTAAAGCAATTAGGCCGGGGGATGACCTATATCCAGGGCCAAGGTGTTTTTTCAAACGAGCCGAAAAAAATCATCTACACCATCGTTAGCCGAATCGAGTTGTCCACACTGCGCTCAGTTGTCGATGAAATTGATCCAAATGCGCTTGTCGCCATAGAAAATGTCGCCGACGTTTCAGGAAGCAACTTTGATAAGAGCGGCGGGCATTGATTCGACTTGATGGATGAGCAGTTGGTCGATAAATCCTGAAATGTGGTCGAAATAATTTAAAATCCGCCAATATAATTCGAAATGTGGTCGAATAATTTTAAAATGTGGTCGAATAAACTATTTTTTCGCCAATAAGTTTTTGATTAGGCTTTGTCTACGCTTGTTTCTCATGTAGTGTTTGGTATTTTCACCAGATTTTTTCCGATATTTTGTGTTTTTAATGTAAAAAGTGCCCTAGCGAGGAATCGCCGGGGCACTTTGCTGTTAATCAATCGGATTATTGAACTTCTTCTCTTTCTGTCCGGTTGTGAACTCGACTAGTTCTTCGGGTGTGTTGTTGCCTTTTTTCTTGTTGTTGTTGCGCTGGGCATTTCCGTTGCCGAGCTTTTGTCTACCCATTCTACCTCGCTCCTTTTAATGGATTCATGAAGTAGTATGGATTTTTTCTTCGGCGTTTATTCTAAGTTCAGGCGCCCTCCGAACGTTGGTTGCCTGCTCGTAAGCATAGGCAAGCCTGATCAGCAATGGTTCGCTGAAGGCGGTTCCCGAGAAGGTGATCCCGACTGGCTCTCCATCTTCAGTAAAAGCAGTCGGGACCGTAACGGATGGGTATCCTGCTTTAGAGCCGATTGTCGATCCATCCATCGGGAACAGCACCGCGTCAGCACCATATTCTTTCAAGGCATAGTCAATACCCTGCTCCCTTGCCATATAAAGATTGTATTCAAGCTCTTCGAGGTACTCAGCCTCGGTTAGGGTCCCGCTTGTTCCTTCAGATTCGAGCAGCACTTCCTGTCCGTACTTCAGCGTTTTTTCGCCATGCTCATAATTGAAGGCAATCACATCAGCAAGTGTCCTGACGGGAACATTCGGAGACAGACCTTTCAGATAAGCATTCAGATCCGCTTTGAATTCATAGCTCAAAACTTTGTATCCCCAGGTCGCTTTCGCCGCCGGGATTTCTGCTTCAACGATTTCCGCGCCAAGCTCCTCCAATTTTTCAACCGCTTTTTGAAAAATTTGCTCCTGTTCATGAGTCCACTCGCCAATATATTCTTCTCTGACAACAGCGATTTTAGCTCCTTTTAATGCTTTTTCATCAAAAAGAGAGACGTGTTTGAATTCAGGTAAACTGACCATCGTTGCCGGGTCTTGCGGATCCTGTCCGGCAATCGCTTCTAAAAGATAAACCGCATCCTTTACCGTTCTTGCCATCGGGCCTGCCGTATCCTGAGTGTGGGCAATCGGGATGATGCCGCTGCGGCTGACAAGTCCGACTGTCGGCTTGATGCCAACCAATGAATTTCTCGAAGAAGGATTTAAAATCGACCCATCTGTTTCCGTTCCGACTGCAACTGCAGCCAAATTAGCAGCAATTGCGGCACCCGAACCAGCACTCGAGCCGCCGACATCAAACTTCCCTGGACCATACGGATTCAGCACCTGGCCTCCACGTGAGCTGTAGCCGCTCTTCATGTTATTTGCCATGAAATTTGCCCATTCGGTCATATTCGTTTTGCCAAGAATGACGGCGCCTGCTTCCCTGAGCTTGGCGGCGACAAAGGAATCCTTCTGGGCAAATGAATCCTTCAATGCCAGTGATCCAGCACTAGTATGCATTTTATCGTTAGTATCAATATTATCTTTGATGAGGACCGGAATGCCGTGCAAAGGGCCTCTGGGACCTTTCTGTTTTCGTTCAGCATCCAGGGCAGCCGCAATGTGCAGTGCATCGGGATTCAACTCAAGCACGGACTTGGTTATACTATCAAAAGCCGGGATGCGGGCCTGATACATCAGGACCAAATCATGCGAAGAAAGTTCGCCATTCTCCATTTTCTCCTGCATCTCATCAATCGTCGCTTCCGGCAGCCACTCTTCCATCAATGTATTCAAATGTGGATTTTTCACTTTCAACAATTCCTTTCAAAAGGGCTCTGTTATGTTGATACAACCGCTTATCAGAGCCTTCAAAAATAATCTACGGAATATATATTCTGATTTTTTCACTTAAAACCCTTTATTTACAGTAAAAAAGCTATAGGAAAAAGTCCTATAGCTTCGCAACTCATTATTCAGGATCGACAATTTTACCGCCGTAAAATTCTTTTTGCACTGGCGTAATATTAAGTGCTTTGCAGTATTTTTTCATATCGCGCTCTTCACGCTCGTTGACAATCGAGATGACGGTTCCTTCCGCGCCGAATCGGCCTGTACGTCCGGAGCGGTGAACATATTGGTCCTGCTCCCTCGGGAAATCAAAATGGACGACATGCGTGACACCCTTGATATCCAATCCGCGTGCTGCGATATCGGTGACAAGCAGCATTTCGCTGTTGCCATCACGGAATTTGTTCAAATACCGCTGACGGTCCTGTTTGTCCAAATCACTGTGCAGCTGGCCGACATGAATGTCCTTGAACTTCAGTTTTTCAGCAGCTATAGTCAGGTTCGCGATGTCCTTGATGAAAACAAGTGACTTCGTTCCATCCAGGCGGGCAATCTTCTCAAGGACTTTGATTTTGTCACGCTGCTCGCTGAGAAAATAAATATGCTCAACTTTGGCAGCATCGATCGTCTCATCCTTTTTGACATTGATGATCTCTGGGTCCTTCGCCAATCTCTTGATTGATTTTTCAACAGTCTCTGGAAGAGTGGCTGAAAATAGCAGAAGCTGTCTTTGATCAGCAAGTGTCGATTTAACAATGCTTTTTACCGTTTCATTATGCTCAGGAGTTAGAAGCTGGTCGCCTTCATCAAGGACCACTGTATGGACTTTGTGCATTTTCAGCTTCTTTTGCTTGATCAGTTCATTCGTCCGGCCCGGAGTTCCGACGATGATATGCGGGCTCTTCTTCAGCTTGTCAATCTGGCGCTTCAGGTTCGCACCGCCGATCAGGCTTGCCGATTTGATTCCGCTGCCTTCGCTCCATTTCTGGATTTCGGCCAGGATCTGCATGACAAGCTCCTGTGATGAAGCCAGGATGACTGCCTGTGTGTTCTGCATTTTAGGATCGATTTTATTTAAAACAGGAAGCAGGTACGCCAAAGTTTTTCCAGTACCAGTCGGCGACTCTCCGACAACATCTTTTCCTTCTATTATTAGCGGAATGGCTGTCGTCTGGACAGAAGTCATCGTCTCGAATCCGGCCTTCTCCCAGGCCTGCTGCAGGAACGGTTGTAGTTGCGATATAATTTGTTGAGTTTCTGACATGATTTTCTCCTTCAGTTAAACATTCTAGTATTGATACTAGCTAAAACACGAATATAAGTCCAGTATTCCCCTGAAAATTGGCATTTTGCACCTTTTATTATAGATTGTTTTTTAGCTGATTATGTTTTATTGGCGGTTTTCACAATTTTATTGGCGATAATTCAAATATATTGGCGATTCCACAGATTTATTGGCGAAAATTTTAATATATTGGCGAAAATCCAATTTTATTGGCGACTTGGAAATTCTGAGCGATTTTTTCCAATTCATAAATAGACATCGAGCGAGTGATGTCTCCGAATATCACAAAAAAACATCGAGCGAGAAGCCGCCCGATGTCTTCAAAAACTAAATCTTATTTATGGATCCAAACTGCACCAGCAGAGTTATCCTTCGCTTCGCCGATGACCTGGAACTTCAATCCGTAGTTAGGCAGCTTTTTGCCTGCATCTGGAATCAGTTCGTTGATGTACTTATTTGAGTCATCAAATGTTGTCACACCTGGAAGGCCTTGATAATCGAATAGTCCGCGAGATGGAGAATCGACTGTCCAGGCAGGTGCCTTATCCAATGAGAATGCTGCGTCAGCAATTTGATAACGTGTGCTGCTATTTACAGAATCCTGTCCGTTAAGCGTGCCGACGATTGCTTCTGGATGAGAGTCAACAACCCCTATGAAGCCTTCGCCCGGGTGAACGCCAACCCAGTTATCAGTGAAGCTGTCATCACCGTACCAGACAACTAAACCAGTGTTGTACTTCACTCCGCGGCCGGCAATCAATCCCTTGTCAGCGCCAGCGTAATTTCTCCACTCAAGATAGTAGTAGTGGTCTTTATCAAACAAACCATTTGTAGAGATGAATCCATCAAGAGTCACTTGCTGAGTGCCTTCAGCATCGTCAGAGAAAGCAACTTCGCCGTCAACAGTCAGGCTCAGGTTGTCGATAGCGAAACCTTCTGGAGCAAGTCCTCCGTCTGTTACATATTCAAATACAAGCTGCACTTTCTGGCCTGCGAACTGGCTTAAGTCATAAGACTTGTCTGCCCATTCACCTTGAGTTGTTTCCATGCCGCCAGAAGTGTTTTCGTCTCCGATTACATCCAACTCAACTTCTGTACCATCTTCTGTTACTGCGTTTACAAATACATAGTCATAATCGAATTCTACTTCGTACCATGCTTTGTAGTCAAAAGTAGCTGTCGTTGCAGCTGTCAGGTCGAATACAGGTGTTTCCAATGCAGTGTGCAGGTCATCGCCTTTTGTGCTGTAATAGTACTTTTCGCCGAAACCTGGCTCAATGCCTTGAACCTTTTTCTTAGGAAGGTTCACTTTGACAATGCCGTTATTCTTTGACTTCGTGACGCTCTGGTCAATGACTGCTGTCAAACCGTTTTCGTCAATTTCGTCATAGTTAACTTCTGTAATGTTGGCCCAGTTGCCGCCCATGATTTTCTGGAAATACTCTTTGTTCTGAGGAGAGAAGCTTGTAGGCTCTGTGCCTGCAACTGCTCCATTCCAGCTGCCGCCGCTCATGATTGACCATGATGCAACCGGCTCGCCTTGTCCAGTGTACTGTGTGTCATACTCATCTGGAAGGCCTAGGTCGTGGCCGAATTCGTGTGCGAATACACCAACCGCTCCATCTTCAGGCTCGATAGTGTAATCGTATGCCGCCATTGATCCGTCCCAATAAGGTACTTGAGCGGTTCCTTCAGTGCCAGGAACTTTATGAACTCCATTCAATACCCAGCGGTGTGACCAAATAGCATCGTCACCAAGCTTGCCGCCGCCAGCTTCCTGGCCGACACCAGCGTGAAGCACCATCAAGTGGTCAACAAGTCCGTCCGGCTCGTTTTGATCGCCGTCACCATCAAGGTCATAAAGATCGAACTGGTCGAACTCAGAAAGATCAAGACCGCCTTCAACCGCTGCTTTCAATGCATCTTTTACAAAATTACGTGGTCCAACTTCTCCATTGTTGTCATGCCCGCCTTCCGGATTGTCGTCACCATAGTCAGCAGCATTTCCAGGTACCGTTACCCAGTCTGTTACATGACCGTCAACTGTGTAGCTTCCGCCAGACTGCTCTTCATAGTACTGCTTGAACGTCTGAACCTTTTCACCGTTGAATAATGTGAACTCTTCATCGCCGAACAGCATTTTTTCATAATGCTCACGGCTAAAATCGTCTGAATACATATAGCCTTCTTCTTGCTCGATGCTATTGTGCTTGAAGTCCGCGAATTCCGCTAAAAGAACCAGAACCTTGTCCTCCCTGACTCCGCCATTGTAAGGAGCCTGTTTCGCAGGATCCACTTTCGCGTAGCCTGTTGGCTTGCCTTTTTTATAATTGTCATGCCCTTTTTCAAGCTGCTTTGTCAGCTTGTCCTTTTGCTTTGTCAAAAAGTCCTTGGACTTCTTGGCCATTTCAACTTCGGCAGCATGCTTGTCTGTCTTGCCCGCTTTTGCTCCCTGCTTCTGTTTAATATATTCTGTTACCGCTTTGTTGACTTCTTCCGATGAAGCACCTTTCGCAATCAGGCCTCGCTCCTGCAAAGCCTTTGCAAGGCGGTCCTGGTCAACAATGTTTAGATCGATTGGTGCAGATACCGGCGCTGTTGAAGCTTCAACAGTCTTAGTTGCTGCTGGTGAACCTGCAAATGAACCAGCAAATAATGTAGAAGCGAATACAGCACTTGCTGCCACGCTGGATAGAACCTTCAACGAACTTTTCTTCTTCAAAAAGATAACCCCCTGCTATTTTCCAAGTTTCGATTTTTCATATTTTCTGAAGAATCTGATGAAATTGTAGCAAGGTTTTGAAATATTGTAAATTTTTATAATATAATAATATTTACCTATAAAATTACTCGTTTTTGTTAAAAAAACTTATTTTAAAAATAAAACTCAGTCTATCATCCTGTTTCTATCTCAAAAATAAGTGTATTTAAAACTATTTTAATAAAGTTTCATATTGGGAAATTTTCTTCGTGTCTCTAAATTTGATTCTAATGGACTATCAGGAAAATACTGGTTTCCGCAAAAAAGGGGAGCACATATTTGCGCTCCCCTTCTAAACTATTAATTTAATTTCGTTACTCTGCCTTCGATTTCTGGATTAACTTCACCGTGGGCCTTGATATAGTTGACCAATGCATCCAAATCTACTACATCAATTGTCTTGTCATTGATCGTCGCAAGGATTGCATATCCATCCCCGCCTCCAGCCATGTAGTTATTGACTGTGATTGAATAGGTTTGATGCATTTCAACAGGTGTTCCGTCATTCTTCGTTATCGACACAATACGGTCACCTGCAGCTCTTGAATCATCATAAGTTACCTTCAGACCGGAAATTGGCATGATGCGAACTTTACTGCCCCATTGCTGCTCGAGCAATGTTTTGATGACTTCGCCAGTAACGTTCATTTTCACAAGATCGTTTCCGAATGGCTGTACTGTGAATGCTTCTTTCCAAGTGATCGGACCTGCATCGATATCAGCACGAACTCCACCTGAATTCATGAAGGCAAAATCAGTGCCTGTCTGCCAGCGCATAGCGTCAGCAACCAGGTTACCCATTGCAGATTCACCAGCAGCATTAGTATCGCGGGTAATCATTTCAGGAGTTGATCCAATCACCTCATTAAGAATCGGTGCGACATCCGCAACATAACTGTCAAGCATCGCTTTGATTTCAGCATCTGGCTCAATTTGATCACGGTATGTTGTGACGATTTCAGATTTGCCAACCATGACGTCCTTCGTTACAGGATTAATCAATATGTCAACATCTGAAAATGCTGTACCTGAAGAATAGGACTGGACGACAATTTTGCCGTCAACTTTAGTGTTAGTGAAAGCATGGTTATGCCCGCCTAACAACACATCTACTTCATCATCGACATTTTGGGCGATTTCAACAAGCTCTTCACCTGCGTCAGAACCATCCATTTTTGAAAAGGATGGGTTATGCGCTAAAACAACAATTGTTTCAACACCTTGTGCCTTTAACTCCTCAGTATAGAAGTTGATTGCTTCAGTTTCGTCAGTGAATTGCACGTCTGTGACCGCACTTGGAATAACAATGTTTGGTGTATCAGATAAAGCTACCCCGATGACACCGACTGGAATTCCATTTACATCGATTACTGTATATGGATCTAAAATACTCTCACCTGTAACTTTGTCAACAACATTAGCCGCGACATAAGGGAAATTGGCACCTTCGAATACACCATACTTGTCCACTGTTTTCGGATGGGCTCCACCATCGATCAAGCGCATCATTTCCTCTACACCTTCATCAAACTCGTGGTTGCCGACAGTACCTGCGTCAAAACCAAGCTCGTTCAAGATCTTGATAGTAGGCTCGTCTTGAAGCAAAGCAGATACCGGTGAGCTTGCTCCAACAGCATCGCCTGCATGAAGCATCAATGTATTAGGATTTTCAGATTCGCGTTCTTTCAAATATGCAGCAAGGTATTCAACACCGCCTGCATTGATTTTTGAGTTATAAGTGTCCAGCTGGCCATGGAAATCATTGATTCCCAGAAGCTGAAGGCCGATTGGCAGGTGCAGCTGGTATTTTGCAAATCCATCCGCAGCATCTCCAGCATAGTTAATCAAACCTGACTCCGGAAGCGCTTCTTCTGCAGCAGGTGAAGAAGTGAATGTTACATTCAGCTCTTTTTCGACTCCTGCAAAACTCCAGTTATGATCAGCAGATGGGTCGATTGTTCCCAGTTCACTGATATAATCGATGATTACCTGACGGTTTTCATCCGGATACATTTCCACTGCCGTTTTATTTCTGACACCCGGGAAGTTTCCGCTAGCACGATAGTTATTCGTTACAACAAGGAATTCCTGTTCCAGATCGATTGGCTGTCCATTATATTGCAGGTTTTTAATCCGGTTTGCTTCCGCATTGACCGTATTGCCATCCTTATCGTATTTTGCTGGTTGAGTAACATCGATTTCATACGTTACACCATCGATGACATCATAGTTATACGTTGGGAAGGTGGAGTTAACTAACTCTTGTTCTTCCGTTTTATTTTCATCGATTTGGTTGAACTGCCCTGCAGACATTTCAAGCCATTCCTTCACATCCGCACCTGTCACCTTGATAGTTGCCACTGTGTTTGGATACAGATAAAGATCTGCCACGTTCTTGATTGCAATTTGTCCCTCAGGAATGTAGGTATAGTATTCTGAACCATTGCGTCCGCCTGCTTTAAAAGGTGCTCCGGCTGAAAGGATTGGCAGATTCTCGTCTGCAGTGCCTTTTACTTTTTTCTCAGCATACCATTTCTGTGCATTTGTGACGATTTGGATAGATGGATCGTCCTGGACTAATGCAAAATAGCTGTGGATATCAGCAGTTGTTTTGCCTACCGGCTGATTTACATACTCCACCGTACCTTCATGATCTTCTTTTACCGCTTCTAAAATTTCATCATCTGGTTTTGCCAACTCTGTCTTAGTCGCTTTATCGTAGACAGCTCTTAGTTGAGACTTGGAGCTCTTCACTTTCCATTTGCCTTTTTCTTTTACAATGGTAAGGTCCATGACACCAAGCTGATTTCCCCAGCTGCCCGGCATGACGACCGGAACACCATTGATTGTGCCGTTTTCAGCATCAACGCCTGGCAAATCAGTGAAGCTTCCTGGGAAGTTCTGGTGGTTGTGGCCGGAGATGATAGCATCGATCCCTTCAACTTTTGTCAGGTCGTATGCAGCATTTTCTTCCATCTCAACTACTTTTTCGTCGCCAATTCCAGAGTGTGCAAGTGCGATGATGATATCAGCGCCCTCTTCTTTCATTTTAGGAATTTGGGATTCTACTGATTTTACAATATCTTTCGTAATCACTTTTCCGTCAAGATTCGCTTTGTCCCACTGGACGATTTGCGGTGTCACCGCACCGACAACACCAATTTTAATCACCTTGGTTTTGCCATTTGTATCCGTTACCTTTTTATTAAAGACCGTGTAAGGCTTAAAATAGTTCTCATCATTGTCAGGATTGTCATCGCCATCATACTTGTAGACGTTGGCATTTACATACGGCATTGGCGCGTCATCAAGGACTTCATCAAGGTAGTCCAATCCATAGTTAAACTCGTGGTTTCCAACTGTCGCAGCATCATAATCCAATAGTTCCATAGCTTCAAAGACAGGGTGCATTTCCCCATCTTCAAGTACATCAACCTTGGCTTTATAGTCGCCGAGCGGATTCCCCTGAATCAGGTCACCATTATCGAATAACAAGCTGTTTTTACCAGCGGCTTCTTCTCTTGCTTCTTTAATTAAAGTAGCCGTTTTAGCCAAACCGAAGTCAGGAACCGCCACTCCTTTGTAGTAATCGAAGTTATATAAATTTGTATGAATATCTGTCGTTCCCATAATACGCAGCTGCACTTCATGCTTCCCCGCTTGATCCGGCTTCCCAGCTGCAAATGATTTATAAGAAACTGGGCCCGCTAACACAGACAATGCCATTGTTGTTGCGACAACAGTTTTTCCTATCTTGCGAAAAGGCTTCTTCAAGAAATCCATCTCCTTAATGATTAAATTGGTAGATACGTGTTTAATTATAGTAGGAATCATGAATTCGGAAATGGACTGTTAGACCTGACTTTTCTGAACATTTTGTCGTAAAAACGCTTGCATTTAGGTCTATATCACTCAATTTAAAATACACACCCTTATAACTAAATTCCCATTCGAATGATATAAAATAAATATCTCCTGATAAGGCTCTGCCATATATTATTGAGATTGAAAATATACTAGAGTGGTAATGTACAGTAGACCCTTTTCAAGGAGTGTTTGAACTATGAAGGAATTATTGAAAGAATTGATCCTGATTGACAGCTCCACGAAGGAAGGTGCCAATCAGGCGGTCGAGTTTTGCAAGCAGTGGCTTATTGAGCATAAATTGCAGCCGAGTTTGATTGAAAACAACGGATATAAGATGGTAGTCTGCGAGATAGGCGAAGGAGATAAAACGATTGTATTCAATGGTCATGTTGATGTCGTCAGCGGAAAAAAAGAGCAATTTATTCCCGTTGAAAAGAATGGCCGAATCTACGCTAGAGGCGCAGCTGATATGAAAGCTGGAGTTGCGGCGATGATGGTGGCGATGAAAGAGTTGCGTAATCAAAAAATCGGGGTAAAAATTCAGCTGCAGATTGTTTCTGACGAAGAGATCGGCGGGATGAATTGTACTGGCTACCTTGTAGAAAATGATTATCGCGGGGATTTTGTCATCTCCTCTGAACCAACACAGTTGGGGATCGCCCTCCAGGCAAAAGGTGTCTTGAGGCTTGAAGTCGAAGTCACCGGAAAATCCGCTCATGGCAGCCGGCCGTGGGAAGGTGATAATGCGATCGTCAAAGCGTATCGAGTATACGAAAAACTGCAGGAACTGCCTTTTACAAAAGAAAGTTCGGAGTTTTACCCATCACCATCTGTTAACCTAGCCATCATATCCGGTGGTGAAGTTTTTAATAAGGTACCTGATCATTGTGTCATGTCCCTAGATATCCGCTATCTCCCTGGACAGGATCCCGATTCAATTGTGCAGCAAATCGAAGGGATATCAGAAGGCAAAGTTACCGTTGGGCTGAAGGGAATCCCTGTGGCGACAAAACAGGATGATCCATTCATCAACCAGCTGAAACCCGTTTTGGAAAAACATATTGCTGGTGAAGCAGTGATATTCGGCCAGCACGGGGCAGCAGACACCCAGTATTTCGCAGCACACGGAATCCCGGCAATCGAGTTCGGTCCAAGCGGAGCAAACTGGCACGGAGATGATGAATTTGTCGAGCTGGAATCACTCGAAAAGTATAAGGAAATTTTGATAGATTACGTTAAAAGCTATTAAATAGACTAAAAGACAGCCACTCGGCTGTCTTTTTAACTGCTTAAACGATATTTCTTTGTCCATGAGTAAAACAATAAACCCAAAACTAATACTATTTGCAGCAAAAAGACAACCGAATCCCAAAAACGAATGCTGGTGATTGGTTCCAGGAACCCCGGCAACATGATTTCGCTCACCGCGAAGATCATTTGCGGGATGTAGTAGTAGGCGGTGATGATAAACGTGAGCAGGACGCCTGCAAGGTAAAAACCGGCATATCTGCGAACGAACTTCTCTTCTCCGGCGAAGGTCTCTGTTTCTGGCACTCTTAGGAAAGGCATCCATCTCGCCAAGAAGTTGCGCCCATTTTCCATTAGATTGTAGCAGCCGGTTAGGTTTTCTATGACATAATAAAGGTCAGTCTTCATAAAAACGGCAGTTTGGTATATTAGACGGATAAACGTGTCCAGTACGACAAGCTTCAGCAATCCTATAGTGACGGCATTATCACTCACGAAAAACTGGGCTGCCAATGCCAGGAACAATACTGCGACATCAAAATTCATCCCGGCAAGATAAAGCTTATTGCGCTTTTCTGCCGGCAATTTCCACACCTGGGACATATCGGTCTCTAACACAATAAGAAACAGACGGTTCCCCACTTCTATTTTTGCCGGCAAACCTTCAGAACGGACCGCAAGCACATGGCCGAATTCATGCAGGATCACAAGGAAGAAAGAGATCAACAACAAGGTAATGATATTTTGGAACATCAGGTCAAACATAAACAGATCCGAATAGCGTGGGAATAAGTCTGGTTTGAACAGGATCAAACCTATACTTGCCCCGAGTAAAAGGACGTACAACTTTGAACTGATTGGATTGAAGAAGAAACGGCCTAGGGATTGTGGGAGCCAAGAAAAGCCAGATTTGGATTGTTCCACATAACTTCTTTGGATAGGTATACCATCGATTTCTCTAACCAAATTAAGTTCTAAAAGTTGGTTAATAAACCCCCAAACATCAATATCTTCATCCGGGTATTGATAAATCAAGGACTTTTCAATTTCCCTGAGAGGAATTTTTTTGTTCATTAACTCAATAGCTGTAATACAAACCTCTGGCATTTCATAGAAATCACCAGTAACTTCATCCTCCACAATATAATAACGATTATCTTTTCTTACTTTTAGAGGAAGCAGTGATATTTCAGAAGTATAGGTTAGTTCCATATAAGCCCCCACTTAAAGAAAGGAATCAGGCTATAAAGCTGATCCCTTTCTTTACAAGAAATTATAGAAATTATAAAAGTATGCACCACCAGCAAGTTGTCTTTACTTTTTTCAGTTTACGAATCTTCATACTGTTACCTCCTCCCTATCTTTATAATCTTCACCTGAAAGAGTGGTAGACCAATCGTAACTCCGATGATATTGAACCCATTTAGGGAAGATTTTTTTAAACAATTCTACTAATTGAGGATCAAATTGAGTTCCTTGCCCATCTATTATTCTGGTGTATGCCTCATCAACAGAGAGTGCGTCCCGATAAGATCTTGAGGATGTCATTGCATCAAATGCATCAGCAATTGATACGACACGTGCTAAGAGCGGTATTGATTCCCCCTTAAGGCTTTCTGGATACCCCTTACCGTCCCATCTTTCATGATGAGACATTATAATGGCTATACTACTTTCTAGTCCCTTCACTTTTAGAATAGCCTCTGCACCAACAGACGGATGTGTTTTTATTACATCAAACTCACTCTTTGAAAGCTTTCCTGGCTTCATTAAGATAGAGTCAGGTATATTAACCTTTCCAATGTCATGCAATAAACAAGCGTAGTTAAAGGCACTTAACTCCTCTTGTGAGAATCTCCCCGTCTCAATGGCCAGAGTCTGAGCATAATGTGCTACTCGTTCACTATGTCCCCTTGTATATGGATCTTTTAATTCAATTGTGGCTATTACTCCTTTAACTATACCTTGCAACTGATAATCGTAAGATTTTCTAATAGTTACTAGATAGCTTTGAAAGCGAACCAAAATTAGGTAGGCTATCCCACTTAATATTAAAACCAAAACTATTGGACCAATCGTATTTTCAGAGTCTAGATAGAATCCAAAAAAAGCATATTTGAATATCAATGTACCAGTTACTACCCTAAAGAAACGTGTATTAACAAAAAATGGAGTGAATAAAACAGCTATGATTTCTACAGCATTTCCACTCTGATATTCGAGATTACTCTTTGAATATATGGAAACTTCACTAATTATTGAAGTAAGAAAGTAACCAATTATAAAAATATATTTAAATATGTAAACTTTTTCTTTCCTTTTTAATAGAATAAAAATAGGTAAAGCAATAAGCAGCCAAATATATACCCAATAATTTATTTCTCTAGGCAAATTTAAGTCTATATTTTTATAAAAGCTATGGTAAAAAACTTCATAGATTAAATAGACTGTATAAAATAATATCAAGAACCACTTTAAAGCTCTTTGTTCTTCATAAATGAAGGTTTGATTAATTTTCTCATTATACATAGTGGTACCTCACGATCGTTCAGCTGTGTTATCATTGTTATCGCCCAAAATCCTTCTAAATTAATAGTTTATAAACTCCTAAGTAAAAATATGAGTATTTATACCTATTAAATTTCGACCTAAAGCGACAATATCTCTCATTATAAACCAAAAGGACTATTCTAAGAATAGTCCTTTTAGTTTATTTATTATAGTTATAGTTTTTTATGGATAAATCGGGAATTTTAATTCTACGGTTGTACCCTCATTTAATTTGCTCTTTATATCAAAATGTCCATTATGCTCTTCTATTATCTTCTTAGTTACCATCAAACCTAGCCCATTACCGTTTTCTTTAGTTGTATAGAATGGTTCACCGAGCTTCTGTAATTTGTCAGACTCAATCCCACATCCCTCATCTCGAATAGATACCGTCGCAAAAGCATCTCTAACTGCAGATGTAATTTTTACAGTACCTCCATCTGGCATTGATTCCATGGCGTTTTTGATTAAATTAATGAATACCTGCTTTAATTGATTCTCGTCACATATTAAATCCGGACTATCAGCAAGATTCAACTCAACATTTACATTCATTCTATCGGCATGGGGTTCAATCACCACAAGAACATACTCAATTATTTCTTTCAGATCTTTTTTACTTTTTTCTGCTGTGTTAGGCCTTCCTAATATCAAGAGGTTCGTAACAATAGAATTTATCCTATCAATTTCACTTAGCATTATAGGATAGTAATGATCATCATCTTTGTCTTTTTCCTGCTGAAGCTGTGTGAAGCCTTTTAATGAAGACAATGGGTTTTTTATCTCATGTGCAATAGCAGTAGCCATTTGTCCAATAACAGCTAATTTTTCCTTTTGCCTTAAGTCGTCATGAATCGATGTTATAGCCGTTACATAAGATTGGAATCTTGAGAGGAGAACCCATGTTATAAATGAGATAAAGATAATTAGCGCAATCGGGAACACAACATTATTCGAATGAAACATTATTCCATCCAAAAGATATTTTAAGAAGAAACCAATTGAAGTCACCAGGAAAAAACGTTTATTTACAAAGATCGGCGAGAACAAAATAAAGTATATCTCAAGGATATGCCCCCCGGTAAACTCCTTATCATTATCCCAAAAGATCATGGCATTATTGATAATATCGAGGAGCATGAAACTAAATATATACATGTATTTAATTTTTTCAGGTGTGCCTTTTTTAATGAAATATAAAGCCACAGGGAGCAATAAGAGGAGAAGGAAGTGCATTACAAATCCCAGGCCACCCTCAGGGAATCCTACCCTGCCTCCCTCTCCACCATAATGAGGTATGATAAAATAATAGGCCAGGTCATAAACAAATAATATGATATAAAAAGTCCATAAAAAGAACTTAACTGCTTTTACTTCTTCATATACTAAAACCGAATTTTTTTTGAGTGGATCCATACGAATCTCCTTAAATCTGAAAACTTGATAGCCTTATTATATCAGGATGTGTCACATCTTGTTACATTTTGTCTCATTGCGCAATGAAATTTTAATAAATATTTTTTATGGATTGAAAGGAATTTTTTATGGAATGAGAAATGGACCAGGTGATCAGATGCCTGGTCCATTTATTTATGCGGTTTCGCTTAGGTTGTATTCGTTGAGGATTCCCTCGAGTTTGAGTGCGAGACCCATGCTGCCCTGGATTTTAAGCTTTCCTGTCATGAAGGCGGCTGTTCCGTTGAGTTTGCCCATGATCATCTTCTTGAAGTTTTTATCTGACAACTTCAGAGTACAATCTGGTGTTTCTTCTGTTCCTTCTACCACTCTGGCAGTTCCATTTGTGATCAGCAGTTGGAAGGTCCCGCTGTCATCCCCAGTAATGTCATATTGATAGACTGTATTCATGCCTTTAATAGGCTCAGGTCTTTCTTTCATGACTCTTTCAATTTCCTGCCATACTTCTCTGACCGACTTGTTTTCCAACATCCTAGCCCCCTATCAACCTATTTATTTCCATCATACCCGACGGAAGTCCTATTGGGCAATCCGAAAATGAACGCATTATCTGATAATTCCCTATATTAGACGGGTTGCTTTTAGCTTAACTGCCCGTACTCGCGAAAGCCTTCAAGCCCCTGTTCCAGAATGTATAGGCAAGGACACAGCAAACAACCGCTGCAACCGGGGTCCAGAGCGCGAATTCCTTGTATCCCGACTTGTCGATAAAATAAGCTGCCGGATAGAATGCTGTGAAACCATAAGGAATGACCCATGTCAGGAACATGCGGATTCCTTTGTGATAGATTGTCAGCGGGTATCTCGCAAAATCGCTCAGGTTGAAGACTGCCCAGACAATCGGCAGGCTGTCGATCATCCAGAAGCTGAATGTCGCAAAAAATAAATTGATGGCCACGAAAATCAATCCGGATGAGATGATCATGACAACCAGCATTGCGATTTCTGCTGCTCCCCAAACGAGGTCAAGCTGCGGAATCGCTGTTCCCAGGATGATCAAACCGATAATCAGCTGGCCGAATCCATCTTGATGCAAGCGGTCAGCCACGACATGGAATAATGGATTGACCGGCCTGATCAGCAAACGGTCGAGTTTCCCTGGCCTGATATACTGCCAGCCAAGCGTCCATAAATTATCAAAGAAGATCTGGTGAATCGAGCGGCCCGTTGCCGCAATTCCGTAAATGAACAATATCTCATAAAACGACCAGCCATTAATCTGCTCAATGTGGTCGAACACTACTTTTACAAAAAAGATCGAAGCAAACTGCTCCAGCATGACCGAGGCGACACCGATCAAAAAGTCGATTCGGTATTCCATCATCACCTTCATATGGCTCTTCGCAAACTCCCAATATAATCTCGTATAACGACGCATTGAATCCCCTCCTATCCTCCAAAAATCGTAATCTGTTTAATCGCCTGCGACCAGATTACCCTTACCAAAACATACAATGAAATCAGCCAGAACAACTGTACTCCCAGTGCCATGTATACTTCTGTACCGCTAATCAACCCTGAATAAATCGAGACAGGCAGATACACCATCGCCTGAAAGGGCAGGAATTCGGTTATCGTTCTGAGCCAATCCGGGAAAAGCGTGATTGGTACCAACGCTCCTGAGAAAAATGTAATTAGTGATTCCTTCAATACTCTTACTCCCCAGACATTGACCGTCCAGAACGCGAGGACACCGACGAGGAAGTCGAAGAACGTACCGATCCAAATTCCCACCAATGCACTCACTATGAATAACAAAATCGTCTCAGGTGATTTTGGAAAGCTTAAATCCATGAAGAAATAAGCAATCAGCACCATCGGAAGCGTACCCTGGATTAGGTACATGATTTTCTCCCCAATATCCACCGCGAACATTTTAAAAATCATATCGTAAGGACGCATCAGCTCGATCGCTACCTGACCCTCCTTGATATTTTCCGCAAGCTCATTGCCTACACCGCCGACAAAACCCTGAAGCAGCATCGCAATCACAATATACGTCAGCATTGTTTCAAGATTAATATTTTGAATCGTCGTCTGGTTGGCGTAGACTGCCTGCCAGAAGAAGTAAATAATCAACAGTCTCATTACCGAAGAAACGGTCCCGGCCCAGTACCAGGCCGAATAGGCCGTATTCTCCTGCATTCGCCCTTTAGCTATTTGCCAATACTTTCCCATGCTCTCCCCCCTGTTCCTGCTTGTTGTACAGCTCCTCTACAATTGTCTCGATCTTAGGATCCGCAATATTCAAATCACCAATTTCATACATGCTCATCATTTCCGAAATGACGAACGAGCTTTTAACAGTCTCATGGTCAAAAGAGAGGCTGACCTTCGTTTCTTCTTCATTGTGTAAAACTTCCACCTGACCAGTGAGCGACGCAGGCAGTTCAAACTTTTCCTTATCTGCCAGTTCAAAATGGATTACCCGCTGCTGGCCAAATTGCTTTTTAATCTGCTCAAGACCTCCATCGTATAAAATCGTACCGCCATCAATGATGATGATCCGGTCGCAGATTTCCTCAATGTCCTGCATGTCATGTGTAGTCAACAGCACTGTTGTGCCCCAGCGCTGATTCATTTCCTTAATAAACTTTCTGATTTTCACCTTCACCGCAATATCCAAACCAATCGTCGGTTCATCCAGGTAAACAACTTTAGGCCTGTGAAGGAAGGCTGCAGCCAGCTCACAGCGCATTTTTTGCCCAAGAGAAAGCTGTCTGACCGGAATACCCAGCAAGGGCTCCAGGTTCAAGACATCCGTAAACATGGCGACTGTTTCTTGATACTCTTGCTCCGGAATCTCGTAAATATGTTTTAACAGATTATAAGATTCACGAACCGGTATATCCCAGAAAAGCTGTGTCCGCTGTCCGAAGACCGCTCCAATATTCACCGCATTCTTCTGGCGGTTTTCATACGGCACCAGCCCGTTCACCATCACCTTGCCCGAAGTCGGTGTCAGGATTCCCGTCAGCATCTTGATTGTCGTCGACTTACCGGCGCCATTCGCCCCGATATAGCCTACCGTCTCCCCCTGCTCAATGGTAAAATTAATCCCCTTCACCGCATGCTTCGTCTCATACTTCCGGTTAAAAAGCGACTTGATTGCTCCCTTAAGACCAGGGTCACGCTTTACCAATTTATATTCCTTTTTCAAATTCTCAACTGTAATCACATTATCACTCTCCAAGAACATACATTCGATTTTTAGGCACAAAAAAACCACAGACATCCCAGTCCGTGGTTACGCAGTTATTTTAACATGACAAAAATAAGCGCTACTACACACAATACAGGCAGGCCGAAGATAAACCATATGAAATTGTTGTAGCTGTTCCATTAGTTGTGTTCAACATTTCGACTGCCTCCTTAGGTTATTTGAATTGAATACTTTCATATTGTACCTGTTAAAGAAAATTTTGGCAACAATATTGTAAAAAATAATTGGTGCCTGATTTTACTCAAGCACCGTGAACTATTTTATTATTAAACTTTAGAAAAGTGATTAGTTCTTCCAGTGTTTCAAAGTGTCCGGCAGTGCCGAATTCATGGAATATATTCATCTTCCGCAAAATCCCGCCAAGATCAAGGTCGTTACCAACAAGATATAGATTCTGCCCGCGATCTTTCAACTGGTCTTTGAGTTGCAGCAAGAGCAGTGCACCAGATGCATCAACGACCGTTACTTTTTCTATATCTATAACAATATCAGGACTGCTATCCGAACTGATTGTCTTGGTTATGAGCTCTGTAGCACCAAAGTAGAGCGGTCCTTCCAGGTTATATATTTTCAAACCATTTTCCGCTTTACTATTAATCTTGAAGCCTTCCTCACTCATCCGCTTCATGAAAATCAGGGCACTCATCACAATTCCGACACCGACCGCAACCATAAGGTCAATGGCTACTGTTAAAATCATGGTGACCAGCATGACCGCTGCGTCTGTGCGAGGTTCATCCTTTAGGATTTTCAAGCTGTCATAATCGAACATTGTAATACCCGTCATGATCAGAATCCCCGCTAGCACTGCGAGTGGAATTTCTTCCGCCATTGGTCCGAACACCAGCATGAACAGCAGCAAGGCAACGCTATGGACCATTGCTGATAAAGCAGTCTGTCCGCCACTTCTCAAGTTCACGACTGAACGGACAGTGGCACCAGCACCAGGCATCGCACCAAAAAGTCCTGCCAAGGTGTTACCAATCCCCTGGCCAATTAACTCTTTATTGCTCTTGTGCTTTGTACCTGTCATATTGTCCATAACAACCGATGTCAGCAAGGAGTCAATAGATCCAAGGACAGCTATACTTAACGCTGCCGGAATCAGTTGGATGATGACACTTAAGTCGGCAATTGGCAACTGAAATTCCGGCAAGCCCTTTGGAATCTCGCCAATCCTTTCTGCGGTATCAAAGAAAATAAAATCATTGATAAAAGGAAGTGTAAAATGAACGGCGGGTACTACCTTTTCCAGAAGAATGACCGCCACAGTACCTAAAATCAGTGCCATCAAACTTGGCGGGATGATCTTAGTCCACTTCATCGCAACCAGCATGAATACAATCGTCAAAAGCACGACTAAAAAGCTGCCCGTCACATACTGCAGCTGCCCCATGATAATGATGATGGCAATCCCGTTCATAAAACCGCTGACGACTGGCAGGGGAATGAATTTTAAATAATTCCCAGCCTTCAATAGCCCGAATACAATTTGAAAAAGTCCTCCCATGAACGCGGCAATGAACGCATACTCAAGTCCCTGAGTCGCCACAATCCCAGTAAAGATAATCGTGATCGGCCCAGTCGGACCCGTCACCTGCCCCTTCGTCCCGCCAAACAAAGCAGCAAAAAAACCAGTAATAATGGCACCATACAAACCAATGATGGCACCATCCGAATTACCCGTCGCCTGCATCCCAAAAGCCAACGCAAGCGGCAGCGCAACAACCGAAACCGTAATCCCGGCCAATAGTTCACGCTTCAGCATCTGAAACATGTACGATACGCCTTCTTTCCTATACTTTTATAAGAAAAATTATACGCCTGTTAATATGGAATCTGAATATGGAAATAGTAAAAAGAAATGAATTTTTTTCGAGGAGGTAAAGTGGCTGACTGGTCACATAATCTGGCCCAGCCAGAAACCGTGAATAATGACGACAACTGAATAAGAAGCGGATGCAAATACTAGCAGAAATTTGACCAAAGAAGAACGAGGAACGATACTAAACACTATAAATAAAAGAAGTAAAATTGATAGAGCGCTTTTTATGAAAAGAAATAACAATGGATCGGTTTCATATATGGCATTCATGATTGGATTTAACTCAGCGATAAAGGCATTTCTTATTCCGAACCATGTTATGAAAGTGTCGAGCAGATTCAAAACTGTTAAATAATAAAAGAGAAGAATCAATTTCCATCACCTCTTAGATGACTTAATGTAGATTATAGTCATACACCTTTTTGTTTATGTATATACCATTCATACATTTTAAATAACCACCCATTTTATGTACCTTAATACTTCAGAGAAAAGAGTAAATTCAGACGATGAAACTTTGATTCTTTCTTATCGGAACACAAACACAAAAGCCTCCTGATAGAGGAGCTTTTGGAATTAATGATTATTTCCCAATCAGACTTTCTGCAATTTTTTCAGGGACCACGACGATGTCGGGGAAATAACTAACTGATTTCAAACGTTCATCAAATTCATGTCCTGATTTCAAAGTTGTTTCTATATAAACCTCCATCACCTTCCGCGCCCTCTCATCTCCACCAACACCATACTCCAGCGCATTCACACTCTCAAAAATCTTCACCATCAATTCAGCCACCGTTTTGGAGTGAAAAGTCTTATGGTCATGGGAAGCTGTCTGTAGAGACACAAGCAGTTTCTCCAGCTGGTCGATCCCACCACGAACCTGATCTGCATACTCTCCCTCCATCGTAGCAATACGCTCATTCATCTCCTCCAAAAATAGCTCTCCAGCATTAAACTTCTCCATCAGCCTCAATACTTCAAGCCCTAGGATGTTCGCTGTCCCTTCCCAAACGGTCAATACCTGCGCATCCCTCAACAATCTAGGCGTGACAAAGTCTTCGATATATCCATTCCCACCGTGCATTTCGATGGCTTCGTGTGCGAAGTGGACGGCTTGTTCTGCGGTCTCTTTTTTCAAAATGGCGATGTAGAGTCGATTCAATATGATATCCTTTTCGCTTAATCCTGGTTCGTTCCTCATGACTTTTTCAAACAATGAGAGGTACTTGAAGACGGTTCTGGTTTCGACTTCTAACTTAACTGCCATTTTCAACAGGGAGTCTTTGATCATTGGGAAGTCGGCGAGCTTCTTGCCGAAGGCGTCGCGATTTAGTGCATACTCCCTTGCTTCGCGGTAGGCGCGGCGCATGATGCCTAGTGAGGCGACGGTGTTGCAGACGCGGGAAAGGTTCAGTGCTTCCATCATGTAATAGAAGCCTTTTGCTGGGTCGCCTACTACAAAGGCTTCTGCTCCGTCGAACTCGACTTCGGCGGATGGGACGGCACGTACTCCGAGTTTATCTTTGAGCCTGCGGATTTTGATTCCGTTTAGTTTTCCGTTTTCTTCGCGCCATGGGACCGCGAAAAGTGTCAGGCCTTTTGTGCCGGATGGAGCTCCTTCTTTTCTTGCCAACACCATCGCAACGCCGCACATTCCTGCGTTGGAGGCGAAGTATTTTTCACCGTAAAGCTTGTAGCCCTCGGCGGTTTGGACTGCCTTTACCACATTCGCCCCGACGTCGGATCCGCCCTGCCGTTCGGTGAGGAATGTTGCGCCTTCGTATAATGTTGTTTCTCCTGTTGATAAAACATGGGGCAGAAATTTCTCTTTCACCTCTGGTGATGCGTACTGTTCCAATAAATAAGCGGTTGCCATCGTCAAGGTAACCGGGCAGTAAAAGCCGGCTTCAGTTTGAGAAAGAAGATAACCCTGGGCATAGGAATAGATATAATTCCCGCGGCGTCCTAATTCAGGTATATCTTTATGGACATAGCCGACAATCCCGGTATTATAAGAATCTTCAAGCGTTTTCCGGTAGCCGTCATTCACCCAGACCTCCGAGATATCGTCGCCATAGGCATCGAATTTGATCAGCTTTGGCTGTCCTTCGCGGTCGGTAAATCTGGCGCGCTGGTCGATTTCGTTGGCGCATTTTTCGCCGAAATTCAGCAGCTCCCGATCTGCGTACTCGTAAAACTCTTCATCCAATAATTCCTTCAACAATGCCCGAAACTGCGGTTCTTCACTGTAAAAATTCATTCACTTAGCCTCCCTTTGAATTCAGTTAATAGCCTTTCAATTTCTTCTCTGATTTCAACCAGTTCGCAAATCCGTTCATTAACTTCAGCGAGTTTTTCCTCTCCATACTGAATTGTCACCTTCAGCTGCTTTTCACCAGTCCGATCCTCGTCGAATAGCAACACCATTTCCTTGATTTCATCAAGCGAAAATCCAAATCGCTTCCCGCGGAATACGAGTTTCAAGCGTGTTACATCACTACCAGTGTAAATTCGCCGCC
Source organism: Mesobacillus jeotgali (assembly GCF_014856545.2). Taxonomy (NCBI): domain Bacteria; kingdom Bacillati; phylum Bacillota; class Bacilli; order Caryophanales; family Bacillaceae; genus Mesobacillus; species Mesobacillus jeotgali. The sequence goes on along the minus strand of NZ_CP109811.1, from coordinate 770,727 downwards.
CTCCTTCAGTCCGGGATGGCTGCAGCAAACCGAGCTCTTCATAATAGCGGATTGTACGGGTGGAAACCCCAAACTCTTTCGCCAAGTCAGAAATCGTGAACATCAACAAAACCTCTTTTTTAACAGAATAATCAGTAAATAAATTATATCATTGACGTTAACGTAAAGAGCAAGCCAGATTCCCAACGGAACCTGGCTTATTTTTTCACATATAGAAGCGGGTCAACGCTGTTTGATTTTTCATAATTCCACTGGCCTTCATGGATTTCAAAATGGAGATGCTTGCCCCTGCTGTCACCCGTGTTGCCCATATAACCCAGCAACTCGCCTTTTCTAATAGACTGACCTGTTATAACTGTGCTTTTTTCCAGATGGGCATAAAGGGTTGTAAAGGTTCTGTCTCCGATCTTGTGGGTGATCAGCACGCAGTTTCCGTAGGTTGCGGAATAATAGGAGCGGATGACGGTTCCCGATGCAGCTGCAATCACTTCGGTTTGGGCTGACTCATCAGCGATATCAATGCCTGAGTGGAGCCTCCCCCACCTTGGTCCATAGCCTGAGGTCAGCTCTCCCTTCGCTGGCATGATAAAAACAACCTCAGATTCAGATAGCTGAAACTCCACTCTCTGGTTTTCTTTTAAAATCGCAATCTCCTGGGATGCGAGGTTGACATAGACCTCGTACATGTCCATCAGCTGTGATTCACTTTCCTTCTTAGTGTCATGAACGGTTTCGAGCAGGCGCTGCTTCTCCTCCGCCTTCTTCTCCAATTCAGCTTTCAGTGACAGCATTTCCTGTTGATCCTTTTCCAACAGTATTACCTTGTCCTTGAGCGCTTCTTCCCGTTGCTTGAGTGACTCCAATTCAGTTTTGTGTTTTGCCAGCAAATCCTTATCAGCCTTAATGATTTTGCTGACCGCAATTGCGGTATCAAACAGCTGGGACACGTTTTTCGAATCAAAAATCAAATCCACATACATTCCCAAGCCATCATTCTTCTGCATTGAACGTAGCCGTTTTTTGATCAATTGCTCCCGGTGGTCGATGTTGAAGCTGAGCTTGCTGATTTCCTTTTTCATCTCCTCTGCAGCCTGTCCCGAAGCATCCAGTACGTTTTGGAGTTCACGGATTTTCTGATTCAACTCTGACATCTCATCATCCAGCGCCTTCAGTTCGGAAAGATACTTTTGCTCAGCGTTGTCCATTGATTGGATTTGGTTTTCTTTTTCCGTGACATTCTCCTTAAGCTGAAGGCGCTGCTGGCGGATTTCCGATTGTTCTGCTGAATCAGCAGGCTGCACGCCTGTCATGACTAGTCCGGCTATGAATGTGACTGTTATTATATTTTTCTTCATCCCACGCCTCCTGTACTTGATTCTATCAACTAGTATATCTCTACGAAGCTACTAAACCTGTCGACTTCTGTTGTCGCTTTTCATTTTTGCAGTAGGACAGTAGCAACTTTCGCCTATTGCTGTCATAATGTAAATGGATGTTTGCTTAAATACACTAAAGCGCTAAATGAATCTGGAGGTATGAGGACAATTGAGCCATGCTGCTTTGAAGTATCAGTCAAAATTAGATTTGAGGGAAACCGAAATAGCGATTAAGAAAACGAAGGATTTTTTTGAGAATCATCTTGCTGAGGCACTTGAACTGACAAGGGTTTCGGCGCCGATATTTGTAAGAGGCGGGAAGGGAATCAATGATGACCTGGCTGGGAATGAACGGGTGGTTTCCTTTGATGCGCCTGGTGTGGAAAACGATGTAATGGAGATTGTTCAATCTCTTGCAAAGTGGAAAAGGATGGCGTTGAAGCGCTATGGATTTTCTCTGGGAGAAGGACTTTATACCGACATGAACGCAATCCGGCGCGACGAAACTCTCAGCCAACTGCACTCCCTTTATGTGGATCAGTGGGACTGGGAGAAGGTGATTTCCCAAAAGCAAAGGAATGCGAAGATGCTGACGACGACTGTCGAGAAAATTTATGATGTGATGAAAAAAACGGAAAGTTACCTGGCAGATCTTTATCCATCCCTCGGTACCATCCTCCCTGAAAAAATAAGCTTTATTTCTTCACAGCAACTGGAGGATCTGTATCCCGAGCTATCGCCAAAAGAACGGGAGGATAAAATTGCAGAAAGGTTTGGAGCAGTTTTTATCACGCAAATCGGCCATGAACTGCGGTCAGGGGTGAAGCATGATGGCCGCTCACCTGATTATGATGACTGGAATTTAAACGGCGATCTATTGCTATGGTACCCGCCTTTAGGCCGGGCAATCGAAATGTCCTCAATGGGAATCAGGGTTGATGAGAAAAGTCTTCTGGAACAATTGAAGCTTGCCGGCCAGGAGCAACGATCACAATTAGAGTATCACCAGGCATTACTGAACAAAGAGCTGCCATATACCATTGGCGGCGGGATTGGCCAATCGCGGCTATGTATGTTCCTGCTCCGGAAAATCCATATTGGCGAGGTCCAGGTTTCCGTGTGGGATGAGGAAACGATAGAGGAATGCAGGAAGATGAATATTAATTTATTGTAGGCAAAGCAAAAGCCACTGTTAATGACTGCAGCTAGATTGTTAGACAACAATCTAGACCAGTTCATCAACGGTGGCTTTTCATCTTACTTCTGAATCAAGTAATCTACCAGCTTCGACTTTGGCTTCCCAAAGATTTCTTCTTCCAACCGGCGGCCTGTTGGTGTCGCTGCGAGTCCGCCTTCTGCTGTTTCCCTTAGTGCGGACGGCATTGTCTGGCCGATGGCGTACATCGCGCCAATGACTTCGTCGCATGGGATCCGGCTTGTGATACCGGCAAGTGCCATATCGGCAGCAGTGATCGCATTTGATGCACCCATTGCGTTTCTTTTTACACAAGGAACTTCAACTAGCCCTGCAACAGGGTCACAGACTAATCCAAGCATATTCTTCAGCGTGATTGCGAAGGCATCTGATGACTGCTGCGGAGTTCCGCCAGCCATTTCAACGATCGCAGCGGCAGCCATTCCAGCAGCCGAACCGACTTCAGCCTGGCATCCGCCTGCTGCACCGGAAATCGATGCGTTATTGGCAACAACAAAGCCGAATGCAGCTGTCGTGAACAGATACTCAATCATTTCCATCCGGGTTGGGTTCAACTTTTCCTTTACGGCAAAAAGTGTTCCCGGAACGACGCCTGCTGATCCTGCGGTCGGTGTCGCGCAGATGATGCCCATTGCCGCGTTCACTTCATTCGTGGCAACCGCTTTGCTGACAGCATCCAATAATAGATTGCCAGCCAGTGATTTTCCGCTGTCAATGTATTTTTGCAACAGGACTGCATCCCCGCCTGTAAGGCCGGTCTGGGACTTGACGCCAGCCAAGCCTCTTTCCACAGCGCGTTCCATGACCTGCAGGTTATTGTCCATCTGGGCAATGATTTCCTCGCGGGAACGGCCTGAAACTTCTATTTCCTGCCGAATCATGATTTCGGCGATTTTCACCTGATTTTTTTCAGCTAATTCAACAAGCTCCGCAACATTACGAAACATGGCTAGCCCTCCTGATGTAACTCATATTTAGTCAACGAGACGGATGACCTGGTCAACGCCATCAAGGGCAGTTAACTCCGCATAAACTCCGTCCTCAAGTTTGTGGTCCATTTCAATGACCATGACGGCTGTGTCTCCCTTATCCTTGCGGGAGACCTCCATATGGCCGATATTAATCTGATGCTTTGATAAAACGGTCGTCACGGCTGAAATCAGCCCGAATCGGTCATGATGGACGACGAGAATGGCCGGATTGGCACCGGATAACTTGAGTTTGAACGAATTGATCTCGGTGATCTCAATCGTTCCGCCACCGATAGAAATTCCAACGATTTCAAGCTCCTTGCCCTGTCCATCGAACAGATTTATTTTTACTGTATTCGGATGCTCCATAACCGCATCCTCAGTGATGAATTCAACTTCGAGCCCAGACTGCTCCGCGATTTTCAAAGCATTGGGAATTCTCTCATCAAATGTATCAAAGTCCATGATTCCGGCAACGAGCGCCAGGTCTGTTCCATGTCCTTTATAAGTTTTAGCAAAAGAGCCGTACAGGGAGATGACGGCCTTTGTCGGCTGCTTCTCGAATAATGTGCGCGCCACACGGCCAATCCTTGCAGCGCCGGCTGTATGCGAACTCGATGGCCCGATCATCACCGGACCTATAATATCAAATGCAGAACGATATTTCATGGTGCACTGCCCCTTTACCAATCTATTGAAAGCGATTTCATATATAAATAATTTTGAAGAGTCCTAACCATAGTTATCTTACCACATTATTAATATAGTTTAATCATATATTTTATGGAACTTAAAAACCACCCTGGGAAATCAGGATGGCTAATTCACGCTGACTTTATTCCTGCCGCTGTTTTTCGATCCATACAATGCCTCATCGGCACGGTTCAGTAACGAGTCAATATTGTCAGTTTGCCGATAATCCGTGACTCCGAAGCTTGCGGTTAGACTGCCGGCACCTTTAAAGCAGTGGTTCTCGACCATCTTGCGGAAATGCTCAGCTTTTTCATACGCTTGTCCACCGGTACTGTTGGTGATCAGCATGAATTCCTCTCCACCCCAGCGGCCAAAACGGTCACCATCTGCCAGATTGCCAGAGACGATCGCTGACAGCTCCTTCAAAACACAGTCACCGATTTTATGGCCAAATACATCATTCACCTTTTTAAAATGGTCGATATCAAAAAAGATAATCGAAAACGGTTTGTCCTCTTTTTCAGCAGCCTCGAGCCTTTCCTCCAGCCAGATATCAATCTGGTGCCGATTGGCCACTCGGGTCAGGGAATCGAGATAGGCATACTTTTTAAGCAAATCTCTTTCTGTAAAAGCACGGAACATATTTTGCGCATAGTAGAGAACTAGTATATAGACGATATTCGCCGCATGGAATTGCGTGAGCGAATCAATTGATTCAGAGGTCATCTGCCCGCTGTAAATCACTCCGATTGCCAGTGTTACCATGAAAATGAAAATCGAATAATACAGTCCTTTTTTTATGCCGAGCGCTAAAAAGAAGAACATGATGATGAGCGGCATCCAGACAATGAAATCTCCCAATGATCCTCCTCTTTCCGCGAGATCATTGGAAACGACATCAAACATCGTGGTGATATGATACACGCTCACCAAAAAGAGCGTGACATACTCCGCTAGGCGAATTCCACGATTTGTATATGCTATAACCCAGCTGATGGAAAACCAGACAATCAGCGTTGTATTGATGATAGTATCAAACTGGCTGTTATTATTTAAGTAACTATTGATAACCAGGGCAACCGTAATAATCGGGAGCAGCCACATGTAAACACTTCGCTTAAGTTCCTCAATCGTTTCAAAGTTATTAAACATCTTTCTCATCTCCCTAGCTATAAGACATGTGCAAATCATATTGCTCGTTTCGCCTTATTAGCAGTCCTAAGGTTCAAGATTTTTTCATTATTTTGAATTTGAAATAAATGTCTGTGGAAGGCGGCGACCACAGCATAAAACAGTGGTCCACCCTATAATTCCATTGTACTAGAAAACTCTATTTTAGTATATTTCCAATAGCAAAAGAAGAAGCAAAAGTCCCAGAAAAGACCTTGCTTCTTCTAAAATTAATAAAATATTTTTCTGAGGGAGTACTTTACTCCTCAGACCAGTTCCAGTAAGACATATCCCCGAGGTTGGCCCCCTGGATTTGTTCGTTTTCCCTCAGCTTGAGCAGCTCTTTTACCGGCCCGGTCACGACGGCGCCGTAGACCTGGAATCCTTCTTTCTTTAAATAATTGTACCGCTCCTCGAGGTGGGAAAGACCGAGGAAATTCTCACGGTAGCTGGCAGATTCATCTTCAATCAGATTTTTCATTTGCTTAAGCATCCGTTTCTTATTTTCATCAGTTAGATTTTCAAACAGCAGATTCTTGCTTGTTGAATTGTAACCATTATGCGCATCACGGCCCCCTGTAAAACCAATCGGTTCCACCGAGAATGTATTTCCGCCACCACTCCAGCTTCCTGGTTCAAATCCCTTCATTTCACCAGTATACAATGGCATCCATAGAACATCGAGGTCGTACGGCTTCAAAAACTCCAGCATTTCCTCAGGTGTCATATACTTTTTTGTCGAAAAAGAAAGTTCGGCAACTGTGCCTTCATGAACCTTATCCAGCTTCGTCCAAACCGCCGGATCTTCGTTCGCTTCCAGCTTGTTGCCTGTCTTTGGATGTTCCGGAAGGTAAAAGGAGTATTCTTGCTCGTTCCTAGGCTTAAGGTACTCTGTCTGATTCGTGGAATACATTGGTACCAACCGTTTGGCCAATTGTTTTGTGCCAACAAGTTCGGGCTCTTTCCCAATCATCTTGTAGACTGGATAAGATATCTTTTGCGTAAGGAAAGGGGTGATCTCGGCTGATTCGATGCTGCCGAAATCCTCCTGCATATTCGGCTGGGTCCAATCCATCGCCACTTGGCTGTAAAATAGATGTTTTTTGCCCAGCCCCAGGACATCATAGCTGATTGATACAATCAGCATATATAGCCAAAAGAGAAACAGCGTAGCGAGTATCACCCTGATGACCTTCACCGTCAAGGCAAATCGATATTTAAAAAGGATTTTCTTTTCCTTGTCTTTAGTCCATTCCATGTTCATCGTCCTTCCATCCTTGTTTTTCCGCCATTTGTGCAAGCCGCTTGCGTGCCCGGTGTAGCGTGACCTTTACTTGGTTCTCCGACAGCTCAAGCGCTTCCTCTATTTCCTGGTAACTGAACATCTCAACCTCACGCAAATACAGGATCGACCGGTACTGCTCCGGCAAATAGGTCATCAGCTGCTGCAGGTCATCAGAGGTCTCCTTCTTGATGGCTTCGTCCTCCGGAAGCCCGTATGGACTCGCCATTTCATCCTTCGAAAACAAATAATCAGCGAACGGAACCCATTTTCTCCGCTGCCGGCGGCGCCATTCGTCCAGATAGGCATTGCGAGCCACCTTGAAAAGCCAGGCCCTTACATCCTCATTTTTGTAAAAGGAAAGCGAAATCGTTGCCCGGACAAATGTTTCCTGCGTCAAATCCTCTGCCAGCTGATGCGATCCTGACAGCTTCAGCAAAAAATAATACAGGGGCTTCGTGTACTTTCTATATAAATTGTCGAGTTCATTCCTTCTGCCGTCGTCCATACTACTGCCCCTCATTTTTAAAAATCTCAATACTAAAACGATGAACTATGTAAAATGTTACACCCAATATCAGTAGTTTTGTAAAAAAGTTTTGATAACACTGTTTTCACGTTGAATGCCTTGGCTTTCTCTTTTCGAAGTATGGTACATTATATAGGTACAAAGTGAAGGGAGTTTTTCAAATGACAGAACAAAACAATACTTTACCGCCAAAAACTTGTGAGATTGAGCGTCTGATCACTATGGAAGACGATATTAATCTAGTACTGGAAGGCAAGAAAACAGCAACTCGCCGTAACGGCCGTTATGCCGATGTAGGCGAAATCATGGAGTTAAAGGGAAAGAAATTCGTTGTGGACAATGTCTACTCACAATCTCTTGGTGAATTGACAGATGCTGACGCACAGCGTGAAGGCTATCAAACAGTCGAGGAGTACAAGCAGTCAATCCTGTCTTACCACCCTGGAATGCCATGGCTTCCGCAAATGCGCGTTTGGGTACACGAATTCAGCCCTGTTGAAGAATAAAAAATGAATCTGGCATACCGAGCAATTATTTATCTTCACGTCGCAAGCGTGATTATGTCAATTGGCCCTTTCTTCATTTTGATGCCAATTGTAAAAAAACTGCCTGATGCAGTGGGAAAAGAGCTGGAGGCTCATCTAGCCACATTGAAATCAGCTGTCCGGCTGTCAAAGCACGCCGGCCATGTACTGATTGGAACAGGAGTGCTGCTTGTGATCCTCGGGCCATGGACATGGAAAACACCGTGGATCATCGCCACTCTGGCCTTGCTGTTTGCTTCACTCTTTTTCCTCGCAAGGGCATTCTCGCCGACACTTCGGAAATTTGCCGAAGAAGGCGCAAACAAAATAGAACTCTCCGCAAAATTGAAGCGCACCATCTGGACTTACATCATCTTATTGATGTCGATGCTCTGGTTCATGGTCGTGAAGCCGAATTTGTGGTGAGAACGTTGAAGCCCGGGCCGTAGTGCCCGGGCTTTTAAAATTGGAGGAAATGAACGACTTGGTCGAATTAATTCAAAATGTGGTCGAAATAATCGGAAATGTGGTCGATATATTAAAAAATCCGCCGATATATTCAAGAATGTGGTCAATAAAATTTATAGATGCCAAAATAACTAAAAAAAATTGCCTTCCATAAAGCGAAAAGGGAAACTTTACTGACAAATTCCTGCTCTGATCACTCCATTTCTCCTTATTCAAGTCAATATTTAGCAGTATTTTGCCATAAAAAAACTGCCATCCCAGAATGGCAGCAATCCTATCATTTCTTCGCTTCCTGAAGTGCTTCTTTCTCCACCAGGTCCATAAAATCGGTGACGACTTTTTTGTTGTTCTTTTCTCCGCCCAATTTCAGCAAGGTCTTGCCCAGAAAGTTCAGCCCGGTATTCTGGCCTTGATAAATGAACCTGGTTTCACCCTCCCCGACCTTGATCAGCGTGAATGCCGTTTCAATCTGAAATGCTTTAGCTAGCGTGAACCCGATTTTATTGTGTTTTTTATCAGGAGTATTTTCGTATTCGAGGTCTTCAACGATATACGTTTCGATTCGTTTGCCTTCTTTATATTTCTGCTCGTATTTGGTGCCGACGACTCCTTCTTTCATTTCAATCACCTTGTTCTCTACCACATTTGGCATGATTCGCTGGATGTTCTCCAGCTGAAATAATGTCCAGATTGTCTCAATATTGACGGGTATGATCCGCTCTTCGTGCCACTTAATCATCTCCTGCACCCTCCACTCCAAATTCGAAGAAATCATCCATTTCTTCAATAAGTTCATTTAACTCCTGCACCTGATTAACAAGTCCCTGTCTCTTTTTCAATAATATTTGTTCGAGATTTTCAAACGATTCATCATTCACCACGGTCAGCATTTCCTGGATGGTAAAGTTGAACCGTCTGAGATGCACCAATAACAGCGCAACCAAATAGGATCCGTTGTCATAATAGCGGTATTTATTATTCGGGTCGATGAATACAGGCTCAAGCAGCTTGATCTCCGCATAATACCTGAGCGTCTCCTTGCTGAGCCCCGTCATTTTGGAAAATTCACTTACCTTGTACATTTCGGTCCCCCTATAAAAACATCTTAAACTATGTAGAACACTACAGGGTCAATTGTATTTAAAAAATATAGAAAAACAGCCGCCAAATCAGCGGCTGCTTAGCAGAAGTCTTTCTTGCTTCTTGTTAAAATAAAGTCGTTATGAAAATCTATCGTCAAACCTTTTACTTCATATTCAATCGATGGATCAACAGCGACCTTGATGCCATCGACCAGCATGATCTCGTCATCTTCATCCGGCTCATCCAGAGCCAGTCCAATCTTGGAGCTCCTTCAGCTGATGCCCGCGAAGTAAAGACGGATGCCAGGTACCTGATCAGTCATTAATTGTACTCGTGCTCGCTCTGTGATTTTCATTTCTTTTCAGGAAAAATTCTCTCAAGGGATGTGATCAACTTGGAGTCGAGATTCAGCACTTCGCGTACTTCCCTTGCTTTTGCCTTTGCTTCCTCTACATTCTCAGCTTTGCCCAGTTTCAGTAAAGTACCTGCTGTAAGGGTACCTGTCCGGGTTCTCCCTGTTGAACAATGGAAGTAGATGTTTTTTCCTGACTCATAAGCAGCAGCTACCTCATCCAGTGCCTTCTTGACCGACTCATCCTGATGGGAGTCATCATCATACATTGGCAGGTGTGTGCGTGGATATTCATACGTGCCTTCCTTATTTTCCGCACGCAAATCATAAACCATGTCGATTTTTTCATTTTCCAGCAGTTCGGGGATCGCATCTGCGCCGCCGATAAAAATCCTGCCTGGAATCAAAGCCTGGTAGTTCTTGCTCATATTTATTTCCTCCTTTTAAAAAGGCCAAGAGTTTCCCCTTGGCACGTTATTTTCATCTTATTTCCCTGTCTCAGCAAATGTCTTAATTCTGTCGCTGATTTGGTCACGGACGCGCTGGAACACTGCCCACTTTTCTTCTTCTGTTCCTTCCGCTTTTGCCGGGTCGTCAAAGCCCCAGTGCTCACGTTTTACATGTGGAGGTGTTACAGGGCAATGCTCGTCTGCGTGCCCGCACAGTGTGACGACAAGTTCTGAATTATTCAGGATTTCTGGATCGATGACATCTGAAGTGTGGCCAGTAATATCGATTCCCACCTCATTCATCGCTTTTACAGCATTCGGGTTCAATCCGTGCGCTTCAAGACCCGCACTCTTTACTTCCCACTCGTCACCTAAATATTTTTTTGCCCATCCTTCAGCCATCTGGCTTCTGCAAGAGTTTCCCGTACATAAGAAGTAGATTGTTTTTTTAGCCATAGTGTTTCGCTCCCTTGTTTAGATAATGAGTAACCAAATATATAGACCTACCAAAGTAATGAACAAAGTAGGAATGGTTAAAATGATTCCTGTTTTAAAATAAGTGCCCCATGAAATTTTGACGCCTTTCTGTGAAAGAACATGCAGCCATAAAAGTGTTGCCAAAGATCCAATTGGCGTTATTTTCGGACCTAAGTCAGATCCAATGACATTGGCATAAATCAGCGCTTCGCGGATGACACCTGTTGTGTTAGTATCCGCAATCGCCAGCGCATCAATCATGACTGTTGGCATATTATTCATGACAGAAGAAAGAATTGCCGCGATGAAGCCCATGCCGATCGTTGCGACGAACAAGCCCTGGTCAGCCGCGGCCTGGATGACATCGGCAAGGATGTTCGTCAATCCAGCGTTTCGCAGACCGTAAACGACCACATACATGCCAATTGAGAAGAACACGATTGCCCATGGCGCACCTTTGACGACAGTTGCCGTATGGACAGCCGGGCTTCTTCTCGCCATCATCAAGAAGAAAATCGCGACAATACCGGCAATGAAGGATACAGGAATGTTCAGGAATTCACTTGCGAAGTAGCCGACAAGCAGGATTCCCAGAACGATCCATGATAAGCGGAACATCTTCGCATCCTTGATCGCTTCAACCGGCTTTTTCAGATCAGACATCTCGTAGTTCTTCGGAATGCTGTTTCTGAAAAATAAATACAAGACCAAAATACTTGCGCCTAACGAGAAGAAGTTCGGCACGATCATGCGGGACGCGTATTCAACGAATCCTATATCAAAGAAGTCCGCAGAAACGATATTCACCAGGTTGCTGACTACCAGCGGCAGCGACGTCGTATCGGCAATGAACCCACTCGCGATGATAAAAGGAAAGACCATTTTTTCTTCAAATTTCAGGTTGCGCACCATCGCTAGCACGATTGGGGTTAAAATCAATGCCGCACCGTCGTTTGCGAACAACGCAGCAACAGCAGCCCCAAGCAAGGTAACATAAATAAACATCTTAACGCCGTTACCCTTAGCGGCCCTTGCCATATGTAAGGCGGACCATTCAAAAAATCCAATCTCATCTAAAATAAGTGAAATAATAATGATAGCGATAAACGCGAGTGTTGCGTTCCAGACGATTCCGGTAACATCGATGACGTCCTGGAAATCAACCACTCCAAAAAGCAATGCTAAAATCGCTCCACCAACCGCTGACCAGCCAATCCCCAGACCCTTCGGCTGCCAGATGACCAGTGTCAGCGTCACGAGGAAAATAAGTGAAGCTATAATCGGTAATGACAAATCCACACACCTCCATTAGTCACAGGAAATCCGTTTTCCCTGCTTTTCAAGTTCTGTTAGTTTTTCTTCCTGGCTTGGAAGTGCATCCATGAGCAATTGAACAAAATCGAAATGCTCATTTTGCCGGTTCAACGAGTAAAAAATCCACTGGCCTCTCCTGCTCTCTTTTATCAGCCCTGCGTCCTTTAGCTTGCGGATATGCTGGCTGATCGCCGGCTGGCTGGTATCAAATATAGCTACAAACTCACAAACACAGCAATCATGATCAGCGAGAATTCTCATCATCGTCAAACGTGTCTTATCCCCAAGCAGCTTAAAAATCCCTGCAGCCTGATCCATCTCAATACTTTGCTTAATCAATTACTCTCCACCTCCAATTACCGTATTATCATATAATGATTTGCTTATATGTTCAAGAGTGAATATATGTATAAATTATTAAGACTTTGTAAAGGTGTCTTTGTCCTTATTGTAAGCAGTTGATGCAGAATTTATTTTATCAAACAAAAAACGCCCGGGACCTACCCTTGGCGTCATTGTTAATCGATATTAAGCCAACATGCCTTTCAGCTCTTTGACAGTTAACAGCTTGCCTGTGGAAACCACCTTTTCGTCGATGACAAGTGCAGGGGTGCTCATAACTTTGTACTTCATGATTTCCTTGATGTCTTCTACCTTTTCTACCACAGCGTCAACCTGCAATTCTTCGACCGCCATGCGTGTGTTTTTTTCTAGCTCCTGGCATTTTTTGCAGCCTGTACCTAAAACTTTAATATTCATCTTCATTTCCTCCTCATAATTATAGAATTGCATTGAAACCATAGCCAATCAGTATGATCCCTGTGGCGACAACGCCGACGAATACAGCTATCAGCTTTGGTTTGATTACCTTCCTAAGCAAAATCATTTCCGGCAGGGACAGGGCGGTGATCGCCATCATGAAGGCCAGCGCAGTACCTGCTCCTACACCTTTGTTCAATAATGCTTCGACAATAGGCAGGGAACCGACAGCATTAGAGTAAAGCGGCACGCCTAGTAACGTCGCAATCGGAACCGCGAAGAAATTGCCTTCTCCAGCATATTTGACAAGCAGGTCTTGCGGAGCATATCCATGGATAAACGCCCCAATCCCGATCCCGATCAAGAGATAAAGCCAAATCTTCTGGACTGTCTCCACAACATTACGTGCAGCAAAAATCGTTCTTTCCTTAAGCTCGTCTCTGCTGAAAACTGCTTTCATTTTTTCAGAAAAGGTTCTGCTGTCTCCTTCTTGCATATGAACTTCTTCTTGCCCAGCCGCTATTTCATACACATATGATTCAACATGCTTTTCCATTTTCAGCTTGCCAATGATGGCACCTGCAACAATCGCCAGAGTCATTCCGGCCAGCACATAAATCAATGCTACTTTCCAGCCAAAAATAGAAAACAGCATGACCAATGAGATTTCATTGACGATCGGCGATGAAATTAAGAAAGTAAATGTGATACCCAAAGGGATTCCAGCCTCGACAAAGCCGATGAATAGTGGCACCGTCGAACAGGAGCAGAACGGGGATAAGACACCCAGAACAGCTGCCATCACACTGGCAGCTCCCTTCCTTCTGCCACCGAGCCATTCCTTTACTTTTTCAGGCGGAAAAAAGCTTCTGATGAATGAAATACCGAAAATCATCACCGCGAGCAAAAACAAGATTTTTGTTGTGTCGTAAATGAAAAAGTGGAGTGCACCGCCAAGTCTTGACGATAGCTCCATGTTCAAGACATCAACGACAAGCCAGGTGGCAAGTTGATTAAACATTTAAATCGCCTTCTTTTAGATACGGAATCAGAGGTGCCAGCTTTGCTTTATCAAGACTGTAGACAGTGAACTTTCCTTCTCTTCTGGATTTGATGAGCTTGCCCTTTTCCATGATCTTCAAATGGTGGCTGATTGTTGAGGATGCTCCTGACAGGCCATCGACGATTTCACACATGCAAAGATCCTCGAACCACAACAAGGTCATGATTTTTAGGCGCGTCTCATCTCCGAGCGCCTTGAAAAACGCCGCCTTGCTTTCAAGCTTTTCCGGAGCATCCATAAGAGGAAATTCTTCCTTGGCTCCAGCAATGATCCCTTGCATGGAGTTTGACGATTTTATTTCCCATCCAGTTCGACAACTCATTATCTACACCTCCCACTAAATTATATAACTATTTTTCTAGTTTTGTAGTTTTATTTTTGTCTTATTTATGACTTTAAAAAATAAATCAAAAATTTTTGATTTAACAGTTGCAAATTGGTTTTATAGGAAATATAATACAATATATCAAGAGATTTTGATTAAGGAGAGCTGAAAGTGGAAAAATTCATTCCTTTAACAGACCTGACAACTGACACCAAAGCAGACAAGGAACACCCGCTTCAAAGCACCTTTGAAAAATATGAAAAGAAATTCAAAGCCCTTGCCGACCAAAAACGCTTGCACATCCTCAATCTTCTTTGCCAGCAAGACTCCAGCTGCGTTTGCGATTTTAAGTGAACTGATTGACATGCCCCAATCAAAATTGTCGTATCATTTGAAGATTTTGCTTGAAGCCAATCTGATCCAGAAAGAAACAAAGGGAACCTGGAGCTACTACACAGTAAACACCGAAGAAATAAACCACCTCTTATCTCCAGAGCTTTGCTGCCTTTTCAGACCTAGCAACTGTTGTTAGGTTAACTTTTCAACGTATTAATCAACTTTTTTTGATAAATAAATCAACATATTTTGATTAAGGAGAGGATATACATGTTTTATCATGACTATCAAGCATTGGCACAGTTAAAGCAGGAGGAAGTTGAAAGGAAAGCCAGACACGCGTGGAAGTTCTTTGAACAGCCGGAAACAAAGCAATTGCCTTTTTTTTCCCGGAAACAAAAACAGCAGCCTAAATGCTGCCCAGTTCCAGCTAATTGCTAAAGGAAGAAGGTAGAGGAAGATGATTGAATTTCTAAAAAGCTTTTTATGGATCGCCCTTGAATTGACTGTGCTTTTTATCGGGATTTCCTTCTTGATCAGCCTGCTTCAGGGATACATTCCTTATGAAAAAATCGAAATAAAACTGACAGGACGCAATCAAGTACTAGCCAGCTTTGCAGCCATCCTGTTCGCGTTTATCACACCCTTTTGTTCCTGCTCCACGATACCAGTAGTCGTCAATATGCTGAAAAAGAAAATTCCGTTTTCAATCGTTATGGTTTTCCTCTTCGCTTCTCCGGTGCTCGACCCGACAATTTTAACCATCATGGGTGTCGTGATGGGCTGGAAGGTAACGATCATTTACACAGTTATCACAAGTGTTTTCTCGATTGTCATCGGCTTTACACTCGATAAGCTGGGATTCCAGCGTTACGTCAAAAATGTCATCATGTCTGGCTATGAAGAAAAGAACCAAAAGTTCAATTGGAGATTTGCTTTAGACGAAACCTGGTCGCTGATGAAAAGTGTCTACCCTTACTTGCTCATCGGTGCTGCAATCGGCGCCGTCATCCACGGACTTGTTCCAACTGAAATCATTACGAAATGGTTCGGGCATGATGCATGGTGGCTGATTCCAGTCGCAGCAATCGCCGGAATTCCATTATATATCCGGCTTTCAAGCATGATTCCGATTTCGCAAATGCTGATTTTAAAAGGAATGGCCCTTGGTCCCGTGATGGCAATGATGATCAGCTCAGCCGGTGCCAGCCTGCCTGAAGTCATCCTATTAAAATCGATTTTTAAAAAGCAGCTTGTGATTGCATTTATCGCATCAGTTATTACGATGTCGACAGTGTCTGGATTTGTGTTCTATTTTGTATAATAAATCAAAATATCTTGATGAAAGGAGGTGAAAATAATGGCTAATTTTATCAAAATCCTGATGGGCAGCAACTCAAGGTCTGATTGCTGCAGCGTGGAAATCAAAGAAGTCCAGGAAACAGAAGAGAAAAACGAAGCTTGCTGCGGCGGTGATGCTACTTGCTGCTAATATTTTTACAATAATAGGAAGACGGCACGAATAGGGTTCTTTTTTAGGCAATTACCGTGCCTTATCGAGAGATTATCACACTTTTTCGAGCAATTATGGGGTTGCTTCGGGAGAATATTTTTTCCAGCAACCTTATCGCCATCGTCACATACCAAAAACAACAAAAAAGGTGGAGCCAGGCATCCAAACAGCCTGATTCCACCTTCTTTTTTATTCTTCAACTTCAAGAACTGGCATGATTTCCACCTTAATATTACGAATCCGGTGATTTTCTACTTCCTTGACGATAATCCGCAGGTTTTCGTAAACAAATGTATCGCCGTTTACCGGGATACTCTCAAGAGTTTCAAAAATCCAGCCGCCTAGGTTGTGGTAAGAAGTCTCCGGCATTGGCACATTGAACAATTCAGCAAAATCATCTAGATCATACTGGGCATCGAATTCATACGTGCTCTCATCGATTTTTGTTATAATGTTGACCTTTTCATCGTGCTCATCCCAAATCTCGCCGACAAGCTCTTCAAGGATGTCTTCAAGCGTAATCAGGCCGCTCGTGCCGCCGAATTCATCGACTACGATGGCCATATGGCTCTTCGTCCTTTGCAGCTCAGGCAACAGGGTGGCGATTTTCATCGACTTCACGACGAACATCGGCTGACGGAGCATCTCACGGACATTCACTTCTTTATTCTGAATCAATTCAGCGAAAAATTCACGCTCGGACAAGAATCCGATGACATTATCTATATTCTCTTCATAAACCGGGATTCGTGAAAAACGTTCCTCAAGGAAAATCTGCTTGATTTCCTCAAGAGGCTGGTTTACTTCGATTGTAATCATATCCATTCGATGTGTTAAAATTTCGCCGACAAGAACATCGTTAAATTCCAGGGAACGGTGCACAAGCTCCCTCTCATCATTGTTGATGACGCCCTCTTCTTCACTGATGTCCACCATCACCTTGATTTCTTCTTCGGTGACAGATGGCTGGGCTTCCCCATCCTTCGAGAACATCCTCGATACGGATGCCTTCAATTTACTGAACACGAAATTGATTGGCGTAAGGATTTTAATCAGCAACAGCAGGATACCGGAAATTTTTAACGAATAAGCTTCTGCATTTTCCTTCGCTATTGACTTCGGCAAAATTTCACCAAAAATCAGGATCAAGATCGTCATACCAAATGTACTTACGATCAGACCTGTGCTTGCTCCGAAGATATCAACAGCTACCTTGGATGAAATACTCGCCGCTGCAATATTGACGATATTGTTACCTACTAGAATTGTAGACAACGCGTCATCAAAATTCTCAGAAATATACAAAGCTTTCTTGCTTCCAGCGCGGCCTTCAGACTCATAGTTTCGCAGCCTGATTTTATTGACGCTGGAAAAAGCGGTCTCTGCCGATGAAAAGAAGGCAGACAAAAGAATTAAAACACCTAATAAAATGACTAAACCTATGGGAACTTCCAAAAAAATTCACTCTCCGAAAAAAAATTTGTCAGAATATATTTTACAGGTCTTGAGTAAATAAATCAAATACTCTATCTTGACCTTGTTTATGTACGGTTTACCCAGCGTAAAGGTTTCATAATCTATAGATTTTTCATTTCCTTGCCTGTCGATTTATTCTTATTGAATAAGTTGATCGTTGAAATCACGCGGTAGCCAAGATAAGCGAATCCTGATCCAAGAATCGCACCTACTAGGATATCCGCCGGATAATGCACCCCGGCCCATATCCGCGAAAAACCAACCATCCCGGCGAGCAAGATCCATAAATATGTATGCTTCCTTTTAAACAGCCAGAAAGTAACCGCCATCGTAAAAAAAATAATTGTATGGTCACTCGGAAACGAGTTGTTTACTTCCATCTCAATCAATTGATTAACATCGGGAAGCCTTGCAAACGGCTGGTGATTCGAGTGAAGCATGCCCGCAATTTTCCCGGCTATCTCTGCCAACAAAAGTGCTGTCAAACCACTTACCACCATCAATCGATTCCTTTGGTTTCGGCTGAACAAGTATACAAGGACAGCCGCCGCTAACAGGTAAATCGCATTGTTAGCAATTATGACCATGACCGGATTCAGCGCTCCGAATTCCTTTCCGGCATCATTGATCATTCTGAAAAGCTCAATATTCATTCTGTTAAAACCTCTCCCCCAAACAAATTACTTTGATTATACAATATTTTCCGCTGTCCAAAATAAAAAAATCGAAGGCCGAGATAGCCTCCGATTTTTAGACAGGTAAATACTTATTATTCCGATTAACAGTTTCCGCGAAATCATTGATTGATCCCAGATCGAGATGAGAAATTTCTTCTGTCGATCCGCTTACACTTTTCGCAATGATTTTCTCGAAAAAATTCATCTTTGAAAAAATGAATTCACCCCCGAACAATCCTTTCGCGATTGCCGCTTCCCTGAGGCTTGGCGGGAATGCATTCTCAAACTGAGTGTGTGCTTCCTGGCCTTCCCTCATGCAGCAAAGAAACAAGCCGAGCTTTTTTCTTCGCAGCACGTCCTCATGCTCTTTCATGAATTTTTTTATTTTTCCCTGGATGCTGCCGGCATGGATGGATCCGCCGATCAACACAGAATCAAACAGCTCCAAATCTGAATGGAGCTTTGTCTTATCCAGATTGATGGCAATGACATCCCCTTCAATCTGCTTTCGTAAGAGATGTGCCGCTTTTGCTGTCGTACCATGTGTTGAGCAGTAAACAATCAAACTCTTCATTAGATCGCCCCCATCAGCCCTCTGGTATTCCAGACCACCGTTCATAGTCCATTTGGGTTTATTATAGCTTTTAGTTGAAGAAAAAGTGTGAGAGTTATATGGCAATTTTCTAACAATTCACGTTTGTGATGATGAGGTGATTCCCAGATGAAGTTTCTACTGCATCACATCGGCAATTTTTTTATGTGACCGGTTTTCTCTCCCAACGCCAACTCCGGGAACATAAATCTACTTTATATGCCCCGTTTCTCTCCTAACTCCAACTCCGAGAACAAAAACCCCTTACGTGACCCGTTTCCTCTCTACAAATCCAATCCAGCTTTTACTTTGTGGTTTTTCTCCAGCTCCAACAACTGCTGTTTCATGGCAATCCCGCCCCGGTACCCTGTGATTGCGCCGCTTTTGCCGATGACCCGATGGCATGGCACAGTGATCAGCACTGGGTTAGCGCCGATTGCGCTTCCTACTGCTCTCACAGCAGCCGGCTTGCCGATTTTTTCTGCAATATCTGAATATGTACATGTTTCGCCATAAGGGATTTCCTTCAAGGCCGTCCAGACTGCTTCCTGGAATGCAGTTCCTTTTACATCGGCTGGCAGGGAAAATTGTCTGAGCTTCCCTTCAAGATACTCAGCCAACTCATCCCTGTATGGTTTTAAGGCTTCCGAATTCTTTTCAAATACAGCAGCGGGAAAACGTTTAGCCATATCTTCATAATCCTCTTCTGGTGACCCTACATAGCATACGCCTTTGCCGGTCGCCGAAATAAAAATTTCGTCTCCATTAAAATGAAGGATGTCATAATAGATTTTTTGCTCCACAACTCCTCACTCCTTCTTACGGTCTTTTCCTCATTATATCTAAAAAATGGAAACTACCATATTTATAATGGATATTTTTAAAAAACATTAAATTCTAAATTTTCTTTACACTAGTAAATTTTCCCTTTACGATGAATATGGAGTGCAAAAACACTCCCATTAAATAAAAGGAGGTTCAGCAAAATGGACAATTCAAAAAAGAAGCTTATTTTAACTAAAAAGGAAGATGGCCCATAGCCAAGGAGGAGAAAGGTAATGGCACAATTGAACAAGGTGATCCAAATCGAGAAATATCATGAAGGATTGGCGGCTGGAGTCGCCAAAATGTGGAATCTGAGTCGTGACGGCTGGGGCGGAGATACGCGCGTCATGACGGAGGAGCAGGTGAAAAAGAAGGAAGCTAACTCTGACAATATCGAGCTTTATCTGGCGCTGGACAGTGAAGAAGTCGTCGGTTACTGTGGCTTGTCTGAGTATAAGGAAGATACGGGATCGTTGTATATCCCGCTCCTCAATGTCAGGCCCGATTACCAGGGGCATAAGATTGGCAAAAAGCTCGTGCTTCAGGCGCTGGATAAGACGGTGGAGCTGGGCTGGCCGCGGCTTGACCTTTACACCTGGGCCGGGAACACGAAGGCCGTTCCGCTTTATAAGAAGTGCGGCTTTTTCTGGGAGGATCGGGATGACTCGACCCATTTAATGAATTTCATTCCGCAGGTCCTGAATACACCGCTGTTAAAACCGGTCTTTGAATCATTGGACTGGTATGAGGACAGCACTAGATTAATAGAGGTGAAGCCGGACGGTGTAAAGGAAAACGGTTTTACATTCTATGAATATAGCTGGCAGAATGAAGAAACTTCAGCCCGGGTACAATTCGAACGAACAAGCCGCGGCATCAGCTTGATTGAAACGGATGAGTTCATCCTGCAAATAAAAATGGCTGACCATGAAGTGATCCAGGAGGAAGAACGGGAATTCGAAATCACGGTCGTGAACAAGGGCGGATCACCCCTTAACTTTAAAGCAAATGGGACGGACACAGGACGAATCAAGTATGATTTCGCTGCGGATCAAATGGTAGAAGATGAGTCTACTATTACTGCGTCCTTTACCGTTGAAAAAGGCGAAGAACCAAGCCACTGGCGTACACACCCAAGCATCAAGGCCACGATATCGGTCAATGGGCTTGAGTGCGAGTTAAAGCTTGGCGTCTTTCCAATCAACCCGGCAAAAATAGAAGGCAACTATTCTGGTAATCTTTCATTCCTGGACAAAGCGACGTCTATTGACGTTGAAATAACCAATAACTTGAGAGAGAATGCGGAGTTCCAAATAGACTTCCCTGTAAATGAGCAAGTCGTATTAACAAAACAAACATTCACAGTGGAAATTCCTGCCCGGGGCCGGAAGACGGTGTCTGTGCCTTTGACGATAAAACAGCATGGATTTTACAATCCTGAGCTTACAATTACAGCAACAAAAAACGATGAACAAAAGCTGACCTTCCAGCAGGACATCTCGGTTGCTTTCAAGGGCCTTGGCGAAAAGTTCGGCGGTGAATCAAAGGATTTCTGGCATATTTTCAACGGACTTGGCCAGATCAATGTCCGCAAACGGGACCTGCTGACATCAGCTGCCAGAAACAACGAGAAAAATCAGCCTTTTGCCTTTATGACACCGAAGCTTGGAAAGCCCTATTCGCTGGAGTTCACCAAGAAAAAGCCTTCCTCTGTCACCTGGGAGATCAATGATTCTTCGATTGATATGAAAATTAGCCTGGAATCTGCCGAGATGGAGGGACTGCTTTTAACCCAGACATACCGCTTGTTCGGTGACGGGATCGTCCATACATGGGCTGAGGTTGAGAATATAGGTGAGAGCGTTCATCCTGAAGTGGCCTTCAGCCAGCCTGTCTACCATGAACTCGAAAAAGTTTACTTCCCGCTCGATGGCGAGGTTGTTCATTTTACCGAAAATCGAATCATGGAAATTGGCGAGCTAGATTCTGAGAGAATCACAGGGAACTGGTATTTTTCCGAGGGGCAGTACGGCCCGATTGGCTTGGCCTGGTCTAAGGATAGCAGTGCAGGGCCTGAGAGCTGGCAGTTTATCATCGAGGACCAATTCGGAAAGCTGGAGCCAGGGGCAAAAGCTGTGTCAGGAACCATCACCCTGTCACTTGGTGCTTTCCAGAGTGTTGAGGAGTTCATCGCCTATGCAGAGCAAGTGCATGTCGGTAAGAAACCTGAAAAGGGCAGTGAACTAAGCTTTAAAGCTGATCAGCTCGTAATCCAGCCTGATGCTGACCTAGAGTTCACTTTGAAAACATACCGTAACAGCTACCTGGATGGCACATTAAAGATTGGGAATGAGATTCATGAAATTACCGCAGAAATGGAGAAAACCTCTCATTCTATGACAGTGCCATTCGCTGCCCTGCAACCGCTGTCCATTGTCGATGCCTCATATGAAGGCAATGGGACGGAAGCTAGATTCAAAGAATTGCTGCTCTCTCCTTCGGGAAGTGTTACTTCTGCAACGGATGGCAATTTGATCATCGATAACGGCATCATCACTCTGAAGGCAGACCCAAACTTCTATCCTGGTATCTATTCAATGAAAGTGAATGGCCACGAATGGCTCGACCACTCCTATCCAGAGTTGACGGCGAAGAGTTGGTGGAATCCATGGGCAGGCGGAATGAAGACCGCACCGAATGGAATCAATACCTTCTCACTGTTAAAAGAAACCAGCCATGCTGAAGTGGTTGAAAAGAAGGACAGTGAAGGCAATAAATGGACCGGGCTGGCGATTACAACGGAGTTTAAGGAACATAAGCAGTGGAACGGCGTCCAGTACACGCAATATTATTTGATGCTTCCTGGCGTGCCCATTGTCGCTTCTTTTGCAGAAGTGAAGGACGCTGGCGGGAAAAATCTTGCACATGAGGTGTGGATCACAGACCTGTTCATTGGCGGTGACACACTGACCGATGTAGGAATTTCAGTCAGTGACAGCAAACAGGCGCATGCCTATCACGCAGGCAAAGAGGAGATTGCTTTGCTGCTGGATGAAGATTCTTATTTTACCTCCAACAGCTGTGACGATAAGTTTTATATGATTTCGAACAACGATGCCTATCCAACTGACGCGTATACAAATAAAGAAGTTTTACAGCTCGTCTCAAGGCACAAAGGCGAATTCGAAAAAAGTGCTCCGCTTTTCCTGCTTTTCGATGAGCGCAAACTGACTGGCGATTTGCTGAAAAAACTGAGAAGATTCCAATTTTAAAAGGAGAAAACATGAAAATTATCGATGCCCATATACACCTATCAAACATCAAATCCTTTTATGAAACGGCCGAGAAGCTGTCATTTGTCGACTATTCCACAGCTGGCATCCTAAAGGAGTTCAAGGAGGCCAATGTGGTGCTAGGGATCGGCATGGGCCTGACGGAAACCGATAAGATGGGATTCCCTGATTATGAAGCCCGGACACCGATGGGGCTAGATATGGAAGCTGAGCTCCCGGTCAACATATTTTGCTGCGCCGGGGTCAATCCATATGACCTCGATGTGGCAGCGCTTGCCCGTCTTGAAAAAGAACTGCAAAATCCGAAGACAGTCGGTATCAAGATTTATCTTGGATACTATCCTTTTTATGCGTATGACGAAGTGTACGAACCGGTCTACAAGCTGGCCGCGAAATACCAGCTTCCTGTTGTGTTCCATACCGGAGACACTTATTCGGAACGCGGGTATTTGAAATATTCCCATCCGATGGCGATTGACGAGGTCGCGGTCAACCATCGGGATGTAAATTTCATGATGGCACACTTTGGAGATCCATGGACGTTGACCGGAGCGGAAATCATCTATAAAAATCCGAATGTATTCGCTGATTTGTCAGGATTGATTGTCGGCACGAAGGCAGAACTGGATAAACGCAGCCAGGGACGTTTTCTTGACCACCTGCGCCATGCGCTTGAGTTTGCTGATTCGTACGACAAGCTGTTGTTCGGCACAGACTGGCCGCTGATTCCAGTCGGTCCGTATATTGAGTTCATCAAAGACCTGATTCCGCCCGAGCACCATGAGGACTTATTTTACAATACCGCACTGAAGGTATTTCCGAAAATCAAGCCATTTTTGGAATAGGCTCCAACTGATTCAGGAAACAAGAAGAAGTCCCATTATCAATATGGTAATGGGACTTCTTCACGTATTAAAGGTATCTCTGCAGCCATGAGGTCAGATGCTTCACTGCCTCAGGGTGGATAGGCTTTCCAATGGTTTTTAAGTAATCCTTTTTGTATGAGGATGGTCTCAGCGGTGTAAGCTGTACCTTCAATCCGTGGTCCATGTTTTCGACGATATGGATTTCAGATTCACCCTGGACAAACTGTTCAATGCGCTTCAGCTTTTCAGGATTAGCCTGAAAATCCTTTGTGCCATTGATCGCCAGCACCGGGCAAGTCACTTTCGCCAATGCCTCTTCAATATTCAGCGCAAAATGCTCCCTGAAGTACTTTGCAGGCATTTTGATAAAGCCCAATGTTTTTGTTACATCTTTATCGGATTCAACCATTTTCTTATAGGTGCCCTGTGCTTGTTTTTCAGCTTTATCAAGAGTGTTGAACTTGTTGATAATGAAGCCCTGGATGCCCTTCTTTTCTCTCATTTCTTTATAAAGCAGCTGCCTTTGGTGATCGAGCGCCTCCTTAAGAGTTTCACCGCCGCCAGACAGAAGGACCAAGCCGGCTGCCGGCCTGATTGCGTTCAAGGCAGTGCCGACCATGCACCCCTCACTGTGTCCCATGATGATGAGCTTGTTTTCGTCGACCTTCGGATGAGCTGCCAGCATATCCATTGCTGTTTCTCCATCCTTCAGTGCATCGGAAAGACCGGCTGAATGAAAATTCCCTTCGCTTTCCCCGACACCTCTCTTATCGTAGCGGAAGGTTGCAAATCCGAGTGATGTGCATAACTCCGCCAGATCCTTGTATAGATTAAACTTGAATTTCCCATTAGGCGTGCTGCCATCACGGTTCAATTCCCCTGACCCCGGAAGGAATACAATCGTCGGGTAAGAGTCCTTCCCCAAATCCGGCACTAATAATGTCCCTTTTAAATCCACATCACTTTTAAAAGAAATCTCCTCTTTAACCATCTGGACGTTCATCATCCTTATTCCCCTCTTCAATAGTATGGTGGGTTGTTAAAATATTGGTAACTGTCCGTTTCTTCCTGTCGGGCGTTTCCTCATTGTGAAGAAACGGCGTGATCAATTCAACGTACTTCCTGATAAACTCACTATATTCCTCATCGCTGGCGTACAATGTTGCCGTTCTAAAGCTTGCCATGTCTTTTTGAAAATCATAATTTGGCTGGCGGATATATGACTCGAAATCCATTAGCACATTGGCCAGAAACTTAATAAAGTAATCAAGATGCTCATCCGGTCCGGCCTTGAGCACTTCTTCCCGTGAGAGTACTTCGTTTTGCTGGGGCAATGCATAGACTCTTTCAATCGTGCCGCGCACTTGGTTTTCCTCGACTACCTCAATAATACCGGCATCAAGCAGTTTTTTCAGATGGCGATATAAGGTAGCCTGCGGCACTTCTGGCAGCTTCTCAGCAATCTGCTGTACTGTTTTCCTCCTCCCGCTGGATAACGTGTGAAGAACCTTTATTCGTACTGGATGTAAAATTAAATCTGCTTTCGTTTCCTTCATCGTGATCACCTGCTGTATATTAGTTTGCGATTATTATCATTATCAATAATGATAATAATACCGTTCAACTCGATAGTCAAGAAATTTTTTCCAATTAAAAAGCTATCCCTTGTTTAATAGGCTTACTTCGTCAACAATATGGCGGTATGTTTTCAAATGCATTAAAGCCTTAATGATTTTGTGAAATTAGTACCACAATAGGTACTCTAATACCGTGTTTAGGCTAATGTTGTACCCTTATGAAGGAATTTCCCCTTCTATAAGGGCACATTTAAAACCCAATCGTACCCTTATCTCGGAGTTTCCTGCACATTAAAAGCCCATCCTTCCCTGGATGGGCTCTTTACCATTATAAAAATAAACCGCCATACGCTAACGATGCAGTGATGACATAGGCAGGGTGCACCTTCCATTTTTCAAGCAGCAGGTAACTGGCAACAACCAAGAAAACTGTTTGTATGATGCCTGTGTCCACGTAGGAGTTAAAGAAGAAGTTGAACGTCATGACACCAAGCAAAACGGCGATGATTGGCCTGATATAATTCGTCATTCTTTTCACTTTTGGTGAATCTTTAAACCGGTACAATACTCCAAGGAGAACGATCATAATGATCAGCGACGGTGCAACTGTGGCGAAAATGCCGACAACAGCACCCAGAATTCCTCCTTGCTCATATCCAATATAACCTGCCATTTTTGTCGCGATTGGCCCTGGCAATGCATTTCCAATCGCCAGCACTTCGCTGAATTCCGGTACCGTCATCCAGCCATAGCGGTCGACCACTTCATTTTCCACCAGGGGAATCGAGGCCGGGCCTCCCCCGTAGCCAACGATTCCCGGGATGAAAAAGGCGAGGAATATATGCCAATAAATCATTATCCCACCCCTCTTTCGATCTTGTTCTCCACCTTAGGAGTTTTATCTTTTTTAGCGATAGCCAATATTAACAACACGAGAATCAGGATGGCTGGATGGATATTCAAAACCTCCATCAGAATAAGTCCGCCAACCACCATTAAACCCGCGTTCACCTTTCCCAGCGTTTCATTTGATTTCTTAAAGAAGTCCCAGGTCAAGGTCGCCAGCATGACACCAACGACCGGAACGACTGCTTTTGTCATGCCAGCAACCCATGGCAGATCTTTAAAGGAAGAAATCGAGGTTAGTAAGATAATCATCAACAGTATAGTCGGGACGATTGTAGCCATTACGGCATTCACCATTCCTGTAAACCCTGCAACCCTGTATCCGATATAGCCTGCCATCTTGGTGGCAATCGGTCCTGGTAGGGTATTGCCAAGTGCTAAAACATCAGCAAACTCATCATCATTCATCCACTTATATTTCTCGACTACTTCTTTATGAACGAGCGGGATCGATGATGGGCCGCCGCCGTATCCCAGTATTCCAACTCGGAAAAATGCCAGGAATAGATCAAGCTGTTTCATTATCATTCAACACCTTTTTTGAGATTACCAAGCTGCGATTGCCCCATCCGTCCTTGACTCTGTTCCGCCGGAAAGCACTCCGGTTGCAGGGTCTCTCCAGATAATCTGGCCTCTTCCGAAACTGCCTCCGTCCAGTGCGAAGTGGATATCGTGCCCTTTCCTGGCCAATGCCTGGGCAATATGGGCAGGGAAAGTATTCTCCACAACCACCTTATTGCCCTCCATCCATTGCCAGCGTGGTGAATCGAGCGCAGCCTGCGGGTTCAGGTTAAAGTCGATTGTGTTCATGATCACCTGGGCATGGCCCTGTGGCTGCATGTATCCGCCCATGACTCCGAACGGACCGACTGCTTCATTATCCTTTGTCAGGAATCCCGGAATGATTGTATGGTACGTCTTTTTGCCTGGCTCAAGGCGATTATCATGTGACGGATCCAATGAAAAATCAGCTCCGCGGTTCTGCAGACCAATACCTGTTCCAGGAATGACGATCCCGGATCCGAAGCCCATATAATTGCTCTGGATAAATGAAATCATGTTTCCTTCTCCATCCGCTGCCGCCAGATAAACGGTTCCACCCTTTGGAGGTGTGCCAGGCTCCGGCAGGCGGGCTTTTTCACCAATCAAGCTTCTTCTTGCTTCCGCATACTCCTCGGATAAAAGCTGCTCAGAAGTGACGGTCATTTTCTCAGGATCAGTTACATATTTCTTTGCATCCGCGAACGCAAGCTTCATCGCTTCAATTTGCTTGTGGTATGTATCCACAGATTCTTTTTCATTCAGTTCATAGCCCTTCAGCATGTTCAGCGCCATCAAGGCAACAATGCCCTGCCCATTCGGCGGGATTTCCCAGACATCATAGCCTCTGTAATTGACCTTGATCGGCTGTACCCATTCCGGCTTGTATGCAGCTAAATCCTCTTTTGAGATGAAGCCGCCATGCTGTTTGGAGAATTCATCAATTTTATCTGCCAGCTCTCCGCGGTAAAAGCTTTCCGCATTTGTTTCGGCAATCTGGCGCAAGGTGCTTGCATGGCCTTCTGATTTCCAGACTTCCCCGATCTGCGGCGCCTTTCCATCAGGAGCAAATGTGTCAAACCAGCCTTTGTATTCATCACCTGTAAAAATTTCTTTAAACTTTTCATAAGCGATATTCCAGTACTTGCCGAGAACCGGTGACAGCGGATATCCCTTTTCTGCATAGTCGATTGCCGGCTGTAATACCTCTGTCAATGGCAGTTTCCCGAATCGTTTCGATAGCTCAGCCCATGCTGCAGGTACACCTGGAACGGTAACAGGGACCAATCCGAATGTCGGCATTTTCTCATGTCCCTTTTCCTTAACGGCATCAATCGAGATGCTTTGCGGTGCCGGGCCGCTGGCGTTCAGGCCATGAAGTTCCCCTTTTACCCAAACTAATGCGAACGCATCGCCGCCGATTCCGTTAGAAGTTGGCTCAACAACTGTCAGACATGCTGCTGTCGCAATCGCTGCATCAATGGCGTTTCCGCCTTTTTTTAAAATATCCAGACCCGCTTGCGCTGCCAGCGGCTGAGAAGTGGCAACCATGCCATTCTTGGCAAAGCTTACGGTTCTTTGTGATTGATATGGATAATTCAGATAATCTACGTTCATGAATTGATCTCCCCCTCAAAGATGGTCGCTTTCATTTGTAAGTCAATTTAGCTTATTAGCCTTACAAATGAAATATTCTCTTTTTATAAAACAACAACTCTTTTTTCATCTCGAAAGAAACGTCCTTACCAACTAGGCAAGGACCTCTCCAAGTTATGCATAATGGCAAGCTGCAAAGTGGTTCTCGCTTACCTCCCTGAATGCCGGCTCTTCTGCCCTGCATCGATCGGTAGCAAGCGGACATCTTGTATGGAAACGGCAGCCGCTCGGAACATTGATCGGGCTTGGCACATCCCCTTTTAAAATGACCCTTTCCCTCTTCTTCTCTTCCTTGGTTGAAGGAATTGCAGATAGCAAGGCCTTTGTATAAGGGTGCAGCGGATTATCATAAAGGTCCTTTTTATCAGCAAGTTCGACCATTTTCCCTAAGTACATGACGGCAACACGGTCGCTTACGTGCTTCACAACGCTAAGGTCGTGGGAAATAAATAAGTATGTCAGCTGGTGCTCCTTTTTCAATCGCTGCAGCAAATTCAGGATCTGTGACTGGACTGATACATCCAAAGCAGAGACAGCTTCATCACAGACAATCAGCTTCGGGTTCGTGCACAGCGCGCGTGCAATACTCACCCTCTGGCGCTGGCCGCCTGAAAACTCATGCGGGAAGCGGTAATAATGCTGTTCCGAAAGCCCAACTTCTACCAGCAGATGACAAACATAGTCATATAGCTCTTTTCTCGGAACAATTTTATGGGTTTCAACGATTTCTGACAGCATCGCGCCTACAGTCATTCTTGGGTTCAGGGAACCATATGGATCCTGGAAAATGATCTGCATATCTTTGCGGTTATCACGCATCTGCCGCTTGGAAACATTCGTGATATCCTTTCCGTCATAAACGATCGTTCCTGAGCTTGGTTCGTGAAGCCTGAGGATGGCCCGGCCCATCGTAGATTTGCCGCATCCAGATTCACCTACGATTCCCAGAGTTTCGCCTCTTTTTAGAGTAAAGGTGATGCCATCCAATGCTTTTACTACCTGTTTTTCACCAAAGTACCCTTGATCACCGACAGGAAAGTGTTTCTTCAGGTCCTGTACATCAAGAAGATTTTCCGACGGCAACTTCACTAATGGCTGGCCCATTTGCCTCACCTTCCTTCCATAAATCAGTGTATTTCCAGCAGCTCACTGTGTGTTGTGAATCTACTTGCTCGAGATCCGGGGATTGTGCCCTGCAGATATCCTGCACATACGGGCAGCGATCGGCAAATCGGCAGCCTGCTGGCATCGCATCCGGAGATGGCACTGATCCTTTTATAACAAAAAGCTCCTCGACATCCTCTTCAGCATCTACATCGGGGATACACTTCATCAGCCCCTGTGTATATGGATGCTTCGGATCGTTGAAAATCGATTTTCTGGTGCCATATTCAACCGCTTTTCCTGCATACATGACCAGTACTGTGTCCGCCATTTCAGAAACAACCGCCAGGTCATGGGTAATCATGATAATTCCCATATCCAGGTCTTTTTGCAGGTTCTTCATCAAATCAAGAATCTGCGCCTGGATCGTTACATCAAGAGCTGTAGTCGGCTCATCCGCAATCAGCAGTTCCGGATTGCAGCTAAGGGCGATCGCAATCATGACCCTTTGCCGCATTCCGCCGCTTAACTCATGAGGATAGGCATCGATCCGCTTTTCCGGTGAAGGAATGCCGACCAGCTGAAGCATCTCAATTGCCTTCTGGCGAGCTTCCTTCTTGCTCACATTCTGGTGGAGAATAATAGTCTCGGCAATCTGCTTTCCAACTGTCTGTACGGGATTAAGCGAAGTCATTGGTTCCTGGAAAATCATTGAAATCTGGTTGCCCCTGATTTTGCTCATCTGTTTCATAGACTTTTCCGTCAGGTTATCACCCTTTAAGAGAATTTCTCCTTCCACTTCCCCCGTCTTGGGAAGCAAACCCATGACCGAAAGGGAGGTCATACTTTTTCCACAGCCTGATTCCCCAACAATACAAAGGGTTTTCCCTTTTTCCACATTAAAGGATAATCCGGCTACTATATTTGTGGTCTTCTTTTTTCCGGCAAAGCTGACCTTCAGATTCTTAACTTCCAATAAGGGCTGTGTCATTTGATTGCCTCCTCCTTTCGTTTTACTAGATTAGCAGTGTATGAAAATGTCATTCTAATAACCTCACTTCAGCTTGGGATCCAGTGCATCACGCAGACCATCACCAAATAAGTTGATTGATAGAACAGTCAAAAAGATAAACAGGCCCGGGAATAGAGAAATCCAGGGTGCGTCCCCAAGGTAGCCCTGTCCCATAGATAACATGGCTCCCCAGCTCGGTGTTGGAGGCTGAGTTCCCAGCCCCAGGTAACTTAAAGAGGCTTCCGATATAATCGCTGCCGCAATCGCCAGTGTTGCCTGGACTAAGATTGGCGGCATGCAGTTTGGCAGGATATGCCTGAAGATGATTTTAAAGTCACTTATTCCGGAAGCTTTTGCTGCCGTGACATATTCACGCTCCCTCTGGCTCAGAACCTCTCCTCTTACCAGACGGATAAAGTTAGGCGTAAAGATAATACCGATGGCAATCATCGCATTCTGTAATCCTGCTCCAAGCACCGCTGCCAGTGAAAGCGCCAGTACGAGCGGCGGGAATGAAAGCAATGCATCCGTAAAACGCATGACAACGAACTCATCCAAAACGCCTCTGTAATATCCTGAAAAAAGACCAATAGGAATACCGATCAACAACGCGATTCCTACCGATATAATCCCAGCCTGAATCGACACCCTTGCTCCATAGATGATCCGGCTTAGAATGTCGCGGCCTAGTTCATCTGTGCCCAGCAGATTCTCTGCATTAGGACTCTGCAGGAACTTTGCATAATTCTGCTCCGTTGGATTATAAGGCGCAACGAGCGGGGCGAAAACAGCCATAAGAATGAGGAGCAAAGTAAAAACACCGCCAACAACTGCTAATTTATTTTGGAAGAAACGAGAGCTCATTTCTTTCATCCGGCGTTTTCTTGGGCTCTCAACGACGACGATTTTTTGTTCTAACTGTGCTTCCATGGTCACTGGCCCCCTGTCAGCTTGATTCTTGGATCAAGAATGGAATATAGGACATCAATAAAGAAGTTAACGACGACAACAGCGATGGCCATGAAGAGAACGGCCCCCTGTACCACCGGAAAATCTCTTGTCAATATCGCATCGATTACTAGCCGCCCAATCCCTGGTATTGCAAAAATCGTTTCTGTGATGACAGCACCACCGAGGAAGGTAGCCAACTGCAGTCCACTAACAGTAACAACAGGAATGAGTGCATTTTTCAAAGCATGACCAATAACGACTCCTCTTTCTAATACACCTTTTGCATATGCTGTGCGGATATAATCCGCCTCAAGCACTTCAAGCATGCTCGAACGCAGCATCCTCGTAATTTCAGCGCTCAATCTGACGCCTACTGCGAGTGCAGGCAAGATCATTAACAGCATACTCTGTTTAAAATCCTTCCATGGCTCGACATACCCTGAAGGTGCCAGCCACCCTAATGAGATAGAGAAAATGAAAATGAGCAAAATTCCCAAGAAAAACGGTGGAACAGAAACTCCGGATAATGCGAAGGTTGTTCCAAAGTAGTCCCAGAACGTTCCTTTTCTTGTTGCTGAGATAATACCAGCGGGGATGGCAATCAGCATCGCTATGAAAAATGACATGATTGACAGCTGGATCGTGACCGGCAGCTTTTGAAGCAGCACGGTAAGAACCGGTGTATTATCCTTCAGGGAATTTCCAAGGTCACCCTGGAGGACATTCGTAACCCAGGAAAAATATTGCACATACAGTGGGTCATTCAATCCCATTTGTTCACGTAATGCCTGCAGCGACTCCTCTGTAGCCTCTTGTCCTAAAATCATCCTTGCAGGGTCGCCTGGAGTAAGATGGACTAAAGAAAAAACGATGATGCTGACTAGAAATAAGATAACGACCATAAGTCCCAATCTGCGAATTAAAAATTTTACCACACTGCTCCCTCCCTTTCCCAAGCTTAAAATACATCGGCTTGGAGAATGGATCTCCAAGCCGAATCAAGTTGAATGCTTATTTAAATGAAACGTCGTGGAAGCGCATCATTTGATCCGAGATGTGTTTATAGCCCTGTAAGTTGTTTTTAAATGCTTTGTAATCCTTCTCGTGGTAGATGAAAATGAACGGTACTTCTTCCTGTCCTAGTTCAGTTGCTTCGCTGTAAATTTTCT
The DNA here is from genome assembly GCF_014856545.2 of Mesobacillus jeotgali. Taxonomy (NCBI): domain Bacteria; kingdom Bacillati; phylum Bacillota; class Bacilli; order Caryophanales; family Bacillaceae; genus Mesobacillus; species Mesobacillus jeotgali. The sequence goes on along the minus strand of NZ_CP109811.1, from coordinate 738,183 downwards.
TTCGTTCTTTTTGGTCGACTTCAACTCGTGCCTGTTCCAGCAGCTCGTCCATTTTCGGGTTTGAATAACCGTAGTTGATTGAGCCGTCCGTATGGAATAGGGCGTAGATGTTTCCATCTGGATCAGTTCTTCCGCTCCAGCCTAATCGGACTGCATCAAACTTATAGTTATCCATGTTATCAAGCATCGTTCCGAATTCGACGATTTCAAGCTTAACCTTAATGCCGGCTTCTGCAGCCATTGATTGGATCATTTGCGAGATTTGCTCTTCCACTGGCTTAGGAGAAAGCTGTAACGTAAATTCAAATCCATCAGGATACCCTGCCTCAGCCATGATTTTCTTAGCTTTTTCTACATCTTTCTTTGTTGGTTTAATAGAATCGTCATATGCCCAAGTCCCAGGAGGAATAGCTCCTGCAGCCTGTACACCAGTGTCACGAAGCGCAACCTTGATGATTGCTTCACGGTCAATGACCAAATCCAATGCCTGGCGAAGCGCTTTGTTATTGAATGGCTCACTCTTGTGATTCAAATATAGACCCTGGAAGCCAAGAGCGCTTGTCTCAGATAATGTAAGGTTTGAATCATTTTTTAACTTCTCAACATCTTTTGGCGGAACTTTGCTGATAATGTCAACATCGCCTGATGTAAGGTTTGTCAGCCTGACATTTTCATCTGAATATGGACGATAGACGATTTTTTCAAACTTTGGTGCCCCGTTCCAATACTCAGCATTTTTTTCAACTTCGATTTTGTCTTGCTTCACTCGTGATACAAATTTGAAAGGACCCGTACCAACAGGTGAGTTGGCAAAATCCTTGCCTTTTTCTTGTACAGCTTTTGGAGAAACCATCATGCCGGCACGGTCAGACAATGCTGCCAGGAATGGGCTGTACGGTTCTGAAAGCACAACCTTCAATGTTGTTTCATCAACTACTTCAATTTTTTCAATGGACGATAATTCAGATGCACGAGGTGAACCTGCATTAGGATCCATCATGCGCTCAAAGTTGAATTTAACTGCTTCTGCATTAAACGGAGTTCCATCATGGAATTTAACTCCCTTTTGTAAAGTGAAGGTATATGTTTTTCCATCTTCTGAAATATCCCATTTTTCCGCCAGCATCGGAACGAAGTTAAGCTCTTCATCCACATCAACCAGCTTGTCATAGATACTGTGGAATACTTGTCGGTCAACCGCTGCTGTTGAGAAATGAGGATCCAGCTGCGGCGGATCATCATCCAGCCCGACCACCAATTCAGTGTTGTCCGTTTTCGCAGGAGCGCTGGCCGTTGCCGATTTCTCTCCTTCCGAACCGGAAGAATTACTATTGTTACATCCTGCCAATAGCAATAATAAACTCATAAATACTGCTGCAAATACTTTTCCTTTTTTACTCACTTTTGCTTCTCCCCCTCTTCCGTAAAACCGCTTCCCTAACATAAGTAGTCTAAAAGTAACATCAGGCTACTTTATGAAAGCGTTTCACTGAATTTAATATCATTTCGAATTTCGTATTATTATATTATATTAAATTCAAAAATCTATATAATATTCAGAAAATATTAAAATATTTTTATTGGTATAATTTTCTGTTCAGTTTTTCCAATTTTCGTTGAAAATGTTATCAATTGTAAGCTAAGATACAAATACAAACGTTTTCAAAAGAGTGGTGTTTAAATGGTAATCGATGAAACTGACCGCCTGATCCTTCAACTATTATCCGAAAACGGCAGGATGTCTTATGTCGATATTGGCAAACAGTTGAATTTATCAAGGGTATCAATCCGGGAAAGAGTCAATCAATTAATCGAAGATGGTGTGATCGAAAAGTTCTCTGTTGTCATCAATTCGGAAAAAGTGGGGAAATCTGTTTCCGCATTCTTCGAAGTGGATTGTGAGCCTTCATCCCTTGTAAGGGTTGCGGAGACACTAGCAAATAATCCAAGTGTAGCAAGCTGTTACCAGATGACTGGTCCAAGCACACTGCATATGCATGTCCTGGTAGAGGATTTTATAAGATTGGAAAATTTCATCAATGAAGAACTCTACAGTTTGGAAGGAATCACCAGGGTGGAAAGCCATATTTTACTCAGGAGATTCAAGAGCAGGACCGGGTTGAAGTTGTGACAGAAGAAGAAAGACACGGATATCTTGTCCGTGTCTTTTTTCGTAAACTTTGCTGCAATGCGAATACAGCCTTATAAAAAGAAAACCAGGATCTGTGATGCCACCGCAACCGATATGAGCGCAAATGGATAGGCGGCAGCGTAGGCGATCGCCGGATCCTCGGAATCCATCAACTGGTTGGTGGCCCCGAGTCCAGGTGTACTTGTCATTCCGCCGCACAATGCTCCTAATGAGTGAATGATGCTCAATCGGAAAAGCTTTCTTGCGATGAAAAAGCCTGCTACGACTGGCAGGATTGTAATGATCGCACCGCCGATGACAAGGTTGAAGCCCTCCTGCTGGATGACCTTAACGATTCCTTCACCGGCTGTAGTGCCAGCCCCAGCCAGGAATAAGACGAGTCCAATATCGCGAATGACCTGGTTCGACGGCTGATAATAGCGCGCATGGATGGGGCCGAGCTTCCCGAAGTGGCCGATGATCAAGGCGATGAACAACGGACCGCCGGCGACGCCAAATGTAATCGTGCCAAGTTTCGGAAAATGGAACGGAATCATGCCGGCCAACACTCCCAGCAGCAAAACCAGGCTGAGCGAAAGGATATGGATATTGGTAACTGTCAGCTTCTTTCTGTTGAACAATTTTTCCACGTCATCCAATCGGTCTTCACTGCTGACAAGTGTCAGGACATCGCCGCGCTCCAGCCGCCATTTCGAGTTCTGGTTGAATTCAAACCCGCCTCGTTCAATCCTCGTAACCGTGACACCATATGTCCGCCTTAAATCAAGCTCTCTGATCGTCTTCCCGATTAACTCAAGCGAATCGACGGTTACCTTGCGAAGCTCAACATTGTCGTGGTTCTTGACATTCGTCTCGACCTCCCTGCCAATGTCTTCGCAAAGCTTCGTCAAATCATTTCGGAGACCGACCGCAACAAGCCTGTCCCCTACGAGGATAACTGTATCATTAAGGGCAATGATATTCCTGTCCCCACGGATGACGCGGCTGATCACGACCGTATTATATCGATTGAACTCGAGTTCTTTTAAGGTTCTTTTATTGATTGCGGGATCAGTCACCTCAATGGTGATGACTTCAGGTGAATCATCATTCCGTACGGGACCAGATTTCTTTTTTAAATCCTCTGCTAAATCCACCTTGAGCACACGCGGCAAAAGCTGTACGAATAGCACTACCGCGAGGACGCCGAAAGGATAGGCAATCCCGTAACCGACAGACGCAAGCGGGTCGCCGGTTGCCTGGAGGGCTGCCGCAAGTCCTGGTGTACTCGTAAGCGCTCCGGTCATGATTCCAATACTTAACGCCGGAGAGAGATTGAACAGCTTGGCCACAACAATGGTTGTGATGGAAGCGACGAGAACAATCAACAGGCTTATGATTCCAAATACTGCACCGCTCGTTTTCATCATCCGGAAAAAACGCGGCCCAGCGGATAAGCCAACTGCCACAATAAATAATCCAAGTCCCAGCTGCTGGATGACCGGGGACACCTGGTAGCCAAAATGACCGAACACCATAGCCGCCAGCAAGACACCGGATGTTCCAAGGCTAAGCCCCCGTATTTTGATTTCCCCCAGTGCCGAGCCAAGAAATAAGATGACGAATAATAAAATTAACGGTTCCTCAAGCAAACCTATTATGCCGTCCACAGATGATTCCTCCAATGATTGCGATAATGATTGTGATTGTGTTTGTGTTTGTGATTGTGATTGTGATTGTGATTGTGATTGTGATTGTGATTGTGATTGTGATTGTGATTGTGTTTGTGTTTGTGTTTATGTTTGTGTTTACGGTTGTGTTTGTGTTTGTGAAAATCTATACAATTTAGAATATCACGTTGCCAAAACTATTCATAACCAGTCAGTGACGAATTAGGTACAAAAACAACACCTTACTTGTGAAAACGTTCTCTTTTTTTAAAAGGTGAATGCTTTTTATGCGTTTTCCTCAAAGAAGGGAGTTGTAAACGGTACTTTTTGCGCCTCCAACAGTGAAATCGTCATTTTTTTCGATAAAATCACAATTTAATTATTTAGCGGTGAAACCACAGCATTTAATAACGATAAGGTAAGTTAACTAAAAAATGACCTATTTACTAGCAGTAATAGCGATATTTTTATCTTTTTGTAGCGGAAAACTTTTTTTATAGCGAGTTTTTTGTTTTTATAGCGGAAAATTCATTTTTATAGCGATTTTTTCGATTTTATAGCGAATATCTCTTTTTTATAGCGACTTTTCCTTTTTTATAGCGAATTGGAAAATATCGCTCTTTTTTTCCATTTGAAAAAGAGACCCATTGCTGAGTCTCTTTCCGTTTAAATCACATCATAGATATCTTGGGAGGTTTCAAGGATATAATCAGGTTTTGGCTGGCCGATTTTGGCTTTGTGACCGGCGATATGATCGGGATGCTTCTCCCAGTTCTTCCAGTCTTGTTCGGATTGCCAGCTTATCATGATCATGACTTCTTCGTCGCCTCTGCGGCTCTTTTTTACGAGAACCTGTTTATCAAGGAAGCCTGGCTGCTGTTCGATCAGCATGCCCTTCTTCGAAAAGCGCTCGACAACCTGACCAGAATGTCCTTCTTTCACGAGGATTCTCTTAATTTGATAAAACATTATAGTGCAGACCTCACTTCTTCGATCATTGATTGCATGGACTGCAAGCCGCCGCCGCTCAAGTACCAGTTCGTACCGTCAAGGTAAATGATCTTGCCGTTTTTGAAGGCGTCAGTCTTTTTCACAAGTTCATTTTCAATTGTTTCCTTCGCGCCGACTTCGCCACCTACAGCTGCGGTACGGTCAATGACGAACAGGATTCCAGGGTTCTTCTCAAGGATATATTCAAAAGTGATGCTCTGGCCGTGAGTGGAGGCTTCGATATTTTCATCTGCCGCCTTGAATCCGAATACATCGTGGAGGAAACCGTAACGAGATCCGGCACCATAAGCACTGACCTTGCCTTCATTCGCCAGCACAAGCAATGCTTTCTCATCTGCTGCGGAAGCTTCTTTATTGATTTCATCTATACTCTTATTGACTTCCGCCAGTTTTTCCGTCACGACCTCTTCTTTTTCAAAAATCTCACCGATCAGCTTCATGTTCTTTTCAAAGGATTCCATGTACTTTGTATAGTCCATGCCAACAAAAACGGTAGGAGCGATTTCTGCAAACTGGTCGTACAGTTCAGCCTGTCTTGCGGAAATAAAGATGACGTCTGGCTTCATTGCGTGGATAGCTTCAAAATCAGGTTCTTTCAAGCTGCCGACATTTGTGTATTCCTTGCCCGCGTATTTTTCCAGGTATTTAGGAACGATTGCCTGCGGTACGCCTGTAACCTCTACACCTAGCTCATCAAGGGTATCCAGTACACCAAAGTCAAACACGACAACTTTTTCAGGACTCTTTTTAACAGTTGCTTCTCCGTACTCATGCTTGATGGTCATTTCCTTCGCTTCGCCTTTTCCTGCTGCTGCTGTCGTTTCTGCTTTTTCATCAGAACCACATGCTGCCAATGCAAGCACCATCGCTAAAACAAGTGCTAATAAACTAAGTTTTTTCATAGTTAAATTCCCCTTTTACTAAGAATTAAAATAAACACAAATCCGGCAATTGTTCATTTCCTGGATTGGAATGTCCATATCGTAGATTTCTTTTAGTGCGTCTGACTGGATGATTTCCCTTGTTGGGCCATCCTTGACGACCTTTCCATCCTTCAGTGCGACGATGCGGTCTGAATAGACGGAGGCAAAGTTGATGTCATGCAGGACGATGACGACGGTTTTGCCAAGGTCATCGACAAGCTGGCGAAGGATTTTCATGATCTGGACCGAATGCTTCATGTCCAGGTTGTTCAGTGGTTCATCAAGCAGGATATATTCTGTATCCTGGGCAATGACCATCGCAATGAACGCCCGCTGCTTTTGCCCGCCAGATAGTTCGTCGAGATAACTGTCCTGCATCTCGGTCAGATGCATGTACTCAATCGCCTGGTCGACGAACTTCTCATCCTCCTCCGTCAGCCTCCCTTTTGAGTAAGGGAACCTTCCGAACGATACAAGCTCGCGGATCGTCAGGCGGACATTCATATAATTCGACTGTTTCAGAATCGAGACGACCTTGGAAAATTCATTCGACTTCATCTTCCGGACATCAGTCTGGTCGATGAGTACTTCCCCAGAGTCAGCATCAAGCAGCCGGCTAACCATCGAGAGCAGCGTCGATTTCCCGGCGCCATTCGGTCCGATGAAAGAAGTGATCTGGCCTCTCTGGATGTTGACAGTCACATCTTCAACGACACTCTTTTTTCCGTAAAATTTGGACAGTGAACGAACTGTAATCATGTTGATCGACTCTCCTTAAGCAGTAAGTAGATGAAATACACGCCACCGACGAAGTTGATGATGACACTAAGCGTGGTGGAGAATGTGAAGACTCTTTCCACGACCCATTGGCCGCCAACAAGGGAAATCACGCTGATTAAAATTGCTCCGCTGATTAGGACGCTGTGCTTGTAGGTTTTGAAAGCTTGATAGGATAGATTCGCAACAATCAAGCCCAAAAAAGTCAGCGGTCCGACAAGGGCGGTGGAAATCGAAATGAATACGGCAACGAGCACGAGCATTTTTTTTACAATAGAATCATAGGAAACTCCAAGGTTGATCGCATTCTCCCTGCCGAGGGACAGGACATCGAGATAGGTTGTGAACCTCCAGGCATAAATGATCAGCAAGACTATCAGACCGATCGCCAGCCAAACCAGGTCGGTGTTGATGTTGTTGAAGCTGGCAAACATCCTGTCCTGGACCACCTGAAACTCATTCGGATCAATCAGCACCTGCAGGAATGTCGTAATGCTTGAAAAGAAGGTTCCGACAATGATTCCCACTAGCAGCAAAAAGTAGATTGGCTGGTTTCCCTTTTTAAAAAGAAGCCGGTAAAGCAGCAAGGCGAACACAACCATGATGGCCACTGTTAAAATGAAGTTCACCTGTTTATTGACGACGGTCACATGGCCTGAACCGAGGAAGAAAATCAGCACGGTCTGAAGCAGCATGTAAAGCAAATCCAGTCCGATAATACTCGGTGTAAGGATGCGGTTGTGGCTGATCGTCTGGAAAACGACGGTTGAATAAGCGATTGCCACTCCGGTAATCACCATCGCAGCCACCTTCATCGCCCGCTTGGGCAGGGCATAATCGAAGCTGCCATTCAGGTCATGGAATAAATACAGCATGCTCGCACCAATTGCGATTAAAGCAAGGAGGGTTAATTTTACTGAGTTACGCATATGCCTTCCTCCTAAACAACAGGTACAAGAAAATTCCACTGCCGATGACGCCGACCATCAGAGAGATCGAAATCTCGTAAGGATAGATCAGCATGCGTCCCAGGATGTCCGTTACCAGGAGGAAATTCGCTCCCAGCAAAGCCGTATGCGGCAATGTTTTTTGCAGATGGTCGCCTTTGAAAATTGAGACGATATTCGGGATGATCAGCCCGAGGAACGGAATCATTCCGACCGTCAGGACGACAGTGGCCGTAATCAGAGCGACAAGGATCAATCCGATGTTGACGACCCGTTTGTAGGCGAGCCCCAAGTTCTTCGAAAAATCTTCTCCCATCCCCGCCACCGTAAAGCGATTGGCGAAAAGATAGGCAATCACCAGGATCGGAATGCTTATGTACAGCAGCTCATAGCGCCCCTTCATGACCATCGAAAAATCACCCTGCAGCCACGCGGACATGTTCTGGATAACATCGGCTTTGTAAGCAAAGAATGTCGATATGGATGATAGGATATTACCCAGCATCATCCCGACAAGCGGAATGAAAATCGCGTCCTTGAACTTGATCCGGTCAAGAATCTGCATGAACAAGAATGTTCCCGCCAGTGCGAACACAAACGCAATCAGCATTTTTTCAATCGTGGACGCGTTTGCAAAAAACAGCATCGAAACGAGAATGCCCAATCTTGTCGCATCGAGCGTGCCCGCCGTTGTCGGTGACACGAACTTATTGCGGCTCAACTGCTGCATGATCAGTCCGGCTATGCTCATCCCTGCGCCGGCAAGGAGGATTGCAATCAAGCGCGGTACCCTGCTGATCAGGAAGATTTCTGTTTCTTCCGACTGAAAATCAAGCAGTTCCATTGGTGTGATTCTGCTTACTCCTACAAAGAGTGAAAGCAATGAAAGGATGATCAAAGATGTAATCAAGTAACGCTTTTTCATGGCCATGCTCCTAATCTGTATCGGTAGATAATGAAAATCATTATCAATTAATCTATTTAAATATTAAATCGTTTATATAATAAAAGTCAATAAGTAGTTGAGAACTTTTTTCAATTAGACTTCAAATAAATGGGAATATGTCACGGAATTTTCAAATTCATAAGGGTTGTATTATATTGGGCTCTTAGTAAAGGCCACTGTGACTGCCTCATCTTCGCCGGTGGATATAGTGGGATTATTTAATCATGCTTGGACAGCTTTTTTTCTTTTTTCCTGCTAACCTTTCAGATGTTGATCAAGGTTCGGACAGCATTTCGGGCTCTTCATCTAAACCTGTCTTAGTTAAGCTTTCTTTTGACAGCTTTTCCTCTTCTTACGCCAAACCTGTCTTAAGTTGAGCTTTCTTTTGACAGCTTTTCTGCTTATTCCATCAAACCTGTCTTAAGTTGGGCTTTCTTTTGACAGCTTTTCCTCTTCTTACGCCAAACCTGTCTTAAGTTGGGCTTTCTTTTGACAGCTTTTCGTCTTCTTACGCCAAACCTGTCTTAAGTTGAGCTTTCTTTTGACAGCTTTTCTGCTTATTCCATCAAACCTGTCTTAAGTTAAGCTTTCTTTTGACAGCTTTTCCTCTTCTTACGCCAAACCTGTCTTAAGTTGGGCTTCCTTTTGACAGCTTTTCTGCTTTTTCCGCCAAACCTGTCTTAAGTTGAGCTAGGTTGTGACAGCTTTTCCACCAACCCTGTCATCGGGTTCGGATAACTTCTCTGGCTTCTTCTACATCCCTGTCGGTAGTTTTATACAAACAAAAAGCCCCTATCAGGAGCTTATATCCAATGATTTTTCAAGCAGCTTTTGATGCCTGATTTCGAATCTGTGAATGTGGTTCAACTCTTCTAGCAGGTCGTGGATCGAGACTAGTTCGTAATAGATGACCGTTTCTTCAGAGAATCGATGGGATTGGGCTTCCCGCACATCTACCTCATGCCTTAATAGTTCCAGCAGTTTTTTGACGATGGAATCATGAGATTCATCCATCGCAAAATCCGGATGGTGAAACGCGGATTTAATCGATTTCACCATGTCTTCGACGACCTGAGCTTTTGTCTCGGGCATGTTCATCGATGGGAGGGAAACGAGATTACCGACGTGATAATGGACTTGTCTCAAAATCGTCAGCTTCTTGAATTCATAATGGATGTTCCGCATGTCCTTCCGGTCGAATTGATGTAGCTTCCATTCTTTCTTTTGATGCTTGCATAGTGTTTCAATTGCTTCCATGTCTTTCAGGATTCTCTGGAATTCAGCCCTTGTTTCCCGGTGCAATGGCTGATGCCTTGTGATTTCCGTTCCCCTGCCTTCTATCAGATTCCCTGTTTCCACAATCAGCTGCCGGATTTTTGCTTTGATTGATTTTGAATAATCAGGACGGATTACGAGCAGGTTCACAAGGGTTGACACTGTCAGCCCGGTCAACGTTGTTCCTAGGCGGATAAAGAAGTTGGACAAATAATGATCCTGTACAGTTGAAATCATCGCCACTCCAGTCAGCACTGCAACCAGCGCTCCGTCCTGAAGGTGCAGCCTATGGCAGGCAATGATTGTGGCGACGGCAACGAGCATATAGGTTAGCGGGCTGTCACCGAACGCAAAGTTGAATACGACGGAAAAAGCTGCACCAATCGCTGATGCCGGGAACCTTACATATGCTTTTTTTATCGAATCTGCCGCGGTAGGTTCAATCGTCACAATTGCGGTAATCACGGCGAACATTGGCGGCCAGCCTAACAGCTCGCAGATCAATGCCGTAATGAACACGGCAATACCCGTTTTAAGAACCCTTCCTCCGACAAAATTGAATTTTTTTAGTATAGCCATTTCGCATTCCTCATTTTTAAATACATACTCTCATTATACCGTAGATAACCCGGATACGAAAAAGAGCCCCTTTTTAATAGGAGCTCATGAATTAGTTGATCACATAACCGTCTCCGCTGACCTCAGTATCAGCCGGGACAGTGATATAAATGAAATCCAATCCTTGCATCATTCCATAACTAACACCGTACTTCGCATTATTCTCAGCGAACTGGTTAAAAGGGAAGGCATTCGAAAACTTCACCAGCTTGATATTCACAGCTTCCCGAGGATAAATCTTCAAGGTACCATCATTGAGTCTGATTTCTGGTGATTCGAATAGATCGGTGACATCCATATTGTCAACATAGGAAAAAGTAGAATAATGAGCCACCTCCACTTTCCCTTTTAGTGAGTCTTTTTTTTCAACATAGACCATTGAAGAAGAATCGCCATCAGAGTTAATCTTCAGCACATCATTATCCAGTGTGAACTCCCAGTTTTCTTTTTCAGTAAGTCCCTTGGCGTCTTTAATGTTTCCAGACTCGACCTGCTCATACACCCTGCTATTCAACCGCTCATTTTCATTAATTTCTTCATCAGACCGGTATTTAGCTGCGAACGAATTTTCTTCCGGCAAAAAACCAGAGAGAATGGCTGTCACCAGTAAGATAGCAACATAGCCGACAAATATCATGGTCGCAGTGTTTCCACTCATAAACTTTAATCCAAAGAATTTTGTAGCGATCCCCACGAAAACCGCGAGGAGCACAATGATCCAAAAAAATAACGGAATGATACTCATTGCCTGACCTCCATTCTGTTTGACATCCATAAAGATGCTGCAAATGCCAGCGCAGACACGACTAGCACTTTGACTGCAAACAGCAGGAAAGATGTCTCCCTTCCAAAAAATTGTCCTACATCCACCACTACATCGGATTCTCCAGCCAGGAAGACATTTAGGAACAAAAGACCAATGAACCCTGCAGGCAGGATGATGACGAACAGCCTGCTTTTTTGTACAAGGGTGCCAACCAAATAGCCAATAGCGGCAAACAAGAATAGATAAAAAATCGTAGCTGCCGTCCCGCTTGTCAACTGCAGGATAGTAGGCGGCTGTGTCGAGATGATTTCACTATCCTGGATAAATAAACTTACAAGTTTGATAGATTGGCTCGCAAGTAAGAAGGTGATCCCTCCAATGATGCTCGACAAGCATATGAAAAAGATGTTCGCAATGTGGCTGCTCATCCTGTTGGCAACGAAAATATAATCATCAAAACGATAGGCCTTGGTGGTTATGACGATGGCGGATATGAAGGACCACATCATCATCAAGGCAAACAGAATATTGCTCGAATAATCGGTCATGGCATAACTGAAATTATCTGAACCCCCACTGAATCCTCCTTCTCCCCCGACCGAAAACAGGAGCCCGATGATTTGCAGAACCATCAGAGAGGTGAACGTCCCCCGGTAAGATTTCACTTTGAAACGAAGCTGCTTTTTTACAACATCCCAAAGGCTAACCTTTGTTAAAAACATCATCAATCCCGCCCTTCTCCTGGCTCGTCAAGTACAGACAGAGGTCCTCGTTTGAAATCGTCGAGAACTCCAGGCTATTTTTCATGGCTGATGCAATCTGATCATCGGAAAGGTCATTACGGATCACCGCATACGTCCTTCCAAATTCGGTATTGCTTTTATGAAATACCTCATGGCCGCGGAGCCAGTTTTTCATTGCCTCCTCTTTGCCGCTGACTACAACAGCAAACTCCCTCAGCTCTTCAATCGGCATATGCAAAAATTGCTTTCCGTCTTTCAGGAGCAGTATGTCTTCAAGGATATCTTCCACCTCGTTCAGGTGATGGCTTGAGATGATGATCGTGCGGGGATTAGCAATGTAATCCTTCAAGAGCGCCCGGTAAAAATCCTTCCTGACTCCAGCATCCATTCCGTTTGTCGGTTCATCGAAAATGGTCAGCGGGCAACGTGCAGCCAGCCCTAAAATCGCGTTGAAGGTATTTTTCATTCCCTTTGACAGCCCAGCATGCGTCTGCTTAGGATCCAGGCCAAAATAATCAAGCAGATTTCGCGCCAATTTCATATCCCAGTTATGATAAAAATCGTCTGCTGTTTCCAGCAGTTCTCCGAGATTCAATGCGGCTGGCAAGTTCATGTCATTATCAATCATGATCATATTCGCAGACACATTAAGATTATTAAACGGATTCTCCCCAAACACTTTGACTCCACCCGAACTCTCACGCATGAAACCAGCAGAGATTTTCAGCATCGTCGTCTTGCCTGCCCCATTCCTGCCAATCAAGCCGGTAATCTTGTTTTCCCCGAGTGAGAAAGTAAGATTATCCAAAGCCTTTTTCTTCCCATATGTTTTGGTTACACCTTCAAACTCCAGCACACTCATCATGTTTCCCCCTTTAAATCCCGTTTGGCTTCCTGGATCATCTCGATCAATTCCTCTTCCGTCACCTGAAGATGGTCCGCTTCCCGCACCAACTCAGCCACCAATGACTTCAATGTCTGGTTCCTCCGTTTCGCCATAATAATTTTCTTCGCATCCTCCGATACGAACATCCCGAGACCGCGCTTTTTATAAACAATGTTTTCATCCGCCAAAATATTCAATCCTTTTGCCGCTGTCGCCGGATTGATATTCAGCATTTCCGCAAGCTGATATTGCGAATAAACCTTTTCATCCCTCTTGATACTCTCGCTGAGAATCTCCGTTTCCAGCCACTCAGCAATCTGGACGTAAATCGGTTTCATGCTATCTGAATTAAGGATCAATCCCGCACCTCCTCTAACAGGCCATATAGTGCATTACTGTTGTAATGTACTATATAACATTTTGTGTCTTATAACAAGGTATTTTTAACCATTTTTTAAAAATAAAGGAGATTTTGACTAAACATAAAAAACCCCCTCGCATTACACGAGAGGGCAAATTCTATAAAACTTTTTTGTCCAGCGGGCTTTCGAGCTTCATAAGCTCCAGCTTCATCTTTTCCGTTTCCAACAGGTAGTTTTCATGTTTCAATCTTTCAAGCTCGATTTCGTCTTTAATCATGCTGTGTTTGATTTTGGCGACTCTTTGATAATGGCTTGTGACGATCGCGACTAGCGGAATCGAAAATACCATTATGATTGTTATGGTTCCTGTCATGGAACTTCACTCCAAATCTATCATGATTTTACCTATATCATAGCAAAAACAGGAAAAATAAACCAATCTTAAACTGAAGTTTCAAACTGGACTTTATGCAGGTTCGCGAAGATGCCTCCCTGGTCGATCAGCTCATCATGGCTGCCTTCTTCGGCAATTCCGTCCTCCGTCACGACGACAATCCTGTCAGCACTTCGGATTGTTGCCAGCCTGTGCGCGATGACCAGCGTCGTCCGGTTCTTGGATAGTTCGCCAAGAGCTTTTTGAATAATTCTTTCTGTCTCGGTATCAAGTGCCGAGGTCGCTTCATCGAGAATCAGGATCGGCGGATTCTTCAGGAACATCCGCGCAATCGCAATCCGCTGCTTCTGTCCTCCCGACAGCTTCAGGCCCCGTTCGCCGATCTGCGTTTCGTAGCCATCCGGCAGGGCAGCGATGAAATCTTCCAGATGCGCTTGCTTAGCGGCTTTAACGATATCCTCATGTGTTGCCCCGAGTGAACCGTAGGCAATATTCTCACGCAGCGTTCCGGTAAAAAGAAACACATCCTGCTGGACAATCCCGATTTGCGAGCGCAGCGATTTCTTCGTCATCTCGCGGATATCGATGCCATCGATCATGATACTGCCGCTGTTCACATCATAAAAGCGCGGAATCAATGAACAAATCGTCGTTTTCCCTGCACCAGATGGCCCTACGAACGCGACCGTTTCTCCATGATTGATTCTCAGATGTATTCCTTCCAAAACCGATTTATTTTCATCATACCTGAAGGTAACGTTCTTGAATTCAATATTGCCCTTCAAACCAGATACCTCAACCGCATCTTCCCGGTCAACGACATCTGGGCTCTGGTCCATCAGCTCGGTAAACCGTTTGAAACCTGCCATCCCTTTTGGATACAACTCCAGGATTGCACTGATTTTATCGATTGGCTTGAAAAGTACGTTCACATACAGAACGAACCCGACCAATTCACCATAGCTCAAGGTGCCCTGGAAACTCAGCCATGCACCGTACACGAGAACAACGAGAACAATCAGCCTTGTCAGCATATAAATGCTCGATGAACTGAAGGACATCACCTTATAGGCACTCAATTTGGCACGTCGGAACTTGCGGTTATTCTTTGTGAATCTCTCAATCTCAAAATCTTCATTTGTAAAAGACTGGACCACCCTGATACCGGAAACACTGTCCTCAACCCTGGCATTCACATCGGCAATATCTGTGTACATGTTTTTCCACGCCGCGTTCATTTTCAAGTTGGAATAGGTAATCAGCCAGATCAGGAATGGCACGATGATCATCGTAGTCAAGGCGAGATTGACGTTGATCGTCAGCATGATCCAGAACGCACCGACGAAGGTCATCACCGCAATGAATAAATCCTCCGGTCCGTGGTGGGCAAGCTCTCCCAAATCAAAAAGATCATTGGTGATCCGGCTCATGATATGTCCCGTTTTCGTATTATCGAAAAAGCGGAACGATTGCTTCTGCACATGCTGGAACAGCTGCTGCCTCATGTCCGTCTCAATATTGATCCCCAGCTTATGGCCCCAGTAATTGACGATGAATTGAAGCAATGTGCTGATGACATATAACAGCAGCAACCCAACGCTGACGCTGACGATCATATTCCAGTTCCCGCCTGGCAATAAGGTATCAATAAACCATTGCACAGCGAGCGGAAAAGCAAGCTCCAGCAAGGCAACAATCACCGCGCTGCTAAAATCAATGATGAATAACCGCCGATGCGGGCGGTAATAAGTAAAGAATCTGCGTATCATTTCCCTATCTCCTTTAATATCTTCAAGTGATTATATGCCAAGGAGTGTCACTATTTCAATAATTTTGAAAAAATAAAACCGAAGGATAATTTTTCAACGCACGGATATATTTACTAAATATTGGACAGTTTATAGAGAGAATCGAATAGTGGTTGAGGTGAAAACATCATTGATTTCAAAGAGACATTTCCTGTTTAATGTGATCATAATAGCTGTTCCCTGGCTATCTTTATTGTTCATAGGCAGAAGAAGCTTCAGGCGTTATTCTTTTGCTGGTATATTTATTATTGGTTTTGAGATTATCAACCATTTATATGGCCATAAACGGAAGTGGTGGAAGTTTTTCAACAAACGAAAGTCCTTCCTGAGGGACGAACTTCCATTCAGCATTGGACCATATATGCCGCTGTCGATGTGGCTTCTGAAATTCTCATATGGGAATTTCAAAAAGTTCATTACTCTTAATGCGATTGCCGACGCGACTTTTGCCTTCTTTTTTTATTGATGTGCTCAAGAGGCTAAAAATCATCAAGCTGAACAAGCTGAGCCATCTTCAGTTCTTTTTCTACATACATTACAAAGCCTACCTGCTGTATGGGGTGCAATACCTGTATGAGAAGATGCGCGGCTATCGATTATATATGTAAAGTGGAATCCGCAATGGAAAACGGCCATATGTAAAAAACGCTCCGGGGCTGCAATGCCCGGAGCTTTCAACTTTTAAGAAGGAACAAGGACTCCTTCAAGTTCACGATTGATTTCTTTTGAGCGGTTCGCCGCATGGTTGACTGCCTGGGAGATAGCCGTTCCTCCGTTGTACTTCCTTAATGCGTTCAAGCCGGATGCTGTCGTTCCATTCGGTGAGGTTACATTCTTTCTGAGGACCTCTGGAGTTTCGTCTTTTTCGATGATCATTTTTGCCGCACCAAGGATGGTCTGGGCAATGATTTCACGGGCCATTTTTTCATCCATGCCGTTTTCCCTGCCGACACGCTCCATGTGCTCCATCAAGTAGTAAAAATAAGCAGGTCCGCTTCCGGCAAGGCCTGTGAAAATATCCATCTGCTCCTCTTCAATCAGGAACACCTTGCCCATGCTGCTTAAAAGTTCCTTTACATCCTCGATGTTTTCATCCGTTGTGTGCAACCCTGGAGAAATGGCAGTGGCTGATTCCTGGATCATGCTTGATGTGTTCGGCATGACACGGACAACCTGCTGGCCATTTTTCAGGTTATCTTCCATAAAACCTGTTGAGATCCCTGCCAGAACGGATACAACCACCTGGCCAGGCACTAATTTATCCTTCAAAGCCTCAAGTGCTCCCGCTGCACCCTTTGGCTTCATCGCTAAAATAAACATATCGATATCTTCATATGGCAATTCAGCCTGGGGCATCGCATTGATTCCATATCTAGATTCCAATCGCTCCAGTTTCACTGCGTTGCTCTTGTTCGTAACATATACATTTTCCGCGCGCATTTTACCTGACTTGACTACACCTGAAATCATCGCTTCCGCCATCGATCCTGCACCTAAAAAAGCTACTTTTTTATGTTTTAACAACCGCATTCACCTCATAAAAAGTTTATTTCCGTTCACATTTTATCAACGTTACCTATGGTAACATCTTCAGAATGAGATTCAAGGATATCGGGCCAATTCGGGAGCATACTGGCGAGATAGTGAATGAAAGCGGAAACATTTTGACGAATCCCACCTTTAAATGCATATAAAGAGCCTTAATCACCTCTTATGCTAAAATATGAAGATATATAAGGGTTAAAAAAATGAAGATAATTGAGGGAGCGGACGTGAATATTAAAGATAAGGTCAAAAATCTTCCTTTGACTCCTGGTGTTTACCTTATGAAAGATCACAAAGATACAGTCATTTATGTCGGGAAAGCGAAAAGCCTAAAGAAACGGGTTCAAACATATTTTCAAAACTCTGCAGCCCATCCGCAAAAAATCAAAAAGATGATCGCTAACATAAATGATTTCCACGTCTTTCATACTGATACGGAATTCGAGGCATTCTTGCTTGAATGCAAGCTCATCAAAGATTTAAAGCCTCTTTTTAACAAAAAAATGAAGAGCCATCTTGCTTACTCCTATATTGCAATTAAGATGGACGGGCCATATCGGAAAATTTCAATCGCTTCTGAAAAATCCGAAGGTAGCGGCACGATTTATTTTGGACCCTATACCAGTCCCATTTATGTAAAAAAAGCAATCGAGAACTTTAAGGAGTATTTTAAAATTAAGTGCCTTCAGCCACTCAAGGGTTCTCCTTGCCTGAACTATACCATGGGGAAGTGCAATGGTTTATGTTTAGAAGGATCAGGCGTTGAGGAATACAATAGGGTCGTGGATGTGTTCATTTCTTTTCTTCAGCGAGCTGATGCAGAGATTCTGGACGAATTAGAGCAGAAAATGAATCATGCCGCCGAAGAGTATCAATTTGAAGAAGCAGCAAAATACAGGAATTACATGAAATCATTCTCCCTCCTTTTGTATAAGGAAAATATGATTCAATTCACGGGAGGAAATAAAACTATTCTCGTGGTTGAGTGGATCAATGACCGTAACTTGAAGGTTTTTCTGATCAAAGGGCATAAGGTCATTTTTAGGAGAAAATACCATCCGGCGAAGTTCATGCAGCTTTCAAAGGAGATTAGGGAAAACCTATTTGACACTTTTAAGCAGAGCGAGAAAAGGAAATCTGCCGTCATCGGCAAGGAGGAACTTGATGAAGCCCAAATCATCTATAGCTATTTAAATGGGGGCAATGCCAGGTTCATGGTCATTCCGGAAGAATGGCTGGAAGGCAGTGATTATGAAAAACTCGATGTATCCATTGCTCATTTACTGAACGCTTAAACGGGCTGCGAAGATAGATGCAGCCCGTTACTTATGTTTTTTTAGCCACAGTATTGAAAATGTCGTGCCGCTTGAATTGCTTTCTTTTAAAATCAAGTCTGCCCCCAGTGACCGGGCGAGCATTTTGCTGAAAGACAGGCCGAGACCAAGGCCCCTGACCTTGAGCTTTTTCTTCTCGCCGCGGAAGAAGCGCTCAAACACCAATGCCTGTTCAGCTTCTGGTATGCCGGATCCTGTGTCCATTACATCAATTCTTCCCTCTGAAAGCTGGAGGGTAATAGTGCCTTCGTCATCCATTGCCTGATAGGAGTTATTCAGCAAGTTTATTAGGATTTGCTGCATACGCAATGGATCCGTCATAGTTCGTATGGTGTGCCCTGGAGTGATGACCTTCAGATCAACAGGTTCAGCCTGAGTCACCTGCCACTGCCGCCCAATATCCTCAACGAGTTTGTTCAAATCACAATTCTCCTCTCGGATCGTGAACGCACCAGCTGCAAGTGAGTTGAATTCCAGCAGGTCGGAAATCATGGTTTGCAATCTATTGATTTCTTTTAGCGTGATGTCGAGAAACTCCTGGCGCTCCTCCCCTGTTACAATCCCATCCCGGACCGCCTGGACGAGACCGCTGATTGAGGTGACCGGTGTTTTCAAATCATGCGTCACTCCAGCCAGCAATTCTGCTCGCATTTGCTCGAGCTGGATCAGTCGGCTGGTCATTTCTTTAAAGGAAGTAATGAGTTCATATATTTCAAGTTCTCTATGGTCCGAATCAAGCTTGATGGCATAGTCCCCTTCACGCACCTGTGCCGCTGCTGCCGCTACATCCTGGATAGGTTTCAGGATTCTTTTGGTGAGAAAATAAATAACAATCCAGCCAAGCAAGCCAAGTCCCACCAGTAAAATGAGCAGCAAACGATATTCCTGGTCAACGTTAGTCAAGTCGCCGGCGTTTTGCATCACGACAACCCAGCCGGCCTGAAGTTGATTCATGCTAATCGGCGCCTTAACCGCATATATATCTGTTCCATTTTCAGTGAATCTCTTCACACTGTCTTCATTTGCAATGATATCTGAGGGAACCTTTCCTGAAAAGCGGCGCGGGCCACCTCCGCCATGCATTGGGCCAGTGTTCAGGACGTTCCCTTCCATATCAGTAATCATAAGCACTGGCTGATTTTCCATTTCGAAGAATCTGGTCCGGTCACCCATCCTTTTGTCAAAACCGCCGAAATCACTGGACTGCGCGACCCGGTCGGCCGTTTCAACAGCCATGTACTCCATTAACTTCAATCGGTTTTCCAGTGTGGTTTCCTTTATCCACCACACCGAACCGGCACCGAGTAAAAGCAGCCCGACAATCAGGGTCAGAAGATATCTGGTTGTCCAATATCTCAATAATGGAACGTGCTTTTTATTTTTCGTAAACACTGAACTGATACCCCAATCCTCTTAATGTCCTGATTTCTCCCTGTGACGCCGGCCACTCTGCCAGTGAATGGCGAATTCTTTTTATCGAAAGATCTACCGCGCGATCGCTTCCGTCATAATCCATTCCCCATACACTTTCAATCAAATCTTCCCTGGTAAAGGTCCGGTTTGGCCGGTCTGCCAGGAATATCAGCAAACTAAGATCTTTGGGTGTCAAAACCACTTTTTCTCCATTGACTGTGACAACATGTGAATCCATATTGATTTTCAGGCTGCCAAACTGTTTTGTATGCTCCGTATCCAGGACATTCGAAAAACGGCGCAGCACGGCATTTATTCTGGCAACCACCTCTTCGCCAACAAACGGCTTTGAAATATAATCGTCTGCTCCCTGGTTTAGCCCTTTTAAGCGATAATCAATGTCCCCAAGGGCAGTCAGCATGATGACCGGACAGGAGCTGATTTTGCGGAGTTCCTTCAAAACATCCCAGCCGTCCATTTCCGGAAGCATCACATCCAGAAGCACAAGATCCGGCTGTTCCTGAGTAAATAAACGGAGACCTTCCTTTCCACCGAAAGCCTGTAAGACCTCATAGCCTTCATGCTTCAGGTAAACCGCCAGCACTCTGGAGATTGTTTGCTCATCTTCTACGATTAATATGCTTTTCATCGTCGTTCCTCCCGACACCACTAAGAGTACAACCTGACCTAAACCCTCACGCCCGCAGGTCTTTTTTATGTATATCCATTTCTTATCTTACAGGAAAAATCCCCCGCTCGATACCGGGGGATCAACAGCTATTTTATGAATTTAAAATCCGCGTCCGCCGCCGTTTTGGTGCATGCCGCCACGTCCGCCTTCACCGCCGAAACCGCCTTGTCCCATTCCGCCTTTGCTGCCGCCATGTCCAAAGCCATTGCCTTTTCCGAAACCTTCACCATTTCCAAAGCCATTGCCCTTTCCAAATCCACCGCCATGCCCAAAGCCCATTCCATGGCGCCCGAATCCATCCTCAAATAACTCATCAAGCTTGTCAGCATCCTTGGCTTGAATTTCTTCCATCAGCTGGCGTGTATCTTTACCAGCAGTGGAGATTCCAAGCTCCTTCGCCAGGTTCATGACTTTCTTTTCCTTTACTTCCTGGGCAATTTCACCGATTGTTTTTCCGTCAATAGTGATGTCCAGCTCTTTTGCGTCTGCTTTTACTTTCGCTGATTGGACCTCCTGCGTAATTTCACGGATATCCTTGCCGTCTACTGTAATCCCATATTTCTTAGCCTCTTGGTTTATATATGCAGTATGAACTTCCTGCTGCAGTGTCTGAAGGTCTTTGCCCTCAGTGGATACGCCAAGCTCCTTGGCTTTATTATTCAAGTTCGCTGTGCGGATATCTTCCATTAGAGTCTGAGCATCCTTGTTATCCGTTGAAACGCCTAGTTCTTTCGCTTTAATCTTAAGGTTCTCTAAGCGGATCGCATCATGAAGTGCTGCTGCATCCTTTCCATCTGTCGAGATGCCCAAATCCTTCGCTCTCTCCTTAAGATTGGCCAGTTGAACTTCCTCAGCCAGCGTTGCGGCATCCTTTCCGTCAGTCTTGATTCCCAATTCTTTTGCTTCATTTTTAAGTGTAGCTTCGCGAATTTCACCCATCAATGTTTGAGCATCTTTTCCTGAAGTACTGATGCCAAGGTCTTTTGCCCTTTCAAGCAGAGCTTCTGAGTTCCCTCCGTAGAATCCTTTATGGCCAAAACCTTTACCAAAAAGGCCTTTGACAGTGGCGGCAGCTGTGCTTGTCGTACTGTCGTCATTAGCCAGAGAAGTAGTTGCATACCCTCCAAGCAATAATGCGCCTGCGATCGTGAAGCCAATAACTGATTTCTTTTTCATATCTGACATCCTCCTGTAAATCATTTCTTTTTTCAGATTCAAGATGGACATGAACCTTATACTCATAATTTACTCTGTGAATATGTCAGCAAAATGTCAGATGAAACTTTTTAATAAAAATTTTAAAAAACAAAAACATGAACGGCATCAAGGAGTTTCACTTCCCTACAATAGTTAATATGTCAGGAAAATGTCAAAAGAAGGGAACGGCAATGCCGCTCCCTGCTATCATTGCAAATTGACCTTGATTGTCTTGTCGGACCAGAAGCTGGGCGTGTACTGAAGCTGCAGGCCAGGATCACCTGCCGGCTGCTCAAAAGCAATCGTCCCGGTTACTTTTCCGCCTGGAGCCAGTTCTCCAGATTGGAGAGCGGTATTAGTATCGATTGTCGTGAATGCCTGGTCAAGAATTTGTCCCTGGCTGTTCGACATCTTAAAATCGAATGGATTATATGAGATGTTTTCATCGCCGGCATTTTCAATCATAACCGTGACGACGACATACTCATGACCATCCTTTGGCTTGTCATACTCACTGCCTGCTGATTTCTCAGCTTTCGTGACCGTCAGCACATTGTCACCTAGTTGAACCTTCTCCCCGACCGAAAATTCTTCCTTTACTGGCGGAGCTTCTTCTTCGTTTTCTGCCGACGTTGAGTCTTCCACAGCTTTTTCGTCTTTTTCTGCCGAAGCTGAAGTTTCCGCAGCTTTATCTACCTTGGTCGCTGTTTCCTCTTCTCCTCCACCTCCTGCTAAAGCAATGACAACAATAACTGCAATGAGCCAGAACCACCATTTTTTAAAGATTTTCATCATCATGTACTCCTTTCATTCTTTTTTCCATGATAGATTCAGAAACCATTTCATACATGTTTTCAATACCTTTTACTGTTGCTTCGAAGTTAAAGGAATTCTCAATATGGATTCCAAGGCTGTCAGCTTCTTTAGCTGCGTCGATATTTGCACCCATGAAGATGAATTCCCAGCTGTATCTTTCCTGCTGGTGCCGAATCAGTTCTTTCACCTTTCCGTAAGTGAACTCGCTGCTAGCGTTCTCCATCCCATCTGTCGTGATCACGAAGATGACTTTGCCTGGCCTGCGTTCTTCACTTGTTCTGGCGAGACGGTAGCCAACATCGAGGATCGTTTTTCCCACTGCATCCAGTAGCGCAGTCATCCCGCGGACATAGTAGTCATCTTCGGTCAACTCCGCCTCCCTCGCATCAATCCCGTTCCAAAGCACTTCATATTGATCATCAAAAAGCACCGTTGTCAGGATGGTTTCGCCTTCCAGTTCGGTCTGTTTTTTCACAAAAGCATTGAATCCGCCAACTGTGTCGCCCTCTAGTCCTGCCATCGAGCCGCTCCGGTCTAGCAAAAATATGATTTCCGTTAAATTATTCTTCATCACTATCATCCTCCTAAGCTGAATCTGATATAATCATATCTAGAATCATCCATATTTTGGTCGCCTGTTAAGCGACATTTTAAGGAGGCTGGCCACATGCTGGATAAAATGCTGTTGGAAGAACTGCAGCAGTATATAGATCGGAACCTAAGCTATATCGTTTGTGAAAAATCAATGGCCCCACTGGAGGATTTTGTCCTTGAGAGCATTTCGCCGCTGGAGATTGAAAGCTTCATTGCAGAGAAGCGGAAGCCGACTTTGCAGAAGGTACTGTTTGGCTTTATAGACAAAAAAGGCTGCAAGGATTCCGAGGTTTATAAAAAAGCTGGCCTCGATCGAAGACTTTTTTCAAAAATCCGCTCAAACCCTGAATATAAACCGAGTAAGAATACCGTCACAGCCCTTGCTTTGGCCCTTGAGCTGAACAAAAAAGAAACCGACAAGCTGTTAAGCTCTGCCGGCTACTCTTTGTCAGACAGTGAAACATCCGACCTTGTGATTCAGTTTTGCATCGAAAGAAAAATCTATGAAATTGACCAGGTCAACTATGCATTGGATTATTTTAGCCAGAAGCCATTAAGTGGAGTCCAATAAGTAAGGCACAAGCGCATACGCCTTGGTCATTCGGCATATCCAGGTGCTGGCATTTTTTCTTTGAAATTTATAATTTGTCTATAAAAATAGCCTGGAGGGCATGTTGTGCCTCCAGGCTTCGTTTTAATGAATCGCATTGCCTCGCTCAAAATGGTTCATGCAAGTCAGCTCGATAATATAATCGTAGTTTGCAATGGCTCTTTGAAGTTCAGTTTTTTCATCTATAGACAGGCTTGGATTCTGCATCTTATTCGCCAGCTGCATCTGTAATGCTTCTAATTGAGATTTGACTTCTTGATAGTTCATGTCCAACACCCTTCCTTTGAAATGAAATCGTTTTCTTTATATTCTCATTATACTCCCCACACCCTAAAGGGTATCATCGAAATTATTGTGATTTTGTGAAACCTTATTATAGAAATTCGAGTCAAATCTCACGTCAGATTCTCTTTTTTTAGGCTAGATGTATATTGTTAATGTTTTTATAAGTTCAGATGCGTTCAGGATAATATTAATAGAAAGGAAAATCAGCATGAAAATATTAAAAGGTCCCTATCATTCCTCCCGCGAACTAATTGAGACAATCCGAAGTATGCCCCGGAAGCAGTCCACCCTGCTGATTGGTGTGGATGGCTGCGGCGGTTCTGGTAAGAGTACCTTTTCAAAAATGCTGAAGGCTGAGCTGCCTGATGTTACGGTTGTCCATAAGGATGATTTCTACCTCCCCTCCTTTCAGCTCATAAAAGATGTGCCTGCAAATAAACCGATTGGCGCTGATTTTGACTGGAAACGCCTGATGGCTCAGGTGCTGGAGCCTTTGAGCAGCGACCAGGAGGGCGATTATCAGCGTTATGATTGGGACACAGATACTCTGGCGGAATTCCATACTGTCCCAGTTGGCGGAATTGTCATTATTGAAGGTGTCTATTCCACTCGCAAGGAACTTGAGGACTTCTATGACCTGAAAATCTGGGTTGATTGTCCGCGAGAGTTGCGGCTTGCCCGCGGGATTGAGAGAGATGGCGAAGGTGCCCGGGAGATGTGGGAAGCCAACTGGATGGTGGCCGAGGATATGTATGTTCAACAGCAAAAACCATCTGACCGGGCTGACATTGTCATTAGCGGAAATAAATAAGATATCAAGCAATGAGATCTTTTACCCATGATGACCAAAGTAGCATTTCTTAGATTCCCTTCTACTTACGGTTTCAAATTACGGTCGCATATTTCTCTATTTCAAGTATAATGAATACCATTCAGTTTATGCATATGATGATTCTTTGCGAGAATCCTATATATAAGTCGGATAATAAAAAATAAAAGAGGTTATTTAATGAGCCAAAGAAGTTTCGAGGATTATCATTTAAGCGATGAAATAAAAAGAGCACTTAGTGTGCTGAAATATGAAAGTCCCACAGAGGTCCAGGCAGAAGTGATTCCAATGGCGTTGCAAAATCAGGATCTTGTTGTTAAATCCCAGACTGGAAGCGGGAAGACGGCTTCATTCGGAATTCCAATTTGCGATATGGTTGATTGGGAGGAAAAGAATCCTCAAGCGTTGATTCTGACTCCAACCAGGGAACTGGCTGTTCAGGTTCGTGAAGATATCACGAATATCGGACGGTTCAAAAGGATCAAGGCCATGGCGTTTATGGTAAGGAACCCTTCTCGAAACAGAAAGAGGAACTGAAGCAAAAAACTCATGTCGTCGTTGGTACACCCGGTCGTGTCATCGATCATATTGAAAGAGGAACGCTGGTTTTGGACCAGGTAAAATATCTGATCATCGATGAAGCAGATGAAATGCTTAACATGGGATTTATTGATGCTGTTGAATCCATTATAGAAGAACTTCCTCCAAATCGGGTTACGATGGTGTTTTCTGCGACATTGCCCAAGGATGTTGAAAATCTCTGCCATAAATATATGAAGGATCCCGTCAACATCGAAATCGCTTCTACCGGTATTACGACAAATACAATTGACCATATGTTGATTGAAGTGAAAGAAGAGGACAAGATCTCCCTACTAAAAGATGTTACGGTTGTGGAAAACCCTGACAGCTGCATCGTTTTTTGCAGGACGAAGGAAAACGTCGATACCGTGTTTGCCCAGCTTGAAAATGCAAACTATTCTTGTGAAAGACTTCATGGCGGATTGGAACAAGAAGACCGCTTTGCTGTGATGGATGGCTTTAAAATGGGAAATTTTCGCTATCTTGTGGCGACCGATGTGGCTGCAAGGGGAATTGACGTCGATAACGTTTCGCTTGTCATTAACTATGACGTTCCTATGGAAAAAGAGGGCTATGTGCACCGTACAGGCCGAACTGGCCGCGCCGGAAACAAAGGAAAGGCGATTACGCTTGCTACACCTTATGAAGGGAAATTCATCAGGGCAATCGAACGTTACATTGGCTTTGAGATTCCTGTAACAGAAGCCCCGAGCAAGCAGGATGTTGCAAGGAACCAGGCTGCATTCGATGAAAAAATCAGTGGACGCCGTGTTGTGAAAAACAACAAAACAGCCAGGATCAACCAGGATATCATGAAGCTTCATTTCAGCGGCGGCAAAAAGAAGAAGCTTCGCGCCGTCGACTTCGTTGGAACCATCGCGAAAATCCCCGGAGTAACGGCGGACGATATCGGCATCATTACGATTCACGATACAATGTCCTATGTAGATATCCTGAACGGAAAAGGCTCCCTTGTCATTCAGGCAATGGAGAATGCAACGATCAAAGGAAAGAAACTTAGAGTCAGCAAGGCAATTAAATAGAACAAAAAGCGCAAGCGCCTCGTTCAGCCCCGACAAGCGCTGGAGGGCCTGACAGTGAAGTCGTTCTTTGACTTCATTGGCAGGACCGAAATCGAAATGTATAGCCGACTGTCCAGAAACGCAGAAACTAGAGACTCCGACAAAGAAGCGCTTTTGGCTTCTGCCGGCGGAGTTGAAGTTTCGGAGTTTCTAGGAGGCAACACTAGACAAGCGACTCGAGGGGCTAGGCGCTGGAGCTGGATTAAGAGGACAAGAAGAAAGGACGATTATGACATCCATAATCGTCCTTAAATTTATCCTATTTTTCACATACTATGATCTCGCGTTCGAAGGCCCCTTTTCTCACGACACAGCGGTCAGCAATTTCAAAGCCGGCATCTCCGATGATAGAATCGATTGGTTCAATCGTGACGATGACCACTTTATCAGCGAATTTGTATGTGCTATGAAGCATCTCGAGCTGCTCTTCGGGTGTGATGACCGAGCATAGATTGTAAGGCATATCAATAATGGCCACGTCATAGCTTCCAGTAACCTTGCGGATGTCCTTAAACGTCACTTCCGTTGCATAGCCAAAATGTGCGATGTTCTCCCTTGTACCAGGCAGTATGAGCGGGTTGACATCACTGGCAACGATGTCGATGCCCATCGACAATGCTTCCACCACTACCGTTCCAATGCCGCAGCATGGGTCGATCGCTTTGACTCCAGCTGGATCAGGAACGGCGATATTGGCTACTGCTCTTGCGACACGTGTGCTTAAGGAAGTTGAGTAGCTGTGCGGTTTTTGCTGATGGTTCAGCCAGATCGCTTCACTGCTGTGGTATTCACCAAATACCCAGCGCCCGTTTACATTCATGATACCAAACAGTACAGCTGGATTTACGAGCTCCGGCTCTCCAGGAATTTGCAGACCCACTTCCCGTTCGATTCGGCGCCTTTCTTCAAAATCCACCTTTTCAGGACCTGCCACTCTTACATACATCACTTTAAAGGTAGAGCCAGTCAAATCTATCTGCTTCACTTGCTCAATCAGGTCCTCAAATTGCTCACTTTCAATGATGACATCCATACGTCCCCTCATAAACGGGCTTCGGCTTGGATTGATTTTCAAAGTACTCTCCAGCATGCTTAACTCTGTATCAAAACCAAAGAACGAACGCATTTCCAGGTCACACAAAGATTTTTCTTCATCCGGTACAGCATAATTATATATATAAGAGCTAGGCTCAAGGTTAGTTAATAACAAAGTAAACAAACCCTTTCGTTGTTTTTCTCCATTCCATTAAAGTGCCTTGTGGAAATCGAAATAAAAATGACTTACCCCTTGGGCAAGTCAAGTGCTTGGTATGCGAGTTGATACTTTCCGCCCTCAGCTACTTCAGAATGATACAAAGCCTTAAGGGCAAAGTTTTTCTCCAGGTCATGTTCTTTAATCAAACTGGATAAGCGCGTTTGCAGTTCTGGATGATCCTTAATTAACTGTTTCATCTGTGATTTTACAAACTTCATCTATTTTTACCTTTACCCTTCAAAATTTAATTGTCCAGCTAAGCATAGCATGAACAATGCTATAGTCGGTCATAACATTTTCTTGATCAATCCGGCTCTACATGTACATGGACGTCATATATATCATATTCTTCCATGAGCTTATCTTCGACTCTTGTCGAGATATCATGGGCAGTGCTGATGTCGAGGGTGGGATTCACGGTGATGACGCAGTCCACGACAATATTGTTCCCGTAGCTTCGTGCCTTTAAATCTTTAATTCCTTTGACACCAGGAATATTACAGATGGTATCGTTATATTCTTTAATTAGGTCAACATCAAAGCCGTCTGTCAGCTGATGGGATGCTTCACGGAAGATGCCCCAGCCTGTTTTTAAAATTAATGCGCCAACGATGAATGCAGTTACGGGATCGAGCCAGGGCAAGCCAAATTGGGAGCCGATGATGCCTGCGGCAGTCCCAATACTCACCCAGGAATCGGACAGGTTATCTTTAGCCGCGGCCATGACCGAATGGCTTTTTATTTTGCGTGCGAGGTTTCGGTTGTAACGGTACACGAAATACATAATGAGTGCCGAAAATAAACCTGTCCAGGCAGCAATAAGATCAGGTGCTTCGGCGGCTCCTTCAAAAAACGAGGTGAAGGCGCTGGTTAAAACCTGAAATCCGACAACAATGATGATAAAAGATGCTACCATCGAAGCGACCATTTCCGATTTCCAATGGCCATAAAGATGATCTTCATCCGCAGGTTTTTGGGATAGCCTGAGACCGATCAAAACGGACAATGAGGCTAGAATATCGGTCGTATTGTTCAGGCCATCAGCCTTTAATGCTTCGGAATCGCTGATATAACCTACAGAAAGCTTCAAGACAGAGAGAACTATATAAGCGAGGATACTTATAATGGCCCCGCGTTCACCTAGTTTTAAATTGGAATAACGTTGTTCATTCATGACTGGCCTCCATTCAACTGCTAGAACATTTTAACAATCTAAGAGCGAGTAAGTCTACAGCAACCTTTTTACCCTTATCCATTTAATTGACATGCCAGCAAAAAAGTTTCCTCAGGCAAAGAAAAGCGCAAGCGCCTTGGGCAGCCCCGACAAGCGCTGAATTTAAATAAAATAGGAATAATTACCAGAAACTTTTCAGGTGTTTAATTCGTACTAATAAATATCGGAAAATTACGCGATTATCGGTACAGCTACAAAACTATTTCCAACTGTGGTAAAATGAAAACTTCAATAGATTCCTAGGAGGGATTGCATGGGGACTAATAAGAACAAGTCCGTAAGTTTCGTCTTGATTGCCATTGTTCTATTATGGCTTAAAACCTACACCGTTTATAAGTTCAATTTTGATATAGATATTGAAAATAAAATGCAGGAATTCATCCTGTTCATTAATCCATTGAGCTTCCTTATGTTCGCTTTAGGACTTGGGATCTTCATGGCCGGCAGGAAGCAAAAAATCTTCGTTGTCGCAACAAGCTTCATCACTTCCTTTATTCTTTACGCCAATGTTGTTTACTATAAGGAATTCAGTGATTTCATCACGATTCCGCTTTTGACACAGACAAGCAATATGGGCGATTTAAAGAGCAGTGTCGGGGAATTGATCGGCTGGACTGATATCATTTATTTTGCGGATGCATTATTGATTTTAGCCCTGGCTTTTGTTAAAACACCAAAGATTTCTTTTAAAAAGTATAAAAGCGTTTATGCAGCTGCCTTTTACTTCAGTGCGATCGGCCTTGCCTTTTTCAACCTTGGGCTTTCTGAGTCGGAGCGTCCTGAATTGCTGACTCGTACGTTTGACAGGGAGATTCTTGTTAAGAATATCGGTACGTACAATCACCATATTTATGATGCGTACCTGCAAACAAAGACAACTGCACAAAGAGCCATGGCAGATGGCAACCAGCTGACCGAAATCGAGAACTACACTCGCGCTCAATACACAGAACCATCGAAAGAAATGTTCGGCGCGGCAAAGGGCAAGAACCTCATTGTGATTTCAATGGAATCTACCCAGAATTTTGTCATCGGACAGAAGGTGAATGGCCAGGAAATCACGCCATTCCTGAATGAGTTCATTAAAGACAGCTATTACTTTGATAACTTTTACCATCAGACAGCACAAGGTAAAACATCTGATTCGGAGTTTCTATTGGAAAACTCTTTATATCCGCTTGGGCGTGGAGCAGTATTCTTCACCCATTCAGGGAATCAGTACATGTCACTTGCTGAAAGGCTGAAGGAAAACTCTTATTACACTGCGAAGCTTCATGCGAACAACAAGAGCTTCTGGAATCGTGACGTTATGTACAACAACTTCGGCTATGACCGTTTCTACTCATTGCCGGATTATGTAGTGAACGAGGAAAACTCTGTTGGCTGGGGTATGAAGGACATCGAGTTCTTTGACCAGTCAGTTGAACATTTAAAAGCAATGCCTAAACCGTTCTTTGCGAAGTTCATCACGCTGACAAACCACTTCCCATTCGAATTGGATGAAGAAGATAAATTCATCGATGAATATGACTCAAACAGCGGTACCTTGAACCGTTACTTCCCAACTGTCCGTTATACGGATGAAGCATTCAAGCTTTTCATCGAGGATTTAAAGGCTGAGGGACTTTACGAGGATTCAATCATCGTCATCTACGGTGATCACTACGGTATTTCTGAGAACCATAACAAGGCAATGGAGCAGTACCTTGGCAAGGAAATCACACCGTTTGTATCAACACAGCTTCAGCGTGTGCCAATGATCATTCACATTCCGGGTCACGAAGGCAAGACCATTTCAACTGTAACTGGTCAAATCGACCTTCGCCCAACATTGCTGAATCTTGCTGGAATTGATACAAAACAAGATATCCAGTTTGGTGCAGACATGTTCTCTGAAAAGCAGGATAACTTTGTTGTCCTAAGAGACGGAAGCTTCATTACCGAAGATGTAGTCTACACGAAAGGCGTCTGCTACGATAAAGCCACAGGAGAGCCGACAGACGGTGCAAGCTGTGAACCTTATATCGAGCATGCCAAGAACGAACTGAGCTACTCAGACCAGATTATTTACGGAGATTTGCTTCGTTTTTATGAAAAAGATGAGGAATAAATGACTGCGACCCCGCTGATTGATCAGCGGGGTTTTTTGTTTGAACAATAATCATTAGATACAAAAAAACGCCCCATAAAGGAGCGTTCTCGTTTTAGACTTCCATTATGATCGGCAATATCATTGGTCTTCTGCCTGTCTGGCTGTATAGGAATGGGTTGACGACGTCAATGACCGCCTTCTTGATGCTTGACCAGTCCTTCGTGCCTCCAGCCAATTCCGTTACAATTTTATCCTTAATCAGTTCTTCTACATTTTTCATTAAGTCGCCTGATTCCCTGACGTAAACGAAGCCTCTTGTTACAACTGTCGGCTTGTTGACAAGCTGCTTCTTCTCGCGATCGATCATCATGGTGACGATCACAAGGCCGTCCTGGGAGAGCACTCTTCTGTCTTTTAACACGATATGTCCAATATCCCCAATACCGCTGCCATCGACATATACTGGCTGTGCTGGCACTTTTCCGCCAAGCTGGCCACCATCAGCAGACAGTTCCAGGACATCTCCGTTATCTAAAATAAAGGAGTTTTCACGAGGAATTCCGCATTGCTCAGCTAATTTGACATGCTGGTCCAGCATACGATATTCACCATGAATCGGAATGAAAAACTTAGGATTGAGCAGCTTGATCATCAGCTTCTGCTCTTCCTGCTTGCCATGTCCTGAAGTATGGACCTCACTGATTTTATGATGGATGACATCCGCCCCGATTCGGTGCAGCTTATCAATCACGCGGTTTACGCTGATTGTGTTGCCAGGAATCGGTGATGATGAAAAGACAATCGTATCTCCAGGTATGACGGAGATTTGTCTGTGCGTACCATTCGCAATCCGCGCAAGGGCTGCCATCGGCTCACCTTGGCTTCCCGTACAGATGATTGTTAGCTGATGGCTTGGAACCTGCCCAATTTCATTGATGCTGACGAATGCCTCATCCGGCGCCGTGATATAACCCAGCCTGCGACCGATCTCAAACGTCTTCTCCATGCTTCGGCCAACAATAGCTATTTTTCGATTATACTTAAGGGATGACTTCACAACCTGCTGTACCCGGTCAATATTTGATGCAAAGGTTGCGAAAATGACGCGGCCATCCACTGTCTGGAAAATATCCTCGATTGCTTCCCCAACTCGTCTTTCAGATACCGAAAAACCTGGCTGCTCACTGTTCGTGCTGTCAGATAACAGACATAGCACTCCTTCACTGCTGATTTCAGCGATTTTCTGGAAATCAGTGCCCGCGCCAACCGGCGTCAGGTCAAATTTGAAGTCACCAGTGTGGACAATATTTCCTTCCGGAGTCGTCACCACAACGCCGAATGAATCGGCGATACTGTGCGTCGTCCTGAAAAAGCGCACCTTGATATTCTGGAATTCCACAACTGTATCATTGTTGATTTGGTGGAATTTCACACCCTTAATCTTGTGCTCCTGTAGCTTGGACTTAATCAGCTCAACTGCAAAATCGCCTCCATAAATCGGCGCCTTTACATCCTGCAGCAAAAACGGCAGACCGCCAATATGGTCTTCATGGCCGTGAGTGACGAAAATCCCGACCAGCTTGTCCTGGTTTTGCTTCAAATAGGTGTAATCCGCAAGCACATAATCAATCCCAAATAACTCATTATCCGGAAACTTGATTCCGCAGTCCACCAGCACCATTTCGTTTTTGTATTCGATTACATACGTATTTTTTCCGATCTCACCAAGACCGCCCAAAGCGAAAATCTTAAGATCCTTTTTCAATTTCGTTTCCATAGTTCAACTCCTGTTTCTTTTGTACAAATGTATTTATAAATTCCATGGGAATCATATCTCTTAATAAAGAATAGTGAAGAAATTAGATGGAGAATATAGGGGTTTGAAGTTCTTAAAATATACCATAAATTAAGCATTACAACAAATAATGCTTCCCCTTGCACTAATGTGACGAGAAATATAGGAGAAAAGTTGCTGGGAACAGCTAGGTTTTGCGTCGTATGTGATTTAATCGTTTGCCGGCGTAAGAAAGTGGCTTCTGCTTTTACCGTTTTTCCTCTTGCAACTCTTTTTCGGGCAATGCAGAGGCTTTTCTTTTACCGTTTTCCCTCTTTCAACTCTTTTTCGGGTAATGCAGAGGCTTTTCTTTTACCGTTTTCCCTCTTTCAACTCTTTTTCGGGTAATGCAGACGCTTTTGTTTCCTGCTTTACCACAAAGAAACACCGCCATTATTGGCGGTGTCCGTGTTCCTTTACAATATGTCCTTGAATGTCTTTGCCTGCTGGTCCAATTCGCGGGCAGCACTGCCGATTTCTTTGAAGGCAGCTACCGCTTGTTCATTGAGTGTCTGGTTGTTGGTGATTCCATTTTGCGAACGCAGGGTGGCTTCGTTGATTTTGGTGATTTCACCTGCTATTCCTTCGATGTGTTCATTGACTTCCTGGATCGAATGCTGGACACGTGTGGCGAGCTTCCTGACTTCGCCTGCAACGACATTAAAGCCTCTTCCATGTTCCCCGGCTCTTGCGGCTTCAATGGCTGCGTTCAGGGCAAGCAGGTTGGTTTGTGCAGCAATTTCGCGGATAGTCTGAACGATGCTGCCGATCGATTTGGCCTGTGATTGGAGCGATACAAGAATTTCGGAATTTTCTTTTGACTCCTCAACAAGCTTGCTGGCCGCCATGGCTGCTTCTTCACTTCTTGTAATGCCCATTTCCGCCCGTTCGCTCAGGTCTTCTGACATTTGCTGAAGCTGCTGTGCAAGTCTTGTCGCAGTCAATTCACGCTCAGTTATGTCAGTAGCCACCTTGACCACACCTGCAACTCTGCCAAAGGAATCGTAAACCGGTGTATAGGTAGCCTCAAGCCAGAGGAGTTTGCCCCTCTTCGTGACTCGCTGTATTTTTTCCTGAAAGCTTTTTCCGTTGCGCAGGTTTCTCCATAATTCTGTATAGGTTTTGCTTCCTGCGAACTCTGCTGTACAAAACTGTTTATGCAATAGTCCTGGCATTTCTTCCACTACATAGCCCATTGTCTCCGCAAAATTCTCATTCGCCCAGAGCACTTTTCCATCGGAATCAAACTCGATCATGGCCAATGACCTTTCGATGGCTGCCAGGACGGCGTCTTGCTCAAAAACCTGTGTGCTCTTCTTTTCCATTCTAATCTGCATGTGATCTCCTCATCGTCATTTGATATTTATCTTTGTTACTATCGTACTAGCCTTGATGTTCTTCGACAATTTTGAATATGCTCGCTCCCTCTGCGCCATAGAAAAAACCAGCCTCTCATGTTAAGATAATGGATAATCTAACTTAAGGATGGGATTCTTTTGAATCAAAAAATCTTGCCTGCCTCTTCGAATATGAAGGAGTTTGAGCAGTTTCTCGAAAGCCCTTTTGAAATTGGCGTCATTCTGGAAGTACATATCGCTCAATTGAAAAATATCAATGCGATGGCCAAGCGCTATGGCAAAAAAATGATCTATCATGTGGATATGATTCAGGGGTTGAAAAGTGATGATTATTCGACCGAATATCTATGCCAGGAATACAAACCGTATGGCCTGATTTCCACAAAGTCGAGTGTCATTTTAAAAGCGAAGCAAAAAGGCGTGCTCGCTGTGCAAAGAGTATTCCTTATTGATTCCCATGCACTCGAAAAAAGCTATAAACTCATTGAGAAAACACGCCCTGATTATATTGAAGTTTTACCGGGAGCGATGCCATGGATGATCAAGGAAGTCAAGGAACGAGTGAACATCCCGATTTTTGCAGGCGGCCTGATCAGGACCTCTGAGGAAGTAGAAAACGCCCTCGAAGCTGGCGCTGCAGCGATCACTACATCGAAAAGGGAATTATGGGAAATTAAGCAATTTCAAGAATCAGACACATGAAAATCCCAAGTCTCTGTGATATAATGATTACAAGTTAATAAATCGGGTAGGAGAACTGGAGAGACCACGATAACATTTCCGCTTTTGGCGATAATGTTGTTTGTGGTCTCTCCTTTTTTCATTATCTAGGAGGCGTATCGTATGAGATTTTCAAATCTCGATCGTAAAAATATAGTATCGCAGCTTAAAAACGAGACATTTGATGTACTTGTCATTGGCGGCGGCATTACCGGTGCCGGGATCGCAGCGGATGCTGCAACAAGAGGAATGAAAATCGCCTTATTGGAAATGCAGGATTTTGCGGCAGGCACTTCAAGCCGTTCTACCAAGCTGGTCCATGGCGGTCTGCGTTATCTAAAACAATTTGAAGTGAAAATGGTGGCTGAAGTCGGCAAGGAACGAGCGATTGTGTATGAAAATGGCCCGCATGTCACGACACCGGAATGGATGCTTCTCCCCTTCCATAAAGGCGGAACATTCGGCAGCTTCAGTACCTCCATCGGCCTGAGGGTGTATGACTTTTTAGCAGGCGTCAAACCATCGGAGCGCCGGAAAATGTTCAGCGCAGCTGAAACATTGGCAAAGGAACCGCTTGTGAAAAAAGACGGATTGAAGGGTGGCGGCTATTATGTGGAATACCGCACCGATGACGCCCGCCTGACCATCGAGGTCATGAAACAGGCTGTGGATAAAGGCGCAACGCCATTGAACTATTCTAAAGTTAAAAACCTTATTTATAAAAATGGAATTGTTTCAGGAGCCCTTGTACAGGATCTTTTAACAGGTGAGGAATACGTGGTCCATGCAAAAAAAGTGGTCAATGCAACTGGCCCTTGGGTTGATGGCATCCGTGAGATGGATGATTCGAAAAAAGGAAAAACCCTGAAGCTTTCAAAAGGTGTCCATATCGTGATCGATCAATCACGCTTCCCGCTCATGCAGGCGATTTATTTCGATACTCCTGACGGCAGGATGGTCTTCGCGATTCCGCGCGACGGCAAAACCTATGTCGGCACGACCGATACTTTTTACAATGAAGATCCAATCAATCCGGGCATGACGGAGGAAGACAGAAGCTATCTGCTTAAAGCGATTCATTATATGTTCCCGGACGTCAATGTCACAGAAAAAGATGTAGAATCCAGCTGGGCAGGCATAAGGCCGCTAATTCATGAGGAAGGGAAAGCACCTTCTGAAATCTCCAGGAAAGATGAAATCTGGGAGTCTGAATCAAAACTAATCACCATCGCCGGCGGGAAACTGACTGGCTACCGTAAAATGGCGGAAACGATTGTCGACCTTCTTG
Organism: Mesobacillus jeotgali; assembly: GCF_014856545.2. Lineage (NCBI taxonomy): Bacteria > Bacillati > Bacillota > Bacilli > Caryophanales > Bacillaceae > Mesobacillus > Mesobacillus jeotgali. Next base: position 702,167 of record NZ_CP109811.1, on the reverse strand, counting down.
CCGAGAAATTCGCTAAAGAAGATGGACTCAGCTTCCCTGGCTGCCAGACGAAGAACCTGCCGATTTCAGGTGGAGATGTCGGCGGTTCTGCAAACCTTGACTCTTTTGTGGAAAAACAGCTTGAAGAAGGCGTGAAAGCTGGGTTCACAAAAGAAGAAGCCCGTCGTCTTGCCTGCCAATATGGTTCGAACACCCCGATTGTGTTCCAGCTTGCATCTGACCACAAGCAAGAAGCAGATCAATACGGCCTGCCATTGGAATTGTTCGCAAAGTTAGTTTACGGAATCCATTATGAAGCAGCAGCCACACCGGTCGACTTCTTCAACAGACGTACAGGAGCGATTTTATTTGATATCCACCTTGTGCATAACTTCAAGGAAAATGTTATTAACTTCATGCGTGACCAATTCAGCTGGAGTGAACAGCATACTGAAGCCTTTACTTTGGAACTTGAAGGGGCTTTAAATGAAGCAGTCATTCCCGTAAAATAAAGCAAAGCCCCTGATGCAATCCAGTTCATCAGGGGCTCTTTTTATCCATATTTCCTTTGGTGTTCCTTTTTCATCTCAAGATACTCTTGATCGGTTCTGGCCTGTTTCCACTTTTCCATAAAAATAGCGGCAGATTCAGCCTTCACCGGATCGTTCAGGCGTTTCTTCACTTTGCCGTCTTCATCATATTTCCTTCCACCTTTATAATTCGTATACCTGCGAGCACGGGTGTAGCCCATCTGCAGGAACTTCCTCGCCATATCCATGCCGACAAAATCCTTCTTCTCTTTATAATCTAGGAACATCTCATAGATTTTTTCGGAAGACTCCCTGGCAATGTCCGGTGTCTTGAATCGCCAGTGTGGCAGGATTTCACTTTTATAGGGCTCCACCAGCAATACACCCTGTTCTCCCCTGCCTACTCGATAAAGTTCAGGCTGCTCACGGAAATCAATCTTATCAAAATCAAGGTCATAATTGAAAGGCAACTAAACCATTCCTTTTTTAGCTTGTTTTACCCGCTCAGGCAAATTGCTAACAAGCACGCTTTTGACCAGAACGAATAAAATATGGGCAGGAATACAGTGAATGGGGGAAATTGAGTGGTCAAGTATCAATCTTTCAGCGGAACCGTAACGATGATAAGCGACTTTTCGATCACGCCATCAGGCGAAAATGAAGGCTGTTATAAATTAATGTCTGTCAATGACGGAAGCGGGAGGCAAGTCAATTTCGTGGTCGAACCAAAAACCTATTTCGTCGACCAGGCAATGGTAGGGGTTGGCGACCGGGTGACAGGCTATTATGACGCCGACGCACCTGTCCCGCTGATCTATCCGCCACAATACCGGGCCCTTATCATGGTCAAAGAAACCTCTGGCCAGAATGTTAAGGTTGATTTTTTCAATAGGCAGCTCGTCAGCAGTGATGGTATGCTGAAGCTTAATCTTTCACCTGGAACACCAATCTTATTGGAAAATGGCCAGAGGTTTACAAAAAGTATTGTAAACAGGAATTTGATTGTCGTTTATGGTCCATCCACTTTCAGCATTCCGGCACAGACTACGCCTTACAGGATTATTGTTATATGTTAAAAAGAGGCAGGCGCAGCTGCCTCTTTTTCAGGAATAGCAAGGGTTTGACACTTTTTAATCAAACGTTTGATTAAACTTAGAATAGGGGATTCTTCGTGACATCCTGCCAGAATTCTGATTGTTCGAGCTCCCCTGCCAGTTGGAAAAGCAGGTCCTCTCTTCCTCTTGCTGCCATCACTTGAGCACCGACTGGCAAACCATCTTTTGTTTGGTGCAGCGGCAGAGACATTGCCGGCTGGCCCGTAAGATTGGCGAGCTGGGTGAATGGAGTGCGCGCAAGATTTTTTTGTGCGATTTGGTCCACAATTCCCGCTTTCTTTAAAACGCCGCCGAGCCCCAGCTTACCGACAGTACTTATCAGGAACTTTTCAGACGAGGATGGCTCAAGTTCCCCTATTTTCGCTGGCGGATAAGCGGTTGTCGGCGTAATGTAAAAATCATAGGTTTCATGGAAGGTTTCCATCTGCAGGGCCGCTCGATCCCACTCTCTTAGACTTAAAACAAATTCTTCTGCTGACGTCGCCTTGCCAAGCAGGCCGAGCAGCCAGGTCGTCGGCTCCACATCAGAAGCAGTCGCCTTCCGCCCAAGCACTTCCTCTAAAGATGCTAAAAGAGCAGCTGTTTCACCAAAATACATTGTCAAATAGCTTTTCGCGATTTTATCGCCATCCACCGGAGCATCCATTTCTTCAACCTGGTGTCCCATCGATTCAAGCAGCCGAACCGTTTTCAGGACACCCTCCCTGCAATCAGCATCAACCTCTGTTCCAATCGGGGATTTTACCGAAAATGCAATCCTCAGCTTTTTTCCAAGAGGAGTTTCTGCCGCCGCCTGGTAGCTTCCTTCAAATGACGGGGCGGAAAATGCACCTGACCTCTCAGGGCCATGCAGGACGTCTAGCATAGCTGCACTGTCCCTGACCGAACGCGTCAATACATGTTCCGCAGAGGCTCCCTGCCATGCACGTCCATAATACGGGCCGACCGGTGTACGGCCGCGGGTAGGCTTAAGGCCGAACAACCCGCAGTAGGCAGCCGGAATCCGAATCGAACCGCCGCCATCATTGGCACCGGCGATTGGAATGATTCCCGAGGACACAGCTGCTGCCGAACCGCCGCTTGATCCACCCGGTGTAAGGTTTAGATTCCAGGGATTCCTGGTTGGACCATAATGAACAGGCTCCGTCACCGCGACCAGTGCGAACTCCGGCACATTCGTCTGCCCAAGGAAAACCACTCCGGCTTGTCTCAGACGTCTAGCATACTCCGAATCTGTTTTAGCCCGATAATTTAGGAACGCCCTGGACCCTGCCGTAATTGGTTGTCCTTCAATTTCCTGCGAGATATCTTTGAGAAACATCGGAACTCCCGCAAATGGACCAGCCAACTGCTGACCCGCTGTCTTCCTTGCCTGCTCGTACATCTTGTTGATGACAGCATTCATTCTCGGATTCAACGAATCTGTTAAACGGATTGCTTCCTCAATCAATTCAATTGGCTTAACCTCATTCTTTCTTACCAACTCTGCAAGACCCAGCCCGTCATAGTGCTTGTAATTGAAACCCTCCATCGCCCTCACCACCATCTATTTTTTTATCTACTTTCTCTAAAAATATTTAAATTCCTCTTTGGTTATGCTTGATTTCATTGGTGAACTGTTTTGATGGAATTTTCAGGCCAATAAAAAAATGCTGCGAAACTTGCAGCATTCATTAATTTTTCGGCACTATCTTTCTTTACTCTATTGGCATCTACTTTAAAACTTCTTTTAGGTTTTCCCGATGCTTGCTAATGTCAAATCGCGAATTATTCAGGATATATGTAGTAATGGGCAGTTGTTCAAGAATTTCATACTCGAGTTCCTGCCTTGCTTGCAGGATATCAATTGTGCCTTCCAATTCACTTAGTCCATTTACGAGCCCGTATCCTTGAGAAGTATAATAGGAGACAAATCCATTAAACCATTCATCAGGCCGTTCGGTAACTGCTTTGCGGAAAGATTTCTCCAAGTCATCCTGCTTCACATAGACAAGCATTGGATTTAAAGATTTTACAGCCTCAGCCAGTCTATTTACATATTCAAGCGTTCTTTCTTCAGAAGCTCCATACTTCACCATGCCAACAGTTACAGGGTTTTGAATAAAACAGCACTCAAAAATATAGACTTTCTTTTCCGAAGCTGCTTGTCTTGCAAATTCTTCCCAGCTTTCCGAAATGACCGCCATATTTTCCTCAAGTGTAAGTTCATATACATCTTTCTTGGAGATAGCGGCAAACAATTCGTCCGGAAAATCACTGCCTAGTTCAATTTTAATTTTCATATACGGGAGCAGCCGCCGCCCCCTCTTTACGATTATCCAATCCTGAAAAACCTCGCAGAGACTTCCGCTCTCTTTAAGAAGATCTTCAAACTCTTCTTCCGTAAAATAAGCAACCCCCTCATAATCTGCTGGATGGTCAAGGTTCCCTTCCATGTAAATCTCAGCGGATACATGATTCTCGGTAAGAATTTCATGAATCAGCCCCGCGGTTGTCGACTTTCCCGATCCAGGGAGTCCCTCTACTAAAATTAGTTTGGTCTTCATTTTAAACACTCCTAAATATCATCTCTCACGATAATTCTTCACCACCGGTAAGTTTTCCTTTATAGATAAAAGAAAAGAGACTAATCCAGATAATGGACTAGTCTCTTTTGAAAGTTCCAGTTAGTCTTCCTTCTCTTCAAGGTCCTTAATCAAAGTCTTCATTTCGCCGATCTCTTTACGCTGTGCCTTGATAATTTCGTCTGCAAGTTTTTTCACGCGTGGATCCTCAATTTCGGCACGCTCGCTTGTTAAAATCGCAATCGAGTGATGCGGGATCATCGCTTTCATCCATGATGTATCATCAACTGTTGTCTGGCTTCGAACCAGGAACAGTGAAACCGCAATCAATAAAACACTTCCCGCATAAATACCTATATTGACTTTTTTATTAGTATACATTTTAAGCATGAAAGATAGCATGACTATGGCCATTACACCGCCCATGATCAAGGCCATATAAAGTCTTGTTTCGCTGAAGAATACATGATCGATACTATATGCATTCAAGTACATCAGAAAAAACATGATAATTGTGGAAGTCAGCACCATCAAGCCAAATCTGCCGTATTTATTCTTCATTGTTTTCCCTCCTTTTTTACCAGATTGAATACCGTTATTCTTTGAATACCCCGAAGTCTAATAAATAATCATCCTAATTCTTGGTTTGCCATTTGGGAAAAGCGGGTAAGTACGGCCTGGTGCTGCATGGTATATTTTTACTTATTTACCTGATTATTTAATATATTTTCATTAATTGAATAATTTTTAATACACTTTCTTTTAGATAAAAAAACGCCAAAAAACCCTTATATATCAACAATCAATCAGATACCTTCCTGATATTGTTTTTGACAATTCAGGATTCTTCGGACATCCTAAGGGTCTTTTCACACTTTTCTTCACAGAGTTCTGGGAACGTTTCTCTTACTATGGAATGAGAGCGATCCTTGTATTCTACATGTATTACGAAGTATCAAAAGGCGGCCTAGGCCTTGATGAAACATTAGCACTTTCCATCATGTCCATTTACGGCTCACTCGTTTATATGTCAGGTGTCATCGGCGGATGGCTGGCTGACCGTATTTTCGGTACATCAAAAGCTGTATTCTACGGTGGAGTCCTGATTATGCTGGGCCATATCGCGCTTGCGATTCCTGGAAGCATCTCAATGTTCTTCGTGTCGATGATCCTGATCGTAATCGGAACAGGTCTTTTGAAGCCAAACGTATCCACTGTCGTTGGTGAAATGTACAGCGAAAATGATGCTCGTCGCGATGCTGGTTTCACTATCTTCTATATGGGTATCAACGCAGGTGCATTCCTTGCGCCACTAATTGTTGGAGCAGTTTCTGAGGCTTACAACTTCCATTACGGCTTTGCAATTGCCGCAATCGGCATGTTCATTGGATTAGTTGTTTTTGTTCTTACAAAGAAAAAGAATCTTGGTCTTGCTGGTACAGCTGTACCTAACCCGCTTTCACCTTCTGAAAAGAAGAAAACTTTCACAATCTTTGCTATTGCGGCTGTCGCAATTGGTATTTTAAGTGCTATTTTAATTCCTGCTGGACTTTTAACATTCGAAAGCTTTATAAATCTTGTTACTATTCTTGGTATATTAATTCCTACTGTGTACTTCATCATCATGTACCGCAGCCCTAAAACTACAGATGTTGAACGTTCACGCGTACTTGCATACATCCCGTTGTTCCTTGCAGCAGTTATGTTCTGGGCAATCCAGGAGCAAGGCTCAACCATCCTTGCAAACTATGCTGACAAGCGTACGCAATTAGAATTTGCTGGAATCTCTATTTCTCCAGCATGGTTCCAGTCACTGAACCCATTATTCATTATTATCTTTGCACCAATCTTTGCTGGGTTCTGGGTGAAGCTGGGCGACCGTCAGCCATCAATTCCTAAGAAGTTCTCATTCTCATTGATGTTTGCCGGCCTTTCATTCCTTGTCATCCTGATTCCTGGATACTTCACAGGTTCAGATGCACTTGTCAGCCCATTATGGCTTGTACTAAGCTACCTGATCGTAGTATTCGGTGAATTGCTGATTTCCCCAGTTGGTCTGTCAGCAACAACAAAATTGGCACCTGCTGCTTTCTCTGCACAAACAATGAGCCTCTGGTTCCTTGCAAGTGCAGCAGCACAAGCTATTAACGCACAGATCGTGAAGTTCTACTCTGCTGAAACAGAGATGGCTTACTTTGGTACAATCGGTGGGGCATCCATCTTATTAGGTATCATCCTGTTCGTCATGTCTCCTAAGATTCAGGGATATATGAAGGGAATCAAATAATCCAGTTATGCAAAAGGCGGCTACTCCAATGGAGAGCCGTCTTTTTTTGTAAGGAGCAGTCAAAATGGGAAAGCCGTCAACCAATAAAGATTTTTAAATGAAACATTTTTAGGGTATCTTTTATACAAGAAGCTTATGAAGGAGGAGTCTATTATTTTGACTTATGTTCTTTTGGCAATAGGTTTTGCTTTACTAATAAAGGGGGCGGATTATTTCGTTGAGGGAGCCTCTAAGATTGCGACTATGCTTAGAGTCCCGCCTTTATTGGTGGGCTTAACGATCGTTGCATTCGGAACCAGTTCACCCGAAGCGACAGTCAGTATCATTGCAGCCCTTGAAGGCAACAGCGATGTTTCTCTTGGGAACGTCATCGGAAGCAATATCTTCAATATCACCCTGGTTGTCGGCATCACTGCCATGATCAATCCACTTGCGGTTGAAACGACGACAATTCGAAAGGAAATTCCCTTTACTTTACTGGCAAGTGTAGCGCTGGCAGCAGTCGCCAGTGATATTGCTCTCCAGATGGCCAACATTAATTCAATTGGCAGAAGCGAAGGAATCATCCTTCTCCTTTTCTTTCTGATTTTCCTGTATTACATCATCGAGGTTGCCTTGAATAGCCGGGAACCAGCATCGGATGTCGCTGCAGTCACCGGCAAAGGAACCTTGGGGAAGAATATATTCATTACGCTTGCCGGCTTGGCTGCGATTATTTTTGGCGGTGACCTGGTAGTTGATAATGCAACGAAAATCGCCCTTTCCCTAGGAATGAGCGAGACATTGGTTGGTTTGACGATTGTGGCTGTTGGGACCTCCCTGCCTGAATTGATCACATCCATCACTGCCGCCCTGAAAAAGGAAAGCGAAATCGCCCTCGGCAATATTGTCGGAAGCAATATCTTCAACATCCTTTTCGTGCTGGGGGTATCAGCAACCATCTCGCCACTCGCGGTCAATGATAAAATTTTCACCGATATCGCGCTGATGATTATTCTGACAGCAGTCCTGCTGATCTTCTCAAGATCAAAATTCAAGATTTCAAAAGTGGAGGGCGGCATTCTCGCAGCAGTTTATATCGCCTATTTGATCTTTATCATTTTACGGAATTAAAAAACTAAGCGGCCTGAATGTAGATTCAGGCCTTTTTCCATGAATGTGATTTCATATAAGCGTAAGATTTATAGGCTTTCTATTTTGGATAAGCCGGAGTTTTTCCGATAGCGTATAATGGTCATGTCTTTGTTGATGACTTTATCTTCTCCCGTTCGTTTATACCCCATCTTTTCATACAAGTAGCAATTGCGCTCTTCAGTCAGGATGGTATCAAGCTCCCATGCCTCCGCTTCCGGATACATGAGCTCCAGCCGTTTCATGACTTCCTGGGCTATTCCTTTATTATGGTATTTTTCAAGGATGTTGATGATATGCAGCTTCAACAATCCAGGGGACTTTTCATAGACATGAACACTGCCCGCAAGCATGCCTTCAAAAAGTATTTTATAATACTCTCCCCGCTTGAACCTTGCGGAGAATCTCTCCATCGTTTGGGTTACCGGGCTGGTTTCATGATCCTTATATTTTTCATATAAAGGCATAAATACTTCTCTTTGCAGAGCTAAAAGTTCCTCGGCATCCTCAAGTGACGCTTCTTGCAGGCTGATGGGCGAATTGACGATTTCAAATAACTGATCAAAATAGTTAAACGGAATGAACTCACCGTTCTCAACCATTTCCCTTATCTCCTCTTCACTTGCCCATCTCGCTTCAGCCACTTCCTCTTCCTGCAGCTGCAGCTCTTCAATACCAACATTTTGCCTGACCAGCCAGATATCATCGAAGCCTTGCGAAAATTTCACTGTGAAGATTACTTCCCCTTTTTCAATGTCCAGGTCTATTCCAATCTCTTCCTTAGCCTCCCGGACGGCCGCCTGCTCACTATCATCGCCCATGACCGCAGAACCAGCTGCCGAACAGTCCCACATATTCGGGAACCCAATTTTCCACGGCTGCCTTCTCTGGATCAGATACTGTCCATCATCGTTCACAATCCAGACATGGACAACCAGGTGATGATCCCCCGGTTTCATCTCCTGCCCTCTTTCATGAATCCGGTCCGTCTTATGCCTGTATTTATCGTAAACATTCCATAGTTCCATGGAAGCCACCTCCCTTTCAATTTGTTCTATTATTATACAATTCAATTGAAAAATTTGGCATTTTTTTTCATAAAAAGAACCCAAGCAAAGCAGCTAGGGTTCCTTCGAAATTATTTAGGCATATAGATGGAAGATCCAGGACCGATATCGATGCCTGTCAGCATCCAGATGATGAGCATCAACACCCAGCCAATCGTCAGAGCGATTGAGTACGGAAGCATTGTTGCAATCAGTGTACCGATTCCAACATTCTTGTCGTACTTTTGCGCAAACGCGATGACGATTGCGAAGTATGGCATCAATGGTGAAATGATATTTGTCGTTGAGTCAGCGATACGGTATACAAGCTGAGTGAACTCAGGTGTGTAACCGATTTGCATCATGATTGGCACGAATACCGGCGCCATGATTGCCCATTTGGCAGATGCGCTGCCGATGAACAGGTTAATGAATCCTGAGATGACGATGAACGCCAGGATTAACGGGATTCCTTTGAAGCCTGTGTCTTCAAGCAGCTGAGCGCCATTTACAGCTAGTACCAATCCGAGCTTTGATTCACTGAAGTAAGCAACGAATTGAGCAGCAACAAACGCAAGGACGATATAAGACCCCATTGTTGCCATTGTGTCTGACAGCTGGTCCGCTACATCCTTATCATCCTTGATTGATTTTGTGATTTTGCCGTAAACAAAACCTGGTACAAAGAATAAAATCAGGATAACAGGCACCAGCGAGTGGAAGAATGGAGCATTGATGATGTTCTCTTCCCCGCCGCGAAGTGGTCCCCATTCAGGGATAACAAGCAAGGCAATTCCGATTGATGTGATGATGATTGAAATCAAAGCTCCCCAAAGACCTTTTTTCTCAACAGGAGATAAATAATCAACCTCTTCCTTCACATCACCTTTAAAAGTGCCAAGTCTAGGTTCAACAATTTTATCCGTTACAAAAGTTCCAATAATGGTGATCAGGAATACAGAAACAACCATGAAATAGTAGTTCATCGCATAGTTGATGTTTTCAGCATATGCCGGATCAAAAATAGCCGCAGCATCCTTCGTCAAACCACCTAAAAGCGGGTCTAATGAAGTCAGCAGCAGGTTCGCACTGAATCCGCCGGATACACCAGCAAAGGCTGCTGCCAAACCAGCAAGCGGATGTCTTCCAAGACCAGCGAACAGGACAGCTCCAAGTGGTGTCAAGACAACATAACCAGCGTCAGCTGCCATGCTGGACATAACGCCGCCGAAAACAAGCGCAGCCGTCAATAATTGCTTAGGAACAGAAGTAACAAGTCCGCGCAATGCCGCACTGATCAATCCAGTACGTTCCGCAATCCCGATTCCCAGCATCGTAACAAGAACCGTTCCCAGCGGAGCAAAGCCAGTGAAGTTTGTGACAGCGCTTTCAAATAGATAGGCTATCCCATCCTTGCTTAACAAGTTCTTGACCGTTAAAAATTCCCCTTCATTCATAGGGTCTGCCACTTTTACACCCATTGCTGAGAAAACCGCTGACAGCACGATAACCATCACGGAGAAAATCGCAAACAAGGTGACCGGATGAGGCAATTTATTTCCCACACGCTCAATCACATCGAGTGAACGCAAAATAAAACCTTTTTTATTTGTCGTTTCCATGAATACCCTCCTTCAAATTAATATAAATATTCAGACAAATACCTTAATAAGACCTTTATCATTATAGAGGGTGTCCACGATAATTTGAAGCGAAAACCTATTATACGGAATAATAAAATTGTTGGTAAGATTCAGAAGTGGTAGAGAGGCGAAATAATAGGGACTGGAAAGACCTTGGGCATATGCTAAACATTTTAGGAGAGGAAAAAGCAGGTGCTGGAGTTGGATTAAGATGACTACATGAAGTTATCAAAAATTTTTCAAGCCTTGCTAAACAAAAAAAGAAGCATGCTCAGCATACTTCTTCATTCTCTATTTTATACTTTTCCTTCTCATCCATTGCGTTGCGGCCCATTTGTCGCCGATTACGACAGGCGCACCGCCATGCAGGGTCAAGTCATTCAAGTCTTGATTGTCATAGAAATATTCAAAATAAACGGCCATGCCCTTTTGCGGGGATACAGCAAAATTAAGCTTGGGGAAGTATGTTTCTCCTCCCTGCTCGACATCGTTCAGGTACATCACAAGAGTACTAATTCTCGGATTGCTAACCTTTGACGAGAAAAAGTCAAAATGCGCCTTGTACTCCTGGCCGATTTTATAATTCAAGATTTGCAGGCCTTCTCCATGTTCATTCGGAATGCCCATAATTTGCGAAATTCTTTTTTCCACTCGAGCAACAACGTCATTTTCAGCTTCTTCAATAAACGTGCTGCTGCTAGTCCTCAGTTCATCCACTTCCCGGGTATTCCCGATTTTCGAGCGCTGCAGCTTGTCCTTGGACAGCTTCATTAGCTCATCGCATTCCTCGTCACTCAATACATTTCCCAAAATGACGATTAGCGGTTCTTCCATCCTGGCAATTATGTTGATTTCACGATCGTCGGTTTTGATTTTGTTCCCGATATGATTAAAAATCGTTGGTTCCTTTACAGTTAAATCAACAGCATCCATTATCAACTTTCATCAACCTCTTAATAATTTATTTTTCCAAAAATTAGATTGATATATAAACGAAAGCATCATTCATTCTTTATGTCCCTTGTTTCCTCCTGTAATTCAAAATGGATGACAAAACCGAATCTTAAACTCTATTCAATTTTTCAATTTATTTTACAACGCGGGAAGGTGATTTACTATCATTTTTTTATTCAAAGCTGTGTTAATAGTCATTATTGATATTCGCAATTATCCGAATAAGTGTTCTGACTTCAACATAAAAGACTTGATAATTAAAGGAAATCTAATACCAAATATAGAAACATAATACACTCAGGTCATCAAATATCGTGATATAACAAGAGCAGCTTTTTCAACGAAGCATAAAGAGTGCAATATAAAGGGGATAGTGGCTTTGGAGATGAATGTAACCTTAAACAAAGATGCATTTAAAGATCTCACCTTATATACAGAAGAAGTAAGAAGAGATATGAATGCATCAGGTTCTGCATTGGTTATTATGAAAGATAATAAAATAGTGCACGAGTGGTATTCTGGGAGGCACCATTATGAGCAAGGTGCAATACAGATAAATAGCAATTCAAGATTCAATGTATATTCGGTTAGAGTTACTTATATTGGATTCGCCATTGCATTAGCTATATATGAAGGCTTATTAAACCTGGATGATAAATTAAGCGACTATTTAGATGAATATAATAAAGACACCCTTGGAGAGGCAACAATTAGACATTTATTAACAAGATGTACTGGTCTAAAATTTGAAAATAAAACAGTTTACCGTGTCTTCGATCTAGGAACTAATATTGAGGGAAAGAGACCCGAAATATTAGCGAAGATATTATACAAAGCTACCGGCAGGACAGTAAATGAAGTCCTATCAAACAGAGTGTTTAAGCCCTTGAATTGGACAAACACTGGATGGGTTACTGAAGGGAATAAAAATTTAGTCTGTGATATAGATACGTTAAAGAATTATCCTACATTAAGAATTGGCTCAAATATAGGTGATGAAAGAAATCTTTATGTAAGTGCCAGAGAATTAGCATTTTGGGGGAATTTACATTTAAACAAAGGGATATTTGAAAATAGGTCAATACTGCCACAAGAAATATTTGAACTAATTACTACGGTTCAAAGCCCTAATGCCTTACCACATCAACTTCCGAAATTCGGGTTTCTATGGTGGGTTAAAGATGGTGAAGTATCTGTTGATTACAATGAATTAGGTTCAGAGTTACCAGCAGGTTCCTACCAAATACTTGGGGCATCTGGATGTTCCTGTACTATCATTCCGGAATATAATGCAGTGGCCGTTAGAATGTACAATAGTTTAAATGCATACGAGAAATTAGGGTTCGATTATATAAAAGATATTCAAATGTTTGACAACCTGGTTATTTCGAATCTGAAAAACTTATAGAGCGGTAGCTATTATAGTAACCGGGACGTTAAACAAAACAAACGATTAGGCTGTCATTATATGGCAGCCTAATTAAATTATATTTAATCTACAGTAAACACTAACACAGCTTTATTCAAAGGACTATAAAATGGGCTGTTGACTTCCAGTGTTTGAAAATAGAAGGAAAAATTCCGCTTAAATTGGAAAAACCCCTTATTTTCATCAAAATAAGGGGAGTTTTTTCGTCTATTTAATCCAGATCGTTGGATTTTGACTTATTTAGCAGGTAACCGGAATATCTCCGCTTATTTCTGTTTCATCAGGGACCTCTATACACAATAGCGGGAAATTCTCTGCTTATTTCTGTTTCATTCTACATTGTAATTTTATTCCAGAGGGTTTTTCGTGGAATTAAGAGAAAAAGAGGAAAACCCCCAGCCAAAGGTTTTTCCTCTTTTCATTTCAAGTCCGAAGAATCATCATAATCGTAGCGGAAGCCGTCTGTTTGATTTGGAGATTGTTTGTTCTCTTTGTTTTTCAAGTCCTGTTCCATTTGCTTCTTGCCTTGCTGCTTTTTGTCAGAGTTCAATTGATTTGCCTCCTTTTTGCTCTCTATTATCCCTAGTCACTCTTTCTTATATTCATAAGGCTGAATATAGTGGAAATACTAGAAGGACAAATCCTTATATCTTCGAGGTCAATTATGCAGCGCAACTACGCAATCGATTTTATAAAATTTTTCGCCATTCTTTCGGTCGTCATCATCCATACATTCCCCGGCAATGAACAGTTGGGTTATTTCGTTCTCGATAATCTTTCCAGGTTCGCTGTTCCTTTTTTCTTTGTCGCTTCAGGTTATTTGTTCAGTCTTAAAGTGGAGAATAATCCTGAGTCCTTTTCTTACTTCAAAAAATATGTAACAAAAATACTGAAAATCTATGTTAGCTGGCTCGTTTTCTATGCTGGTTATGATGTAATAAGGATTTTTTTGACTCATGGTAACGTTAATGTGGAACTAGCCAAGTACAAAGGAAACCTGACTGTTCTTAACCTCCTCTACTACGGCCAGGGAACAAGCGGGTATCAGCTGTGGTTCGTGATTTCACTGGTATGGAGCATTATGATTTTATACCTCTTTTACAGATTGAATAGAGTAAGGCTGCTTTTGGTGATCGCATTTTGTTTCAATCTCCTTGGCCTCTTCGGACAGTCTTATTCGGTATTTGATGAACTGCCAGTGAGCACAACCCGGGCTGCCCTTTATATCAGCCTGTTTTATACGGTCTTGGGATTCTGGCTTGCGTCGGTTCACACCTGGCGAAAATATGATGCCAGAACTTATTTTTACTTGTTTTGTTTCTTTGCGATTTCACAGGTTTTAGAAGGTATCTGGCTTCAGAAGGGATTAGAGTCAGAACATGGCGAATACTTCTTTTCGACGATTTTCCTTACCTTATTTCTGTTTCTTTACACCTTAAGCAAGCCCAATCTCGGGAAGGACTTGTTGATCACCAAAATAGGCGGCAACTCTCTCGGAATATATGCCATTCATATATTTTTTATCGATATGGTGGATATCTTGTTTGAATCAATCGGTTTGGATAAAAGCACACAAAGTTTGCTGCTGAACTTATTGGATGCATCCCTTGTTTTCGTTTTATCGTATACCATGTATAATCTTTTACAGTCTGCAAAGCTTGTGTTTAAAACTAGAGCCTGACCCCACCAGGGTTCAGGCTCTAGTTTTATATTCTACTTATTTCTCCTCAACCAAATCCCTCTCCAGCCTATCCAATATCCGTCGCTTCTGATAGAGCATCGTGGCGGTTTCGGCCAGGTCGCTCACCATCGATCGGTTGGCGAACGCACCGAATACGATTCCGGCTACCGGGACCATTTGGAGCAGCTTTTTCCAGCCGAAGGATTCTGTATACGTCAAAGTTACCTCGCGCCAGCCCTGGAGCTGGGAGATGACTTCCCTTGATTTATTTTCATTGTTAAAATCGCTTAACTCATTCAAGATGGCCTGCTTTCCGACGACATCCGCTGAGGAAAACTGGAGGCATTTGATGATGAAGACGCGCTCCTTCTTGTCTTTTGGGTCGAAGCCATGGAGGATGGCGATATCCTGGATTGTTTTTAGCGAGAGGGCCAGCACCGCAGGAATATCAATCGCCAGCGTAAAAATCCCGCCAATCCCCGTGCTCGCACCCTGGATTGCCGCCGCCTTCTTCCGCTGCTCACCCAGTGCAAGTGATGCCTGCTTCATTTCTTCCACCGGAATGCGGTCCATATCTGCAAGCTGGCTGACTCTCCTGCCAGTCTTTTTCTCGAAAAATTGAAACACAGACTTCTCGCTTGTTAAATATTGTCCGCCTGTCTGAATATAGCTTCCCAGCTCATCAAGCAGGAAACCTACCTTCTCCTGGATGAATTTTGGCGTGAACCGATCAAGCATTTTGAACGGCAAACGAGTCAGACGCTCCCAAAACCAGAGCCCCTTCTGGTCCTTCTCCCAATTTTCAATCTGCTCCAGTTCTTTCAATAAATAGTCCCTTGAGTCCATCGCATTCATCCACCTGTCATTTTTTGATACTATATAAACGGTTTACACTATAGTAAGGTTTCATTTTACTTCGATATTATAGAATTCTTTCGCCAATTCCTTGAAACGCTTGGGGTCTATTTCCTCTTTCTTAACCCCGGCTTCCGTCCAGGAGGTAAAACTGGTTTCCGTCAACACCATGCTTCCATCCGATGTCACTCTTGTCAGCAATGGCTTTTTATTAAATGGAGAGTGCGGGTGCGTCGTAATGGTCTTCTTCATCTCGGATAAATCGCGGATATTCTCTACCGGCTCTCTGGAATCAAAGGCGTAGCCGATTTTCCAATCAGGATCCTTATACTTCAGCTTCATTTCCAAGAAGTAATCTCCGAACTCACTAGCCTCTTTTTTCACGCGGAACTCACCGCTAGGGGAAGTGATTTCAGTACCATCCATCGGCACTGGCCTTAACGGCAAATTTCCGCCAAAACCGGTATCCACCAAATACCTTTTTCCGTCGTCATTCAGTAAAATCGCAGCATGTGTCCTTCCCGTCGGACTAAAGCCTTTTAAATCCGGAACGTACACAGACCCGCGGACCAGCTGGACATCAAGCCCATTCTCTTTTAAAAACAAATAGAGAATGCCATTCAAGTCATAGCACAGGCCTCCTTCATTTCTCTCAATGATTTTCTCCACTAAATGTCCTTCATTCAACCCATTTGGATCCCCCGAAAGGGTGCACAGGTTTTCGAAGGGGATGGTGGCTGCGGTTAGTTCTAGAATTGTATTTAGACTTGCAAATGTGACAGGAATTGAACTAGACAGCCCAATCCTCTTTCGAAATAACTCGTTAAGATTACTCATTTCCCAATACCTCTTTCGTTTTGCTATCTATCGTAAAGATACATGATTTCACTCAAAAAAGCAGATATACAAGATAGGTCTTATTATTCATTTTCTATCTTTTATATATATTTATTCCGACATTTTTCTATACATTCAAGCAGATTACCAAGATCATTTTTCAAAAACTGACAACCAACCAATACTTTAAGTCTATTTAATTATCAAACCATGTAGTTTTTTGGAACTATTTACATGTATTCAGGCTCCTCTCCAATCATTGCTGACCGTATTAAAGTATTGTAAAATTGAGAGGAAAGTTTATTGCAAGCGCTTGCATAATTTGGCTTCTTAAAATTTTTTATCGGATTGTGCAAACGGTTTCACTTAGAATTCCATTGTTTAAGAAAAGGAGGTTTTCTACTGCTAGTCTTGTAAAATTAATTCATTTAGGGAGGAAAAGATTCGCATGAGAAAAAGCACAAAACGCAGCTTTTCTATTTTCATGACAGCAATTATGATTTTGAGTTTATGCCTTCCTTTTGTACCTGCACAGCAGGCTAATGCTGAAGGAGAGTCTGTAACCTTAGAATCTACTGACCGTAAAGTTCGCTTTACTTACATTCGTGACGACCAGAATTTTGGTGAATGGAATATATGGACCTGGAATACAGGAGTACAAGATGGCCAGGTTGATTTTTCAACAAAGGAAGGCAACAAAGCTGTTGTTGATATCCCAGTAGGACCTGATACTGCACAGATGGGCTTTGTTCTTCGCAGTACTTATAACTGGGATACTGCACAAAAGGAATTTGGAGACCGTTTTATTAACATCAACCAAAACGACTCCATAACTAAAGCATTCATTACAAGTGGTGTAGAGCAGATTCGCATCGTTCCAGATGGATCCGCTCCAGTCGTTGAGAATGGAAATGCGACTTTCTTCTACCGCGATAAAGAACTTTTCGCAAACGATTCAATGAATACAATTGAAAAAGTAGAATTAAAATTCAATAATGAAACAATCGAAATGACTTATGAGCCAGAGAATGAAAGATTCATAGCTTCATATAGTAACATTCCAAATGGCACAAACGAATATACTTTCCTCGTAACGACAAAAGATGGCGCGACTAATGAAGTAACTGATCCTTACAACACCGTCGATGGCAAGTCGTCGATTACTCACACAAGCACTGAGTTAACCGTTTCCGGTTCTGTTCAACCGGATGAGATTGACTACAACCAGAATGCTGTGTTGACAGTTGGTGTAGAAGGCCTGACAGATGGGATTGAAGTCAGAAAAATCACTGCTGACGTATCCTCACTTGGCGGATCTAATGCTCTTGAAGTCGATCCCGCGTTAAAAGAAGTGACAATTGCAGTCGACGATAACGTAACTGCAGGAACAAAATCAATTCCACTAACAGTTATTGATTCATTTGGGAATGCACATAATGGCACAGCAACTGTGGATGTAAAAACAAGACAATCCGTCGGTGAGAATGATTTTGACTGGGATGAATCAATCATCTACTTCATGCTGACAGACAGATTCTTTGATGGAGATTCCTCTAATAATGATCCTTACAACCTAAACTATGATACTACTGATCGCGGTACGTATCAGGGCGGCGATTTTAAAGGAATAACCGAGAAATTAGATTACCTGGATGACCTTGGTGTGAACACAATCTGGATTAGCCCGGTTGTGGAGAACATTAAATACGATGTCCGCTACAATGCGACTGATGATAAAGGTGGACAGTACCATGCTTACCACGGTTACTGGGCAAGCAATTTTGGCGAGTTGAACCCTCACTTTGGTACAATGGAAGATTTCCATGAGCTGATCGATGCTGCTCATGAGCGCGGCATCAAAATCATGGTTGACGTGGTATTGAACCACACTGGCTATGGTTTGAAAGACATTGATGGTTCTGCCGAAAACCCTCCAGCTGGATACCCAACTGACGCAGAGCGCAGCACTTACAGCAGCTTGCTTCGCCAGGGTTCAAATGTTGGAACCGATGAAGTCGTTGGCGAACTATCAGGTCTTCCTGACTTTAAAACAGAGGATCCAGAAGTACGTCAACAAATAATTGAATGGCAGACAGACTGGATCAATAAAGCGAAAACAGCAAAAGGCAACACAATCGACTACTTCCGTGTGGACACTGTAAAGCACGTTGAAGATGCTACTTGGATGGCATTTAAAAATGCTATCACTGAAAAAATGCCTGAACATAAGATGATCGGTGAGACTTGGGGTGCAAGTGCTGACAACCAGCAAGGATACCTTGAAACAGGTATGATGGACTCCTTACTTGATTTCGATTTCAAAAATATTGCCAAAAGCTTCATTAACGGCAACCTTAATTCAGCGAACAATGCGTTGATTGACCGTAACGCAAAAATTGATAACACTGCTACACTTGGACAGTTCCTCGGCAGCCATGATGAAGATGGGTTCTTACATGCTGTAGGGAATGACGAAGGAAAGCTGAAAGTGGCTGCTTCCCTGCAGGCTACTGCTAAAGGCCAGCCAGTCATTTACTACGGTGAAGAACTTGGACAATCTGGAGCAAATAATTATCCGCAATACGATAATCGTTATGATCTAGCATGGGACCAGGTTGAAGGCAATGATGTCCTTGAACACTATAAAAAGATTCTGAACTTCAGGGGCGATCATTCTGAAGTATTCGCAAAAGGTGAACGTACAACAATCGCTGGTTCAGACTCTGACCAATACCTTCTTTTTGCACGCAATCATGGAAATGATAAAGCCTATGTCGGTTTGAACATTTCCGATTCAGCGAAAGAAGTAACATTAAATGTTGATGGCGAAAATCCAGTGGTAACAGACCACTATTCAGGTGAAACGTATCCTGCCACAACTGGACAAGTGACATTAACAATTCCATCTAAAGCAGATGGCGGTACTGTTTTACTAACGGTTGAAAATGGCGCGATCATCCCTATAGAAGATGGCAATGATGACGGAAATGGTGATGGAAATGGCGACGGCACTGTTGAACCAATCCCTGCGAACCATGTCCGAATTCACTACAAGCGTGACGACAACAACTATCAGAATTATGGCGCATGGCTGTGGAACGATGTAGCTTCCCCTTCTGCCAACTGGCCGACAGGTGCTACGATGTTTGAGAAAGCAGACAGCTACGGTGCATACATTGACGTCGAGCTTGCAGATGGCGCAAAGAACATCGGCTTCCTCGTCATGGACGTTACAAAAGGTGATGCTGGCAAAGACGGCGGAGACAAAGGCTTTACAATCACATTACCGGAAATTAATGAAATTTTCATTAAGCAAGGCGATGACAAGGTCTACACATATGAACCAGTCAACCTTCCTGAAAACACGGTTCGTGTCCACTATGTACGTGACAACGCTGACTATGAAAACTTTGGGCTCTGGAACTGGGGCGATGTTGCTGCACCTTCTGTGAACTGGCCAACAGGAGCTGCATCCTTCTCTGGCACAGATCGTTATGGTGCGTATGTTGACATTCAGCTAAAGGAAAATGCTAAAGAAATTGGCATGATCACTCTCAATAGGACAAATAGTGCGAAGGATGGCGGGGATAAAAACTTCAACCTTCTGGACAGATACAACCACGTTTGGATCAGACAGGGCGATGATAATGTCTATATCTCTCCATATTGGGAGCAGGCAACCGGCCTTACATCTGCAGAAGTCATCTCTGAAGATACGATTCTATTAGGCTTCACAATGACAGATGGCTTAACAGCAGATGATTTAAAATTAAAGCTGGAAATAAAAGATGCAGATGGTACTGAAGTTTCAGTGACAAGTGCTGAAATCACAAGCCCAACTGCTGCAAAAGTAAAAGCTTCATTTGATTTAAACAAACTTCCATTATCTGTAACATTTGCAGACAGAACAGTTTCTGCAGCTACAAGCTGGAGAATGCTCGATGAAATGTACGCTTACGATGGCGATGACCTTGGTGCCACTTATAGAAATGGAGCAGCAACATTAAAGCTTTGGGCTCCGAAAGCAAGCAAGGTTGTGGCAAACTTCTTCAATAAAGACAATGCAGCAGAGCAAATTGGCAGCATTGAGTTAACAAAGGGTGAAAAAGGTGTCTGGTCTGCGGACATTGCTCCTGGCGACCTGAATGTAACCGATCTTAAGGGTTATTTTTACCAGTATGAAGTGACAAATGATGGAGTGACAAAAAAGGTTCTTGATCCTTACGCAAAATCGATGGCAGCGTTCACTGTGAATACGAAGGGTGAAGCTGGTCCTGATGGTGACACCGTTGGTAAAGCAGCAATTGTTGACATGAGCGGTACAGATCCTGAGGATTTTGATCATGCAAAAATCAAAGGCTATGAAAAGCGTGAAGACGCAGTAATCTATGAAGTGCACGTACGTGACTTCACATCTGACCCTTCAATCGAAGGTGATTTGAATGCTAGATGGGGTTCTTACAATGCCTTCGTCGACAAGCTGGATTATATTAAAAAGCTTGGCGTAACACACGTTCAATTACTGCCTGTCATGGCGTGGTATTATGGCGATGAAACGAAGATGGGCCAAAGAGAACTTGATTACTCTGCTGGCGGAAACGAGTATAACTGGGGCTATGACCCACACAGCTACTTCTCGCCGGATGGCGCATATTCAGAAGATGCAACGGATCCTGAATTACGCGTAAAAGAATTGAAACAGATGATCGATGCCATCCATGATGCTGGAATGGGTGTTGTCCTTGACGTTGTTTACACTCATATGGCAAAAGCCAGCCAGCTGAATGATATCGTACCTGATTACTATGCGTTCCAGGACGCTCAAGGCAACTTCCTTGGCGGCTTCGGAAACAACCTGGCAACAAGCCACACAATGGCTGAAAAGCTGATGGTAGATTCAGTGAAATACTGGTTCGAAGAGTACAAGATTGACGGTATGCGCTTCGATATGATGGGTGACGCAACCTATCCATCTGTTCAAAACGCATATGACGCAGCAGCTTCCGTTAACCCTGATGCATTGTTCATCGGCGAAGGCTGGAGAACATTCGCAGGCCACATCGCTGAGCCAGAACTAGCTGGCATGGGTGCTGACCAGGATTGGATGGATAAAACAGATGATGTCGGTGTATTCTCTGATGAAATCCGTAACGAATTGAAATCAGGCTTCGGTTCAGAAGGTGAGCCTCGATTCCTGACTGGCGGCGCGCGTGATATCAACACGATTTTCAACAACATCAAAGGCCAGCCTGGCAATACAGCTGATGATGATCCTGGCGACATGGTCCAGTACATCGCGGCACATGATAACCTGCCGCTGTACGATGTTATTGCACAGTCGATTAAAAAGGATCCGGCAATTCCAGAGAACAATCTTGAAATCCACAAACGCATTCGTTTAGGAAACTCCTTGATCTTGACATCACAGGGTACTGCTTTCCTTCACGCAGGCCAAGAGTATGGAAGAACGAAGCAGTGGAAAGGTGAAGGTGTTCCTGAACAAAAATATCACGAATTGAAAGATGAGCAAGGAAAATCATTTGGATACTTCATTCACGATTCATATGATTCTTCCGATGCGATTAACATGTTCGACTGGCAAAAAGCAACAAACAAGAAGGAATTCTCAGTCAACACAACAACACAAGCCTACACTAAAGGCTTGATTGAGCTGAGAAAATCAACGAACGCTTTCCGACTTGGAGAAAAAGAACTCGTTGACCAGAATGTAAGATTGCTTGATTTACCTGAAATCAAGGATACTGACTTAGTGATAGCGTACGAAAATGTATCGACTGATAAGACCGGTACGTACTATGTATTCGTAAACGCTGATATGACAGCTCGTACCTTGACATTAGGCGACCTTGACTTCTCAAAAGCTAAGGTTCTAGTCGACAATGACGAAGCAGGTAAAACACCTGTTTCCAAGCCATCAGGCTTTAAGCTTTCAAATGGCAAGTTAACTCTTGATCCATTAACAACAGTGGTCATTAAAGTCGACAAAAAGGGCAAAAAGTAATAAATTAACACGGCAGGTATCATCCTTTCCAGATGGTACCTGTCGTTATTTTTGCCTCAATAGTTTACTGAAAAGGCTATCAAGGGTATTATTAATTAACACAACAAAGTACGGCTAAGGAGAATCGAATGCTGGATTACAGATTATATAAAGGTCAAGGCACAGAGTATATCGTGTTGTTGCACGGAATTGGCGGCAGCTCCAATATTTTTTACAAGCAGCTAAAACCTTTCCTTAAAAAGTATAATATCGTCGCGATCAACATGCCTGGCCATGGGAAATCGCCTGACATAGATTCCTATAAGGGAAAGTTTTCTTTTGATTCCATTGTCAGGGAGATTCTCACGACACTGGACCACCTCTCGATTCGCAAGGCTCATTTTGTCGGAGTTTCGCTGGGCACGATCATCGTCCATCACCTGCTGCAAACACAACCCGGACGAGTGAGGTCAGCAGTCCTTGGCGGGGCAATCACAAAATTGAACCTATTTGCAAAATCACTGATCAAATTCGCTTGGTTAATAAGGAATTTCATTCCGTTTATGTGGCTGTACCGTATACTGGCCTGGATCCTGATGCCTCGCGGAAACCATAAGAGCTCGAGGAAATTTTTCATCCAGGAAGCCTATAAGATGAAACGGAAAAACTTCCTTGCCTGGTATCCCCTTGCCGGAGATGTCAAAACTACCTATAGCAATGTTCAGGAAAATAGCAGGAATGTCCCAAAGCTTTATATCTCAGGTGCTGAGGACCATATGTTTGTAAGGGATTTAGCAGAAGATCTTCAGGGGGATGAAAGCTCGGAGCTGGTGATTCTGGAGCGCTGCGGGCATGTCTGCAATATTGACAAAGCAGAAAAATTCAATGAGTTGTCCCTCGAGTTTATGGATAAGCATCAAGTCAAGAAAGCGAATATCAGTTAATAAACACAGGGAGCAAGCCAGATTGGCTTACTCCCTTTTGTTTGGTGTATTTAGTAATAAAACGGATATCTAGGCGGGCAGCACGGGTAAAATGGCGGGTATGGCGGATAAAACGGACGCGGGTAAAATAAAGCGCCGCCCAATAATCCACCAGCCAAACCACCTAAAAACGGCAATCCAAAGCCCCAGCCGATAAATCTTTGATCCTGCGAACGATAAGGATGTCTGTATGCATGCATACGGCTTACCTCCCTCTTCTCTTTTTGTCTTCACTAATTTTATATGCGTTTATCACGGTTTTGGCTTGGGCGAATGCACCTGGGGAGTCAATCGTGAACCGCTTCGTCGTTATTTTTGTGGCGCCAGAACCTGATTTCTCGGTCAACAATACGCCACAAAAAAGAAGCATATCAACGTGATATGCTTCTCCCCTAATTAAACTTTAAACTTCGCGACCATCTCTCTCAGGTTCTCTGCAAGCCGTGCGAGTGATGCGGATGATGCTGCGACTTCTTCCATCGAAGCCAGCTGCTCTTCTGTTGCAGATGCGATTTCTGCTGTGCTTGCGACGGAGCCGCGGGCGATTTTGGTCACCTCGTCAATTGAGGCATTCACCTGCATAACACTCGCTGACATCTCTTCTGAAATGGCGGAGACTTCCTGGATTTCTGAGCTGACATTCTCGATCGACTTTAAAATCTCGTCAAATGTTTTTCCAGTGTCTTCTACCAGTAAAGCTCCCTCTGAAATTTCAGCTGTTCCTTTGTTCATCATTTCAACGACCTGGTGGGTTTCTTTTTGAATCACTTCAATCAAGCCGGAGATCTGGCTCGCTGACTGTCTTGAGAGCTCAGCAAGCTTTCGGACTTCATCCGCGACAACCGCGAATCCTTTTCCATGCTCGCCGGCTCTTGCGGCTTCAATCGCTGCGTTCAGTGCGAGCAAGTTGGTTTGGTCAGCGATTCCGGTAATGACCTCAATGATCTTTCCAATCTCAGCCGATTTGCGATCCAAATCCTTGATGACGGCATTCGTTTCACTTGTCGTATGATTGATCGTTTTCATTTTCTCAATCACTTTTTCCAAGGATTCATGTCCGAGCATTGCCTGTTTCGTCGTATCCGCTGCTGACTCTGCGACTGTGGATGTAGTGACGGCAACTCTCTGGATTCCTCCCGCCATTTCTCCCACTGCTTTTGCACTTTCTTCCGTATTCTTGCTTTGGAGCTCTGCACCGCCTGCCACTTCCTGGATGGCTGTCGCTACCTGGTTCGTAGCCGAGTTCGTCTGGTCTGCACTAGCCATCATTTGTTCAGCTGATGCCGCAACCTGCTCCGATGTACTGCTTACCTGATAAATTAAGTTTCGCAAGTTAGCTGCCATTTCATTGAAATCCGAAGCCAGCTGGCCAATCTCATCTTTATTCTTCACTTTAATTTTCTCAATAGCCAGGTTTCCGTCGGACATTTGCTTAACCGCGGTTGAAACAAGCTGGACAGGCTTCGAAATGGTCCTGCTGATATAGGTAGCAATCGCCGTTCCAAGGATAAAAGCCGCCGCACTGATCACAATGATGACCAGAGATACTTTCTGCACCTCCCCGGATAACGTTTCACTTGTAGCTTCAAGGGCATCCTGCTGATACTCGATCGCATCCTCAGCAGCAGAATTCAGGCTGAAGATGAGCGGATTCCCTTCTTTTTGCATCAATAGTCTGACCTTGACCGTTTGTTCATCTCTTATTAAAATAAAAGCCTCTGAAGCTACGTCGTAATATGCTGCCTCTGCTGCAATGAGGTTCTCTCCTACCTTTTTCCCCTCGGCAGATTCTGTTGTGCTCATATATTTCTTAGAGTTTTTCTTAAAATCCTCAACAGCGCCTTCAAATTCAATCAGGCTTTCACCATCGCCATTTGCCATATATTTTTGGAGTGCCAGCTGTTCCCTCATAATGGCATCCTTCATCTCGACAATCAGATTCAGCTTTTCCATACGATCATGAATGGAGGTTGAGTACTGGCTGTTCATCTTGCCGAATTGTAAGTTGGTGATCACCGCCACCAACGCCAGCAGCGCCAATACAGAGAAGAAGCCAGCAAATAGTTTTTTCCGAACCGTGAACTTCGTATTGAGCTTAACCTGCTTAACCTTGAATCGCTTTTTGAATTTCATTTTCCGCTCTCCTTAGCAGCGCAAATTGCACTGTATTCTATCTACTATCTATTTCGGCATTCATTCCATTTCTTTTAGGGCTTTTGACATCCTTTTAGAGAAAATTAACCAGAAATAGAAAAACGCTTGGATTTGATTAAAATCCAAGCGCTTTCACATCAACTAGCTTTTTTCTTCTTGTCCCTCTCCACTTTATCCTCATAAAAAAGCGCGAAATCCGGATCGATTTTTCCGATTCCGAGGTACCTGGCTTTGTAATCCTTCAAAAGGGCGAAGAATTGCTTGCCGAGTATGAGGATGACGACGACGTTGATGAAGGTTGGGATGGCGGAAGAAATGTCCGCAAAATACCAGACCGTCTGTCCCGGCAGGCCGAACGCGACTCCGTACACAACCATCAATGTCCCTGGGATTGGGTATAAATAGATGAAGGTTTTTAGAATCCTGTTTTTCACCTTTATTTTTCCTTTTAAAAGGTGGCGCAGGACGATTTCGTAATAAGAGTACCAGCCTGTCACCGTCGTCAGGCCGAATAACAGGATCGACAGGGCAATCGTAATGCGGCCAAATGAACCGATGCCTGTTTCAAACGCTGTGAGCGTCAGGTCAGCTCCGGTCAGGCCTGTGGACCATGCGCCTGTGATGATGATCGTAAACGCGGTGATCGATGACACGATGATCGTATCAATAAATACCTCAAAAGCACCCCAGATGCCTTGTTTTACCGGATGGTCGACCTTTGCTGTCGAGTGAATCATCGGAGAAGTTCCCCAGCCTGCTTCATTACTGTAGACCGAACGGGCCATTCCCATGCGGATGACCTGGGCCACCGCTGCACCGGCAAAGCCGCCAACCGCAGCTGTTCCGCCAAAGGCTCCATCAAAAATCAGTGCAAATACATCGCCCATTTGGGTGATATTCGAAATGATAATGAACAGACCTGCTACTACATAAAACAAAACCATTGCCGGAACAAGTTTCGACGCCAGTTTTCCAATATGCTTGATGCCGCCCCAGACGACAAAATAGACAAGAATCGAGAAGATGATTGATGCAGGAATCATCCCGATATCAAACGTAGAGCTGATCGCTTCAGAGATTGTGTAATTTTGCATCGTAATAAAGAATGTAGAAAAAATACCGAATCCGAAGATGACCGCCGGGAAAATCCAGAATTTAAAATTGCGCTCTTCCCCAAGCCCTCTTTCCATATAATAAGTCGGCCCGCCGTATGGGTCGCCATTTTCATCCGTGCTTCGGTAATAAACCGAGAGGGTAACCTCGACCGTCTTGATGATCATCCCAAGCAGGGCGGTGATCCACATCCAAAAGATGGCACCTGGTCCACCTACCGCAATGGCTGTCGCTACACCTCCGATATTTGCGACACCAACGGATCCTCCGATCGCAGTCGACACCGCCTCAAAGGATGAGATGACCCCTTTCTTCCCATCCTCTGTTTTCTCCTTTTTAAACATGCTGCTGAAGGTTGCCTTCAGGATATGCGGCAAATGCCTGAACTGAAAGAAGCCGCTTCCGATTGTAAAATAAATCCCGACAAAAACCATTGTGAGGATTAACGGCAATCCCCATAAAAATGCTGATAAACTTGATAACACTTGATCCATGCTGTCTCCCCTCTGCTGTTCGTTGATCTTTTTTTAGCTAGGCCGTCTTTGTTGCTTTAACACCCTGGAAGCATCTTCGAAAAGAGCCGTAACCTCTAGGAATGCCCGTTCGAAAAAAACCTGCAAGAATGCGGTGTTCGGCCCGATATTTCCATATATCCGGTGTTTGAAAAGCTGCGAAAACAGCCTCCTTTTGAATACCGCCCTTTTAGTTCTTCCGATACTTAATCTCCCCGCCGATGATCGTCATTTCGATGTCCATCGCTAAAAGTTCATCCGGATCTGCCATTTCAAATGGATTGGCGGAGAAAACCGTCATATCGGCAAGTTTGCCGCGTGCAATCGTCCCTTTTATCGTCTCTTCGTTTGTTGGATACGCACCCAGCTCGGTGAACAGGCGGAATGCCTCCACCATCGACAGCTTCTGTTCTGGCACATAGCCTTCATGTTTTTCACCCGGCTTTTTGCGTGTCACGGCTGCGTGGATTCCGAGGATTGGATCCACCGGCTCAACCGGAGAGTCTGAGCCGCCAGCGCAAATGACACCAGCCTCCATCAGCGTTTTCCATGCGTACGATAGCTTGATCCGCTTTTCGCCAAGGCGCTCCTGCACCCATGGGAAATCACTCGCGATAAAGCGCGGCTGGATATCGGCAATCCGGCTTGGGGATTTCAGGCGAGGAATCAGTTCCTCCCGTAAAACCTGTGCATGGATCAACCTGTCGCGATACGCCGCTGCAGGGAATTGGTCGAGCACGTCCAGCATATTTTCGAGAGCTTTGTCGCCAATTGTATGCACCGCAATCGGCATGTCCAATTCTCTTGCACCACGGACGATTTCGTACATCTGCTCCTGGTCATACATCGCATCACCGTAATGGCCCGGTGCGTCGCTATATTCCTCTGAGAGCAGCGCAGTCCTTCTTCCGAACGCTCCGTCAGCAAAAATTTTAACAGCGCCGATGTTCAAAGTATCATTGCCATAGCCCGTGTACATTCCTGCTTCTTTTAGGTTTGGTAAAAACTCATGGTTAATCAGCAGGTTACTGCGCAAGCCCACCTGTTCCCCGTTCAGCAGCTCATTGAAAATATTCCATGTCATTTCAAGGCCGCCAAGATAGAGCGGGTCATTCGTATGGACGCTCGTCAGCCCCTTGCTCATCGCAAAATGCATTGTCTCGCGCATCGCGTTTTTCCAGTCGTCGTACGAGCGCTCAGGGATGTAGGCCCTAACCAGATTCGCCGCTGACTCGAGAAACAGGCCGGTCGGCTGTTTTGTTATTTCATCGAGGACTACTGTTCCGCCATCCGGAACCGAAACCGACGGATGATAGCCACTAACTTCCAGCGCCTTGCTGTTAACCAGCGTCGCGTGCAAGCACGTCCTTGTTAAAAACAACGGGTTTGCTGGAGCAACATAATCCAGCTCTGCAATCGTCGGAATGCCTCCATCGGTAAAAAGGTTCTCATCCCAGCTGCTGCCGACAATCCATTCACCAGGCTTAAGCTGACTGGCTTTTTCCTGAATTTTAGCGAGCATGTGGTGCTTGGAAGTGACTCCGACAAAATCCAAATTTATGAAACTGTCGGCCATGATGGATAAGTGAAGGTGGCTGTCAATCAAGCCTGGAGTAGCAGTCTTTCCCTCCAGGTCGATGATTTGCGCGTTGCTGCCCCATTGCAGCACCATATCAGCTGAAGTTCCCATATCGATGAAACGGCCATGTTCGATGACGACCGCCTGAACAATAGGTTTGCGTGAATTGAATGTGTAGATCGTTCCGTTAGTGTAGATGGTTCTCAAGATGATTCTCTCCTTTGGTTAAAAGTGAGACAGATCATGCTTGAAAAATGTTCGAAGTGCGCATACGGACGTATGCAAAAGGAGTTTGATTGAAGGGGATAGCAGAAAGCTCTAGCATGCCAAAAAGCAATGATAGAAAATAACCTATCATTGCTTTTTACAATATACGTTATCCTCCATTTCGATCAGTAGTTCTCCATGCACAAAAACAAGCATGACAGTCTGCTCCTTATTTAGGAAGCATCCCAGCAGTAACCAGTTTGACCCTGGCCACGCTTCGGCAAACAACCCTTTCATCCACCATCAACGATGTCATACTCCGATGGATTACTCTTGTTATTCGCTCCTCTACCTCACCGATCTGATAAGATCTTATGAAATTAGGTTAATACTATCAGAATGTTTTAGTTAAATCAAGATTCTAAAATGTTGGAAAATGTTCACAGTTTTTCTTCCGGGCATTTTTTAAAATAAAGAAGAAAGGAAGTGGAATATGATATTAAAAGAAAGAACGAAACCAGAAGAATTACAATTGTTGCAAGCCCTGAAACCAAGAATGGAACTGGAAGAGAAAGATGCGCAAAACCTGCGAACACTGGAAAAAGGCTATGAAGGTGAAGTGCAATTCGACCACTGGTTTAAGGGTTACCAAGTTGAGAGTATCATTATCAACGACCTGCTGCTGGAAGTGAATGGCACCCTTTTTCAAATCGACTCCTTCGTGATCACCCAGGACCGGCTACACCTTTTTGAAGTGAAAAATCTTGAAGGAGACTATTATCTCGACGGAGACAAATTTAAGACTGCCGCCGGCAAAGAAATCAAAAACCCTCTCCACCAACTAAGTCGCGCTGAATCACTATTAAAACAACTGCTTAAGGAACTTGGCTTCTACATTCCTCTTGATCCTCACCTCGTGTTCATTAACCCTGAATTCGCCCTTCTGCAGGCACCATTAAAATCACCCATTATTTTACCAAACCAGTTGAATCGCTTTATGAAAAATATGAATCGAGTCTCATCTAAGCTGAATACCAAACATACCAAATTAGCTGAAGCCCTATTGTCCCTGCATATTAAGAAATCACCTTACTCAAGAGTGTCGAGTTATGATTTTAGTATGTTGAGGAAGGGGGTTGTTTGTAGAGAGTGCGGGGAGTTGATGGAGAGTTACAACCGTTATAACTTCTACTGTAGTCATTGTAATTCTAAGGAAACAATTGATTCTGCTGTCTTGCGGACGATTGTAACCTATCAATTGCTCTTCCCAGAACAAAAGGTAACCACATCAATAATTTATGAATGGGTGAATGGAATCTTTTCCCCAAAAACCATCCGAAGAGTCTTGAAGCACAATTTTCTCGTTCAAGGGGAGGGCAGCTCTACTTTTTACGAGTAATAAGATGTGAAGAAGAGGGGGATTCCTCCTCTTTTTTTCATGCTCCAATCTTTTGTGACCGTGCTCTTGGGATTTCCTTTTTCACGGGCACTAGTTCACCCTTCTTGTGACCGTGCTCTCTAAATTTCCTTTTTCACGGGCACAAGTCCACCCTTCTTGTGACCGTGCTCTCTCGATTTCCTCTTTCACGGGCACTAGTTCACCCTTCTTGTGACCGTGTTCTCTAAATTTCCTCTTTCACGGGCACTAGTTCACCCTTCTTGTGACCGTGCTCTCTCGATTTCCTTTTTCACGGGCACTAGTTCACCCTTCTTGTGACCGTGCTCTATCGATTTCCTCTTTCACGGGCACTAGGTCACCCTTCTTGTGACCGTGCTCTATCGATTTCCTCTTTCACGGGCACTAGCTCAGATTAAGTCCGTATAATTGTGTAAAAAGAAAGAGTCATTTTATTCACTCTTGGCAACACTGTTTTCAACCACGATAAACAAGTGAAAAGAGGAATATAAATGACTCAAGTACAGTTTAACCTGAATGTTGATGTTTTAAAAGAAGCCATTGTAAATTCCAACCTTGATATGGTCATTAAATCAGCCGTTGTGTTGGTATTAAATGAGTTTATGGAAAAGGAAAGAGACGACTATTTAAAGGCTGCCCCTTATGAACGTGCTGTCGAACGCCGTGACTACCGGAACGGTTACTATGAACGAGAACTGTTGATGAGTATCGGAAATATAGCCCTAAAGGTTCCACGGACGCGTAATGGCGAATTCTCAACCACCGTTTTCGAAAAGTATGCCCGGTGTGATCAGGCCCTGGTCCTTTCCATGTTGGAGATGGTTGTCAATGGTGTTTCGACGCGGAAAGTGACCAACATCGTGGAACAACTCTGTGGTAAGAATGTGTCCAAGTCCTTTGTTTCATCCCTTACACAGAAGCTTGATCCTATTGTGAATGAATGGGCTGGACGACCATTAAATACTACCTACTACCCTTACGTTTTCGCAGATGCCATGTATATAAAGGTGCGTGAGCACAATCGAGTCGTATCTAAAGCTGTTTATATTACGACAGCCATTACAGAGAATCATACACGTGAAATCCTTGGCCTAAGTGTTGACCATGCGGAAAGTTTTGAAAGCTGGAGCCGTTTTTTCCAACAGCTTAAATCACGCGGCCTCCAATCACCCAAACTTATAATTTCAGATGCCCACCAAGGACTGCAGAAAGCCATCCAACGTGAATTTATAGGCGCTGCCTGGCAAAGATGCAATGTCCATTTCAAACGAAATATCATTGAAAAGTTGCCCAAAAAGGATTCAGCTGAAATCCGCATGATGATAAAGCGAGTATTTGAAGCAGTTACGATTGATGACGTACGCCGGTTCAAAGATGAATTGATGAACCGTTTTAGTAATGAGGCAAGGTTTGGAAAAGCGCTTGCCATCTTGGATGAAGGTTTCGAAGATACCATACAATATATGAATTTTCCTGAAAACATTCGTATCCATATCCGAAGCACCAACTCATTGGAACGGCTGAACCAGGAGGTTCGCAGGAGGGAAAGAGTGATCCGTATTTTCCCTAATTCCCAATCTGCGTACCGTTTGGTTGGTGCCGTTCTGATGCATTACCATGTGTCAGACTACACAAAGAGGAAATCTTTAATGGGTCGGGTATATTAGCGCATTTTCAGCTCCACTTCCATCATGGATGATTACATCTCCGGGAAGGGATATCAAATTGAAAACCATTTGACATCCCTACCCGGAGATGAAGAAAAGAAACCATGGAAGCTTCGCAAAAAAATGAAAGGGTTTGGTTGAGAACATTTGCCGTTGATTTTACACAATAACCAGGACTTGACTCTAGCTCACCCTTCTTGTGACCGTGCTCTCTCGATTTCCTCTTTCACGGGCACTAGCTCACCCTTCTTGTGACCGTGCTCTCTCGATTTCCTTTTTCACGGGCACAAGTTCAACCTTCTTGTGACCGTGCTCTCTCGATTTCCTCTTTCACGGGCACATACTCCTCCTATACTTCACTTCCTCCCACCAGTAAAATCCCCCCATCCCCGAATAACTACAAAAGAATTTGCCAAAATAATCATCATAGAAAACGCTTGCAATTTTTAAGATTCGTTTTATAATACTTGTATACAAGTATACTTGATTAACTAGGAAGGTGAGGAAATGACGAAAAAAAGCGAATTTCTTTATCCCCAAAAATGGCTTTCTAAGGCCTCTACTGGTGACCGTGTTGCGAGTGAACTGCGGATGCAAATCATTTCGGGACTAATTGAAAGCGGTGCCATCCTATCGGAAAATAAACTGGCAGCAGATTTTAACGTGAGTCGCTCACCCATTCGTGAAGCGCTTAAAATTCTCTCAGCAGAAAACCTGATCCGCCTGGAAAGAATGGGTGCCGTGGTCATCGGCCTCACAGAAAAAGATATCGAAGAGATTTACGATGTCCGCTTATTGATTGAATCATTCGTTTTTGAACGACTTATCAAAATAGATACAACCAACCTAGTAGTTGAATTGAGCAAAATTCTCGAAATGATGAAAATCGCCATCAAGTACAGAGATGCCGACGAATTCAGCCTGCAGGATGTACTTTTCCATGAAACGATCATCCGGGCTATCGACCATTCCTACATCAGAATGATCTGGGATAACACGAAGCCTGTGATGGAAGCTTTCATCTTGTTATCGATGCGGGCAAGAATCGAAGAAAAATACGAGGACTTCGACCGCATCATCGAAAATCATGAGCTTTATATTGAAGCCATCAAAACGAAGAATCGCGACCTGATGATTAAATCCTTACACCAAAATTTTGATGATGTTCAAGGTAAAGTAGACGACCTTTGGATATCGCAACAAACGCTTTCCAAGGGAGTGGAGAAAAGTGACTGAATATATGCTAGGGGTCGACATTGGTACAACTAGTACCAAGGCTGTGCTTTTCAGCGAGAAGGGTGAAGTCATCCAGCAGGAGAACATTGGCTACCCGCTTTATACACCGGATATTTCCACAGCCGAGCAAGATCCTGAAGAAATTTATATGGCGGTCCTGACTGCCGTCACGAAAATCATGAAACACAATCAGCACAAAAAGCTGGCATTCATTTCATTCAGCAGCGCGATGCATAGCGTCATTGCCATTGATGAAAATGATGAGCCTCTTACACCTTGCATCACATGGGCGGATAACCGCAGTGAAGCTTGGGCGCATAAAATTAAAACAGAATTAAATGGACACGAAATATACAAGCGCACTGGAACACCGATCCATCCGATGTCTCCTTTAAGCAAGATCGCCTGGATTGTGAACGAGCGGCCTGAAATTGCTGCGAAAGCGAAAAAATACATTGGCATCAAGGAGTTTGTCTTTAAAAAGTTCTTTGACCAGTATGTCGTGGACCACTCGCTGGCGTCAGCGATGGGGATGATGAACCTTAAAAAGCTGGAATGGGATGAAGAGGCTCTGCAAATTGCGGGAATCGCAAAAACTCAATTATCCGAGCTTGTACCGACAACAAAAACGTTCACGGATTGCAATCCTGAATTAGCAAAGCAAATCGGAATTGACCATAAAACTCCTTTCGTCATCGGCGCAAGTGACGGCGTTCTTTCCAACCTCGGTGTCAATGCGATTGGAAAAGGGGAAATTGCGGTTACGATTGGGACAAGCGGTGCGATCCGCACAATCATCGACGAGCCGCAAACCGATGAAAAAGGACGCATTTTTTGCTACGCCCTGACGGAAAATCACTGGGTAATCGGCGGCCCTGTCAATAATGGCGGGATGGTCCTTCGCTGGATCCGCGATGAATTCGCAGCATCCGAGGTCGAGACGGCAAAGCGTTTGGGAATCGACCCTTACAATGTTTTAACGAAAATCGCTGAGCGCGTAAGACCGGGAGCGGAAGGTTTGTTATTCCACCCATACCTTGCGGGTGAGCGTGCTCCATTATGGAATCCTGATGTCCGCGGTTCCTTTTTCGGATTGACGATGTCCCATAAAAAAGAGCATATGATTCGTGCCGCTTTAGAAGGTGTCATTTTCAACCTGTACACAGTCTTTTTAGCGCTTACCGAAGCAATGGAAAGCCCGGTTACAAGGATTCAGGCTACAGGCGGTTTCGCTAGATCAGATGTTTGGCGCCAGATGATGTCCGATATTTTCGACATCGACGTGGTGGTTCCTGAAAGCTATGAAAGCTCATGCCTTGGTGCTTGCATTCTTGGCCTCTATGCAACTGGCAGAATTAATTCGTTTGAAGTCGCATCCGAAATGATCGGCAGCACCCACAAGCACACGCCGAATGAAGAAGCGGCAAAAGAATACAGGCAGCTCGTGCCGATTTTCATCAGCTTATCTCGGGCACTTGAACAAGATTATTCAAGAATCGCAAACTATCAAAGAAGTTTGATTAAATAGGAGATTATCCGAATCGCACTTTCTTCAATAAGGGGACACTTGATCCCCGCCCAAAAATGTTAGCGCTTTATTTTACAGAGGCAACATCCCGCTTTAGCGGGCACTATAGACATCTTAGGGGGAAATTACAATGCCATTGGTTATTGTAGCAATTGGTATCTTAGCCTTATTATTATTGATCATGGGCTTCAAGCTCAACACATTCATTTCTTTGATCATCGTATCATTTGGTGTCGCTTTAGCACTTGGTATGCCATTAGATGAAATTGTTAAAACAATTGAAGCTGGTCTTGGAGGAACGCTTGGCCACCTTGCTCTGATTTTCGGTCTTGGTGCGATGCTTGGTAAATTGATCGCGGATTCCGGCGGCGCCCAGCGAATTGCTATGACACTAGTGAACAAATTTGGTGAAAAGAACATCCAATGGGCAGTCGTTGCTGCTTCATTTATTATCGGTGTTGCTCTATTCTTCGAAGTAGGTTTAGTATTATTGATTCCAATAGTATTTGCGATTTCAAGAGAATTAAAGATTTCCATTTTGTATCTTGGTATTCCAATGACTGCTGCTTTGTCTGTAACGCACGGCTTCCTGCCTCCTCACCCGGGACCAACAGTAATCGCTGGTGAGTATGGCGCGAACATTGGTGAAGTATTGCTTTATGGTTTTATCATTGCAATTCCAACGGTCATCCTTGCTGGACCCGTTTTCACAAAAATCGCGAAGAAGCTTGTCCCAGAATCTTTTAACAAAACAGGAAACATTGCTTCATTAGGTGAACAAAAGACATTCAAACTTGAAGAAACACCAGGTTTCGGTATCAGCGTTTTCACAGCACTACTACCAGTTATCTTAATGTCGATCGCAACAATCATTTCTTTATTGCAAAAAACAATGGGATTTGAGAACAACGGCTTCCTTGCAGCAATCCAGTTCATCGGGGATGCAGGCACTGCGATGTTACTCTCCCTGCTTGTAGCGATTTACACAATGGGAATCGCTCGTAACATTCCTATTAAAACAGTGATGGATTCTTGTACGACTGCTATCTCCCACATCGGAATGATGCTCTTGATCATCGGTGGCGGCGGCGCCTTCAAACAAGTCTTGATCAACGGCGGCGTTGGTGACTATGTAGCTGAACTGTTCAATGGTACTTCCCTATCACCAATCCTGCTTGCATGGATCATCGCAGCTATTCTGCGTATCTCACTTGGATCTGCAACTGTGGCAGCATTGACAACAGCTGGTCTTGTCATTCCATTGCTTGGCCAGACAGATGTGAACCTTGCCCTAGTTGTTCTTGCAACAGGCGCAGGAAGCTTGATCGCTTCCCACGTGAACGACGCAGGCTTCTGGATGTTCAAAGAATACTTCGGTCTTAGCATGAAAGAAACATTCGCTACCTGGACACTGCTTGAAACGATTATTTCAGTAGCAGGTTTAGGATTTATCTTATTGCTTAGCCTGTTCGTATAATAGGAAAAGGTCAGCCCCTCATATCCGGGCTGACCTTTTTTGCCGTAAAATCCACCTACACAAACCACCTAACATAAATCCCCACCGCCAGGAAGGATAGAACAATCACAACAATATAAATCAATGACAGATTCGTAGTATTTTTTTTCGTGGATTTGCTGTACTCCTCGTCTCCCTTACCGGACAGTAACAATGTTGCCAGCAGTGCTCCAATGATGATGATGATTACCAAAATTAGTCCCAGAGTCATCCAAAACACCTCTAATATGAAATCCTTGATAATTCCCATTATAGCAGACTGAAAACTAAAGACTGCCACAGGTGTCGTTTTCATCATATATAATAAAACAAAAAGTATGGAATCGGGGTGCTGAATATGAAGAAACCTTGGTCTGAAAAACTACCCGCTGTCCAGTTCCGGATTGCGCGTCCAACGAATCAATTGGAAAAGGTCGTTGAATTCTACCGGGATGGTGTGGGGCTAGAAGTGGTTGGCGGCTTTGAAAAGCATGATGGCTATGATGGCGTGATGCTCGGTCTGCCTGATTTGAGCTATCACCTTGAATTCACCCAGCATGAAGATGGCAGTCCCTGCCCTGCGCCTACTGAAGACAATCTATTAGTCTTCTATATCCCGAATAAGGAAGCACGGGACGCAATCGCCAGGCGACTCCACGACATGGGGTATCCGGAGGCCGAGCCGGAAAATCCATATTGGAAAAGCTCAGGGATAACGATTGCCGATCCGGATGGCTGGAGAATTGTACTGCAGAATACGAAGGGACTGGGGTGAATTTTTGCCGGAAACAGTTCCTTAAAAAATAATGGAGACCGGCTGCACCTGACAGCCTGACTCCACTTTTATTTTGAACGTACATTTTGGAAGCCGTAATGACCCTCAGCTGGTTTTCCTTGTCTTCAACGAAAGCCCATCACTTCTAAAATTCCAGCTCCCCAACCTTCTCATAACTGTCCATTTTATGGCTTGTTATTTTTTCCGCCGACAGGGCGTACAAGGTATCTCCGATGTAAAGCAGGCGCTGGATTTGGTGCTCCCAATCTTCGTAATACGGCATGTCGCCGTTAATATGGGTAATTTTTGATTTCAAGTGAATGCCGGTCGCCGGATCAATGTCGTAAACATAAGCACCCTGATATTCAAAAATCGATTCAAAATCGTTCTTCTCGCTATTCCGGTAAACCGATATCGGGAAGGCAAAAATGTCTTTGTCTTTATTGAACAGCAGGGCTTTATGATCGTGATTCAACGGTGAGTAAGTGCCCCGGCCGCCAATGACTTCAGTGAATTTCTCTTTTGGATTGGACATATCGCTGACATCGAACAAGGAAATCTTGACTCCGTCTGTCAGGATTCGCGGCTGCGACGCTCCTTTTTCAGCGACGATTTTTGTATCCTGGCCAAAGCCGATGATATGGTTTTCATCATAAGGATGCAAGTAATTGCTGAAGCCAGGAATTTTTAGCTCACCAAGCACTTTCGGGTTGGCCGGGTCGCTTGCATCAAACACGAACAGCGGGTCTGTTTCTTTAAACGTAACCATATAGATCCGGTCACCCATTAACCTTGCGGAATAGATTCTCTCACCGCGCGCCAGTTCCTCAATCTTCCCGGTTTCCTTCAAATTTTTATCCAGAATATATAAATGGTTGGAAGACGGCCGCTTCTCGTCCCATGCATAACCCTTTGTCGTAACCACCCGGAAATAGCTCTTGTGCTCATCCATCGAGAACTGATTCAGCACAGTTCCCGGCACGGTAGCGGAGCTGTGGTATTGGACATCCATCCCTCTGATCGCAAATTTATGGATATCGGTGTCCGGGGCAATCACACCGCGATCTTTCAAATCCATATCCCCGTAATTCTCCACTGCGAGATAGAGGTTCTCCTTTGACATATAAAGCTGGTTGCTGCTGCCCAGATAGGTCGTCATCGAGATTTCCTTTTTCGGCTGGTCCAGATCAAGCGCGGCAATCACTGTATAGTTCGGCTGGCGGGATTCTGGGAAATAGTGAATATCGTCATATCGGACTGTTTTTTCCTTTGAACCGTCTGCTGTATCGGTGAACTTTGGCCTGATATCAATTTTCCTGCTCTCCTTCAGCAGCCAGTAGTCGGGATAATGCTGAGTAATCAAGTAAACATGATTCTCTACCTTCCTTGCCGAAACATAGTGACCCTCCACTTTGACTTCACGAATCTGCTTGGGTTCAGCAGGATTTTTCACATCATATACAATGATGGTTGTCGACTGCATCATCGGAGCAATCAGCGAATCTTTGGCAGTTTCTTCATAGCGCCTGTAATTCTCATTGTACTGTTGGCCAATGACTACAAGTTGGTCTTCTTGCAAGAACAGTTGGCTGGGTGAAAAATCCCTCCCAAAACGAATAGTCGACAAAACCTTCATCTCTGCTCCGGGCACAGCCTGTATGACCCTCACCTTATCATACTCAGCCTGAAAAATGCTGCTTCCATCTGTCTTGACGATATCCGCTTCGTCAACGCCCTGCACCTGGACATTTGTTGCTGAAACATCCCCGCCGCCTCCGGATTTATCGGCTGACGCTGACTCCTCCGCCGAGTCATTCATGGAGAAAGATTCCTTCAACCCGCCAAACCAGCCCCGGGCCTTTTTCTCTTCCTTCATGATTTCTTCAAAATAGCTCGCCAGGTTCTCCTGTGTGCCAACGGTTGGAAGTGTTTCTTTTACAAAGAACTTCCACGAGTGCTCTGAGTCCAACTCCCTGCCGAGCGCAGATTTAAGTCCTTTTTTAAAATGAACGGTATACTCCTTTGCATTAAGATCATAGCCGTTTTCCGGAGGATGGATGAAAATGGTTTTCTGGTCCTCACCCAGCTCCAGCTTCGTATCGAGCTTCTCTCCCTTGTCATTCGTCACATAAATCAATTCAGGAACGAGACTTTCTTCAGAAATCTTCTCCGAAAACTGCAGCTGCCACACCTTGTTTGGCAAGACACCCTGCTCCTCTTCCCACGCATTGATTATTTTGAACTGGGAAAAAGAATAAAACGCCACTGCTGCAATTGAAATGAGCAGCAAACCGCTATATAACCACCATTTTTTCATCTTTTTTCAGCCCCTTTGAAAAATTAGACGGAAAATGGTTCCAGGTGTTTCACTATTTATTTTTTAAAAATGAAAAGGCTCCTCCGTATCACGAAGGAACCTTGATTTTGCTAAACTCTTCTCCCGAAACAGGTTTGCTGAAATGATACCCCTGTGCTTCGTTGCAGTGATGCTGCTTTAGTAAGCCCAGCTGCCTCTCTGTTTCAACGCCTTCGGCAATAACGGATAACCCGAGGTTATGCGCCATCAAAATAATGGTCGTGGCGATGTTTTCGTCGCTTTTATTATCAGCGATGTCCTCCACAAAGCAACGGTCAATTTTCAAATGATCGATCGGGAATCTTTTCAGGTAACTTAATGAGCTGTAGCCTGTCCCGAAATCGTCGATTGAAATATTCACACCAAGCTTCTTCAGCTCCTGCAGGATGACGCTTGCAGCTTCCACGTCCATCGTCATGCTTTCGGTGATCTCGATGGTCAGGAATCGCGGCTCGACTCCGGTCAATTCAAGTGTTTCCTTAACCATCGCGATTAAATTAGGCTGGTAAAATTGGCGGATCGATAAGTTGACCGATACCGTCAGCTCTTTCAGTCCGTCCGCATGCCATTGCTTGAGCTGCAGCAGGGCAGTTTTCAGCACCCATTCTCCAATCGGAATGATTAGCCCCGTTTCTTCAGCAATTGGGATGAACTGATCTGGTGATACAAAACCAATCCTGTCATTCTGCCAGCGGATAAGCGCCTCCGCTCCTTTGATCTCATTGCTGCATAAGTTCACAATCGGCTGATAATGAAGCACAAATTCGTCCCGATCGAGTGCTTTGCGGAGCTCGTTTTCAATCTGGAGCTTTTCGAGTGCCTTTCGATCGAGCATCACATCGTAAATCTGGTAGTTGTTCCGCCCCTGCTTTTTTGCCTGATACATCGCGACATCCGCTTTACTCAGCAACATGTCAACCTTCTCGCCATCATCAGGATAAAAGCTCATGCCTATGCTCGTTGTGATGAAAATATCTGTTCCATCGATGACAAAAGGCTCTTCTAATGTCTTCAAAATATTGCGGGCCACGGCTTCAGCTTTCTCTTTCGTCGTATGCTCTAGTAAAATCGTAAACTCGTCACCGCCCTGCCGTGAAAAAAACACCCCGTCTCCCAAGCTTTTACTAAGCTTGTCAGACACATAAACCAGCAAGGTGTCGCCAATTGAATGACCTAGTGAATCGTTGACATACTTGAACCGGTCCAGGTCAAGAAACATGAGGCACAGTTTTTCTCCTTCATCCACTTTTGTCCCAGTAAAAGCCGTTTCAACCCGCTCATCAAACAGCCGCCGGTTCGCCAGTCCTGTCAGTGCATCATGATACGCCATGAAATTGATTTTTTCTTTTGCCCGATAATGCTGGATCACCAGGCTTGCGAGATCGGTTGCCTGCTGGATGATTTTCCTATCCTTTTCACGCGGAGACCTTGTATGGCAATAATAAAGGCCAAACGTACCAATCACCCTCTGATCATCATCAAAAACGGGTGATGACCAGCAGGCTTTTAAATCATAGGATAATGCCAGGCTGCGGTATTCCTCCCATAGTGGATCGGCCGCAATATCTGTTGCCACCACCGATTTCCTCAAAAAAGCCGCCGTGCCGCAGGAACCAGCTGTGGGACCAATCGGCATCCCATGAACTGCCTCATTATAAACAGGGGGCAAATTCGGCGAGGAACCATGTAATAGCCTCTTTCCCTCTTGGTCAGCAATCAGAATGGAACATTGCGCTCCGTCTGTAAAACTCTCAATAAAAAGAACTACCTCATCGAGGACCTCTTGATAGGAAGCTCCCTTTGCCATCATCTTAAGGATAGTATTCTGGCCGCTCAATAAAGCCTCCAGCTCTTTTTTTTCAGTGAAATCCTGCGCGCAGCCGACAATGCCCAGAATCTCCTTGCCAACCGTAATCGGAACAGCCGTGATCAGCAGTTCAATCCGTTCATCCGTACCCTTTTTGAAAATGGCCGTTTCAAATTTTATTCGGCCTCCGGATGTGACATGCTTAAATTGCTGGATTGCATCGTCCACGAACTCATCATGAATCATCGTGATGAAGTTCATTTCCAGGGCCTCTTCCTCCGAATAACCTGTTATCACCGCAGCCTCCTCATTGAATGCAATGAAATTCCCTTGCACATCAAGGGCAAAACACCCATCATGATTGAAATTAAATAACGATTTATAGACATCAAAAAGAGATCTGCTATTTAAATCTGGCTGCATTATAATCACCCGTCCCTTTAAATTTTCAGCATATACATGTCATATCGGTACTCCCTGTCTATGGTTACAGAGGTATATTTTTACAATGACGATATACAAGAAGAAAAGGCCCTTAATCCAGGGCCTTTGATTGGTTAGTTATAAGATTGTATACCTTATTTTTTTCAGGGAGTGCTGAAATTGCTCCTTTACCGGCAGCGGTCAGTGCGCCGCTCGCATTGGCAAATTGGAGAATGTCCAGCTGTTTCTCAGCAAGCACTTCCACAAGATTATCAGGAGTCACACCCGCCTCCAGGAGTTTAAATAAGAACCCGCCGATAAAGGCATCGCCCGCTCCTGTTGTATCCTGGACTTCGACCTTATAGCCAAGTGATTTCCAATTCGCACCCTTCACGTAGAGGTCTGCGCCATCTGCTCCTTTTGTAAAAACAACTGCTTGAACATCTCCTGCAAAAAGAGATTGAATCGCTTCATCAGCATTGCTGATTCCTGTGATGAATTCAAGTTCCTCATCTGAAATTTTCACGATATGCGCAAGGGGCAAAAATTCAAGTATAGCAGCGCGGCAATCTTCTGCTTTTTCCCAAAGTGGCAGGCGTACATTCGGGTCAAAGCTGACCAGCCCTCCTGCTTCTTTCATGGCTCGAATAGCCTTTTTATGCGCTTGCTTCATCGGACTTTCAACAAGGTCCACCGAGCAAAAATGGAGCACATCTCCCTTGCCAAACCATTCTGCTTTCATTTCTTCTTCAGCAAACAGCAGATCCGCGGACGGCTTTCGGTAAAAAGAGAAATCGCGTTCACCGTTTTCTTTCAGCGAAACAAACGCCAGACCAGTATTGGCCTCTTTTGTGCGCAGAATTTTGTCTGTTTCTACTCCGGCGTTCTCCAGCTGCTCTATCAAGAAATCACCAAATGCGTCCTCACCAAGCTTGGTAATCATTGATGCACCATGCCCATACTTCGCGACAGCAGCCGCAACATTGGCTGGCGCGCCGCCCGGAGCCCGTTCGAATGACACAACATCCTTCAGCGCAGCACCCTTTTGCTGGGGGATAAAATCGATCAATACTTCACCAATTGAATAAAGCTTCGTCATTCTCCACACCCCTAAAACGAAATTCCCTGTGCAAGCTCATGCTTTTCATATTTACAGCGCAGTTTTCCATTTGCGAAAATCTTGATTCCCTTTGATTCTTCCTTAGGGAAAACACGCGCTGTGAATACAACCTCACCATCGTTAATGAAAACTTCGGCGATACTGCGGTCTGCAAATACCTGAACCTTCACTTTGTCATGTATTTTCAATTCTGAACTTCTTACAAAACCATACTCACCGCCAAAAGCAGCCTCAAATTTTTCCCGGTTCAAATAGACGGTCTGTCTGCTGCGGTCAAACTCCAGCACGAGTCCTTCATTTTCAGAAGCAAACAGTATCACACCAAAAGAGTCAGCATCGATATCGGATAATTCAAGCTCCAATTCATATTGACCTGCTGACCCGACTTCAACACTGCC
The DNA here is from genome assembly GCF_014856545.2 of Mesobacillus jeotgali. Lineage (NCBI taxonomy): Bacteria > Bacillati > Bacillota > Bacilli > Caryophanales > Bacillaceae > Mesobacillus > Mesobacillus jeotgali. The sequence goes on along the minus strand of NZ_CP109811.1, from coordinate 659,345 downwards.
AGCCTTCTCCAAAATGACTTCTCCAGCCTTCGCGCTATTCCTTAACTGCTTCAGTTCCTGGGCAGGCTTCTGTACAAGTTTCCCATTCACAATATCCAGCTCACGTGGGATTGACAGGCAATGTGCCCATTTTTCACCATCAGAAGGATAATCGATCTCACCCATTCCAGCCCAGGCGAACAGCAGACGCTCATTGTTTTTACCTGCAAAGGTCTGGGGCGCGTAAAAATCGAAGCCCTTCTCCAGTTCCTGATAATGATCCACTTCAAACGTCATGCTTGCCAGATCCAGCTTACCTAACACGTAAATCACGTTATAGATATTATGATAGTCATGCCCTTCCGGCTTCAACCCCTGTGGCGAAACGACTATGACGTCCTTGCCATTCAGTTCGAAAAAGTCCGGGCATTCGAGCATATACACATCTTCAGGAAACTCAATCTTTAGATCCAATTCTCCTTTAAAAGTCCAGTCAATTGCATTGTCAGACTCATACACGATGATTGCGCCAGTCAAATCCGTGCGCTGGGCACCAAGCAGCATGTAATAGCGGCCATCCCGAGCAAAAACCTTCGGATCGCGGACATGCCCGGTATAGCCTTCAGGGACTCCTTCAATCAATGGGTTGTTCTCATACTTCGTGATATTGCCTTGCTTGTCCATAATCGCCAGGTTCTGGTTCGCAGACCTTTCAACAGGACCGTACTTGATATTGCCAGTGTAATACATATACAGCTTTCCATGTACTTCAAGCGACGCTCCTGAATAGGCACCATGTGATTCATAATCCTCGACCGGCACAAGCGCGACCGGAAGCCGCTCCCAATTCACAAGGTCCTTCGATTTCGCATGTGCCCAATGCTTCATTCCGTGCATCGCATCGAACGGATACCACTGGTAAAACACATGAAACTCACCATTAAAATAAGCAAGACCATTCGGATCATTGATCAGCCCGTACTGCGGGTGAATATGAAACGCCGGCTTCCAGGGAGAGTTGGCTGACTTTTCCCTAAGCTGCTCCAGCTCATTTTCCTTTGCATCAAAAATCGTTCTATATTTTGGTTCTGTGTATTTTGTCATGTTGTTGTTTTCCCTCCCGCTGAAATAGCGATGAGAGGAATTGCTTCCTCTCATCAGGGTAATATTTTTTTAGTCTAAATTCGGCTTTTTAACTTTCAAGTAAGCAATGGTAAGAATCGCGCCGACTGCAAGCGCCAATACGTTGGCGATCACATAATTGACGTGTCCGCCACCCTGTGCAGCGACAATCGCAAAGCCCGGAAGTGCTGTCGCACCGAAACCAATGGCCTTGATTCCTGTGATATAGACGTATGCACCGCCAAGAGCGCCACCAATCATACCCATGATCAACGGGAATTTGTATTTAACGCTAACTCCGAACAGCGCTGGCTCAGAGATTCCAAATAGAGTAGAAGCGAACGCTGATACACCAATCTGTCTTGCTTTTTCGTTTTTCCATAAAGCCAGGGTATATCCAAGTACAGCACCGCCCTGACCCATAAGGGCAACAGACATCAGCGGCATGATGAAGTTAAAGCCTGTGTCAGCAATCAGCTGCGCTTCGACCGCACCGATTACGTGGTGAAGACCAGTGATGACGATGACCTGCTGGATACCTGCGAACAGCATGAAACCAACGATGCCAAGGTTATCAACAGACCACATCAATCCTGAAGTAATGGCATCCGCAAGCAAACGTCCTAGTGGACCGACTGCTGTGAACAATAGGAACCCGGCAATGACGATTGTTAAAAATGGTGCAAGGAAGAGCTTGATGATGTCAGGAACTTTCCTGCTGAAAAACTGGTCAAGCTTCGCAACGACCAGACCCATCATCAAGGCGATGATGATTCCGCCCTGGAACGCAACAAGTGAAACCTTCAGACCGAAGATGCTAATGACTTCCGGCTCAACCGTTCCATTACCAACCAGGTAGGCATTTGCCAAATCCGGGTGAAGCATGATCGCTCCGAGGACCAGACCTAAAACCGGGTTGCCGCCAAAGCGTTTCGTAGCCGAATAAACAACCAGCAATGGCAAAATCGTAAAGATTCCCGTAGACATAATCGAGATGAATCGGTTAAAGCCAGCGATTGCCGGATACATTTCTACAACGGATTGTTCACCGAAGATTCCCTGCTGGCTCAAAAGACCCGTCACACCCATCAAAAGTGCCGCAGCCAAAAGGCCAGGAATGATTTCGACGAATACGTCAGATAAAGCTTTGATTCCTCTTTGGAAAGCATTCTGCTTTTGTGCAGATTGTTCTTTTACATCGCCAAGGGACATTTCCTTGATTCCCGCTTCTTCAGTAAAGACAGCGTATACATCATTGACCGTACCGGCACCGATGATGATTTGCAGCTGGTCGCCGGCAACGAACGATCCTTTTACATGATCAAGATTGCCGATCGCTTTTGTATCAGCAAGTGAATTATCTTTTAAAACAAGTCGCAGTCTTGTTGCACAGTGCGCCGCTCCCTGAAGGTTTTCTTTTCCGCCTATTAATCGGAGTATTTCTTGAACGGTAGGCAGGTATTTGGACTTTAAATTTGAATTAGCCATGATTCTAATTCCTCCCCTTTTCACTTCGGAACCGGTTCCAATCAAGAGTAAAAAAATAAGTGCGGTCTTCCCACCAGTCTTTCTTCCTTTGGTGGGAACCGGTTCCACAAACCCATAATAAAACAGGATTGCATTTTACGCAACCCTTTTTTGAAAACGTTATCACCTTTTCACGTTTTTGACACTTTCCCCTTCGATAAAAGAATAGCCCGAAACCTGCAATTGAGGTACTTCTTCCCCATTTGTCATTTTAATGATGGTATTTGCTGCCAGTTTCCCGGTCTCCGTATTATTGTAGCGGATGGTTGTCAGTGCCGGGTGGATGACTTCAGAAATATTGTAGCCGCCAAATCCAGATAACGAAATATCCTCTGGAACTTTTTTACCGAGTCTTGATAAGGTTTTCAGCGCACCAAATGCGATTGTGTCTGTCGCACCAATAATAGCTGTCGGCTGAAAAAGGCCAAGCATTTCCTCCGTAACCCTGGAGGCATCCTGGAAATCAAACTCTGAGCGATACACCTTCACCTCTTGTACTCCGCCCTCTGCCAATCCATCAAGAATTCCCTGCTTTCGCTTCTGGCCAACCGCAATATCACTCTCCGTCACCCCAAGATAAGCAACAGCCTGATGCCCTTTTCCGGCAATATACTGGCCCATTTCAAATCCGGCATGATAATCATCATTGATAATGCAGTTAAACTGATCCACTTCCTGGGCGACAATCAAAACAGGAATCTGGATCGACCTAATGGTTTCAATATGCTGTTCAGTCATCCCCGTCGCAATCAGAATGATCCCGTCCACCTTCTGGCGCGATAAGCTGACAAGGCTTTCGATTTCCCTGTCAATATGCTTGCTCGTGCTGATGATCAACGTTGTATAATCCTGCTTCCGCAGCTCCTCATCAATTGCCATCAGTACAGTTGACGTGACATATGAATCAAGGGTTGGAGCAATCACCCCTATGAAATTTGTCTTTTTCGCCTTCAAGCTCTGGGCAAAAGAATTCGGTTCATAATTGGTTTCCTCAATCACCTTGCGAATCCTGGCCTTCGTCTTTTCGCTGACATTCCCACCGTTCAAATACCTCGATACCGTACTCTTCGCCACGCCAGCCAGCCTGGCAATATCGTTAATCGTCGTGTTCATCCCGTTCACCTGATTCCCTCGCAAATCTTGTTGACCTCATTATATAGCATCGACGCGATTGTTAAAAGGAAGATCCTGATACAGTCATACACTTGCCCACAGCTCTTTCAAGTTATGCTGTTGAGATTAAATGCAAATAATCATTTACAAAATGCAAAGGATATATTACATTTTAACTATAAAAACAAATATTTCCAAAGGAGCAAACTTGTAAAATGCTGAAAAACTCTGTTCGTGAATACCGAGCGAGATTTCGTTTTTCACAGCAAGACTTGGCGGACAAAATCGGCGTGACGAGGCAGACCATCGGACTAATTGAAAAAGGCGACTACGCCCCATCCGTCACCCTTGCATTGAAGATCGCTGCTGCTTTCCAGGTACCAGTGGAAGAAGTATTTCGCTTAGAAGGAGAGAATTGACCGTGTTAAAAAGAACCTTTCAATCACCGTTATTCAACATCGTCCTGATATTAGGGCTCGGTATCATCATGATTGGCAATTATTATAGCGAGCATGTCCCGGCCTGGCTTACTATTGATCCGATGGTGCTGGGAATTCCCATTCTCATCATGATCGCGATTATCCCGCTCTATAATAAACGCAACCCAGAAGATCCGATAAAGCCGCGCATCATCCCGATGGAAATGCGTGAAGAGGACGAAGGAATGCAGTGGCTGACTTTTAAGGCGACGAGAAAGGTTTACATCTTTTTTGCTTTATCCATTCCAGTCGCGATTGCACTAACCGATTATTTCAACCATATTCCATATTTGCCGATCATCCTGTTCATCGTGATGGGAGTTGCTCAGTACCTGATCTATTGGTTCCAAATGAAACGATATTCCTAAACGGGAGGAATTTTTATGGAGACGCGCCTGATTGTGACGGGCATCATTCTTGTAGTGCTTCTGGAAGGCTTTCTGGTGCATTTGTTTCTTTTATACCGCAAAGGAAAAATCAATGAGAATCCGTTGCTGCTGATTTACAAAAAAGAAATGAAAATACTTTTTTACGCTTTTTTTAAATGGAAAATCCCGACTCCTGCCCGAGATACTTTTTACTATCATAAAAAGTCGAACTACTTCTGGCTCTATCTCGCCCTCGTCCATGAACAGGTCATCGAGATGATCGTTTTCCATATTTATTTAAAAAAAGAAGCGCCGGAAATCGCTCTGGGTATGCTATTGCTTCATATTTACAGCGTCTTTTACATAATGGGAGATTATAATCTATTGAGGAATGCGCCGATCTTCGTGAAGAAGGATCAGATTAGCATCAAAATCGGCGTTAGAAGAGAATTGAATTTTTCCTTGAGCGATATTGAAAAAATCCAGCCAGCCAAATTGAAATACAACAACAGCGGCGGGATCATCCATGAAAAAGGTGTATTTCATGCCAGCGCTTTCCCGCGGGCACTCACCAGGATTTTCGGAATGAGCGATGAAGCAAAGTATGAAATCATCTTCAAGGAAACAATGATTGCTCGCGGCTATTTCGGCCAGGAAAAAGAAGTTCAAAAGGTGCTATTCTACATTGACCAGCCTGACGAATTCGCTGATTTGATAAAAGAAAAACTGGACCGTATCAATGATGATCGATTGGTAACGGTATAACGATGGCCACTTGAACTCTCTCAAGTGGCTTGTCAATTCAATATTTTACGAAAGTGGTAATACTCCGCTTCGAGGCAATCGTCTTTCTGGCCAACTCTTCCTTCCATTCCTTCTCGTCCAGCTGGTACTCACCATATTCGTTTTTATAGGTCTTTTTCAATAAATTGATCGTCCGAGCTTCTTCAGGAAGATTGACAGACAAAGACCTGCCCCGCTTCCCTTCTTCATAAATATAAAACTCAACAACATCTCCACATTCCATGAAATCATCCAAAAACGAGATGAATTCGGAATCATCTCCTCCGTATTCATAGATATATGGAAGCGAAAGCGGCAGTTCCTTTTTATAAGCCTCACCACTTATGAATGGATAATCCTGTCCCTTAACATGGAATTCCTCAATCGGCCTCATTGTTGCGATAAAGTAATGGCAGGTCATTGCATTCACCCCTTTTTTATTAAAAATTCATCAGGATAGAGTCAATAATTATGAAATTTACTACTAATCTGCTGAGAATTTCTATTTACAGTAGGAAGATCTCACCTGATAAGTTTTTTATAGCGACTTTTTTATTTTTATAGCGATTTTTTTATTTTTATAGCGACTTTCTAATTAATATAGCGAAAATCTCATTTTTATAGCGAGTTTCTGATTTATATAGCGAATTGGAAATTATGATCGATTTTTTCCAGTTTTTCAACCCTCATTTTATAATGAGTACGATCTACATGGAAGCCTTGATAAACAAAGCGCCAGTATCTTGCCGAAAACAAACTGAAACATTTCCCTAACCAAATACGTATTAAATTCTGCAAGCTTAACAATTGCCTTTGCATGGAGTACACTCAATGGTATTAATCCTAGACAGGGAGCTTTTACAAAATGGATAAACATAAACAGCATACAAGCTTAAAGCCATTCGTTAATTTGATTTTATCGACGAATCTTCCGAAGGCGGCTCTTTTCACCGGATTGGCTGCCAGTCTCATCACCACCCTGGCAGGCCTGGTGGTCCCGCTGCTCACGAAAAATTTGGTCGATGGCTTTTCTGTTGAGGCGATCAGCGTTCCGCTCGTCATTGCAATCGGGGCCGCCTTCATCATTCAAGCATTGATCAGCGGGATTTCCATCTACCTGCTCAGTTACGTCGGCCAAAAGGTCGTCGCGAGGCTGCGCGAAATGATGTGGACTAAGCTGATCCGCATGCCCGTCCGCTATTTTGACAAGCAGTCCAGCGGCGAAACGGTCAGCCGGATCGTCAATGACACGAGCATCGTCAAAGAATTGATCACGAACCATTTTCCAAACTTCGCAACGGGGATCATCTCCATCATTGGTGCTGTCGTGATTTTGCTTGTGATGGACTGGAAAATGACCTTGCTGATGCTCATTTCCGTGCCGCTCACACTGGCCATTATGATGCCTCTTGGCAGGAAAATGGCCAAAGTCGCACGTGGACTGCAGGACGAGACAGCCATTTTCACCGGACATATCACCCAGACTCTCGGCGAAATCCGCTTAATGAAAGCTTCTACCGCTGAAAAAATTGAAGAAGACAATGGCTATGGTGGAATAGATAAGCTTTTCAACTTTGGGTTGAAGGAAGCGCGAATTTTCGCGTTGATCGGTCCAGTCATGCAGCTGATGATCATGGTCGTTATTGTCATCATCATTGCGTACGGAGGCATGCGCGTCGTCAACGGAACGATGTCGACAGGTGCGCTCATCGCCTTCTTGCTTTATCTGTTCCAGATCATCATGCCGATTACTTCTTTCGCAATGTTCTTTACCCAGCTGCAAAAAGCGAAGGGCGCGACAGAACGGATCATCGAAATTCTCGACCAGCACCTTGAAGAAGGTCAGGAAGGCATCGAAACAGACATCAGCAACCTGCCAATCACCATTGATAATGTCAGCTTTGCCTACAGTGAGGAGGAGCCGGTTATTGAGGGAGTTTCACTGGACGCGCAGCCTGGACAGATGGTTGCTTTCGTCGGACCAAGCGGCGGCGGCAAAACAACCATGTTCGGCCTGATTGAACGCTTTTACGAACCGACAAAAGGAGAAATTCGAATTGGTGACACGCCGATTCGGGAATTATCGCTTAACTCATGGCGCAATCAGATCGGCTATGTGTCTCAGGAAAGCGCGATGATGGCCGGCACCATTCGCGAAAACCTGTATTATGGGCTGGAAAACGGAGACAAGATTCCGGATGAACGACTGTGGGAAGTCGCAAAAATGGCCTATGCTGACCAATTCATCGCTGACTTTCCAAAAGGGCTTGATACCGAAGTTGGCGAACGCGGCGTCAAGCTTTCTGGCGGGCAAAGGCAGCGAATCGCAATCGCCCGCGCCTTCCTCCGCGATCCGAAAATCCTGATGATGGACGAAGCAACCGCTAGCCTCGACAGCCAGTCAGAGGGCATCGTCCAGCAGGCATTGACCCGTCTGATGGAAGGCCGTACGACATTCGTCATCGCTCACAGGCTATCCACCATCGTCAATGCCGATAAAATTGTTTTTATCGAAAAAGGAAGAGTCACAGGGATCGGTACTCACCAGGAATTAATTCAAATGCATGATTTGTATAGGGAGTTTGCTGAGCAGCAGCTGGCATAGCTTTTACAGAGAGAGTTTGCAATGAAGCAACAAAAAGGAGGTCCGCAGTCATCGCTGGACCTCCTTTTCTAATTTCACTTATTGTCCTGACTCTCCCTAAACAAAAATAATCTCCTCAGTTGCTCTGTAGTCCCTTGGTGACAGACCAACGTATTTCTTAAATGTCCCACTGAAGTAGTTGGGGGTGTTATACCCCAGTTCTTCGGCGATGGCTTCCACCGTGTGGTCTGTGTGGCGCAGCATCCAGACACCTCGCTGCATGCGGACGAAGGTGACATATTCGACGAAGCTGCGTCCAGTTTCCTGTTTAAAGATGCGGCTGAAGTATGGCACACTCAGATTGATCTGGTCGGCAACCTGCTTGATGGATAAGTCCTCCGTACAGTACTGGGATATGTACTCGGTACACTTTTGAATTTGCATGTCCTTCGTTATTTCCTCGAAATAGCGGAGCTGCAGTCTTTCGTATGGTGACGTCCGTCTTGCTTTACACGCCTCTTTATACGAATGATGCAGCAGCAGCGGCTCGCGATAAATGGAGCCAACACCTATATAAAGCTGTATGCCGTATTCATTTTCCAAAGACTCGATCGTCTCAAGGATACGCCCTTCCCCGTCTTTCCAGTGCTTCAGTGACCCAAACTCGGACGGCACCTGGAGCAGCATCAGCAAATGTTTCCTGTAGGACAGGAAGGTGAGCTGAAAACCCTCAAATTGCTGTTTTAAAAATTCCTGGATGACCACCGGCGCCTGCCAGCCTTCTTGCATCCGTTTAGCCGGACAGCGGACGAATCCCTGAATAAAACAGACTACATTCGGAACGGCTTCCCCCGGCAAGAAGAAACGGGATTGCAGTAACTCTTCCTCTGTCTTCACATTCCCTGACAGCAACTTCCGTAAAAAAGCCTCCTTAAAAGGCAAGGCATTACTCCCGACAGTCTGGTCTGATTGGAAGTGATGGAATACTTCCTCGCTTTCTGCGAATCTGGTATTCTCACTTTCAATTTCGTCGACGGCTCGCTTTAAGGTACGTAAGAAAATCCGTTTTTTCACCGATTTCACCAGCAGGTATGTCAGCTTGAACTCGATTGCCAGCGGAGAAGTGTGCAAAAGTGACGGGTCCAGCAGCGGAATGATCCGGCAGCTCTTATTCCGTTTGCGGAACCGGTGTATTTTTACCCAATCATGCCATTTGTTCACTTCAATGATTGCGATATGTATATCATTCTCTTCGTCTACAAGCTTACAATTCTCCTGGCATTCTTCCAGAATCCACGCAGCCAGCTTCCCATACTCCCCTTCATCTTCCACTGCAAGCCAAATTGAATGCAACCATACCACCCCCTCGAAATATTCACATGAGTGAATAAAAATTTAAATTATATTAAATATTTGTATATTTCTGATAATTTATTGTAAGGTATTGGACAATTCTCTATCGTACAATCAATTTAATCATATCACGGCTTGCCTAAAGGAGGGAAATCTTGATAACGGGAGAAGCCAAAATTTTACTTAGGGGGAATCATAATTGGCAGGAGAGTACCGGGAGTATAATTATGTAGCGGCTGATACAATTGACGTCAGCGAGCTTGAGCCGCTTGATCCAGAAACAAAGCAAATCATGAAAAGTGAATTCAGTACCGGCATTAAACTTACGCTCTTTTATTATGTATTCATTCTTTCCATTCCTATTTTGAATTGGTATGCAGGAGAGTTCATGTTCTCCCGGATGTGGGGCGGCATGACTTACAGCTGGTTCTTCACAAGCATCGTCGCAATGGCGATGGCGTTCGTCATTGCCCTCATCCATACGACTTTATATGAAAAGCGCCTGAAGCAAAGTCAATCAGAGCAATCCACAGCTCCTGCTGATGGAAGGAGGATTGGCTGATGTCCACATTCCTGGAGCCAAAATTCCTGTTAACGTTGATCCTGATGGGAACCATTGTTTATATCACTTATCTGACTAAAAGAAGCGCGACTGCTTCCGACTATTTCGTAGGAGGCCGCAGCTTTGGCTGGTTCACCAACGGCTCGGCGATTGGCGGCGATTATTTAAGCGCAGCCACCTTCCTCGGGATTGCCGGCCTGACCTATCAGCTTGGCTATGACGGAGCTTACTATGCATTTTGCTTCTCAATCGGTTTGACACTATTGGCGATTTTCGTTGCTGGGCCACTTCGCCGTTTTGGGGCTTATACAGTTGCTGACTTTTTGGCCTACCGCTTCCACAGCCGGCGCGCCCGCCTGGCAGCCGTCGCTGTCGTACTTGCTATTTCAGGCTTTTATGCAGCCCCTCAGCTGCTTGGTGCCGCGCAAATCCTTAGCATGTTTTTTGGCACAAGCTATGAATTCGGAATCATTTTTACCTGCTCCGTCATGATTTTCTATGTGGGAATCGGCGGCATGAAGGGAACTACCCTTAACCAGGCGCTTGAGTTATGGATTCGCCTTGGCGCGTTCCTCCTTATGGTCGGCGCAGCCATCTGGGGCGGACTTCATTATCAGGATATCCTGGCATCAATCAATGAGTTCAAAGGTACGATCACAGGTACAGCAAGCTTCACGTCTGACGGAAAGGATATTCCTTTCGACGGTTCTGTCTGGACAGGAACAGGCAACTACTTCCCATCCTTCTGGCAGACGATTTCTATGACAATCGGACTTTCACTTGGTACCATCGGGCTTCCGCACATTCTTTTGCGCTTCTACACAAACCCAAGCGCGAAAGCAGCGCGCAGGTCCGCCCTGATGGCGATTGGAATCGCGAGTGCGTTCTTCTTGTTCGCTGTTTACCTTGGTGTAGTCGGACGCTCAATCTTCCTGAATGGCAACGCTGATCCGGCTGTCATGAAAGATCTGATCGCAGGCGGCAACAACATGGTTGTTCCGTCAACAGCACAGGCCCTTGGCGGAGAATGGCTGCTAGGTCTTGTCATTGCAGGCGCCTTCGCAGCCGTCTTCTCGAACCTTTCCGGGCTGTTCATCGCAAGCTCCGGTGCCCTGGCCCATGATTTGTACGCTACCTTCTTCCGTAAAAACATTACTGAAAAAGAGCGCGTAATCGCTGGTAAAGCCTCCATCATCGTGCTCGGAGTTTTATACGGAATCCTTGGTCTAATGGTAAAAGAAGCTTCCATCGGCCACCTGGTCGCCCTCGCCTTCACCGTCGCGGCCAGTACGTTCACACCAATCTTTATCCTTGGGATCTGGTGGAGAGGAATGACGGAAAAAGGAGCCATCGCTGGCCTTGTTCTTGGTCTCGTCTCTTCCATGTACATGATTTTCTTCAAGACGACACTGCCAGAATTCATGCAGTTCAACGTACCGGGAATCATCACTGTGCCAATTGGATTCCTGTCCGTCTACATTGTCTCAAAGCTTGATCGGAAAGTACCATCCGATGTGAACGAATTTATGAAACAAGTTCACTCCAAAGAGTCGGAAGCAGCGTAAACGTTCTGATTTAGGTATCTATTCTATATAAATGACAATGAAAAGGCGTGCAAAACTGATATCAGTTTTGGCACGCCTTTTTTCTGTTTTATGATGTTTTCACATCTAATATATATAATTCTTATTTTACATAAGCAACCCGTTAGTTAAGTACAACCCCTCACAATTTATCCTCCCCAGTAGTGCAACAAGAATATTATAAAGAGGTTACAGTCCCATGCTGAATCCCTTGCTTTTTGTGAATGACTACCGAATCACCAACAGAAAGGAATCCTCTGCCCTCTACCTTAAATTGCTCTTTACCGCTAGTTACTGAGAACTGATGCACTCACCCAACCCCCTTTGTCCATAATACATTATTATCCCTATCAGGTTGGACAGTACGAAAATCCCACCTATGAAAATAAACAAGGCTATACATATGAATGCTATCCATTTATTAATTACTTTACGGTCTTGCTGTATGATTGTTAGACCCAAGAAAAATAGGTAAAGTAGACTTGCTACGCCAATTACCCCAAAGTGAATACTTACCTCGGACGTGACCCCAAACGTATCATGTACATATTGGGTTATATTAAAACCGTAAATGATAAGTGCTGTTGCAGATAAAAACGTTAGAATAAGAGAAATATAGGTTGACACCTTAAGTGACATTATTTAACCTCCCATCACCCATGTGACATTGCTAATACAAAGAATGACCATAATGATATTATTCCGCCAATAAAAACTAAATCTAACGACTCCCGAACCCTTTCAACTTGCCCAATAGCAGCAAGTTGAAAGATTTGCTTTTTGCATATTTTCTTACTTAATCTTTTCCTCATTTGTAATCCTCTAATTTAGTGTTATTTGTACCTCTAATATCGTCTGTTAAGTATCCTTATTGAACTAACCTGCATCTTTTTCACAATAAGAAAGCAGCATCATCTGCTTATTAGATGGTAATGCATTGAGTCCATACACCGTCTTTTAATATTCATCCTTATTTATATTTACTTAATATTTCTTCTGGAATATGACAATAATCATTTGGATATTTAGCTAACCGATCTTGATGTTCTTCTGCACTTCTCACATAGTTTGTAAGAGGTAATACTTCAACAACTATAAGGTCATAATCATTTCTCTCGCTAAGAAACGCCTTCGCTTCTATTAAGTGTTCAGGCTTTTCACTATATACTCCTGTTCTGTATTTCTTGCCAACATCCTGTCCTTGTTTATTCAAACTGTAGGGATCTATAATTTCAAAAAAATAGCCCATTAACTCCTTCATCGTTACAACCGTTGGATCAAATCCTGTTTTTACACATTCTGCGTAGCCATCATAATCACTATCAAGTGTTTGACTTGTTCCATTAGCTCTTCCTGCTTCTGTAAACTGAACTCCAGGTAAAGTTTTTATAAAAGCTTGTACTCCCCATAAACATCCACCTGCAAAATATACTATTTCCATATTGATTCTCCTCTTTGTTTACACACCCAAAATTTTTAAAAGAAAAAACTGCATAGTGCTCATTCAAACTACTGTTTTAAGCACCTTTGGCATACTAGTAGTATTCAATAAAAAGAACATTAATCCCTTCTAAGATAAATGCTCTACACAAAGAGAAGCCTGGGTTTTCCCCCGGCTTCTCTTTTAACTATATTGACTCTGCAACCCTATTTGCAGTTTCTCCCTGTGTCTCCACATACAATGTCCTGCTCGGGAACGCGACGGAAACTCCTTCTTCCTCGAGGATTTCCATGATCGCAAAGTTGATTTCTTCTTTTACTGCCAGGTATTCCGCCCAGACAGTAGTTTTCGTGAAGAAATAAAGGAAGATGTCCAGGCTGCTGTCGTTATAGGTGTCGAACTTCACAAAAATCGTATCCGGATGGATGTCGTCGTTTAATCTCAGCATCTCTTCAATTCTGTGGATCGTTCTTTGCAGCTTCATCCTGGGCGTGTCATAGGTTACGCCAAGCTTGAAGGTAATTTGTCTTTTCCCCATCTTGCTCCAGTTTGTGATGGATTCATTTGCTAAAATCGCGTTCGGTACTGTGACAACGGCTTGCGCAAAAGTGCGGACCCTCGTGCTTCTGAAGGAAATATCCTCAACTGTCCCCTCGACACTCGGCGTCTTGATCCAATCACCAATCGTAAAAGGTTTCTCCGTAATAATGATGATGCCGCCGAACAGATTCCCGATTGCGTCCTTCGCCGCCAGCGCAAACGCCAGGCCGCCCAGTCCGAGGCCGGCAATAAATCCGTTCACATCATACTCAAAAACCTGCGCGATGATACTGATACTGATCGCGACGATGACAAACCGGATCGCCTTCGAGAAAAATGGAATCAGGATCTGGTCAATTTCCATATTAAAACGATCATTAATCTTCATGAAAAGCAGCGATGAACCAGAAGACAGATTATAGAGGCCCCATGCAATCAGCATGATGATCGAGGCTCTGATAATCTTTAAAAATAACGGATTCGATTGCTCCATATACGGAAAATAATCTGCCGCAACATAGATTCCTATAATGATAAACAACCATCGGATCGGCTGCTCAAATGCGACGGTTATATTGGAGAAAAGTTCAGTCGGTGTTTTCTGGCCCAGCTTTAACATCAGCTTGAACACATACTTTGTGAAAAGCTTCCTGAACAATAGGAATAAGAAGAAGATTCCTATGGAAATCCCCAGACTTTTTAGCACTTCATAAGACAAAAAGTTTTCCCACATTTTTTTCGTCATTCCCCTCTCTATTTTTCACTCGTTCCATAATAACATAAAAATTTCATCATTAATTTCTTTAAAAAAGTCGCCAGGAATGATTTGTATCACTACTTTGCGTTTGGATAAGTGTTATTTTTAGCATGAGAAACATTATCAGTTACAACAATACACACTCTAGGAGGAAAGATAATCATGAGTGAAATGATAAATAATCGTGAACTGAAAGCAATGGATCCAGCAAGGCGAAAGGCAACGTTAAAGCAGCTTTTCAAAGATCTGCATGATGGGAAGAATGTGAATGAGGTCAAGGCTCACTTTGATGCTTTTATCGGAAAAATAACCATTGAAGAGATTGCCGGCCTACAGCATGTCGAGCTGATTGAAGGCGATATATCTGTTACGGAAATGCAGCGAATTTATGCTGCCCACTCTGACCTTTTTAAAGGAGCAATCGAAGAGAGTGAGTCCGTGTACGGTCCAGAACACCAGCCGGGACACCCGGTCCATACATTCGAAATGGAAAACCGTGAGATTGAACAGCTTTTACAAAACCGGCTTCGCGTTCATCTTGAGCAATTTGCTATGGAAGACAGCGCTGAAAATATCAATCTGCTGCTGGAGGATTGCAACCTGCTTTATGACATTGACAAGCACTACAGCCGTAAGGAAAACTTGATCTTCCCTTACCTGGAAAAGTACGGGATATATGGCCCGACAACAAATATGTGGCGGATCGACGATTTCATCCGTGACGGAATTAAGCTGGCAAAGAAAAAGCTGGCCAACTATGATGGCGATAAAAATGGCGTCATTGAAGAGGTCCAGTTTGTCCTTCGGGAAGTAAGCGAAATGATTTACAGGGAAGAAAACATCCTCTTCCCGATGGCCTTGCAAAACTTTACCGAGGATGAATGGGTAAAAATTGCCCATGAAAGTGACGAGATCGGCTATTGCCTGACATCACCAACTGAAGAATGGAAGCCTGCCCGCAAACACCTTGACGCAGATGCGATCTCTGAAGGCTATATCAAAATGGAGACAGGCATCCTGTCATTGAAGCAGCTCGAACTGCTGTTAAATCACTTGCCAGTCGACATCACCTTTATTGACCAGGACGATGTTGTCCGCTACTTCTCACACGGAAAAGAAAGGATTTTCGCTCGCACGAAAGCCGTTATCGGCCGCACCGTCCAGAATTGCCACCCGCCAAGAAGCGTTCATGTCGTCGAGGACTTGCTGAGGGACTTTAAATCAGGCAAAAAAGATACCGAGGATTTCTGGATCAAAGTTCGCGACAAATTCGTGTACATCCGCTACTTTGCTGTCCGCGATGAGAACAATCAATATATCGGCACGCTAGAATTCACGCAGAACATTAATCCGATTCAAGCACTTGAAGGAGAAAAACGGATTTTGTCCTGATCTGATTCCAGGTAACAGCTGCTTACAGCTGTTGCCTTTTTTTATGCCCAAAATACGACCACAGCCGTAGCAGGCATTACGGCTGTGGCACATTATGAATCTATTTTCCAGCCACTATAATGAGAAAGTATTAATAGATTGGAGGAATCAACTTGAGAAAGATAGGACCTAAGGGTTTAAGATGGTTGAAAATGATTCATGTATTTTTAGTAGTATTATTCTTTGGCGGGATATTGAGTTCTGTGGCGCTAAATCTCCATATTGATTTCACTCGTTATGACGAAGCTTATCTCGGCTATAAAAACATCGTCACCATCAGTGACCAGATTGTCAGGTGGGGTGCAATCGGAACGCTGCTTGTCGGGTTCACATATGGATTCTTCACGAATTGGGGATTTTTCAAGCATCGTTGGGTTGGAGTGAAATTCATTTTGTATATCATCCAAACCTTTGTCGGCATTTTTATCGTGGACGAACTGATGATGGAAAACATGGAACTATTGGAGATGCAAAAAGAGTCAGCTTTAAGTAACCCCGAATTCATTCAAAATCATCTAATCAGGCAATACGCTGTATACTTTCAAATTTCCGTTACCATCTTCATCTTCATCATTTCATTTTTAAGACCATGGAAAAAGAAGAAGGTTTGAGCATCATCGCAGCAGGGATTCCCAATTATATACAGAATACTAGATGAGAAGTAATATATTGGGAGGTTAAAAAGATGGTTGCAACACAAGCAATATTAGCTTGGACGTTTATCTCTGAATGCCCGATTCCAAATGATGTGAATGAAATTTTAGTAGAAGGCGAAAAGGCGATCGCCGCCTATAAAACCATTCGCGACAGTGCAATCTTCACCAACAAACGTTTGATTGTCAGGGACGCACAGGGCCTGACCGGCAAAAAGGTAGAAATCTATTCCCTGCCTTACTCCTCCATCAACATGTGGTCCACCGAAAATGCCGGCAGCCTGTTTGATGTCAATGCAGAAGTGGAACTATGGACCAGAGCCGGCCACATCAAAGTCAATCTAAAAAAAGGTGTAGATGTTCGCAAGTTTGATAAGCTGATTGCTGAAGCGCTTTTGTAAAATGAGAAAAGCATTCCTTGCCAGATTAGTGGGCGGTAATGCTTTTCTTTTTTGGCTTAAAAACAAACATTCCTTGGGATGAGTGTCTTTAATCAGACACCTTCCCTCTTCTTGGCCTCTGAGTTTGTCGGATAGGCCTTTCTATCGGACACTTTTCTCTCCTTTTCCTCCACGTTTGTCCGATAGAGCCTTTCTATCGGACACTTTTCTCTTCTTTTCCTCCACGTTTGTCCGATAGAGCCTTTCTATCGGACACTTTCCTCTTCTTTTCCTCTGCGTTTGTCCGATAGAGCCTTTCTATCGGACACTTTCCTCTTCTTTTCCTCTGCGTTTGGCCGATAGAGCCCTTCTATCGGACACTTTCCTCTTCTTTTCCCTGCGTTTGTCCGATAGAACTCTATCAACAGAGGATTCCTCTCCTGGATAATCAATCTAGCAGACTGAAGCTCAGCTCTCTACACAAAAATAATCTTCTCCCACCCTGTCCTTTTCCCTTCCCCATCTTTATATAGAAGGTGAAAGGAGGTGAGGCAAATGGCAATGGCGATTTTGAAGGATTCGAATATCAGGCTGATGTTTGAGGCTGGTGTTGATGAGAAGGGCGAGTCGATTTTCAAGCCTAAGACTTACCGCTTTGTGAGAAAGGAAGCTACTGTTGACCAGGTTCAGCAGGCGGCAGCCGCACTTGGTGGCCTTAGCGCAAACTTGTTAAGCTCTGTGGAGCGTAACGACAGCTTCGAAATCATCTAATTTGGCAATCTACTAAATCAATAGGAGGTGAAAAACATGGCAAAAACACTTGAGTTGCAATTCGCTACGGCTCTTGGCAAGTACGCCAAGCTGACAGTTGATAATCCGACGGAGCCGGTTGATCCAGCAGCAGTCAAGCTGGCAATGGAGCAAATCATTGCTTCCAACGCATTCCTGCCAGTGAATGGAACCCTTGTTTCCGTTCACAGCGCACGTGTCGTAGAACGCAACATAACCGACTATGAACTAATTTAATGAAAGCGGGCCGGTCTTTTACTAGAGACCGGCTCTTGTTTTAAAAATCCCAGGAAGGAGGAAACGCACATGGAGCAGCTGATTCCGTTCATCAGCGATGTAGGATTCCCGATTGTCGTGACATTGTACTTGCTTCACCGAATTGAAGCAAAGCTGGATACAGTCGTCCAATCGATTCAGGGCCTCCCTGCTAGATTGCAGGAAAAGCATGAAACCGAACCCGTTTATTCCGCCATGACCACCCAGCAGCAAATTCGTGAGATTAATTAACTTCAGGGCCATCTCTCTTTTTAAAAGAGGGATGGTTTTTCGTTTCACTGGCTGAAAAAGCTACTCCCATAAAGCAAAAAACTATTTAATCAAACGTTTGATTAAATAGTTTAAACATGCACTCTATCAAGAGTCTTATCAATTTTTTTCTAAGGGAAGGAACGTCAATCCGCCCGTCCCGAAGCGAAAATTACTTAACCGGGATCCAAACCTCACAATAGTAATCCGGGTCAGCTGAATTCCCTGCTGGATAAACCTCCAGGTCCGGTGTTCCGGCATGTTGGAATCCGCTGGCGGGAAACCATTCTGTAAAAATTTGCTTCCACACCTTTTGCATGGCGTCTGGCATCGGTCCGTGAACTTCGAAGATTGCCCACTTGGATGGCGGAATCTCCATTTTAAGATAGCCATCAGGCGTTTCACCTTTATATGCTGCACCAACCCAATAATCCATCTGCTTATCCTGGGTGCTGCTTTTATCCACGCACACACCAAGAACTCCTTTTACAGGCCCGTTGTTTTTACAGAGCAAAAAATCACAGGTTCCATCCTGATTCACCTGATCCCACAACTTCGGGATGCCCGCCAGATTCTCCCCGTTACCATAAGAAAATCCCTGCTTGATTCCAATCACTTCAAATCCCTCTTGCTCCACCACTTTATATTGCATTGGTTCTGCTCCCTTCAAACTCACCTGTATTCCCAGGCGGCTATAAGATTTCAGCTTTCCGGTGTACTTTCTTGCTTCACTTGGTGACATGCCATGCTGCCTGCGAAAAGCCTTCGTAAATGCTTCAGGAGTGTCATAGCCATATTTCAGCGCGAGGTCGATGATTTTTGCATCGGTGCTGCATAGTTCACCGGCTGCCAGCGACAAACGCCTCCGTCTAATATACTCGCCAACAGAAATGTCCGTTAAAATGGCAAACGTCCGTTGAAAATGAAATGGTGATGAACTCGCCTGTTTCGCAATGTCTTCCATCGCCAGTTCGTCCAGCAAATGCTCCTCCATATAGTCAATCGCCCTCTGCAAGGATTCAATCCACGCCATACAACTCACTCCCTTAATCACATGCTATCAAGGTTCATTATTAAACTCTGGTCAATTTGTGCTCAAATTTGTCAGTATTATTCTTTATACAATTTTATACAACGTGGCATTTATCCTTTTTTTAAAAAGAAAAATAAAAAAAGGCGGATACTACTATCCGCCTCGCTTGACTCATTCTGCGGTTCGCAGGATGTGCCCTACTTATGATACAAGCCAACCAACCGTCTGCGGTTCTCTCTTTTAATCAGCTGCCACATAGGGATATAAGAAATACTGAACACAATCAATGCTGCCGCTTCAAGGTTCAGGTAGTACATGATGCCGGTGCCAAAAAAGGATAGGATGGTCTGTGCTTCTGTCGGACTCGCCAGATAGAAGAAGTTCGTATCAAACAGGAAATTGAAAAGGAAGATTGGAATGGCAACAATGTTCACGACAAGATAAGTGAATAGAATGGCTTTTCGGGGAACTCTGTAACCTTCAAAAAGGATGAAATACAATGCGGCAATCGGAATGGCCGAGTGATTGAGGAAGTATTCGATATAGTCGAAATGAGGAAAGGTATAAGACATTTCAGGTGTAACCATGGCTAAAATCGCCGGCAAGGTGCCAATGAAGTAAAGCACATAAAAGCCTTTCACGCTCTTCCTTAAAAAGAGGTACATTGCCAGGAAGGAACTCATCGAACACATATGCAAAGGAAGGTCACCGATTTGCCATTGCCCGGTGAGGATGAGCCATGACTGATGTGAAACCTGGCATGCCACCAGAGTCCAAAAGATGATCCACTTTAAAACATTTTTATACGGCCTGATTTGGTTTCTGAACAGCACCATTCCAAGACAGACAACAAAGAAAAGTCCCAGAGTAACCAAGTGCTCAACAGAAAACAGTTGAAAGCCCTGCATACCCGTAACAGAAAACATGATGTCATCACCTCGCTGTACATTATTTTGCTGTTACCTATAAATGTATGCGCGGGATGAAGATTTGAGACTCCTGAAATCAGGAAATTTCTTTTTTTGGAGCTTTCAAGGCCAAATGTACCCTTATACACAGCACTTCAAATTCATAAGGATACCTTTAGGAGCCTATCGTACCCTTATGTGGCTTCTTCTCTCTGCATAAGGGTATGATTCGGGGCTTATCGTGCCTTTATGTTGCTTTTTCCCTCTGCATACGGGTATGATTCGGGGCTTATCGTGCCTTTATGTTGCTTTTTCCCTCTGCATAAGGGGTATGATTCGGGGCTTATCGTACCCTTATGTCGCCTCTTCCTTATACATAAGGGTATGATTCAGGGCTTATCGTACCCTTATGCTGCTTCTTCCTTCTGCATAAGGGTATGATTCGGAGCTTATCGTATCCTTATGTTGCCTCTTCCTTCTGCATAAAGGTTTGATTCGGGGTTTATCGTGCCCTTATGTGGCATCTTTATCTGCATAAGGATGTCGTTTCAATTCACCCTTTTATAGATTTAATAATCATCGTTGTCGGAAATCTCCTTGCTTTGTATAAAGAATAGTAACGATCAGATACTTCCTCATCCACTCCATCAAACCCTGAAGAAACATCGCTTTCTATCACAGAGTCAATCGTAAAACCTGCTCTGATTAATTCATTTATGTAAGTCGCCATCTTCCTTTTAGGAATGATTACCGGGGCTTCTTCACCTTTAAAATTTTGGTATTGTGTTACCCCTTCATTTTGATAGGATCCATCAAGATAGATTTCACCATTCCGGCCTTTCAGGTTAGCATATAATGGGTGGTCCCAGCTGAATATAAAGCATCCGCCTGGCTTTAAATAAGAATGGATCAGTTCAAACGTGGCAGCAAGATCAGTCGACCAGCCGATTGCATAAATTGAATAAACCACGTCAAAGTATTGCTTTGGCAGTCCAATTTCAGACTCCATTGGAGCACAAAACAGTTTGTGTTCCACATCTTTAAGAGTTTCTTCAGCGGTCCTAATTTGAGCCTCCGACAAATCAACTCCCCAAAGCTCGTTCGCACCCCTGCCAGCCATATATCTAAGTGAATGGCCGCTTCCACAGCCAATATCAAGGACTTTCTTATTGCTGATGTCTCCAAATAACCCTAATTCCTCTTCAGTCTGTGCGAAAGGGCCATAGCTGGGCAACGCGTCCTTGCCATCAAAATGGTGAGCTACTGTATCCCAGCTTTGTTTGTTTTGTTTAATGATCTCAATAGACATATAATCGCTCCAATTTCATTTAAGACTTCACTCAAATTTTAGCATATTATTCCATTAGAATTCTGAAAATAACGGCAAAAAAAGAACGCAAAAAAAGCACAGGGTACGTTCCCCATGCTTCACCCCTGCCTCAGATACAAAGGCAATGTAAAAGTAAATTCGCTGCCTATTCCTGGCTGGCTTTTGGCGTGGATCTCTCCGCCATGTGCTTCGATGATGTATTTTACAATCGCCAGGCCAAGGCCGGTTCCGCCCGATTCTCTGGATCGGGATTTTTCTCCGCGGTAGAATGCATTGAAGATGTATGGCAGATCTTCTGAATGGATCCCCTGTCCATTATCCTTTATGCTTAACTGAACAAAACCGCCATGTTCCCCTACTTCCATGACGATCTTCGTCCCGCCATACTTGACGGCATTATCAACCAAGTTTGACATAACCTGCTTGATTCTAGCGCTGTCGATATTCAGACTGACCGACGGCAGCGGCCCAGCCAACACCAGATCTACATCTCGATAATCCATTTGCGCACTGAGAAAAGCTTCCTGAAAAAACTCGGAGCTGTTCACAAGGGACTTATCGATCGATAGCTGCTCAAGCTCGAACTTGGAAAACTCGAACAAATCATCAATCAGCCTGTCCAGCTGATCGGTCTTCGATTTGATGACCCGGTAATACTTCTGCTGCATCTCTTCATTCCTGGCAATCCCATCTTCCAGCCCTTCTACATAGCCCTTGATTGAAGCAAGCGGCGTGCGCAGGTCATGCGAGATGCTGGCAATCAGCTGCTTTCGTGCCTGTTCATATTGCTGCCTTTGTTCGATTGACTTTTTCAGGTGGCTGCGCAACAGGTTGAATCCCTCGATGAACCGGCCGATTTCATCTTTTTTTACGTATCTAATTTTATAATCCAGGTTCCCTTCAATTACTTCCTCTGTCGCATGGTATATGTCCTTTAAAGGATGGAGGACTGTCTTCGAAATATACCATGTCCACAGCAAAATGAGAGCGGCCAGGACGGACAGCCCGATAACAGCCCCTCCAAGTACTGCATAGATAATCACTTGAAACTGCCTGAATGGCTGCACAGAAAAGGAATTAGCCTTAATTTCCGCAGACAATTCGCCATGTTCCTGGGTCAGTATGTCAACATTGAACTTCCTGAGCCTATCCGGCCATATAGATGCTCCGTCACTTCTTTGATGGGCTGCCGAATTGAATATAGGATCGCCAGAAGCGGAGAAAACCTTCAGCTCAATATCATATTTTTCCAGGAGGGGACTTACCTTTTCGTAAAAAAGAGCTGGTTCTGTAAGATACCCTGCATTCTCATCAATCGTACTTTTGACCTCAGACAAGAGAAGATCCAGGTCATCCTCATTTCCTGCCTGTTGGTCCACACCTGAAGAAAATAATGCTATAAACAAAATCGATGCCACAATTGCAGCACGATAATGCTGATAAAAGCGAAAATCAGCCTCGGCTTCAGCCCCCATCTCATCGGCTTCCACCATCGAATTTATAGCCGATTCCCCAGACTGTCTTGATATATTGTGGTTCCGACGGGTCAGGTTCAATCTTCTCGCGCAGCTTTCTCACATATACGGTAATCGTGTTCGTATCACCCACATGCTGGTAGCCCCAAACGTTTTCGAGCAGCTGTTCTTTTGTGAATACCTGGCCCTTATTAGAGGCCATGAACGCGAGCAATTGAAACTCTTTTGCCGAAAGCTCAACCTGATTTCCTGATGAAAACACCGTGTATTCTTTCAAATTAATCTCAAAACCCGGGAATCTGATTATATTTTCGGGCTCCTTTTGAACAGATAAATGCTTGAACCTTCTTAGCTGTGCCTTAATCCTTGCAACAAGCTCCCCCGGGCTGAACGGTTTGGTCACATAATCATCAGCGCCAATTCCGAGTCCGATGATCTTGTCGGTATCGCTCTTTTTCGCGCTCATGATCATAATCGGAATATTCGACTCCGCTCTGATTCTGCGGCAAAGCTCGATTCCATCCATTTTTGGCAGCATGACATCAAGCACGGCCACCGCAGGCTGATGTTCAATGAATTGGTTTAGCCCGTCAAGTCCATCAAAAGCCAAGATGCTTCGGAATCCCTCCGCCTCCAGATAATCACGGACAAGCTCGGCAATTTCCCGTTCATCTTCCACAATCAGAATCAAATCTTCTTCCATGTTCATTACCGTCCTATTTTTAAAAAGTTAAAGGAAACCACTAAAAGCCGTTTCCTCTTTCATAACATAGTTGAACTTAAGCCGCAACGTCCCGCTTTTTAAAAATGTACAGTGACAGAAAAGCGAACAGCGCAAAGTAAATCAACAGCATCACAATGGAGAAAGTCATCGTCATTCCTTCAACAAGCGGGGTGCCCGTTGTGTATTGCTGCAAGTCCGTATTCGCAAACAGGATGTATTTGACCCAGTCGTACTGGCTTAAAAGCTGGACCAGCTGCGGGCCGGTGAACATCAGGAACAGCGAAATTCCAATCGCGAGCGAGCTGCTGCGGAACACAGTCGAAATCATGAAAGCCAAAGTCACCATCATGATCAGGTCGATGCTTCTGAAACCGAACAGCTCGATAATATGGGTAACCATATTCTGCTCGATAACCCTTCCATTGCTGTAGGAAATATACGGAGTTTCCGCACCTCCGAAGCCGAAAAAGAGAATTCCGAACAAGAAAGATGTGCTGAACAATAACAGAAGCATCAATAGTGCGAAAAGCAGGGTTGAAGCATATTTTGCAAGAAGGATTTTCGTCCTGCTGACCGGGCGAATGAGCAGCAGCTTGACTGTCCCCCAGGAAAATTCACTTGCTACCATCCCCGCGGCAATCACAATCGTGAACAAAGCCGCAATCCCGGTGAATGTCGTCGCATCAACCATATAGCCCCAAAGTGAATCTCGCTTAATTGGTTCAACATCATGTTCAATCCGGTATTCATTCAGTGCGATTCTTTCCTTTAACAATCGTTTTTGCGCTTCAAGCATTGGTGCTGATTCCAGACTCTCTGTAAGCTGTGCATTTTCAGCACTCAGCTGTGCCTTCCAGTCAGCATTGCTATCATGGTCCAGGACAAATTTTGTAAAAATGCCAACAAGGGCCACGACGAGAACCAGGATCCCGATCATCACCCATGTTCCCATACGTTTATAAATTTTTATATTCTCATTATGAACTAACCTGAAAAAATGGCTCATTTATTTCCCCTCCGTCATTTCCAGGAATTTTTCCTCCAATGTCTTATTCCCGGAAGAGATTTTATAGATGTTAAACTCTTTTTCCGCCAGCGCCTTAACAAGAGCAGGCACCTTTTCTCGGCTGGCTGAAACCAGCAGCTCATTTCCATTAATCTTTGGATTGAGCTCAGGAAGTGTTTTCTCTACAAACTCCCTGGCTTTCTCAACCGGTTCCACTTCTATCACCGTGTTCACCTTATCCCCGACAAAGTCTCCGACACTTTCCACGCTCACCAGATGCCCATCCTGGATGATCCCAATCCGATCACACATCATCTGCATTTCAGAAAGCATATGGCTGGATACAAAAACAGCGATTCCTTCCTCATGGGCAATCTTCCTGATATAGGTGCGGATTTCCCTGATTCCGGCAGGATCCAGGCCATTTGTCGGCTCATCGAGAATCAATAAAGAAGGCGAATGCAATAATGCCTGTGCAAGTCCCAGCCTCTGCCTCATTCCGAGAGAATAACCCTTGACCTTTTCATGAATCCGTTTCTCCAATCCGACAAGCTTCACAATTTCATTGATTCTTTCCTTTTTCACCGGAACCGGCACCATCCGCGCATATTGAAGCAAGTTATCGTAACCTGAAAGGAACTTGTACATCTCAGGATTCTCAATGATTCCGCCAACATGCGAAATCGCCTTCTCAAAGTTTTTTTCAATGCTGAACCCATTGATCAACACCTGGCCCTCGGTAATGCCCATCAACCCGACCATCATCCGGATCGTCGTCGTCTTCCCCGCACCGTTTGGCCCAAGGAACCCAAACACCTCACCAGGAAACACCTCCATGCTGATTCCATGGATAATCGTTTTATCTCCAATCACTTTCTTTAAATTCTTTATCTCAACAATCGGTTTTTTCATAGCTCATTGCCTCCCTTTCACATTCTCTATTCTCTCAGCGATTCCCTAAAATGCTCTTATCAAATTATTAATAAATTATTAAAATCCATAGTCACGAAAAAAAGAGCGCCCATTGGGTCACTCTCCATTCTTTACATCTGCAGAAGTTTTTAAAAATCCCTAAAGCCACACTTCTTTATAATCCTCTATATATTTTCTGATGCTGGACGGCTTCCTTCCAGTGACTTTTTCAAAATCATCCTTTATGCCTTTTGCCAGGCCTAATTTAGTCGGAATGTGGATGCCGGCAACAACATTGATAAAACTTTCATCATTTCCCGTTGAAATCATATAATCCTTAAACTCTTTTACTGAGGGATTCGAGTAATCAACCTTCATATCCATCACTTCCGACATGATCCTTGCCACTTCATAGAAATCAAGCGCTTCATTTCCGGTAATGACGTGATGTTTATTCCTGTGCCCTGCCGGGTTACTCAGGGCAATCACTGCCACCTCGGCAATATCCCTGGCATCAACAAAGCTTGTTTTGCCTTTTCCGGCAGGCACAAATATACGTTTCCGCTCTTTCAGCTCTTTATATAAAAAGTCATTTAAATTTTGCATGAAATAGCCTGCGCGCAAAAATGTATACGAAATCCCGGCCTTCTTTATTAACTTTTCATTTTAAAATGGTGGATGAATGGCATGAATTGGACGTCCTTCACTGAAAGGTAGACGATATGGCTGACGCCTTTCTGCTTAGCCTGTGTGATAAAGGCTTCAAACTCGATTCGGTCTCCAGGCGGGTACATCAGGAATACCTCATGTATTCCTTCCAATGCTTTTCCAAAGGTTTCGGGTTTTGAAAAATCGAGGGCCACAAAATCGAACTCGGATCCATATCGCTCCCTCGCCCGTTCCACATTCCTTACAGCACATTTGAACGGGATTTGCATTTCTTTTAATTTCACACCTACCTCATAACCAACCTTACCATTGAAACCAGTCACTAAGATCGTCATGTTCCTTCCACCTTATCAAAGTTTTTTGTAGACCAGTCTATATAATTCACTTTCTAAAATTCCAGCAGCACTTATTTTAAGAGTGCCGGAATATTTTTAGATGCCAATAGCAAGGGTTCATTGTTCCCCGTGGTAAAAGACAGCAAAAAGGCGCCTTCAATCATTGAATTAATGACGATTCCAAGCTCCCTTGCCCTGCTTTCTTCAAAGCCTGACTGAAGCAGTTTTTCGGCAAAAGCCTCCTGAAACCTTCATATCCACTTTGGCATGCTTTCCTGATTGGTTCGCTGAAAAGGGCGGTCTCAAGGGCAACTGCCGCAATCGGGACTCCTTCCTGGCTCCTGTCATTCTGATATTGGTTTGCCATTTCTATGATAAAACCCTGGATCGCTTCAACAGCGTCCTTTTTTTGATCCAGCCCCCGCTCAATGCGGGCCCTGACATGCTGTGCAGTTAACTGAACAGACTCAACAGCAAGCTGTTCCTTTCCATCGGGAAAGTAATAGTATAAAGAACCCTTCGGAGCACCGCTTTCCTTTAAAATGTGATTCAGGCCGGTACCATGGTACCCCTGCAGCTGGAACAGCCGTGATGCTGCACTGATCAATTTATCCCTTGAAGTCTCTTTCACGTCACTCACCCCACATATTTATATTATAACAATCGGTCTACATATAACATGAGTAATGGTGAAAACATTGTGTCAACCGGGATATAACGCCTTGCTGTTAGAGATAATCCCGTTTATTACTGCCCAATGAGCAGCCTCTTTAGTAAAAAGAAGAAGCACAGGATCCCCGTGCTTCACTTCAACCTCTTCCACAACACCAAATTCAATACAAGCAACAGAACTCCATAACCTATAACACCAAATGGCACCTTCAACGCTAAAAAGTGCAGTCCGACAAACAATGGGATGATCAGGAACAGGAGAAATACTTTGATATCCCCACTCTGCTTTACAGCGTCAAAAGGCTGTGAAAAGGCGAGTTCCCTTTCTCCTGCCAGGTAGCACAGCAGTGTATAAATCAATGCCGCCAAGAATACGGCAATCAGGTCATCCAGAATTCTCAGTCCGAACAAGAAGCTGAACATGATCGATACGAGCAGGAACAACGGCAAGAACAGCTGGAACAGGAATGCCTTCAATGCCGCTTTATTGATGAGTCCCAAACTTTTCACGGGAGCGACCTGATAAATCCAGCTTCCTTTATAGGAACCAGAATGCGCAAGCATGATGACCGACATCGGGATGACCAGCATGACTGAATAAATAGTCAAATAAGAACGGCTCGCAGCGAATTCCTCGAAACTCATCATTGAATAGCTGTTGAACATGAACACGAACGGAACCACCACGGCAAAGCCAAGTGAAGGATACACCTTCAGCTTGAAATCTCGCTCGTTTTTCATCATGATCCTCGTGAACCGGAAAAATGGCAGCTCCTCTTTGGAGATGAGGAAAGGCATGGAACGAAATACTTTCCACTTGCTGCTTGCTTTTTTCTTGCCGGTCTGTGCCGTCAGCTTCTGCAAATTGCGTTCGAAGTCTGGAATCATCTTCACATACAAAAAGATCGATACAACAGGCCCAAGTACGGCAAAAAGGGTCAGTAAGAGATTGCCGAAGCTCCTGCTGCCCCCAAGCAGGACATCGAACAGGCCGGCAAACCACATCGGCGGTAGCAGCAGCTGCCACCAGGCAAATTCCAGTTGATAATCAAGATTCACCAATTCAAACGAACGCGCCACCACCTGGTAGCCAATCATAATCCCTATGGATAAAGCAATCTGGACATAGTTGATAATATCCTTCAGCTTCTCACCGTCAAAATATCGCAAAATAAACAAATACAGCAGAGCCGTGAAAGCTATGATGAAGATATCTGCCAGCGCGAAAGAAACAAGCAGCAGCCCCGAGAACAGGATCCCTTTGAAAATCACACTGACCACCAACGGGATCAACGTCGTGGCAAGGGTAATATACAGCATATAAATTGTCACATGCAGCAATTTAGCCATGCTCACTGTCTTTGATTTGACTGGTTTCGTGTCGAGGACACTTTTATCCCTTAAATCGAGCAAGACCGATGAAAAATCGGAAATCAGTGTCGTCATGATGATGAACATGAAGATACTGAACAAGATGGAAACCTGGAACAGATAATTATCTTTCAAAAATAAAAACGGGATCAGCATCAACCCAAAAAAACCATAGATCCACAATGATTTGAAGAATTCATTTTTCTCCGGCTTATCCTTCTTCTTCATGGACTGGCTGAACACCGTCGGCTTCCGGCGCTGGTCCATTGTCAGTTTGACCTGCAGGATTCGCCGCATCGTTTTGTACTCAACACCCATTTTTAAAAAGACAGGCTTGAACAAATCAAGCAGCCTTAGAATCAAAAAGTTCTCCATCGTCACCCCTCCCTGACAATGGATACAAATTCAGCAGCACGGTCCTCATGCTCATGAAAACCGGTCATCTGGTTGAAAATGCTTTCGAGAGAGCCCTCTTTGCTCTGAGCCTTCAAATCTTCAAAGCTCCCATTCGCCACGATATGGCCACCGTGCAGCAGGACGATCCGATTGCTGATCTTCTCGACGACATCCATGATATGGGACGAATAAAAAATCGTTTTCCCTTCTGCTGCGAACCTCGCAAGGATTTCTTTAAACACCATCACACTGTTCGCATCCAGTCCCGTCAACGGCTCATCAAGGAAAAGCAAATCTGGATTATGTAAGAAGCTCGAAACAATCAATGTTTTCTGCCTCATTCCTTTCGAAAAAGACGAAATGCGAGAATGATAGACATCACCAAGGCCAAACACATCAAACAGCTGCTCCGCTTTCCGGTCGGCATCGTCATAACCCATCCCATACAGCTCGGCCACGAATGTCAAATACTCCTGGGCTGTAAGCGAATCATACATTTCCGACGTCTCGGGGATATAACCGATTCTCTGTTTATAGCTGCCTCCCTGCCCAGCGATATCCTCTCCAAAAATCTCAATCTTGCCAGAATACCCTTCCTCGAGACCAAGCATCAATTTTACCGTCGTGCTTTTACCCGCACCGTTCGGCCCTATGTATCCAATAATCTCACCTCTATCAACCTTTAAATCTATTCCCTTCAGCACTTCTTTGCTGCCATACGATTTTTTCAGGCCGGTGATCGATAATACTTCCGAAGACATGACTCTCCCCCTTTTAAAAATGGCTTAAAATACCATATTTTTATTTTAACATAGTAGTAAAATACTGGAATGGTAAGCGGGGTATAATATAGGAAAACCCTTATCCATAAGATAAGGGTTGGTAACGCTTCTTGCTGGCTAGCTATTTGTCACAAGATGTTCTCTGCTGGTAATAGAAATAGTCCCTTTTGACAGCTTAACTGTGACGTCCGACATGTTTGCGATATTTTGATCATGTGTCACGACAATCACACATTTTCCTTCATTATGTGCTAATTCCTGGAGCAGCTTCACGATTTCGCCCGCAGTCGTTTCATCCAGGTTGCCGGTAGGTTCATCTGCAACAATCAGGTCCGTATCACAGCAAAGTGCGCGTGCAATTGAAACACGCTGCTGCTGTCCGCCGCTTAAGGTCAGCACTTTTTGCTTCGCCTGCTGCGAGGTGATCCCCACTCGCTCCAGCATGCTCAAGGCAAAATCCTTTTTATTTTTATGGCTTGAGCCGGTGATTTCCATAGCGGTCGTCACATTCTGCAATGCGGTCATATAAGGCAGCAGATTATAAGATTGAAAGACAATCGAAACATATTTATTGCGGAACTTGGTGAACCCAATTTTCTTGATATCCTTTCCCTCATAAAAAATGTTGCCATCCTTCGGCATATCCAATGCGCTGGCAAGCGCCAGGAATGTCGTTTTACCTGAACCTGACGGGCCGATGATCGTGTAAAAGGTTCCCCTATCAAAGTTGACATTTATATTTTTGAGAATTTCCTGCTTCTTGTTTTCTTGCTTATACCAGTAACTGATGTTCTGAAATGCTAACAATGCGCTCATTCTTTCATCTCCTGTTTTAGAAAATTAATCCTGTCTGCTCAATATCGCCTTAGGCTGCAATCGCAACACGGTCAAGGATGGCAGCAGTGCCGATACAATCGCTATAAGCATCCCAATCATGGCAAGCAGAGTTAAGTCATCACCAGTCACACTTACGTCGATTTCCTCAATCGTTTCGGCCTGTTCGGTTTGACCGCCTGGCATATTGCCTCCCCCGAAGCCCATGCCTCTGCCGCGGAATGATTCAGGTGCAGTGGTTTGCTCTGCAGCCTGCAGTTCTTGTTTTAAAAGCTGGTCGCTTACCTGTTTAGCCACTTCATTCCCACTGACTGTTGCAATACCGAGGGAAACCGCTGCAACGAGCAAAATCTCAACGATGAATTGTCCTGCAAGCTTCCAGCGTCGTTCCCCAATCGCCAGCAAAACCCCCATCTCATATTTCCGCTCACGGATGGACATCATGACAATCAGCCCTAAAATAATCGCGCCGGCAATCGATACCAGATAGACAATGTTATTAGAAAAACTGGCAACATTCTCAATTGGACCGACCATCTGCTGATACAGCTGGTCATCGGCATCAAGCTTGAAGGTTTCGAAATCAATGCTGCTCTCTTTTTGTGCTTGGGTAATGAAGCTTTCCATCTCAGCAGGATCATCAATGTAAAAAATGGCACTGTCGATACTGCCTTCATAGTCACTGCCTTTAAGCGTCGCAGCTGCAGTATATGGCACATACAACTTGTTATAAGGAATCATGGCGGTGAAATCCATCCCTTGTTCCACAGTGGAAGTCGTAGAATAGATTCCTTTGATTTGCAGCTCCAGGGTGCTGGTTTCATCCCTTGGGTTCGACACTGTGATCGTGTCGCCTATTTTTAGGTCATTTTCTTCTGCAAGCGTTTGTTCAATAAGAGTTATATTTTCTCCCTGATCCTCTTCTGTTAGATGCTCCCCTTCTACGATGGTGGCTGTGCCGTCCAGGAATTCTGCTGTGGAATCGGTAAAGCTCACCCCTTGCAGACTGATGTCACCCGGAGCCATGCCTCCGCCCATCCTGCCACCAGATCCTTCTGCTTGCGTGTTAGTACTATCCTCAGTTGTCTCACTTTCTTCGTCCGTGATTGGTTCAAAATTCGAGGCTAAAGCTGTAGTTGATGAGAAAAAATTATACCCTTTGATTTGTTCATACGAGGTCAGTGCTTTCGCTGTCTCCACCGGAATCGGAGTGGACTGAATCCGGCGACGTTCACCGCTTGCTTGTTGGGCCTGCATCTTTTCACGCATTTTTTCCATGTCAACCTGCAGCGTAACATCCGCTCCAAGCTTCTGACGGGCAAGATCACTGGATTTCTTTGCCGCAGTCTGGATGGACAGCCCCGCCAGAACAAGCACACAAATCACCGAAAACACAAAGATTTGGAGCAGGCTCTTTCCCTTCCTGGCTTTCACACTTAAAAACGATCGCTTTAAAAAGTTCATAAATTCTCTCCTTCTACCAAATTAAGTACAAGGATAAGCTTAAGTGGAAAATATGAACAATATATGACCGAATTGTTACCTACAATGAAACAAAAATAGAACATTTTAATTACAATAAAAAAACCCTTACCAAATAGTAAGGGCAAATGAAATGATGTAACAGATTTATTTCCTGGTGGAGACGTTATTTCTCCAGTTGGAGTCATTTTATCTCCGGTTGAAATCGCTATTTCTCCAGTTGGGATCAATTTATTACCGGTTGGAGACACTGCTTTGACCGAAAAAGAGAAATGAGCGTTAAAACGGTAAAAGGAAAGTGATATTTTTCAGGTTGGAGTAATTCCCGGTTGATGAGAATTTTGCAGAATATGGGCACCAAATGATCCTACAAGAATCATGTCCTCCCCGGAGTTCCACTCACACCACTCTTTCAAAAAAAACCTGTACGATAAGAGCCACTGTCATCACCCGCAGAATTGGTTTGACATAGTTCGGGTTCAGCTTGCTGGCAATCCTGACGCCAATCTGCGCTCCTGTCACTGACCCCAACATCAAGGCGATGGTCACTGGCCAGATTACAGCTCCAGTTGATATATAGGTAATCGCTGCACCTAAGCAGCTTGAAAACGTGGCAAGACGGACATATCCAACCGCCCGGATGTAAGCGATGTTCAAATGAGCAAACAAATAGAGCATGAGCGTTCCCTGTCCCGGCCCAAATAGTCCATCATAAATCCCGATTGCGTATAACCCCGGAACACTTTTACCAGAAGGCTTTAACGCCTCATCACCTGACATACTCCCTTTCCCCAAAAAAGAGGCGAAGAAGGCAAAAATCAGCAAGCCAATCGCCACCACATACATATCTTCACTTGAAATTTTTGATGCTATGAAGCCGCCGCTGACCCCGCCAATCAAGCTGACAGGGATAATCCAGAATGATTCCTTGAAAGTAATTTTCTTTTCCCTATAAAGGTGATAAAAGCTCGAGAACGAGCTGATCGTATTTGATACTTTATTCGCGGCGATGGCTGAATGCACCGGGATGCCCAACACAAGCATGGAAGGCAAGCTGATCAAGCCTCCTCCTCCCGCCAAAGTCCCAATCGTTGTCGCTAAAATTCCAATGAAAAAGAGAATGATATAATCCATATTTTTACACCTCCTGCATTTATTATATTCGTGCATTTTACATAAGAAAATTCAATAAAATTAATAATTATTGATAAGTTTTAGTTATATAAATATCAATAAAAAAAGAGCAGCAGAATGATCTGCTGACTCCACAAATTCTTTAAGGCAGTCTGACGCCTCGGGAACTTACATACAATGAATACCATTCCTCACGGCTGAGGCTGATGTTGACTGCGTCTCCACATGCTTTGATCCGCGCTGGGTTGACCGTTCCGATGACAGGCTGGATTGCTGCCGGATGCCTCATCAGCCAGGCGAGAACGATTGCTTCAGGTGTCGTTTGTTTTTCTTCAGCAAGCTTTTGCACCATGGCTGCAGTCTGCTTGACGCTTTCACTTTCATTCTCGATATTTTTACCAGAATAGAGACCTTTGGCAAGCGAACCCCAAGCTTGAACCTGGATTCCTTCCATCTGCATGAATTCCATTGTCCCTTCTGGGAAAGTGTTTTGGCGGGCTGCCTCCTGGTTGACATGGACTCCTGTCTCAAGCCAGCCGATTTTATTCAAGCTCATCTCCAGCTGGTTGACAATAATTTTTTCATCGGTATGCTTTTGCAGCATACGAATCTGACCAGCGCTCATATTGGAAACACCGAATGAACGCACCTTGCCGGAAGCTTTTAGCTGATGAAAAGCTTCGCCCACCTCAGCCGGTTCCATCAACGGATCAGGACGATGCAGCAACAGGGTATCAAGGTAGTCAATGCCAAGCCTTGAAAGGATGCCATCTACACTGTCGAGTATGTATGATTTTGAAAAATCGTACCTGCCGGGCAGACCAGATTCCTGATCGGCGAAACGAATTCCGCATTTCGACTGGATGATGATTTCCTCACGAAGTCCGGGCTTTTCTTTTAAAACCTGTCCGAAAACTTTCTCTGCTTTTCCCATAGTATAAATATCAGCATGGTCAAACATATTGATTCCAGACTCTAACGCAGCTTCGACCGCTTCATGTGCCTGCTTGACATGTTCCGGCTGAATTGGACTGCGGTCCCAGCCCCCGCCAAGCCCCATGCATCCAAACACAAGCTGTGAAGCATTCAATCCATTATCATTAATAGGCAGCTTTTTCAAATCTTTCTTCCTCCTTAAAACTCTTTGCAAGACATTCTATCATATAAAAAGCTAAGACTATAATGTTAGGCCGCAAGCCAAAAAAAGAAGCACAGGGTACACCCCACGCTTCAGCCTTCCATTATTTTTATGAGCTTGAAAGCAGCCAGACTAGTCAGCATCAGCCCAAATCCAAGTATGACTGCTCCTGCAACCAAAAAGGAATTGATATAACTTGTGACCATGAGATGATAATATCCTGTGTCCGCTCCTCCGCGGCTGGACAGCCAGGAGTCTGCCATGGACGTCCCAAAAGTCACACTGAAAAAAGTCAAAATCACTCCAACCAAACTGAATAGAGCACCGATCATCACAAAACCTTGAAGTTTTTCCTTCATCTTCCTCTCACTCCCCTTAGTATCCAATCACCCTGCCGAATGAATGATCCCATAACAAACCAGGTCCTCAAATCGGCCTTCTTTCTTCACCTGTTCAATTAAAACGCCTTCTTCTTTCATGCCCATTTTCTGCATGACTTTTCCGGATGCCGGGTTTGACTGAAAATAACGGGCATAAACTTTGTGGTAGCCTTTTACCTCAAACGCAAATTCGATAACAGCTTGTGCAGCCTCCGTCGCATAACCCCTTCCCCAGAACTCTTCGCCAATCCAATACGCGATCTCGCCGTTGCTGAACCTTTGGTTATTGGAGAGGGCCACTGCTCCATATAGCTCTCCACTTGCCTTATCCGTTACAGCAAACTCATAAAATCGATCAGCGTTAAAATTATCCTGATGCAGTGCGATCCAGCCTAAAGCATCCTCGATCGAGTACGGATACGGCAAGTTCAGGGTACTTTTATAAAGATTATAGTTATTACACATCCTGGTGACGGCCGGTGCATCCGTTTCCTGAAATAATCTAAGTACCAGCCTTTCAGTAGTGATTGTTTTATTTACAGTATCATAAACCACTTGATTTCCTCCATTCTTTTAAAAAGAACCAACTAACGATCCTCGAAATGAAAGAATTCAACAAAAAAACGCGAAAATCCTTTCCACATTTTAGTGTTTGCTGGATTTATCTGCGAAATTAGAGCCTAATTCCACGAAATAGGCTGGCAATTCCGCGAAATACCACTCTTATTCCGCGAACTGGAAACCGCTGGATAATCCATCAATAGAAATCAAGCCTTCAATCTAGGAAATGCATTGCTATAAATGATTTGAACAAAAAAAGCACAGGGGATTTTCGCACCCTGTGCTTGCTGTTCAATTAACTTCATTCGTTCCGCAGTCAACCAAATTAGGATGACGATCCGAGTACTATTCTTATACTTCCGCGGAATCTTTCATACTTACTTTTACACGGGCAATTCTTCTGTCATCCATTTCCGCAACAGCGAATACAATGTCCTCGTATTCGATCTCAGGCTGTTCATCCGGTCCTGGGATATAACCAAGCTGACCGAGTACAAATCCGCTTAGTGTATCAAACTCTTCGTTAGGCAATTCAATTTTCAGAAGATCTTCCACCTCATAGAGATTAAGTGTGCCGGCCAAGACATAGTGATTTTGGTCAAGCTGCTCGATTTCGGCAAGGTCTAGTTCCGGCTCATCATACTCGTCAAAAATATTGCCAACGATTTCCTCAATCATGTCTTCAATTGTCACAATTCCATCTGTTCCGCCATATTCATCAATGGCAATCGCCATATGGATATTGCTCTGCTGCATCACCTTGAACAACTGGTCGAGCCGCATCGATTCCAGGACGAAGCTTGGTTCACGAAGCATGCTTCTCAAATCAAACTCTTTTTGATCACCACATTCAATGAACGGAATCAAATCTTTTGTATGAAGGATCCCAATGATACGGTCAATGCTCCCTTCAAACACAGGCATTCTCGTGTATTTTTCCCGTTTGACAATTTTGACTGTCTCTTTCAGGCTGGTATCAGCAGAAAGCGCGATAATGTTGGTCCTGTGGGTCATGATGTCTGAGACCGTCTTATTATCGAATTCGAAAATATTGTTGATCATCATTTTTTCTGAATCCTGTATTGTCCCTTTTTCCATGCCGACATCTACCATCATCCGGATTTCTTCCTCTGTTACATTTTCCTCATCCGCATTCGGATCAACACCGAACAGCCGGACAATTCCATTTGTGGATAATGTCAGCAACTTAACGAACGGCGAAGAAATTTTGGATAAAATGGTCAAAGGAGCAGCAGCAAACATGGCAATCGGCTCTGCCTTCTGTAGCGCAAGCCGCTTTGGAACCAACTCTCCCAATACGAGAGTAAAATAAGATAAGACCAGTGTAATGGTGACAACTGAAAGTAATTCAAGTGTACTTTGTGCAAGCGGGACGCCCATTTCGTAAAGCGCTTCTCCCAGCCTCCCTGCAAAGCTTTCAGCTGCAAATGCACTCGCCAGGAATCCCGCCAGCGTAATCCCTATCTGGATGGTCGCCAAAAAGCGGCTCGGTTCAGATAAAAGATTGTGAAGCATTTTTGCCTTTCGATCTCCACTATCAGCCATCAATTTGATTTTATTATCATTTAACGATATTAGTGCGATCTCTGATGCCGCGAAAAATGCATTCAGGACAATCAGGATCAATAACACAATTATTTCAGTTCCCAAAAGGGATCTACCTCCAAATTAATCTTTTACTTGATTTTACCACAAACCGTTCATTCCTATGCCAGTGGAAGCATTCCAGTCCAACCTGAAACACCCCTACTGGCAATTGGAATCTGGCAATGTTCATTTGGAGATTTTCAGGCTATCAAACAGCTTCCTGAGGATTCTTTTCCTTCGTCAGGAACCAGCCGGCTGCTGCTATCGTAATTAGTACGCCGTAGAAGAATAGCTTCCATTCCTTTGAATGGGCGAATTCATAAGATATGACTCCAATATCAGGATGCCCCAGTGTCAAAACGGCAAGCTTGACACCTACCCAGCCAACGATCGCAAAAGCAGCGATTTCGAGACCCGGCTTTGACTGGAGCAATTTCACAAAGAGGTTGGCCGCGAAACGCATGATGA
The DNA here is from genome assembly GCF_014856545.2 of Mesobacillus jeotgali. NCBI lineage: Bacteria > Bacillati > Bacillota > Bacilli > Caryophanales > Bacillaceae > Mesobacillus > Mesobacillus jeotgali. The sequence continues at coordinate 622,158 of NZ_CP109811.1, read as the reverse complement.
TCAAACCAATTAACCCTCCGGCAAAAATGACAAGGAACTTGCCACCATCCATTCCGCCAATAGTCGGAAGATTGGTGTTCGGAAGAGTCATCGCCAGGGCAACAGCCGCCAGGATCGAATCCACCGCGAACGCGATATCAGCAAGCTCAACCTTGAAAACAGTAGCCCAGAAACCTGATTTCTTCTCGGCACCATTGTTTTTGTCTTCCACTTTTTTAAAATATAGCTTCCTGACTATATGGTTGATTGCGATGAATAACAGGTAAAGTGCTCCGATTGCCTGCACCTGCCAGACATCGACCAGGAACGAAATGATGAATAACGAAGCAAATCGGAAAACAAATGCTCCTGCCAAACCGTAGAATAGCGCCTTTTTGCGCTCTTCTTCCGGAAGATGCTTTACCATGATCGCCAATACCAATGCATTATCTGCTGCCAGCAGGCCCTCAAGAGCGATCAACAGCAGCAATACCCAACCGTATTCAAATAAAATCGATAGTTCCAATTAAGTTATCCCCCTTTAAAATTCTGTTATTAAGATGCATTCCCGGATTTATGGACATTGCTCAAACGCCTGGCTTCAATTCGCTCCTCGATTTTTTCAAGTTGCTTTTCATCCTCCAGCAGCTCGAGCCTATTAGCCTTCAGCAATTCCTCAAAAGTTACCTTTTTCTTTTTCACATTTACCAGCCCCTTTTCAATAGTTCGCTATTATTGAAAGTTCATGTTTATTTGCCTGCGGTCCATACATAGAAAAAGACCTTTACCAGACATGGTAAAGGTCCCAAAACAACAAAAAGACCTTTACCAAAACGGTAAAGGTCTTGCTAACAACGTGAACGTTGCCAACAAAGCCGGGAGATATTAAACCTCCGAAATGACGACTCTGTTGTAAAAGCTACTCCCCTTTAGGAGAACTATTCAAATAATGTAAATTTAATATAATTCATACCCAGGCATTCTGTCAATAGGTAACTTGCGGGCGTAATACTTGCTTCTTTCATGTCAGATTCGTCCCCATGCTTCGGATCTCGTTTATGTGACCGTGAGCCCGCTAATCCTTCGAGTTGGGGCACATAATTCCAATTTATGTGACCGCAATCCTGCAAATCCGCCAAGTTGGGGCACATAATTCCTTTTATGTGACCGTGAGATCGAAATTCCTCCTATTTGGAGCACATGAAGGGTTTTCTATAGTATTCACATTCATCATTTTCCATTGCGATGGTTACCTCACCCTAATTCCTTTGAATTATCAGTAAAGTTTTATATGATTGAATTACAATAATTTCAATTGGAGGGTGTTACGATGGAATTAACGGTTTATTTAGCTGGGCAGATTCACGATGATTGGCGGGATCAGGTGGCCAAAAAGGCACAGGAAAAGAACCTGCCTTTGGTATTCGTCGGACCGCAGACGAACCATGATCGCTCCGACAATATTGGTGAGGATATTCTAGGGCAGCAGCCGGGCAATGTGTATAAGGACGATGCTGCGTCAGATATCAACAACTTCAGGACACAGGTCTTGATGCAAAAATCCGATATTGTCATTGCCCTGTTCGGTGAAAAATACAAACAATGGAACACCGCGATGGACGCCAGCGCCGCCATCACGATGAACAAACCAACGATTATCGTCAGACCAGAATCCTTGATTCATCCTTTAAAAGAACTATCCAATAAAGCAAATGTAACGGTAGAAACCGTTGACCAGGCACTGGATGTCATCAGTTATATTTATGAATAAGGTTGGAAGCTTAGAGTACGTCTCTAACCTTCTTTAATAACATTAAAGCATAGGGTCAACCAGCCCTATGCTTCAGTTCCTTTTACACATCAAATTCCACTCCGTCAACTTTCCATTCTTCATTGATTAATTTAAAAGTAAGGTTCAAGAATGTCGGCGGGCTCACTGGTTCACCGTTTGCATCACTGAAAAATTCTCTAATATGGACCCTATAGGTATCGTCTTCAGGAAAATACTCAAACCCCTGGATCACCCAGTCATCAAGCTGGTCAAACTCGACAGAATGCAGCAGCCATTCGTAATTATCGCTGTTCTTGACCCATAACTTATTGTCCCTTTCTTCCAGGGTCAGTTCTTCAGACACAAGAGCTTGCACTGCTTCTTTCTCCCCTGTGGTATGTGCCTTTACAAACTCTCTTGATAGGTTGCTTAGCTGGGAAAACAGGTCTTTTTCTTTTTGATGTGTTTCAAGCTGCTTTTCGAGCCCGGCTATCTCCGCATTTAACCTTTCAATTTCCTCTTTGTTCTCAGTAAGATCCATAGCTAATGTTTCTTTCTCACTCATCAGCTGATCGACAGTTTCGGTATCGGTACAAGCTGTCATAATTGGTATAAAACAAACGATTAACAGCAGAAATTTTTTCAAGCTATTCATCCCCTTTCCCTCTCCTATATAGTTCTGCCAAGTCATCCAAAAGTCCTTGGCAATTGCTACGTTTTTTCCATATACCTCTTTGATTCATCAAAGTTCGTATAATCGGTAAGCAGCTTATGAATCCCGCTTAATGTAAGGGTTCCAGAAAGAAAGCTAGGGAATAAAAGGAGCATAGGGCAATGACCCTATGCTTCCTTTGGTGCCAGTTCGGCTTTGCTATCTATTTCCGTCTAACCGGAATCCAAATTTCACTTCTGAAGTTTGGGGATGTAACATCTTTATTTTCATTCCACAGGATCTCTGGACCTTCTTCTTGTTCATAGTTCGAAGACGGGAACCATTCAGAATAAATGTTGCCCCAAACCTTTTGGAGAGTCTCAGGGAACGGGCCGACTGCTTCAAACACCGCCCATGTGGTTGGTGCAACTTCAAGTGAAGCTAGATGCTCCGGACACTCCTTCGTTGTCGCAGCGCCAATATAATGATCCAGGTCTCCCTTTCCCTCCATCCGGCCCTCGGAAAAATTTGTGGACGCACTGATTAATCCGTTAGGCTCAATATTCGAAAGGTCCTTCAGTTCCTGGATTTTTTCCATGTTCAAGCTTTGCCACATCTCGGCAATCTCCGGGTTCACTCCATGATAAATCAGCGGTACTCTTTTCACGATGCCGACAATGCTGAATGCTTCTTTCTTGACGATTCGATAATTCATTTCTGATCCTCCCTTTATTGTTAACTGGAAGGTCATGGGCGGATACGCTTTTAAAGAGTGGCCATGATTTCTCGCTTCCGATGGAATGATTCCATGCATGGCTTGAAATGCTCTGGCAAAAGAATCAGGAGAAGTGTAGCCATATTTCAACGCAACATCAATCACCTTCATATGGCTGTCTTTTAGGTCAAACGCCGCTAAAGTAAGCTTCCTCCTGCGGATATATTCGGAAAGTGATACACCAGCAAGAAAAGAGAACATCCTTTTAAAATGATATTCTGAACAATAAGCCCTCCTTGCCACTTCCCGAACATCAATCTGATCGGTAAGGTTCTCCTCAATATACTTCATGGCTTGATTCATACTCTGCAGCGAATCCATTCCACAACCTCCTTCTACATGAACAATAACAGGACCAAAACCGCCCCACCCGACAATTCACGCACGTTTTTTGCAGGGTTAGTAAGGAAATAACAATTAAGCATTGCAGGGTTATCAGTTGCATTGGAGCACGGGACTAATCCCAGTCCGTTTTTCCTTTATTTAAAGTTTCCATTTGGAGCCGGTATGAACCCTTCTATCTCACTTATTGTCATATTTTACTATATATCACTATTGTCTAATGTTACCATTATAGTAGATAAGGTTAGGAGGATTAAAATGAATAAATTTGAAGAAGCCCTTCATGAGGCCCAGTCGAGGGTAGATTTTTCTGGAGTGGCCATGGTCGTAGATGGGAACGGTGACGCTTCAACTGCAAGCTTTGGTTATGCCAATCGGGTTGACCAATCCAAAAACCATCTCGGAACTCGTTTCGGAATCGCTTCCGGCTGCAAGCTATTCACAGCAATCGCCATCTGCCAGCTAGTGGAGGAAGGAAAGCTCAATTTCAACACCAGACTGAAAGATTGCCTTGATATCGAGTTTCCTAGTTTCAGTGCTGAAATCACGATCCATCATTTGCTGACGCATACATCCGGTGTTCCTGACTATTTTGATGAGGATGTCATGGATGACTTTGAGGAGCTGTGGATTAAGCGACCGATGTATCATATCAGAAGCCTTAAGGATTTCTTGCCTATGTTCCAGGATGAGCAGATGAAATTCACTCCGGGGGAATCCTTTCACTATAATAACGCTGGCTACATTTTATTAGGCCTGATTGTGGAACGGGCCTCCAAGATGGAATTTACTGATTATGTACAGGAACATATTTTTAAAAAAGCGGAAATGATGGATTCTGGTTACTTCTCCTTTGACACACTGCCTTCAAATACGGCTTTGGGTTATATCGACCAGCCTGATGGGAGCTGGAAAACCAATATCTATTCACTTCCTGTGAAAGGCGGTTCAGACGGAGGGGCTTACATCACCGCAGAAGACATGAGCAAGCTGTGGAAGGCGCTTCTCGGCCAGCTTTTACTCAAAGAGGAAACCGTGAACAAGCTGATGACTCCTCATGCGCAAGAAGATGAAATTAATTTTTACGGATACGGAATCTGGATTAAAAAGCAGGACGATGACATTTTCAAATACCATGTAATGGGCTATGACCCAGGAGTCAGCTTCCATTCCGCCTACTATCCAGCTACCCAAACCATTGCAACAGTATGTTCCAATAAATCAAGCGGGGCATACGATATCATGGAGACAATTGAAGAGACCTTGCAGGTTAAGGCCTAACGCGACAGGGACGGTTCCTCAGATGGAACCGTCCCTGTTTTGCCCATATACTAGATTAGCATAAGGGACGATCAATCCCTTTCTTTTGCTCTCTGAGTATCTCTAATATTCTTCTGTACGGTAATAGCCGCAAATATACTAAGGATAAAGGACATCCCATAGAATCCCTTTTCACTTAAAATAATGCTTCCGGCATTGTATAGACCAATTGCCATTAGTGATATCGATACAATCAGCGCAAACCAGCTGATCCCATAATAAATATTGGTAACCGGTATGTCCTCCTCCCTATCTCTCACTGCCTTTTGCAAGGATACCGCTGCATAGAGACCAAATACCAACACGGCAAAATAATAGCCTTTTTCGTTCAGCTCCATCGCTGCATTGAATAAACCGATCAGATAAGCGGACACTCCAACTAACAGCGCTCCCCAGGAAGCACCCTTAAATGCCGAAGTAGGCTCCCCTTCTTTCCTTTCCACCTTCACCTTCGGCTTTCTATCTGCTGTTTTATCCAATGACACCTCATGCTCATTAGACATCATGTCTCTCCTCCAACCTTTAACAAATATATAAAATCCTTTTTTTAGTGTTCATACCTAAATACATTATATAGAAGTTGTTTACAAATAATAGATAAAATTGTTATTTTTTCTAAAAAACATCTGGTCAAATGAATGAACATCTTTTATAAATGCCTGTTGATTTCCCAGTTTATAAAATAAACGGAGAATTTCCGCTTAAATTAGAAACAACCCTTATTTCTTTAAAAATAAGGGGCGTTTTTCCGCTTATGTCATCGAATCGTTGAATTTCATGTTATTTATAGCAGTTAACCGGAATAGCTCCGCTAATTTCTGCGTCTTAAGCGTCTTTTTATTCAATAACCGGAATTTCTCCGCTTATGCAAAAATCAACAATGAATGATAGAAAGAGCTTTGTAAATAATAAAACCGGAAACGAAGGAGGATTTATATGCAGAAAAATCAACAAGGTAAAGGAAATTCAGGCTCTGCTAAGCAACCTGGATATTCAGGAACAGATGCCGAAAAAGTAAAACAGCAGATTCAGAAGGATGTAGCTGCAGGGCAAGGTGCCATGACTTCACGAGAGGCAGGGTCTATGCACAATTAAAAACCACCTTGTGTGGTTTTTTCTTATTAATCAGCCTAATTCTTTAATTCTATGACCGCTCATGCTGGATTATGGATTTGGCATTCTGAACATGCATCGGATCGAGTTGGAGGTGTTCTCTTACAATCCGCGGGCCATCCATGTGTATGAAAAGCTTGGGTTCAAACAGGAAGGTGTTCAGCGCGATTATCTCTACTACAATCACAAATACCATGATTGTATCAAAATGAGTATTCTGGAAGATGAATTTAGGGATCTGTATGTAAAATAAAGGCTGCAATTCAATCGAATGAAATGGTGAGGAACAGATGAACAACTACGTCAAAGCATTATACGAGGAAGCATTAAAACACCGGAATAGCACGGAAGCGGCCAGGCTGTCTAAATACATGCGGAATCAATTTGAATATATTGGTTTGAGGGCTCCGCAGATGCAGGAGCTTTTCAAACAGCATGTAAAGACTTACGGCCTGCCTGCAAAGGAAGATTTACACGAGGTCATCACTTCCCTCTGGAAGCTGGAAGAACGGGAAATGCAGATTAGCGGGGCATACCTGTTAGATTTAATGAAAAAACAGTTCACCGAAGATGATCTCCAGCTTCTGGAATACATCATCACAACGAAGCCCTGGTGGGACACGGTCGACCATATTGCGAAGAAGCACTTTGGCTACTATCTAGAAAAATGCCCGCAGCACAGGCAGCCTATTATCGACAGATGGATCGCATCGGATAACATCTGGCTGATCCGTTCCTGCATATTATTTCAATTAGGCTATAAAGAAAGAACCGACGCAGCCATGCTTGAGGACATTATTTCAAGAACCTGCCATACAAATGAATTTTTTATCAATAAAGCAATAGGCTGGGCCTTAAGAGAATACGCTAAGCAAAACCCTGAGAAAGTCCTTGAGATGACGAACAGGCTCCCTCTTTCAAACTTAAGCCGAAGAGAAGCCTTGAAGCATATTGGCAAGAAGTGAAGAGAATAAAAAGAGCACACGGAATTTTATCCCTGTGCTCTTTTAACAAGGGCGATAAAAGCTAAACGTCCCTCTGCGCTTAATCAATCCAGCGAAATCTCCACCACATCATCCAAATATTTCATCGAGTTATATCCGTATATATCCAGTCTTTTAGGGATGATTTCGTCGCCGTCCAACATTAAATTTTGGACAGTAACGAAATGGCGGGGCTGTTCTATTTTTTCATAATCGAATGAGCCAGAATTCATATCGTATTCAACACCGTTCTTATCAACAATAACTCCCTCAGTACTCATCCCCATTGAAATTGGTTCGTGTTCATTTTCCCCTACAACATTAATGTGGAGTGTCTCAAATTCCCGGTTTTCAACTTCATGATTGCTGATGACAACGGTCGTGGGCTGGCCAATTTCAACTTTATCAATGCTGATGGTGCTTCCCGCATATTCAAATGTCTGAGGATACTGCGCATTTGCATCCAGTTCGATGCTTTTCTGGTCTTTGTATGAAAAATAGGCAGAATCAAATTGAACGGTAACGTCTTTCGGTTCCTCTCCGTAAAACGGATCGTAATACATTTGGAGTATTTGCCAATTGTGTTCAGGCTGTAAATGTTGATAACCGCCAAATTGATCCGGTTTCACCTTTACACCGTTCACTTTTAAATTTCCAAAACGAATTTGATCAATCCTCTTATCCTGATCTCCCATCGGAATACCATATTCCAAAACCGTGGCTGTTGGGGCCATGATCAATTTATCCAGGCGAACCGGGATTCCTTCGATTTCTGCTTGTTCATTCAATTCATACTCGACGGAAGGCTGCTTAGTCACCGGGATTTCGAATTTCCACTCACCTGTTTTAAATCCATTGCTCCTGTAACCAAATCCCAACATTGCCTCATGACCATCGAGAACCAGTTCCTGAATCCTCTCAATATTCATTTCAATAACACCACTATCTTCCTCAAGCGGCCGCAGTCCAACCTTGCCGTAAAACAGATTCTTTTCCTTTTTATTCATCTCCGCCTTAAGATCCGGTGGATGATACCTTGGATATGTATTGTGCTTCATGAGTTCATTCTCGTTTTCTATAATAAGCCCGTCATCGAAATTCATTACATATTGTTTATCCTCATTTGTATCTTCTATTTCATAAAAAACAAGTGTCTGATAATCATCAGCAACGACACCCTTGATTCTGATTTTCACACCGTCGCTTTCTGCTTCCAGGTTCACCCTTTGGCCAAGGTTCTGCTGCAGGAAGGTACGTAATTGCTCATCCTCTTCGGTCCAAGTATAATAGACATTTGCAAAAGCGCCAGTAAAGAAACCAATCCCGATCACAATGGCAAAAACACTTGCAAAGACCAGTGCCACTTTTTTAAGCTTTTTAAATTTCTGCTGCCTCTGCTGCTCTTTTTCTGAAAACCGTTCTTTGATATTCGCGATTAAATGCTCCGGCACGGTCAAATCATTCATCCACTCAGCATGATGTAACATCAAGGTGACATCCTGAAAGGCAGCCAAATCCTCCTGACATTCCCGGCATTTGTAAAGATGGATCTCAAACTCTATTTTTTCCGGCCGCTCCATCCTTTTTTCCAGATAATCAATGTAGTTCTTCTGATATTCTTTACAGCCGTTAAAAGTTGCGCCGTACAATTGTTTTCTGACCGACTGAGTCCCGGAGAACAACAGCTCTTTCATTTTATCCACTGAAACTCGTAAAATATGTGAAGCTTCCTCTTGGGAGAACCCTGTGCCATATGTAAGGACCATCGCTTCTTTTTCCGCATCCTCAAGTTGATCCAGTGCACTAAATAAATCCTGATGTGATGCATCTTCCTCTGATGTCAGCGTGACTTCATCGTCCGAAAGCTCCCGGCAAATATCAATGAAAATTGAAGCAACCCATAATTGAAATGAGGTATCTTTTTTATATCGAGGCAATTCCCTGTGTACTTTTATAATTGACCGGTAAAATAGTTCTTCCATTTGCTGCTGATTGCGAAGATAAAACCAGCCTAGTGCATAAAAGGGTTGCTTATGCCGTTCGAACCAATCCACGACAGAATCGATTCCCTTTTCTTGAACAGTTGCGATCGTGATGGCATCCATTTTTGCTGGAATCAATTTATCCCCCCCTTTTAACACACTTTCTCTTTAACTCTATTTTACCTTTAATTCCCTATTATGCTAGATGTCTTTTAAAAAATGGAAGCTTGCTGATATTGCTTTCATTAGGCAAATATTTTAACGACGTACACAAAATAAAAAAGCCCAGGGTACGTCCCCCCCGGGCTTTATAGTGCGGATACCTTATTTCTTCCTGTCCGTTTTGACTTATATAAGGTATCATCCGCCTGTTTGATGAAATCTTCTAAGCATTGAGTTGTTTCTAGATAGGTGGAAGCACCAAGGGAGATGGTAAGCTTGATTTCTTTGCCATTTGGAATGGAGAATCGGTGATTTTCCACTATTCCGCGGAGGCGTTCTGCGATTTCCAGCGCTTGGGAATAGGAACAATTCTTTAATAACAGAGAAAATTCTTCACCGCCATTTCTTGAGACAATATCGCTTGGGCGCGAGCAGGTGATTAGCAATCCTCCCAATTGCCTTAATACTTCATCTCCAGCTTGATGACCATATGTATCATTGACCTTTTTGAAGTGATCGATATCAATCATAAGCAATGATAATTTTTCATTAAGCTCCTGGGCACTTTCTATACTTTCATTTAATGAAGAATCGAACTGTCTGACATTATTTAATCCCGTAAGGAAGTCTGTTGCCGACTGGGTTTTCAGATGCAAAAACATTTGGTTCGACTGGACGATATATCCTGCCAAAAAATACACCAGAACTCCTGATATTGTTGTAATAACCCAATAGTTAACCAGAAGTTGATATACCTGATCAGAAAAGCCCATTAGATACAACAAGCCGGAGGAGATCGAAATTAAGCTAATCAATCCCATAATCGTCCACTTTAAAAAGTCCGGACCCTCTACCTTTTTTTGAACCAGTGCGGCAAACCCCGCAATAATAAACATTATGAGCACAGTGACCAGAAATGTTTCCAAACTTCCATCAAAAAATACTAATCTGCTGATATTGATTATGCTCGCGGCTACGAAAGCCGAAACAAACCCTCCATAAAAAGCAGACAACAGGATTGCGACATGGCGCAAGTCCATCATGATCACAGGAGTAATCTGAATACTAAAAGCCATTAACACTGAACCAAGTATTCCGGCTAATGCCCCAAGTTTTAATTTTTGAAGAGTTGTATCCATCTCCGGATTGTTCTTAAATAAACTTCCGCCTATAAACAAAAACGTGATAACAAAACTAGAATGTATTAAAAAATCTTTCAGCAAGATCATACCACCTAAAACGTGAATTTCGACTTCCCTTTATAGAATACGAGATAAAGGACAATTTTGCTAGAAAATTCCTAGCCATCTCCCTCCGCCACTTAGAGTATTAAAAAGCCCCCGATACAAACAGAGGGACGGTGATTGGTATCACAATATTTCTATTTTACCCGAAATAATCTCTTGCGAATGTGGTCTTCTTCACTGCCAATTTATAAAGGCGATAACTTCCACCCAGTAGAATACTTATGTATAAGCAATGCGATCTGAGGAGCGTTTAAAAAAGCAAAACTGCCAACCATTCTGTGGTGACTTGTTTTACAGGGCTGGGTATAATGGAACCATATAGAAGAAGGAGGTGAATTGAGATGGAGGAAATATTGAATAAGATATTAGATCGGCTGGATTCCATTGACAAGCGCTTTGATTCTGTTGATGTACGGTTTGATTCTGTTGATTTACGGTTTAATTCTATGAAGAATCGTTTAATCAACTTAGAGAATGGTCAACAATTATTGCAATTACAACAAGGCGAGTTGAGTAAAGGTCAACAATCCATACTATTAGAACAGAGCGTTTTGGCTAAAGGCCAGCACTCTTTACTTTCGGAACAGAGCGAGATGCGGAGGGAAATGGCATTTTATTATGGCACTTTAATGAAAAAGCTGGATGAAACGAAATCAGAACTATCAAGTGAGATTAAGCATGTTTCCAATGTTCAGAAGCAGCATCAGGATGTTTTGGAGATACTGAATGAAAAACAGCAGTAATTTTTTCACGTACACCATCTCTTAAATCTCCCACAAATAAATGCTTCCGAAGTCCTCAAGACATTATCTTTCCTTTTAATGATCCACATTTAAAAAAATCGCCTGCCTCCGGTCTAGCAGTCACACCGGAGGACAGGCGATTTTCTTTTTACTCTAATCCTTGTATCACTAACTCTTTCACTGGCAGGAAGGTTTCGCCGGTATCCATGTATTTGACATTGACCTGGTCGCCTTCTTTTACATAAATCGCCAGCGGGTTGGTTTCTGATGAAATGATGTAGTTCTTTTTGTTATCCAGCAGGATCGATACAATCGTGTAATCGCCTGTTTTTTCTTTGTAGACGCGCAGCACGGTTCCGCTTGTTTGCTTTTCCTCCGCCTTAGAATTGCCATCGACCGTCCCTCCTCCATGCTGGAGAGCGGTCTTATACTTTTTCAAAGCTTCATTTGGAGTGTTGCCATACGCTGAAATCTCCGGGTTCGCTGCTGACACAATAAAATAGTTTTGCAGGAAACCGTTTGAATCAAGTACACCTGACAACCAGCTGGCCTCGCCATAGAAGTTGTAGATGATCGGCATTTCACCGTGCCATTTTTTCTCAATGAATTTCTTCTCAATAATCTGCAAAGCCCCTTCGGAATCCATATAGGAATCTTCGAGATTACCGGTATAGAAAGTCGCCTTCCCAGTCCGTGAGTTTGTCAGCGCGTAGCCGAGCATCGAGTCGACCCCTTCTTTCGGGCTGGTAAAATCGGTGAAATAATACATGTCGCCATTTTCATCGAAGATTGGGCTGACTTGGGCCTCGGTTCCTTCATCTGAAGGCAGCTTCACATCCGTCTTGCCAAAAACACTGTTCCAATAGCCATGGACATAGTTTCCGAAATAGCTGTTTTGCAGACTGACCGCCTCAGGAGAAACAGCTCCGTCAATGAATTCAGGTACATCGGCCAGCGCATAGGAATTTGTCTTCCCTGATTCCGGATCCACAACGACGACCCCTTTTACATCAAAACCATTTCTGGCTGAGATAAACTCACCAAAAGTCCTGATATAGAAAGGTTTCCCTTCATCATCAATCTCCAGCTGCGTTTCTCCGTAAAAAATAGCCTCAGGATACTGCATCCGGATATGACGCTCGAGGTTTTTATTGAAGTAAGAAGATGGCGTGTAAATCATCTTCGACTTCATGAATTTAGGGTTTGCTGATGAATCTGTGGCACTGACTGTAAAATAACCCGGTGTCGATTCGCCATTCCACCACTTGAAAAAGCCTGAAAACTCGACAGGAGCAATATAAACATACTCACCGTTGACCTTCTGGATCTGCAGATTCCCAAGCTCATAATAACTCGTATTCGGAACCTGGCCGAACGCCTTCTTCATTTTATTGCGCGCAAACTGCGGAGGGACACTTGCAGGTGTTTCCTTTTCATCAAAGGTGGAGATTTCCGTCTTCTCCGCCATTTTCGCAGATTCATATTTTTCCTCAGCGTTAAAAAGGAAGGCAATCATAAAATAGACACCAACAAGAAGGACGGCTATAAATAGAATCCCTTTTACCATCCTTTCCTTCCCAACCGCAAAGAACGTTCCGCCAAACGTTATCAAAACCGCAAACGGCCATAGAGAAGATAAGTTACGATCCAAATTAAAGGCATAGTAAAACGCAAAAGTTCCAATTGTAACAAGGACAATCACAGCAATCAAAAAGGACGACCTCATTCTCCATCCCTTTTCTTCCCCTCTTGAAAAAGGAGTAAGAATCAGAGCAGAAGCCAAACCAACTAATAGCGCAAATAACATTATATTCCCCATAATAATCCCCTTATCAATTTGTCCTTAGTATATACGAATCAAAGGACATAAGGTTTCATGGTACATGGGTGGTGATGAGGGGTTTTCGGCCGCCAATCGGGTAATAACGTAAATTTTTCAAATAAAAAAATCAGCCAAATTAATTCCACCAACGTGGAGGGTTAATTTGGCTGATTTATCGTGGGTCTTTGGGATGCTGATGTGCACTATCGGAACAGCAACAGAACATGAGAAAGTCCCACTTCCAACATTAAAGAGATTCCCGAATCACTTTCTTTGAGTGCACCACCGAGAGTACAGCAAAGATAGAGTACAGTGCTGTATAGAGTCCCATGACGATCAGCATCGGCCACCAAAGTTCTGTTCCGAAGAAGAACCAGCCAGATTGAACGGCGAAGTAGCTGTGCAGCAGCCCAATCGCTAGCGGGATGCCGAAGTTGAACGCCTGCTTTGCCTGGATTCCTTTCAGCAAATCTCCCTGGGTGAACCCCAGTTTTCGTAAAATCGTATAATTCGTTTTTTCGTCCTCTGTCTGATCCATTTGTTTGAAATAGAGGATGCAGCCTGATGTGACGAGGAAAGTCAGCCCGAGGAAACCGACGATGAACATGGTCAGACCCATCAGTTTCTTTTGGATATTTTCTCTGTCCAGGCGGGATTCATTCATACCCGCTTCATGGTACTTGTTTTCATTGAACAGGTCATTCGCTCTCTCCAGATCGCTTTCATTTTGAATCTCAATTCCGATATACAGGGTAGAGCCTGTTTGAATAGCAGGGTCCGCATCTTCCTTTAACTTCTCGAATACAGTCTCATCCACCACGGCTACAGGAGCTCCCCCAAAATACCGGGAAACAGGATACTCCTTTTCCATTCCAAGATATTGCAGCGGAATGGCATGATTTTTCCCGATGATTTCAATCGGTCCTGAGTCCTTCATGGAGATAAATTTCATCATGATATCACTGTAGCCTGTCATGTAAGCTTCATCCTTACTCACTTCCCTTTGGCCATCAGACTTCTCGCTGATGACCGACACACTCATGGCTCGCGGATCCTGTGTATAACCCTCCATTTTCAGGCCAATGATTTCTTCTGCATTCATCACCGCCTGAAGGACCTCAATCCTTTTTTCCGTAAAATCAATGCCCTTCGAATTCAACTTCTCCATAAAATCAGCTGCAGAGTTTTCATCCACAAAAGCAAAGTTGTCTGGGACCATATTTTTTGCAGACTGCTCTGCGGAATAATAGGAGATATAGCTTAACGACAATAACCCAATCGCCAATGCCGACACCGTGGTGATAATCGTCAACAGCAGTGCATTTGACTTCATTCTGAACATGATCGAGGATAACGAAAGCACCTCATTGATATTCAGATAACCATCCTTCTTTTTCCGGATGATATTGGCGATGAAGCTGACAGACCCTTTGTAAAACAGATAGGTTCCGAAGATGACCGAAGCTAGAATGAACACCATGGCGGAAAAGAGTTCGTTCACCGACGTGAAATCCCCTTCGAACAGCTTGGAAGATACATAATAGCCGATCCCAATCAGCGCAATGCCCAGGACCCCAATCAACATCTCCCAGAAAGAGATTTTCTTTACCCGGCCTTCCGTTTTTGATACCACTCTGAATAGGGACAGGATGCTCTGTCTTTTTATAAAAATGAAGTTCAGCACCAGCAGCAATACATAAATCAGTGAAAAAACAATCAGAGTCTGTGTCAGCGCTGTGCTGGAAAAATGCAGCTTCGCAACCCCGTCAACCTGGGTGATTTTAAACAGAATCATCATGATCAGCTTGGAAACGGAGAACCCGAGTAAAACGCCAGCGAACAAAGAACCATAGTACAGCAGAAAGTTCTCGACACTCAGGATGCGGAAAATTTTGCCCTTCGTCATCCCCACCAGCTGGAATAACCCTATTTCCTTGCTTCTCCTCTTGATAAAAATCCGATTGGCGTACGTCAGAAAAATTGCGACGATGCCGACTAGCAGGACAGAAGCAGCCTTTATCGCAGCGGCCCCTTTGATCGAACCCTTTGTTTCATCCATCGATGGATCATATTGGAGAGTGACGAATGCGAAATAAAGAGCGACACTGAACATCAGCGCAAACACATACAAGTAATAGTTCTTCAGGTTCTTTTTCAAATTGCGGAGGATGAGTTGATTAACGCTCATTTTGCACACCGCCCAATACGCTCTGGGTTTTCATGATGTCCTTGAAAAATTCCTGTCTCGTCTGGTCGCCTTTATTCAATTCTGTGTAAATCAGTCCATCCTTGATAAAAATAACCCGGCTGCAATAACTTGCCGCAACAGGATCGTGAGTGACCATCAGGATCGTCGCCTGTCGTTTTTGATTTAAGTCGCTCAACTTGTTCAAGAGGTCTGACGCCGATTTCGAATCAAGGGCACCCGTTGGTTCATCGGCAAAAATGATGCTCGGTTCATGGATAAATGCCCGTGCAGCCGAGGTCCGCTGCTTTTGCCCGCCGGAAATTTCATTCGGATACTTATCCTTCAGCTCGATAATCCCCAGTTCACTGGCAATCTTCTCGAACCTTTGATCCGCTTCCTTCCTTGGCGTCTTGCTGACCGAAAGCGGCAAAAGGATATTTTCCTTCACCGTCAGCGTATCGAGCAGATTGTAATCCTGAAACAAAAAGCCCAGATGCTGCTTGCGGAATTCCGCCAGCTGCTTCTCCTTCATCCCAGTAATGTCTTTCCCTTCAATCTTGATCGACCCGTTGGACACCCGATCGATTGAAGAAAGCACATTCAGCAGCGTGGTTTTTCCCGAGCCAGAGGCTCCCATGATGCTCACGAACTCCCCTTTGAAAATCTTCAGGTCGAGCCCTTTCAACACTTCTTGTTTATTAAATTTATTTCCATATGTTTTATGAAGTTTGGCAGCTTCCAGTAAAATCATGTCCGCACATCCTTTCTTTGATAGTTTCATTATAAAATCCTGGCTCTATGCCTTCCTTCGATTCAGGTAACAAATGAGCAAAGGCATGTGACATTTTTGTCACATGCCTGTTATTTGCACAAATTCATTGCTTTTCGGGAAGGTAAGAGTGAACGCGCTTCCCTTGCCAGGTGCGGATTCCACATCAATCCTGATTTTCAGCGGCTGTGCAGCTTTCCTTGCCAGGTATAAGCCCATTCCGGTTGCGGCATGATCCTGGTGATGGGCTGTGGATGTAAAACCTTTTTCAAAGATGCGCGGGAGATCCCTGGAATCAATCCCTCTGCCCTCGTCGGCAATCTCGAGGATAGTCTGCCCATCCCGCTGCCCACTTCTAATCTGCACATCTGATGCATCGCTGTATTTCACAGCATTCGTCAACAGCTGCCGCAGGATAAATGCAAGCCATTTGGCATCCGTCATTACTTCGTTGTACTCCAGATCGATATCGAAGCCAATTCCTTTTTGGATGCACCATGACTGCAAGGTTTTGACCTCTCCGAAAATCACATCCTCCAGATCAGTCTGTTCAATGTACAAGTCATTCTCCATGAACGGGATTCGTTTTTTATGCAGCTGCTGGTCCAATAAAAGATATATTCGCAGCCACTCATAAGTCATTTCCTTTTTTAAACTCTGATCCTCAAGCCGATCAATCATCAATTTCAAAGCCGTCAACGGCGTTTTCACTTCATGGATCCAGGAAAGCAGCTCATCCTTTTCCTGATCCAGCCTCCGCTCATTCTCGGACACTGCTTTTTTCAGCGCTTCAAATGATAAGCGATGCTCTCGACTACCATCCCTTCAAATGGACTGTGCAGTTCCCTATCTGAAAATTCCAGGAGATCCTCCGCTTCCTTCAGCCCTTGGTAAAATCTCATTTCTTTCTGGAAACGGATCAAGATAAAAATAACAAATATAAGAGCTGACAGAAAAACATAATAAAGAGCCGACTCCATCGAAACAGCAGAATCGATATAAGCAATAAAAACGAGTAGAAACTGGAGCAGCAGAAATAACAGAATCCAGCTCCGCCGTTCCTTTAAGTATGTAATAAACATCAGACATGTCCCTCTTCAACGGCCATATATCCCTGTCCAACCTTTGTTTCAATTTTGCGGCCCAGCCCTATTTCATCCAGCTTTTTCCGCAGTCGGTTGACGTTGACGGTCAGCGTATTGTCGCTGATGAACCGCTTATCATCCCACAAGCTGTTCATTACCTCATCACGGCTGACTATTTTGTTTTTCTGATCAATCAGCAGCTTTAAAATGAAGATCTCATTCTTCGTCAATTCAATCCGGCCCATCTCATTTTCAACCGTATTTTTATCATAATCAATCGTCGCCCCGCACCATGTCTTCAACTGGTTCTGGGTCGCATTATAATTATAGGCACGACGAAGGATTGCCTGGATTTTCGCAATCAGCACATCAAAGTGGAACGGCTTTTGAACAAAATCATCCGCTCCCAGCTGCATCGACATGACCATATCCGTAGGGTGGTCACGTGAAGACAGGAAAATGATCGGGACATTCGAATGCGACCGGATCATTCGGCACCAATGAAACCCATCAAACCTCGGCAGCTGGATATCAATGATCACCAAGTCAGGTTTAACCCTCGTAAAATCACCCATCACATCACCAAAATCCGTCACCCCATACACCTCATACGACCACTGAATCAGACGCTCCCGAATCTCTTGGAACAAAGAAGCATCATCCTCAATCAGCAAAAGCTTTAACATTATAACCACCACACTTCCACTTCTATCTTCTCTATTTTAAAGGAAGTATTTTCTATATACCAGAATTAGCAGGGGCGGAACGGGAGCAGAAAGGTTAGCTAACTTGCTTCATTGGTGACCTCTTTTTCTAGTTTCTGGGTTTTTAGGGCACCAATGGGCTTCATTGGTGACCTCTTTTTCTGGTTTCTGGATTTTTAGGGCACCAATCGGGCTTATTGGTGTCCTCTTTTTCTAGTTATCGGATTTTTAGGGCTCCAATCGGGCTTATTGGTGACCTCTTTTTCTAGTTTCTGGAGTTTTAGGGCACCAATCGGACTTATCGGTGTCCTCTTTTTCTAGTTTCTGGAGTTTTAGGGCACCAATCGGGCTTCGCACATAAAAATAAGCCAAATCAATCTCCTCAATGTAATCAGCGACGAAAACAAAGTGGAGGAATTAATTTAGCTCATTTACATTGTGACCAAAATTCAAAGCCTATAATACCTACTAATCTGGGCTGAATGAGAAGCTGCAAAGTTCAGAGCAATATTTTGCATGGTTCGCTTTTCCGAAAAAAGGGATTCAAAGATTCTTTGAAGAATTTATAGGTTTGTACCGTCTAACGGTTTAACGGTTTACCGCTTATTTCAAATTTTTTGTGGAGGTTCTTGTTATGTTTACAGTCGATAAGTATATTGGATCCATCAAAGCCAATCTTGAGAAACAATCGGGATTACTAGTGAGAAACCTTAAAAATATCACTGCATACAACTTCTCATCAGATATAGATTTATTGGATTTCTCTGCATTCATTGAACCTACGAGGTTCGAGTTATCAATAATGATGTTCTCAATGGATAAGGAAGGCAATGAAGTTTTCGATGAAGGAAATGACACATCAGTTTTTGCTGGCAGTGAGGAGATCCTGCCGGAAGTCGAATATCATCAGCTGAACGAAAGTCAGTTAAATGATTTTTTTGAGTTCTATGAGCAAAATGAAGAGACATTGGTTCCACAAGAGCAAGAGGTTTTCACAGACTGGTTTAGGCAATGCTGGGAAGAGGCAGGCGGAACTTCATTGAATCTACCATCGTTTTTCGTTTTTCACGATGATTATAAATCGTATGATTTAAAGAGTCATAAATGGATTGATGATGAAGAAAAATGGTCATAAACATTGAAGAATGCCTATACTTCGAGGCATTCTTTTTTATCGTATGCTATTTAAAGAAGGTGACGACCTAAAGTTCTAGAATAGTTATATTAAACAAACGTTTTGGAGGCGCAATTTTGAAAAAGGCAATCGCATTTATGTTTTTAGGTTTGTTCCTAATAGGATCTTTCCCCGCTGTAACAAGTGCATGCTCTTGCGCGGAATTACCGACTGCAGAAGAAGAAATGGAACGTTCAGAAGCTATTTTTAGCGGGAAGGTCATCGAGATAAAAGAAAAGAAAGTGAATGGCTATATGACGAAATCTGTGCTCTTTGAGCTCACAAATACGTGGAAGGGCGTGGATGAATCTCAAGTGATCATCACGACAGGACAGGGTGGCGGGGACTGTGGATTTCGATTTATCGAGGGACAAGAATACCTGGTCTATGCAAAAGAATCGGACATGTACGGAGCGAAATCGCTTACAACAACTATGTGTGACCGGACCAATAGATTGAGAGCTTTACAAGATGACCTTGAGCTTTTAGGTGCAGGAGAAACCCCGACGGAGAAAGCGGACTTCAGCAGCAGCAACCAAAACCCGAATCCTTTTTATCTATGGATTGCTGGAGCTTTAGCAGTAGTCGCCCTCGGAACTTTTTTGTTCATGAAGCGTATTAAAAAGTAGGATTGCCTTCTATTTCGCCCGAAAAAGCACGAAACTAACTGAAGGATGTGAATGTTGATGTCTTCAATCTTTATTTTTCTACTAGGAGTTTTCTTCGTAGGGATTGGCGCTGTTTCTTTTTTTCGTCCTTACAGGTATGTTTGGGCGGTAAGATTTCTGATTATCTTCTTTGTCACAGGATTCCTGACGTATTCCTTTGTGAATTGGTTCGGGTTGGTCAACTAGTGCTATATAAATCTTGGGCCGTTCAGCTGTCTCTATTTTTTGAGACAGCTCCCCCTGAACACCTACTTCCGTTTCTTCGCAAAATCCATAGCCTTTCGTAAAATCTCATTCTCCTCCTGAAGTTCCTTTATTCGCTTCTGCATATCCTCCAGAGACTTCATTTCTTCTTTGCTCACAAAGCCCATCCTGATTCTTTTTATTTGCCAAATTGAACACAACCTTATTTAGTATGTTAACGCCATTATAGCAAAACTTGGTATTGGATAGCTTTTGTGCACAATCCTTTCAGTCCCAATCACTCCCAGTTAAGATTCCATTATGTTACAATACCGAAAAAGGGTTCATCCATCGAAGGAGGACGGGTAAAATGGCGTTTTTCATTTCCTTGTTTTTCATTGTGATTTCAGCATTCATTTCCCTCTTTTTTAAAAATGAGCTCGAGCGGATGTTTCTAAAAGGAAAAGAGTTCTTCCCCTTTCACATCTGCAATGTGCTGATCATTTTAATGGTGGCTTTTGCATCCCAAGCCGTTATGACGAGATATGTTTTCGGGCAACAATTCCATATTATCAGGGATGTAATGATCCTGATCGCCATCACCTTCCCTGTTTATATCTCCGGTCACTTAGCCTTTGAAAAATACAAAACCGTCTACCGCAAATTTTCGGCCGCCGAGAACGGGAAAGTGCTCGTCCTGAACGAAAAGTATATGAAAAAGAAAAAGCGGTTTAAAAGTCTCAAGCATTATAATGCTTTATCCAGAGCAAATCAAAATGATAGCAAAACTTAGTGGCGTACCTTCTGGATAATGAAAATAAAGAAAAGGGAAGTACCCTTTGCTTCCAAGATGGATGCAAAAGGTACTTCCCCATGCTTCGAGGATACGGTTCTCGCCTAATCGTACACTTATGAAGGCCTATCCAGCTACATAAGTGTACGATTCTTGACTAATTGTATCCTTACGAAGTCTAATCCAGCTATATAAGAGTATCGTTCTTGCTGAATTGCACCCTTATGTAGTACATTCCCCAGCCAGTGTCTCACTGGACATCAGCTACTCGCTCTTTTCTCCATTTTAAAAGAAAGATTAGGCCACTAGCAGCCAGCAGCATGCCTAATGAAGCTGGCAAGAATGGTTTTGGCAGATGTAAACTGGTGACGTCCTTAATCAAATACTCGATTCCTATGGCGATGAAGATGGCGGCCAATGGAATCTGCAGTCCGATGTTGGTCATGTAGTTAGGTGCTGTGCTTGAAATGAAGGCAACCAGCAGCAGTACGGCGATTCCCATTATGTACATGCTCAGGACTGTCAGCAGGATATATTGCAAAAATGTCAAATCCCACCATGAGATAAAAAAGCTGAAGATTGAGCTGACCTTTTTGTCCAAGAATTGTCCGGTATCATTCCCCTCGTACAGATAGAAAAACACTGCTAATTGTACGGTAATGACCGTAATAACAGCAATAAATGCAGCCACAAGTTTTTTCAAAAAAAGTGTACGCCCCATTTTGGCTGTATACTGCAGCAGGGTCATCTTGTTCCTGCGGTCAGCCATATACAATGGCGTCACGACGATCATTACACTGATCAGAATAAGGATGGACAGGTTGCCCGAAAGGTTCTTATAGTTCTCAAAAACGTCATGAAGGAAAATCGAATAGGCATTCCCGCTTGACCGCAATACCTCCACACGGTCTGACTGCTCCCCCGTCAATTCCCTGCCATAAGAACCAAACCACTCAGGTTGCTCATACAAATCAATCAAATACTCCCTCGCCTGCAGCTCCCACATGACGTCCACTCCATCCTCAAACATCACTTTGGAGTGAAGCTCAGACTTCTTTTGATCCTGATCCAGGTCAGCATTCTTAAATTCCTCATAGCTGCCCATGCCCGCCGCTTTCATTTCCGGCTGTGATTGAAGATACTCAGTCGCATCTCCCACCCTTTGCTCATACACCTTTTTAAAATCCTTGAATTCTTTCTCATCCATAAACTGGCCATATTTCGCCATCATTTCCTCGCCGACTTTGAATGTATCCCCCGCAGGCCTTCCATTCGGAAAGTACTCAAAGTCAAACACAATAAATAGCTGATAGAAAATCGTACTGACAAGCACCAGCAAAAGCATAACTTTCAACGTCAAGATCTTCTTTAATTCATTCCAGATAATCCTCATGTATTCGCTCCTAACTACAAATTCCTAGTGTGAAATTTCTTCATGCTAAACCATCCCGCTAAAATAAACCCTGCCATCCAAACACCAGCTGTGATCATTTCATAGTATTTGAAAGTCGTGAATGCGCCGCTCTCCATCCACCATTTCTTTGAACCCAGCACCAGTGATGACGGATTAAAGGTTGTATAAAGAGATAGCACCGAATCCTTCGGCATCTCGCCTGGCACAAGCAATCCCAATCCAAACAGAATCGCAAAAACGATGAATACGACATAGCTGTTTTTCATCCAAAGTGACAGAACAAAAGTTATCAAAGTGAAGAGAACCTGCAGGACGAAAATCAATAGGATTCCCAGCCAGAAATACTGAATAAAGCTCAAATCCCACCAGCTGATGAAGGGATTGCCATCCGGTTCAATCATGAATCCAGTGCTGATCGGCAAATGCCATAGCCTCGAATAATCAACCGTCAGAAAATAGGTGCCAAAGGTGGCTAGCAGCAGGAATGCGGTCACCATCCCTGTTGCACTCAAGGCAGCCAATAGCTTATCCCACATCAGCCCTCTTCCTCGCTTAGTTGAAAAAGTAACGAGATGGGACCCCTGATCAAATTCATAATTTGTCAAAAATGCCGTGAACAGCACAACAAGCAGCATAATCTGGAATAGGACGACGCCGAATAAGGTTTTAAATACTAGCGAATGAGTCCTGAAGATTTTTCCCGGAAGGAAAACATGCAAATGTTCCTGATCCCCTTTGATTTCTTCAAATCTAGGAATTAGGGACTTATATTGCTCACGCACCATTTCAGCTGCATCACCCTCAAGTCTGAATAATTCAATCTGGGTATCTGCACTTTTTAACAAATCCCATTTCTGGTACTGCTCCTCAAGTCCCTCTGCCGTTAAAAGGATTGATTCTTTTACATTCAATTCCACTATCTTCTCAAGCTCTCTATCTGAGATCTCACCTGAATCCATCGCAGGATAATAATTTTCAGCCTTGAAAAATTCTGATGCTGACTCAAACTCTTTGCCATTCCGGGCATTCCAGCTCTCCAGACCAATCTCATATGAATCTTTTAAAAGATAGCGCCCATCCTGATCCATCAATGAACCATACGCATCGATGACCTCATTGATTTTCGCAACATCCTCGCTCTTAGGCGCATTCATATAAATGAGATATAAATTAAATGCTGTAAAAAGCACCAGCAAGGCCATCACAATCGGCGAGCTTACAATCTTTTTTAACTCCAATCTCGGAATCATACTAAACCTGCTTCATCTTGATAGGTGTGCAAAAATACATCCTCAAGATTCGGCCTGGCAACCCGCCATTCCGGACGAGCCGGCTCTTCTGTCAGGAAGCGGATATACATCTTCCCGCTTTCCTGTTTTTCCGATAATGAAAAATACTTCTTACGGAATGCTGCCGCAGCCTCGTATTCTACTTCCGTTTCATAGACAAGCCCATCAAGCTTTTTACAAATGTTCGACACGCTGTCTTGATAGAGAACCTGCTGGTCTTTTATCATGATGATTTCATTCGCGATCGACTCGACATCCGAGACGATATGCGTTGACAGAATGACAATCCGATCCCTCGCCAGGTCCGTCAGCAGGTTGCGGAAACGGACACGCTCCTTTGGATCAAGTCCCGCTGTCGGCTCATCCAAAATCAGGATCTTCGGATCATTCAACATCGCCTGGGCAATTCCGACACGCTGAATCATTCCCCCGGAAAACTTCTTCATCTTCTTATCCGCCACATCCTCAAGCGCGACCAGCTTCAGCAGCTCCTTCACCCTCTCTTTTGCCGACTGGCGTTCGATTCCTTTCAACGCTGCGAGGTAGAGCAAATAGGCTGTCGGACTATAATTCTTGTAATAGCCAAACTCCTGGGGCAGAAAGCCGAGAATCTCCCGGTATTCCTCATCCAGCTTGATGATATCCTTGCCGTTATATAAAATCGAGCCGCTTGTCGGGAACAGCAGGGTGGTGAGCATTTTGATCAGCGTTGTCTTCCCGGCTCCATTTGGCGCGAGTAGTCCATAGACTCCATTATGGAATTCCAGATTGATTTCTTTCAGCGCATTGAACTTGCCAAAGTTCTTCGATACATTTTGAACGATTAACATTTACATGACTCCTTCGACATTACGGAATGTAATGAAATATTTTAACCGGCGTACATAGAGATACAGACAGCCCGCAATAACGCTGATATACACATAAAACGGGACCTGGCTCAACACTGAGGCATATAATTCCTTACTAAAATAAGCAAGCGCAGCGTTCACGAGCAGCCAACCCGCCATCAATGTATAAGAGGTTATCCTTGATTTCACCTTTTGTATGATGTATAAATAGCCCGTAGAAAAAATGCTCAATGAGCTGACAGAGATTAGCATTGCTTCCACGATATTGAACGTTTGATAAAACATGAACAAAATCAGGATATACGCCAAGTTCAACAGCACCGCCAGGACACTGAACACAAGCATCCTGAACGCTGCCAGCTGGTACACATGGTATTTGCACGTCATCTCTACTGCGAAAGTATCCCTGCTGCGCAGATTCACCAGAAAAAGCGAAGCAATCAGCATGTACAGGATGGGTGACATCGTAAACAGATAGGAGTACAGTCCGCCCTCATCCTTCCCGCTATCCATGACCTGGAAAAGGCCGAACACCATCGCAAAGGAAACCACCAGCACCGTGAAGAGAACCTCCGTTGCATCACGAAACAGATACCTGAATCCCAGCTGCCTATACATCTCCATCAGATACTCATGAAAAGGCTTGGACTTTATCAAACCTTTTGACAAAATGATTTGAATTTCGCCTGTCATTTCGGAATCATCCGGAAAGTCCACAGACCATTTGTCATCCTTCAATGCGCTCAGCCTCCATCCATTCTTTTAATTTTTTCATCACTGAATAATATCTCGTCTTAACTGATGATTCCGGTCTCTCAAGCAAACTGGCAATCTCCTGAAAAGTATGTTCAGCAAAAAGCTTCAAACGCATGACCTGCTGAGAGAAGGCATCCAGCTCATTCACAAATGCGCTCGCCTTCTCAATAACTTCCCTGAATTCAAGCTCCAGGGTAAAATCATTTTGAACCAGCACATCCACTTCCTCCATCGAATCCACAATCCGCTCATACTTGTAGCTACGCGACCGGAAGTAATCCACGACATGATTCGTCGCAATCCTGTACAGCCATGACTTGAACGAACCCCTTGCCGGATCAAAGCCTTGAATCGACTTCAGCATCCCTATGAAAATTTCCTGAGTCAAATCCAGAGACAGCTCCTTATCAAACGTCTGCCTGTACACAAACGCATAAATCTGCTGGTAATAGAACTTCACAAGCTCATTCGCAGCCCGTTCATCGCCCTTCCTCTGGACCTTCCTAATCCACACTTTTTCCATCATCATGTCTAGCCTCATCCTGTGAAATAATCCCTTCTCCCATATATTCGTAAACAAAAGAAAAATAGTTTTAAAAGTTTAATAACTTTATTGCGACATAGGGACGGTTTCTTGTGTCGCAAAAATTCCTAAACAAACAAATATCAAGATCCCCATATGTTTTATTATCGCTAAAAAGCTCGGACTTTTCGCTATACAGTTGATTTTTCCACTATGAAAACGGGTTACTTGAATGAAAAACCTTAAATCGATTGATAGAAAAAGCAGGTGCCTATTTTCAGGTCACCTGCTTCTGAATTAAATTATTCCGCATTCTTCCGGTCGTCCAATTCGCCTATAACCCGCCACAGTTCGGTGAATCCTTTTCATCGCCCTCCATGTAGTCAGTACCTTCGGCAACTGATTCCAATCCATATCCTGTTTGGCTGATCTCTAGTTGCTCTTCGTTCTGAGCATGATTGATCATTTGGCTATCCTTCTGCTTTAGCTTATTGTCCCTCATCGTTTTCCCTCCAAAGTTTATTGTGTATTTTTCTCCTGGAGGTAGATTCTTATTCGCAATGAGAAAAACATCAAGTCCCCTTCTGTTCATCGGCCTCAGGTCCTATCGCAATTTCAACCCTAAGCGCGTCGATTCCACTCTATTCCTTTCCTATAATGTAAACACAAGCAAAAATCAGAACAGTAGTGGCATAAAGGAGAATTGACTTGTTGACACATAGAGAAAAAATCAATGAAATGCAGGAATGGATTCTGCACCTAGCTATAAGCATAGTGTCCGTATATTTTGTATTTGTTCTACTGCCCACAGTACTTCCCATTTTTAAATGGCTTTATTTAAGCGCTTTGATCATGGTTTTAGTAATCGATGGATTTTTCATTATGACGAAGCGGAACAACCTTTTGAAAATCAATAGGATGCTCCTTTTATATTTAGGGGCGATTTTACTTGTGGTATTGACAATCTTTTATGTAACAAAAGTGGTTGTTTTTACCGATGCGTATGGATTTGAAGGTATGTTAAAAGAACATCTGCAAACAGCTAAATATATTTTCTTTTTCATCAGCTTTGCCCAACCCATCCTCCTCCCGATTCCCGAAGCTGTTACCATACCAGGTGCGAGCGCGGTTTTCGGTCCCGCTGTTGCAGCAGCCATTGCGTTTCCAGGAACACTTCTTGGGATTTCAGCCATGTTTTTTGCCGCCAGATACGGGGGAAGGAAATTCATTTCCAAGTTCATCAAGGAAGAGCAGCTAGGAAAATACCAATATTATGTCTCTAAAAACGAAACATTGATTATGTTCCTTTTATTCATCATTCCTATCCTACCTGACGAAATCATCTGTGTAGGAGCAGGAATAGGGCAAGTATCACCAAAAAGGTTCATATTGATTGCCTCAATCTCAAAACTCTTCACTGCAACACTGCTCGCATACTCAGTGGAACTGGCTGAGAGACTTTCTTTAACACCACCTCAATTGATGTTCGGATTCTCAGCTTTTGTCTTTATTCTCTTTTGGGTCAACTTTTTAACGAAGAAGCTTTTAAGCAAGGAGCGTGGGTATTAATGAGGTGTTAATTGAGAAATATCCCTAAATGGCCGCAAATTCATTATATTATTGTTAAAAAGTGAAGGTAAAATGCTATCAGTAGGTCTGTGATGATTCAAAATTCACCTTCTGAATAAATCATTGGCGAATTTCAAGTTTTATATAGCGACTTTCTCGATTATATAGCGAAAATATGATTTTTATAGCGACTTTCTCGATTATATAGCGAAAATATGATTTTTATAGCGACTTTTTCATTTTTATAGCGAACTGGAAATTTCGGCTGTTTTTTTCCAGTTAATAAGCCTCTTCTGCCGTTCGAAGATTTATATTTTGAAACTGGAGCTAAATTAAAAAGCGTGCTTCAGTTAATAATCAATGGGGACGCCACAAGCGTCCCCATTTCCATCTATTACTCAAACGGATATTTCATTTCTTCATAGCCATCCATATGCGTGAGAAACGCCATGCTCCTCCGCAAATTTTGCCGCACTCTTTTTTGTACGTGAACCAACAGCAGCCTTTTCGGTATTTTTAGCAAAGTTTAAATCCCTCGCAAAAGCACTTGCGATTCCACCTGTTCCTAATATTCCCCACTTGATTACTCTTTCGTCCATCGTATGTATTCAACTCCTTAATGATCTAGTTGCACTATACAGAACAAACCTGGTTTGTCCATTATACTATTAAAGTTTTTCGGCCCGGAACGGTTTTTACTATGATCCCGGGTCTATGGAATGGCCTTTTTGGAGAGAATTTTAGTAAAAGTTAGATGAGGTTTTCGGACATGTATCTATTAGTCGTAATTATTGTATATATAATTTTCGCAAAAAAATTTGTCAATTGGAAAAGGTGGAAAGAATACTACCCAACCATTCAATTCTACATAATATGCAATCTTTTGTATAACTTCCTCTTTTATCAACATACTTTATGGAGATATAAAGCTGTTACAGTCGATTGGTTAAATCACACTTTAATCGAGATTTCCTTCACCTTTTTCATTGTCCCTGTCGTCTTGATGATGTACCTCGAATATTTTCCGAAGAAAAAGTTAAGGGGTTTTTTGTATGTATCGATCTGGGTGGCCTATTTCTCGGTGATTGAATATCTATTTGAGGCAAAGGGATTGTTTGTTTATGAAAATGGCTGGAATGCCTGGTGGTCTGTCTTGTTTAATATCATTACTTTTACTGTCATTAGAATCCACTATAAAAACACTCTGGCTGCATTCCTGGTATCGGCACCAATCATTGTCATTCTCCTATTGTTTTTTCATCCAGCGTTACACGATTTGAAATAGAAGGTGGTCACATGGATTCTCTATCCACTCCATTATTCATGTTTTTTCTCTTTAGCATATACATTGGTATGGCACTCTACTTAGAGAAACAAAGGAGAAGAAAATAAAAAGGAACGGCTTGAAACCGTTCCGATGTACCTCAACTAGCAAAGGGGGCGAGTACGATAGAGCATAAGAACAAGTCCCCATGCCTTACTTAAGTTCGTATCGATAACAAACGACCCCTTCTGTCTGTTCAAAACCTTCCTGCAGGTAAAGGGCTTTTGCTTGTTCATTGTCTGCATTTACACACAGCACACATCGGTTGTATCCATTTTCCTTGGAAAACTTGATCGAAGCTCTCAGGAGGGCCCTTCCCAATCCTTTTCCCTGGTATTCCGGCAAAATCGCCAGTGGTCCAATGTTCATGATTGGGGAATCCTCATATTCATCGTCCGAACCTCTCACCACTCCAACTGGCTGGTCATTCTCATAAAGGATCATCATGCCGCCATCCAGGTAATCAGACTCTGTCGGCATTTTTGCTGCCATCTCAGCCGTAATCGCCGTCTCACTTCCCTTCAGCGTGGAGAACGCCGCATTCCTAATCTTGCACCAAGCTTCCTCATCAAAGCCAGGCCTGTATCTCCTAATCTCATAACCTTTGGGGATAGACGGTTCACGAACCTTCAAGTCCTCCCTGACAAGCAGGAAAGTATATCTCTCTACTTCAAACCTTAACTTTTCCATCGCATCCTTCAGCTTCTGATTAAGCAAGGGGACAAATAAAAACACATGATCTAATGACTCTGTATGTTTCAATACCTGCTCGAACAGTCTTTTATAGTCCTGGTCATCATGTGATTCACAATGAAAAATCCGGAACCTTGCCCTTTTCCCTTTGCGATGATAGGCATCGAGAATCAGCGAGGCAGCACCCTTTATTTGCCCTTTTGAGCCAGTCAAAATATATGTAGGATTTTCTGCATCTACTTTAAAATTCTGGAGGTCTTCATCATACAAAAAAGAATCATCCAGTTCCTTTCGATGTTTTTTACAGTATTCGAAAAAGTCTCCCTGCTGCTCTAATTTTAGTGCTTCGACCTTCATGATGATCCATCCCTTCAAAAAAAAGACGTTTTTCAGCTTCACAAGATAGAAAACTGCTCCCTTATCCCGGTCTGTATCAATACCAAATCTATATTCTTTATTCCGCAGAAATATCCTGCTTTTAAGGTTTAGAATTTACCTCAGCCTGGTCGGAATGACAATAAAAATACTGTTTCTCAGACTAATATAAGCAAGAGTCAAAGCCAAATATTGCACGCGCAATCCTGCGCATACAATAAATTGATTTTATATAATATCTTCTATATATTTAACTTAAAATAGCCATTCGGAAATCAGACTAAAATTAAGGAGAAATTATGAATTCTACTAATAATAAGAAACTCTATGATTTTATTACTGAAGACCCTTCCATCCTTACGAATAAATGGTTAAGTAAGAGATCCAACACCCCGGCAAGCGTATACTCTTGTGACAACCATCATGCTGAGGTGCGATTAAGGGAACAAAATGGCCTTTTTATTAAAACGGTAGCCAAAGTGCTGGTTGCCAGCGAAAACGAAGTGAAACAAGAGATTATAACGTGGGCCCAAACCGTTGCGGTGGACCGTGTGGAAACAAGAACTCCCATCCACGAAGTCATTCATCAATTCGGGATTTTCAGAGGTATTTTTTGGGAACATATTCACCAATTTGTTATGCTGAATAAAGGGGAAACTTCCGATTCAGAAATTTTGCATTGGAGCACGTTGATTCATTCCACATTCGATACAATCATCGAAACATTTGCTGAAAAATATTATAACTATTACAATGATCGACTTTCTGTCCAAAGTGAATTAATCAATGAATTGAGCGCACCGATCATACCACTCTCTGATTCTATCGGAGTATTGCCGCTTGTGGGAGAAATCGATACCCAGCGTGCTAAGTACATAACAGAATCCGTACTGATGCAAAGCAAAGATTACAGTTTAACCCATCTGTTTATCGATTTATCAGGTGTCTCCATTATCGATACAATGGTAGCAAACCAGTTATTCCAAATTATCGACATCTTGAAGCTAATCGGAGTAAAGGTACATATCAGCGGCATCCGTCCAGAGATAGCCCAGACAGCAATCCAACTAGGAATCAACTTTCACAAAGTACCCACACAGGCAACCTTAAAGCAAGCATTGAAGGCGAATAAAATCCTCATATCAGATACTCATATGGCACGAAAGTAGAAGCAAAGGGACGGATCCTTTGCTTTTTCTCTTTTATGGAAGCATCGCAATCATCTCCACATTTAATAACCATTATTTCACAAAAGTCGACTCCACCTTTATAAAATCGCCTGGGCTTTATATAAAGCACCCCAAGTTGAATAAGCCTCTCCTCCTTGAGCCCTTATAAAAATCCCAATAATAACACAAAATAAGGAAAATCCATTTCAGGAGATACTATAGATGCTCATATACTCAGCAAACAATAGGACTGTTATGAAGAAAGAGGAGATCTCCCTTCCTGCATCCAGTGAAGATATTGCCTGGATTCATTTTCATCCGTCGAATGCAAATCAATTTGAACCTTTTATCAAGAATTTGAACATTCATCCTTTGGCATTGAAAGGACTGCAGGAATTTAGTGATATTCCAAAGATTGATGTTTTTAAAAATGAAGCTATTATGTCCTTCATTGCGATTCGGGAGGATTATACTCGAGTAAAAATCACCATATTGGTTGGTCATCATTATGTAGTATCAAAGGTTGAAAAGGACCTATATCTAGCTGAAACGTTAGAAAAACCGTTTATTGATAATCCTGAAAAAATGTCCCACGTGGGAATGATTCTTTTCCATTTTCTTGATCAAACCATATCTCAGGATTTAGAAATGATCGATAAAATAGCAGATGAAATTCAAAGTTTAGAGAAAAAGGTTTTTAAAGATCCATTTGAAAACAAGATTGCCAGGAGTGTATATCGGTGGAAGGCAACTCTTCATGAATTAAGACAAACGATGGAGGCACAAGAAGATGTAATGGAAACGATTAGTTCTGAAAAATTCCCTTTCACTAATGAGGAATCAGGGTATTTCATCAAAAGCCTCAACAACAATTATGCCCGTATAATTACCGCACTCGACACATTCAAAGAAAGCTTAAACAGTATTTTCAATTTGCAGATGACACTTAAAGCAGACCACTCCAATACCATCATGAAAACATTGACTCTCGTAAGTGTCATATTTCTGCCAATGACTTTTTTAGCAGGATTATATGGAATGAACTTCGAAATAATCCCAGAGTTGAAGTGGGATTACGGCTATCTTTATGCACTTGTTCTCATGCTTCTCACGGGTTTATCCATTGCCTTATACTTCCGGAAAAAGGGCTGGTGGGGGCGAAGAGAGGAGGAATAATGGGACAGCGTGATTGTGCTCCGTTAAAGACTTATGTCCAGGGATCAATAATTTTAATGAAGACACAGGGAAGGCTATGCTGTCTCGTGAATTTACACGAGAAACAGAACCATCCCATGTCTCATTTATACTCATTGTCATTCCTCTGTTTTCAGCTGAAAACCCTGGCTCCTTAAATTCTTATAAAGCTGCTCAATATGTGCATGGTCTTTTGTTTCTACTGAGATCTCCAGCAGCGCATTGCCTGGATAGATATGCTTGCCAATCCGATGGAGATTGACAAATTGGATATTCGCATTTAGTTCGGTTACAGAGTTTAACACTCTTTGGAGTTCCCCTGGCTTATCTTTTATGTTAATTGTAAAATGGGCAAACCTGCCTGATTCAACGAGTCCGCGTTCAATAATCCGGGAAATGAAATTGACATCGACATTTCCCCCGCTTAAAACAACGGCAACCTTTTTACCGCTAAGATTCACTTTGTCATACAGCAGGGCAGCCAGCGGGCTTGCCCCTGATCCTTCAACCAGCAGCTTATTTCTTTCTAGGACAAGAAGCATGGTTCTAGCGATTTCCATTTCATCCACACAGAAAATATCATCTACATACTTCCTGATGATTTCAAAAGTCTTCAGCCCTGGCTTCTGGACAGCAATTCCATCTGCCATTGTTGGAGCAGACTCTACAGCGACTGGCTGGTTCTCCTTTAACGACTGTTTCATGCTCGGACAAGCGAGCGTCTGGACTCCATATACCTTAATGTCAGGTTTTTTCTCTTTCACCGCCATTGCCACACCCGCAATCAGTCCTCCCCCGCCAACAGGACAGATAATCGCCTCCACATCCGGAAGCTGATCAAGAATCTCCAATCCTACTGTTCCTTGCCCGGCAATGACTGCCTCATCATCAAAGGCATGGATAAAAGTGGCGCCCAGCTTGTCTTTTAGCTCCGATGCATAAGCCAGGGCTTCATCAAAAACGGCACCTTCGAGTATGACTTCAGCTCCGTATTGCCTCGTCGCCAGCACCTTGCTGAGGGGTGCACCTTTCGGCATGACAATGGTACATGGGATGCCAAGCATCTGGCTCGAATACGCCACTCCCTGGGCATGGTTCCCGGCAGAAGCGGCCACTACTCCCTTCTGAAGCTCTTCAGGAGACAAAGAGATCAGTTTATTATAAGAGCCCCTGACCTTAAAGGATCCTGTCTTTTGCAGATTTTCAAGCTTCAAAAACACTTCATTTTTTGAGAGGGTGCTAAATGTTTTAGAATAATCAAGAGGGGTCGAATGCACAATCCCTTTCATTTTTTCACGCGCTAAAATCACATCATCCAAATTCATTATGAAGCCCCCTGATTTCCATTCATTTTCTCTTTAGGTTGCTCAGGAGGAGGAAAAGTATGTAAAATGCAATTGAATGGGACGTCGCAGCGAGGAATAGATGCTGCCCATTCGATAATCCTATAAATAAAGATATAAATCAATCAGAGTTGGTGAAACTAAAATGGAAAACATCTCAAGAACCTGCCACACCAAGGATTTCTTCATCAATAAAGCAATCGGCTGGGCATTAAGAGAATATGCTAAACAAGACCCTGAGAAAGTGATTGAAATTACGAATACATATCCAATTTCAAACTGAGCAGGAGAGAAGCGTTGAAGCATATTGCGAAGGCCAAGGCTGGGGAAAAATGAAAAAAGTCATTTTGCTGATGATATTTTGGTGTCTTATCATTTTTTCTGTCATAGCACAGATATCAGACAGCTTCATTTACTTGCTGAGCCCAAATGCACTTTCTCTTATTGATGAAAGAATGACCTATACATTTGTACCAGTGCTGATCAATTTCTTTATTGTATTCTTACTGTGGAAAATAAAAGCTTCGAAATCTCTTCTCCGTATTTCTTTCATAATCAACCTAATTTTTTTCATTTTTTATCTTTATTATCAATTTGGAGATATGGGCATGGGGATATTCAGATAGATTAACAAGTTGCGGGACAGCCCATTTATGGGACTGTCCCTTACTCCTGTACAAGCAAAGTTCAAGCTGCCGATAATTCAGATTCCTGTTTCCGCCGGTAAACGATCTTCGATAATAGAACGCTGCATTCGTACAAAAACAGCAGGGGGATAATGACAAGTATGTCTGACAGAAGATCAGGGGGCGTGATGAGAACAGCTGTGACAATCAGCATAAAATAAGAATACTTCCTGGCTTTTTGCAACCGGTATGGATTCAACACACCCAGGCTCGTCAAAAACATAATGACGACAGGCAGTTCAAATAAGAAACCAAAGGGCAGGACCATATGGATTAAAAACCGAAAGTATTTCTCTGTCGTGAAAAATTCCATGAACATATCTTCTGATAAGGAAAGCAGGAATTGAAACACCAGCGGAAAAATGACAAAATACCCGAAGCAAATGCCCGCTATGAAAAGCAGGAATAGTGCCGGTATGTAGGCTACTGTTACTTTTTTCTCTTTTTCAGATAAAGCAGGCCTTACAAAGAGCCAGATTTGATGAGCTGCAATCGGAATCGTGCCCGCTAAAGCAATCACGGCCGCCAACATCAAATACACCCACAAAATATCACTTGGGCCGAGAACAGCTAATTTTATTGATAAATCCTGGACTAACCAATGGTAAATATTTTTCACATACACCAAAGCCACCATGACAATGAACATAAAGCTTCCGACGATGATCATCACGCGTTTACGCAATTCACTCAAGTGGCCTACTAGATTCATCTGTTTTTCATCCATAAAATCACCTCTAAAAAAAGAAGATGAAAGTATGGTAGCTACCTGCATCTTCTTCAATTTCTTATTGAGTTACACTTCTTTTATTTTCATCCTCTTTTTTCGACTCGTCTTCGGCAACCAATTCACGTGTTGATTTTTTGAACTCTTTTAAAGTCGATCCAAACGCACGGCCTATTTCAGGCAGCTTGGATGGACCAAAAATAATTAAAGCTATGACAAGGACAAGGATTAAGCCCGGTATTCCTATATTCTGTAACATTGACAAGACCTCCATTTTTACGTGCTCACCAACAATAACCAAGAAGGTAAAAAAAGATGTAAACCATACAAAGTGTTCAGCTTACATCTTATTTATGAATCTGTTACATATTTACTCCATGACGCTCAAATGCGGCTGCTTCGAGGATGGACATCCCTTGTGCCTTGGCAGCCTTGGCCACTTTTTCAGAAACCTGAGGTGCAAGATTGGCTGGTGCAGCGAAGGACATTTCCCTTGCACGCGCAGAATTGCGGCGCTGGAATGGCCCCCAAATGGCAAACGTTTTGCCTGGGCTTTGAATATTGACGAAAAGGGTATTTCCATCTGGCGAGAAGGTTGGCCCTGCCAGTTCAGAACCGCTTAAACGGTTGGCAGCAAAAGGATAAACCTTGCCTTCTGGTGTAATCCCCATAATTCGGTCCTGTCCGGAACCATCTTCTGCATACCAAAGGTCGCCCCAAGGAGTACAGCAGATATTGTCCGGATATTCCATGTATCGCGCATTATTTCCCTCGTAGAAAAGCTCCAGTGTATTTGTATGAGGAACATAACGATAAACTCGTCCAAGTTTTTTATCACCTGCAGAGGTGTCATCGAACCAGAACACTCCTTCTTGGAAGAAGGCCCCCTCAAGCCTTGAGAACACAATGCATTTTTGCGCAGCAGCTTCTTCACGGCACCAATGAGGATCTACTTCCTTCCAAACAATTTTAAAAGTTTGTCCCGTTTTAAAGGTGCTGGCTGATGGATCAGCGACTTCTACAATCGCAGCCGCATAAAGCTTGCCGCCTTTTTGCAGCGCACCCGGCTTTTGGCTCAAGTCATTAGGGATAAAACGGTACAGGAAGCTCGGGCTTGCATCTTCGGTTAAGTAGACATATCCTGTCGCTGGGTCAATCGCACATGCCTCGTGTGAAAAACGGCCCATTTCCTTGATTGGTGTTTTGGACATATCGTTCTCAGGCTGTGTCGGATCGACTTCGAAAACATATCCGTGCCCCTCTGAACGGTTTTCTTCACAAGTCAGCCAAGTTCCCCAAGGTGTCGCACCACCTGCGCAATTTCGGATTGTCCCTGAAGATGTTACATATTCTTTGATCACATTACGATTGGCCCCTACAACAAGAGCTGTTGTTCCCCCCTGGGCATTTGCATCATAAGGATTTTTTCCAAAAGCAGGGCCTGACGATAATTCATGATTGCGGACAAGGATGGTTGTGTTGTTCGGTCCATCAAACGCCGCCATTCCATCAAAAGCACCAGGAATCTTAGTTCCGTCTGTCATCAAGTCGCCTTCTCTGGAGATGATTTTGTACTGGAAGCCTCTTGGAAGATCGAGAATGCCATTAGGATCTGGAACCAAATCTCCATAACCGCCAAATCCGCTAGTTGTCTTGTGAGCAGAATCCGCAAGTGCTGTGGAACTCAATCCCATCACTCCAGTGCTGCCAAGAGTAATGGCAAGCGCGCCCATCCCGCCTGCTTTTAAGAAATCCCTTCTGTTCAAGCCGCTGTTCGTATTTTGCTCAGTCATACCTCATCTCTCCTCATCCTATGTATTTTTTGAATCTAGTAATAGATTAAATTGAAAGTATTAAGAGATATCCCTAGTTTTGTAAAAATTCAGTATAAAGACTGTAAATGAATATAATAAACAAAAGACCCCGTGCATTAGACGCTTTTTAAGAGTCTACTACACAGGGTCCAGTTTACAAGGCTGTCAGGCTTTTCTCTTCGGTCAATTCTTTGGAAAGCTTCGCCACCACAGTTTGATTCTTGCCATTCCTTTTTGCTTCATACAAGCTGTCATCTGCAGCTTTGAAGAAGCTCTCCTTACCGAGGCCAGCTACATAGGAACACATTCCCACACTGATTGTAACAGGCTTATCTTCCATTTCCGGATGGGCGATCTTACTGATCGTTGAACGTATGTGATCAATTAATTGGTAGGATACATGTTGGTTTTTTTCGGTAAAAATCACGGCAAATTCTTCGCCGCCATACCTTGAAACGAAATCATCGGGGGTTACATTCAGCTTTAATTGTTCACCGACTCGTTTTAGAACAATATCACCCACCCAGTGGCCGAATTGGTCATTCACTTTTTTAAAATTATCAATATCAATAATCGCAAGCTGGAAGGACAAATGTTCCTGATCACTTTGCTCAATCAATTTGTCGAGGTATTCATGAAACGTTTTATGATTGTACAAATCGGTCAGTGCATCCATTTTGCTTGCCTTGTCCATCATAATGTTCCGTACCATTAGTTCTTCCTGATTTCTTATCGATTCTTCCAGGTGCTTTAGCAAATAATGGCCACGGTAAATGATTCCGATCGATATAAAGACAAATCCAATAAAGATCCCTATGAATGCAAATATATCTCTGCTCTCAAGTTCTCTGGAAAGAGGCTCATAAAAGAAATAAAGTGCCAAGATGGAGATCAAACTCAAAATACCAGTAATATAGATTTTATCCTTTTGATAATATAAAGCAGAAATGAGTACGCTGATAATCAGCAAATAATGGATGCCTTGCGCAAAAGGAAAGTTAATAATATACACGTGGAGAATCGCGAAAATCCCCAGGAGAAGGATATAATCTCCCCATGGCTTGAACATGTAATATAACACTTGTGTCATGGCAAGGATCACGACTGTATAGATTGTCGGCAGCAAGACGTAAGAG
Source organism: Mesobacillus jeotgali (assembly GCF_014856545.2). Lineage (NCBI taxonomy): Bacteria > Bacillati > Bacillota > Bacilli > Caryophanales > Bacillaceae > Mesobacillus > Mesobacillus jeotgali. Next base: position 584,840 of record NZ_CP109811.1, on the reverse strand, counting down.
CTAGCCACTTCCATAATGCCTTTCCCATTAAATTGATAGGAGATTGAAGTTCCCAAAACGGATAGAAGAACAATGACAATGACCATCCACCATGAAAATTTTAATATTAACCTGTTCAGTCCAGCTATATCGTTCCATTCTTTTTGTTCCTTCATGGTGTCCTCCTTGGATTTAACGCGAAAATCCTGCTGCATTTAGCAACAGGAGACTCTTCTGTCAAAATGACCATCACTGGCGCTATTGTTTTAAATTGCCATTCATAAGCAGATGCCTTAGTATGTTGGGATAGAATTTATGGTAATGACGAAATGAACATTTTTTTGAATAATATAACCTTTAATTCAAGATATCTTTACTTTCTTATTATCGGGATTTCAAGGAATAAGTTAACTGAATTCAGAAGATAATTTATGAATTAAAAAAGCCACCCGGATCAATCAACCCGGATGGCTGGCATAATGTTTTATGAAGATTATCTTACACGAGGGAAACCAAATCCAGACGCATAATCATCGCCTGTGGCTGCCCCTGTTCCGCCTTTGATGTCATATAGCTTTGCACGTCTTTGGATTTCATAACGCAGCTGTGAATTGCTCCAATACTTATTCGAAGACCACAGTTTAGCTGCAAGGCCCGAGATGTGTGGCGTCGCCATTGATGTACCGCTCATCGTTGCATAATTTCCATCTACGGCTGTTGAATAGATCCCGCCGCCTGGTGCTGATACCTCAACATCCCTTTCCTGGATATAGTAATCACCGTCAGTGTAAGGGTTGCCGCGAGAAGAGAAGTCAGAGACTTTATGTGTTCCATTGACGAATGTGTTATCCAGTGATGCTACCGCAATCGCATTTGTTAAAGCTCCAGGATAACCAATCGTGTTGGCGCTTGGGCCACTGTTACCAGCAGCTGCAACAACTAAAGCACCCTTGCTGTATGCATAGTCAACAGCACTTGCGATCATGGAATCCTTGCCGCTTGAACCTAATGAAAGCGAGATGACGACTTTTGACCCTGTACGGACGCCTTCATCTGCAGCATGGCGGATTGCCCCTGCGATATCATCTGAATAACCTGAACCATTATCTCCTAAAACCTTGTAGCCCCATAGTTCCGCATCAGGTGCTACTCCGTACACTCCTGCTCCATCGTAGCCGCCGTTGGCAACAGCTGTTCCTGCTACATGTGTGCCATGGCCCTGGCGGTCAGTACATGATCCATTGACCAGTGAAGAATATGACTGGGTGAAATCTTTACATTGTTCAACATTGTCCGTCAAGTCAATATGGTTTCGGTTGATGCCTGTGTCAAGGACAGCTACCTTGATTCCATCTCCTCCGCTTGTAGCTTGGATATAGTTATCGTTATAAATTGCTTGAATGCCCCAAGGAGTCTGATCAGATGGATAGGATGCCTGGGCAGTGTAATCACCTTTGCCTTTGCCATTGCTGTTTCCTTCAACTCGAGCATCTATTGTGTATTGCTCTACCTGAGAGATCTCAATATTTTTATTCTTTAATAGAGCTTGATACTGCTTGCTGTTTACTTCTGTTGTGAATCCTTGCTTCCCAAAGTCCCAGCGCTTGCCATACTGTTCTTTCACTTTTGCTTGTTCTGCACTCGGACCCTTAACTAAAACTCGATAAGTATCCTGGCTTTCTTGCACTCCTGCTCCAAAGGCCCCTGTCGCAAACATTGAAACACCCATTGCTAGACTAAGTACTGCAGATCCTAGTATTCTCTTCTTCTTCATTCTATTGCTCCTCTCACCTTTGAAAAATAGTAATGCATGCCGGCTTGCAGAATTAAGTATATTCTAAATTTTCAGCCACTATCAACCCTTAGATGAGCCTTTTTGTTTGGGAAAAATGATAGGTCCGAATGGATTCTGAACATTGATATGGAAGGAGAATACCAATTGTAATTCCACTTTATTTCCTTTTCTCCTATGAATCTTTCACAAACTTTGTTATTTTCTTAGCATCACCCAGAGCTCTTATCAAACCGGGCCCAATACCTTTGTTAAAGGAGGCCAGAATATGTACAAAATGCGAAAACCACCACAAGAAAAATGGCCCTTCCAAGATACAATTTGTACAGATTGAATCCAACTTATAAACTAGCTCTAGTAATTGAGTTTGGGAAAAAGTTGCCCAATCTCCTGCAAAGTGATTACTGCAGAAACCCAGAAGAAAACTATCACGGAGGAAAAATAAGAAACTGCATAAAAAAACAATCCAGCTTAATGGATTACATTCAAAGGATTATTGTATTTTTTATAATTAAAATTTAAATTATGATTGCTGCCAGCTACTCTTTTTTCATCTGATAATAGTTCAACAGTTTTTTGATAGTCGTTCCTCTGACACTTTTACTGTTTTCGATTCGCTTAAGTGTATCGAGCTTCAGCCCAAGTTCTTCACATACTTTTTCTTGTGTTAAATCCCTCTTATGTCTTTCCATTCTCAATATATCGCCCAGACTCTCATGTTTCATGTAGTGGTCTCAACTCCTCATTTAGCTTTTTCTCATATCCTTTAAAACTAAAAGTAGTCATAGATTTTAAGAAAGGTCTGTGCCCCAAGAATTAATCATCCCAAACTATTACATCGGTTTTTCCTCAGCAGTTCCATCCCGAGCTTTTGCTGCTCCAAAATATAGACGTCCAATTCCTGACTAAGTTCAATGGTCTTTTTATTCAAATAACCATTCTCCTTTATGCTAATGATCATTTTTCTGCGAGTTTCTTCAATCAGATCCTCCTTAGTCATGACGCTGCACACCTCTTTTTCTTCAAAAAATCTTTACAGAAACTTAATCTTAACGCCATTTATCCTACTCTACTATTATGGTAGAATCAGCACTTTTTGAATATTGAGTGTTTGTTCTATTTTTCTAGATACTAGATTATAGATGGGGTAGTACTAAGGTTATAGACCTTGAAATTTTACAAAAAAAAACTGCCATAAAGGCAGCATGAGATTAATTTAAATAAGGTACGAGCTTATTTTGTACAGCGTAAATGATAGCTTGGGAGCGGCTGTTCACATTTAGTTTCTTATAAATTTTATTCACATGAATTTTGACCGTTTTATCGCTTATGGATAGCTGGGCAGCTATTTCCTTATTGGACTTCCCTCTGACCAATTCGTTAAGGACTTCCTTCTCTCTGTTGGTCAATTCATTTTCCTGATAGGTAAAATCGCTCTGGGTCCGGTGATAGGAAATCAATTTGCTTGCCATTTTAGGATGGATGATGGAATTCCCTTTATGGATTTTGCGAATGGCATCGATCACTTCCATGGAGGAAGCATCCTTTAACAAATATCCATCAGCTCCTTCCCTAAGGGCAGATTTAAAGTATTCATCATGATCAAACATCGTTAAGATCAGTATTTTACAGGCAGGATGCTTTTCTTTAATCAGCGAAATAAATTCAATCCCATTCTTATCCTGCAAGTTAATATCCAAAACGATGACATCAGGCACGATCGTATCCAATTTCTCTAATAGGCCATCTCCTGTATCTGCTTCTCCAACGAGGAGCAGGTCCTCTTCAACATCCAAAATGCTGCGGATTCCATCCCTCAAAACGGTATGATCATCCACGATCATTATGTTAATCATACTCCCTCACCCCTTTAACTAAAGTGTGGTATGCCAAGCCGGATCTCTGTTCCTTTTCCTTCGGCACTGTCAATTTCTAATTTGGCATTAAAATCATGCGCAAGTTCGCTCATGGTGAGAATGCCAAAATGAGGTTCTGTTTGTCCTTTAATCAACTTGTCATATAGGGAAAAACCAATGCCGTCATCCTTGATTTTTATCAACGTCTGTTCACGGCTATATTTAAGCATGACCTCGATTTTATCTGCCTTTGCATGTTTGACAGAGTTTTGCAGGCTTTCCTGGAAAATATCATAAATAACTTTTTCAATTTGATAACCTAAAGAGTAGGGTTCGCCCTTCTGGGTGAACGTAATTCTTGCTTCATCTTCCAGCTCCACTTTCCGGATTTTTTCTTCTATCGCCTGTTTTAGTCCATATTTTTCCACCGGACAGGTTCGTAATGAATAAATGGATTGACGAAGCTCTTTCAGGCTGTCTCTGAGTTTATATATCCATCGTTCAATCTGTTCATTAGGAAGGTTCTCTTTCTTCCGCAGCGAAGACTCCATTTGAAAAACGATGCCTGCCAGGGACTGGCCAATGCCATCGTGAATATCCCGGGCAATTCGGCTGCGTTCTTCCACAATTAAGAGTTTTTCATTTTCGAGTATGAGCGACCGCGTTTTCAATGTACTGGCCAGAACATTGGATAAAACGGTCAATAAACGAATCTCATCATGGATAAATCCAATTCCACTCACTCTTCCGACAATCAGCATACCAACTTTGTCATTGTCGATAATAAGCGGTGAAAAAATCTGCGAGAGAACCATCTTGTTAAAAATAGAGTTTCCCGGAAGATTTTCGATTTCCTTTTCGGTCACAACGGTCATTTCAGAAATCTCATCCAGATAGAGTGACATTTCATCACTCCATGTGACCTCGCTTTTCACCTGCCCATCCTTAAGCAAAAGATTCCATTCATGATGCTCTTTAACCAGTAAAACGAAAGCATTGGCATTGAAAGTCTCGGCAAGAAGCCTTTTCTTCTCACCGAAATCCTTTGTAATGATCCTGTTCAATTCTGTACTAAGCATGGATAGCGCATTCAATCTCTTCCTTTCAATCCTTGCTTTTGTCAGAATGGAGCTGGTCGTTGTGATTCCAATCCAGAGGGTTAAAAAGAGAATAGTCGTAAAATCGATAACATTCTCAGGAAGATAATTTGTGTAGATTTCAAGAAAAGCGAGTAAGATGATAGACATCTTGGAAATAAACAGCTCTTGTAAAGCTTTGCTCTTCCACTCTTTTATTGTAAAAGGGAAAGGACGTATGGAAAAGAGGATATCATTCAGGACATTATTGATTAAAAAATAGAAGGAAGTAAACGCATAAATAATCAAGAGATTTAAGAATGGGTCACTTAATGGGTACTGGCTAATCCATACCTTAACCAGCCAGTTCGCTCCAACAAGGGAGAGAGTGTACTGCGCAATATTGAAAACGGTCGAACGAAGAGATCTTTTATGATGAAAGGCTTCAAAAATCAGCACAACTGCAAAAATGGCGGTGGCGGTATAAATGCCAAAATACAAATTCATGATATAAAGAATTGGGAATGTCATCGTGCTGAACATGGTGATCGAAAATAACGGGATCGGAAAATACTCTGCCAGCAGCATTAATACAATCAGAAGGATCAGCACAATTGGCTTTTCTGGAATAGCCGCAAAAGGGATCGAATACAAAATAAAAGCCCATCCTAGTACACCAATTAGTACGATATAGTAGTCAGAAGCCTTTTTCCGGAAAACAATCTCTTTATCTGTCATTTTCTCATCCCCTTCACCCATAAAAACCGAAGCTGACCAATCAGATAAGCCCAGCCCACCTGCAGTTTTCCTCTTAATTATAGATTACAAGTACTTATATGAAAATTCTATTAATTTTTAAAAATGAATATAGAATTATTTTGTGCTCTGTGTGGTTGGAACACCTTCTTTCTGAGACCTGCCGCTGAACTAGCAGAGAGTAAAAAAATAGTGCCTGTTCCCAATGAACAGGCACTCTATAACTCATACTCCCACAGCCCAAGCCTTCCTTTTACCGGAATGAAGCTGTCCAGCATCTTCATATCCCGGACTTCCCAGACATATCCTCCCACTTTATAATCACCGAGGAAGAAGTCATTGCCAGATACGATTCTCCCATCCTCCAAGACGGCCCATGTCTCGTTGTTTTCTATTACCCTAAGACAATTTTCAAGCTGGCAGACCGCAATGATCACGCCAGATGGAAGGTCATCGGTCTTGTAGCCGTACTTTAAAAGCAGCGACTTGATGGCCACATGGCTGCAGACCGCCTTATCGACCTTTTTGCTGGTATGAATCGCAAGAGGGCCGCGATACTTCGTACTCCATGACCTCGTTTCATATTGAGCCTCGCGCAAGACAAACAGACTCGCCCAGGGCTGGATCATCGACAACACCTTCACTTTAACCACCCTCTGCCTCAACACTATTTTGTCTATAGCATCTCCCGGCAATCCCCAAATAACCCGGGCTCATGTGTCCCTGTTTTCCAACAGAGTTATCACCAGATGCCCTTACCTTCGTTGTTCGAAACAAATCTGAATAATCAATAACCGAGCTCCCGAAGTAAGTCGCTAAACCCTTCCTCAGAGACTACCCGTATTCCATTCCTTTTTAGTAAAGCGGCAGTGACGCCATTTCCAGGTACTTTCTCCCCCTGAAACGTACCGTTATAAATCATTGAACTTCCACATGAAGGACTGAATTCCTTAAGCACCACTACAGCAGCATCGTATTCCTGGGCTGTTTCAAGAGTAAGATAAGCTCCCTTTATGTATAAATCCGTTACATCCCTTCCTGATTTTTCAATTACCCTGGCTCTGCCATCGAGGACATCTTCTCCATCCCCGCCAATAATCTCTGCAGGTTCTCGAGGAGTTGAAAAACCGCCAAGTAATTCAGGGCACACAGTCATTGCCTTTTTCTCATCTACCAGCTGACGTATCTTGTGGTTTAAAGAATGAGTAGCATTATACCGTACTTCCAATCCTGCTAAACAGGAACTCACTAGGATCATTGGTAACACCTCATTGTTATAAGGTCGTTTTAAAAAAGTGATTTAACTTCCGTTTTTTGATTCATGTTCAGCAAAGGCACTTTTAACCCTTCAACGCTTTCAACAATATAAGCAGGCTTGGAGTTCTGCAATTCCTCATAAGAGCCATATCCAAACATCACTCCAATTGAGTCAATGCCGTTATGATTGGCCCCCTCTATATCATGCTCCCTGTCGCCAATCATGATAAAATCTTCTCGATCATACTGTTTGTACGCATCTAGTATGTATTGAATGATTTCAGCTTTCGATAACCTCGTTCCATCCAGGTTACTTCCAACAATAAGATCAAAATAATGGTCAATTTCAAAATGCCGCAGTATTTGTTCAGCAAATACGGTTGGCTTCGAAGTGGCAACAACTAAAGTAGAGCCCTTTTCCTTTAGAGAATGTAATAATAATGGAATACCTGAGTATAATTCATTTTCATACATCCCCTTTTCCTTGAACCTTTCTCTGTAAAAATCAATTGCTTTTTTAGTTTGGCTTTCATCAAAATTGAAGTGTTCAGCGAATGAAACCTGCAGGGGAGGTCCAATAAAACACTCGAGCTGATCGACGTCAGGTGCTGCAACCTTCATTTTCTGCAATGCGAATTGAACCGATTTCGTTATTCCTTCCTTTGGGTCGGAAATGGTTCCGTCTAAATCAAATAAAATCACCTTATATGAGGTCATGTAGAACTCCCTCCCTGTATCAATAATCCAACTTTAACCGTCTTAACTAAAATAGTTCTCTAAACAAACTGTTCTTCCTTCCTATTTCAGGAAAATTGGACAGACATTTCTGAATGCCCCCACTAAATTACAAAAAAGCAGCTGCCCCCTTTTCAGGACACCTGCTTCAGATTTAATTAAAAACGTCTTCGTTCACGATGCGGTCATAATCCACCACAATTTGGGGAATTCTTTTGATCTCCCTCCATGTAGTCAGTCCCTTCCGCAACGGATTCCAAGCCATATTCTGTTTGGCTGATCTCCATTTGCTCTTCATTCTGAACACTGTTGATCATTTGGCTGCCCTTCTGTTTATGCTTATTATCCCTCATCGTTTTTCCTCCAAAGTTTATTCTGTATTTTTCTTCTGGAGGTGTTTTCTTATTCGCAATGCCCATATCCATACGAAATGCGATTTTTTTAGTGATTTAGTACTGTTTTCGTATCAATTTAATCTTTATCCTTCACTGCATTTGTGAAATACCCAGAAACGCCTTTATTTTCGTGTTAAAAAGGGAAGGTGTTTGTCTGTGATGACTCAAAATTCACCTTCTAGATAATTCATTGGCGACTTTCAAGTTTTATATAGCGATTTTTTCGATTTTATAGCGAAAAATTGATTTTTATAGCGGATTTTTCATTTTTATAGCGAAAATATGATTTTTATAGCGAATTTTTCATTTTTATAGCGAAATGGAAATTTCGGCTGTTTTTTTCCAGTTAATAAGGTGCTTCTGCTGTTCAAAGATTTATTTGAAATTAAAGAGCGTGCTTCAGTTAAAAATTTATGGGAGGCACCGTAAGCGTCCCCACATCCCTCAATCACTCAAAAGGATATTTCAATCCCCACTGTCCACGAATTTCATCCATCAGTTTCATAATTTTTAATGATTCATCCAGCGGAACGACAGGACTTTCTAAAAGACCTTGATTTAGGCATCTTCCTACTTCTTCTATCTCGAACGCATACCCCGCCGCTTGTCTGTCATCCTGGAAAGACTCTGCTTCCTCACCATTTTTATATAAGAAGGCTGATTTGGCACTATGAAAGGATGGAATCCGAATATAACCCTCTGTCCCAAGTATGTAGGCTTCATTCGTTAAATCGACTCGAAAAGCGCCATTGAGGGTGGCAGTCTTTCCGGCAGGATAGGACATGATGATGGAAAACTGTTCATCCACACCCGTTTCACCAATATGAGCAGTGCTCAAAATCTTCTCTGGTTTTGTACCGAAAATCATCGATGCAAAGGTTACAGGATAAATCCCTACATCAAGCAAGGCCCCTCCTCCAAGGGCGGGATTAAGCAATCTCCCCTCAGGATTCCATGATGCACGGAAACCAAAATCAGCTTTTACTAAAAGCACTTCACCAATTTTCCCGCTCTCAATCCATTCTTTCACTTTCACAATCGGAGGCAGGAACCGTGTCCACATCGCTTCCATCAAGAATAGCTTTTGATCTCTGGCAAACTGAATGATTTCTTCCAGTTCTCCGCTATTGATCGTAAACGGTTTTTCGCAGAGCACAGCCTTGCCGGCACGAAGGCATGCCAAAACATTTTCCTTATGAAAAGTGTGTGGCGTAGCAATATAAATGGCATTGACATCCGGGTCCAGCATTAATTCTTCGTAGCTTCCATAAGCGCGGGAAACTCCATGCTCCTCCGCAAACTTTTCAGCACTCTCTATCGTACGCGAACCTATAGCCGTCTTTTCGGTATGCTTTGCAAATTCTAAATCCCTCGCAAAAGCACTGGCGATTCCACCGGTTCCTAATATTCCCCACTTGATTACTCGTTCGTCCATGGTTTATATTCAACTCCTTAAAATCTAGTAGGCCTTGTTTTTTCATTATACTATTAATATTTCCCGGCCACAGGGACCGTTCACCTTTGATAAAAAGGAGCACGTGGTTCATCCCCATGCTCTGGTGAAGCCGGCAAGCGAGTAATCTGGTGTTACTTTTACTTCCTTGGCAATTCTACAATAAAAGTACTTCCTTCATGAGCATTACTTTTCACTCTAATATGACCATCATGCAGTTTTACAACAGTCCAGACAATCGATAGACCTAGTCCTGTTCCTTCGGTTGTCCGTGTTCTTGATGTATCAGCTCGATAAAACCGATCGAATATCCTTTCCATTTCAGTTTTGCTCAATCCAATTCCTGTATCTTCAAAGGTTACTTGTATCATTTCTCCTTTTTCTTCAATACATATGTCAATACTGCCGCCAGGTTTATTATATTTGATGGCATTCGTCAATAAATTATCCCAAACAGTATTCAGGAAAGCGGGATCACCGTTGATTTCAACATCTGGCAAGGTGTAGCTGAGCATAATATTTTTTTCATTTACGATCCATTGATAATTTCGCAGCAATTCCTTCATTTGCTGTCCGACATTGTAACGTCTTTTTTTCAGGATATCCTCGTTTCGATCTAATGAGGCAAGGATTAATAGTTGTTTGGTTAATGTAGACAGTCTTCTAATTTCACCATTTATAATTGAAAAATAACGGTCTTTTTCTTCTGCACTTACCGACTTTTTCTCCAATAGATTTGTATATCCTTTTATATTGGACAGGGGGGACTGGATATCATGAGAAATGTTCGATATGAACTCCTTTCTCATGTCTTCCATTTGCTCCAATCTTCTTGCCATACGTGAAAAACTATGTGAAAGTTCCCCTAATTCATCATGACGATTAAGATCGAGTTCTACATTAAAGTCACCGTTTGAAAGAGACTTTGTGGCTGTTGTCAGTTTTGAGATAGGTTTTACCAAATACTTGGTACTTACCAGCACGATAACGATACTCAAAACAATCGTAAATATAAGCATCCATCCAAAGAGAAGATGCATCTCATTAAAAAGGAGTTTAAGATCAGGCCTGACGAAAAGAGCATAATTTACTCCATTATGTGTTAATGGAACACCAATTGTATTCTTCAATTCATTTGCAAAAAAGCCTGTTACAAAAGTTTTTTGGGGAAAATGAAGAATGCCATGATAATCATTGCCGTTTAATACGTATTCTTTAGTTGAATCAGAAAGGCTTTTTTCCCTGAAAGGTGAGCCAAAAAAAGCTTCTTCTCCAAAATGATCAACCAAATAAATTTGATAGCCAATAGCAGAAATATTCCCCAGGTACTCGTTCAAGTCCGCACTAGGATACTCGTCAGCATACCTGGCAATCGAATGGGCAATTCTTGTGATTTTTTCATCATTCTGGGGTTTCAGGTTCTGCTGATAATAAGCGTTCGATATGAAAAAGGCTAACATACTGCTAAAAATCATGATCCCGATCGTAATGACAACAAATTTCACATAAAGAGATTTCATTCGCGCTTAGCCTCCAGTGAATAACCAACGCCGCGTACTGTTTTTATTTGAAAGTCATCCGTCAGTTTAGAAAAGCGCTCTCTTAACCTTTTTATATGAACATCAACCGTGCGCTCATCACCTTCATAGTCTAGCCCCCAAATACGTTCAATTAATTGCTCTCTGGTAAACACTTGCATGGGTTTCGACATGAGAAAATACAAGAGTTCAAACTCTTTTAACGGTAAAAGAATCGTCCGGTTCTTAATGGTTACTTCATAGCTTTGTTTGTTTACGATGGTACTGCCAATGGTGAGGATGGATTCATCTGTTTTATGGTCGTATCGGCGTAACAAAGCTTTTATACGGAAGCTTAGCTCCTTCGGCTCAAATGGTTTAACAAGATAATCATCTGTGCCTGCTTGAAATCCTTGCTCCTTATCTTCAATTTGGCTTTTAGCAGTTAAAAGGATGATGGGAATATGAAACCGACTTCGAATTTCCTGAGTTAATGTATAGCCATCCATAAAAGGCATCATCACATCAACGACTGCCAAATCACATGCGTTCTTATTCAAAATCTCAAGCGCTTCGAGTCCTTCCTTTGCTTTGTATACTGTATAACCCTGTTCAGATAAATGGATATCTAAGAGCGTTAAGACATTCACATCGTCATCCACAATCAGGATCTTCGTCATTTTTTGGATCTCCTTTAAGTAAAAATTACATGGTTCTCTTTTTATATCGTCATAAATCAAAAAATAGCCTAGCGCAAATGCCTGGGCTGTTTTTTGAACATTTTTTAGAGGGTTATTCTGCAATTTGACCATCACTCATTTTAATGATGTGGTCAGCATAAGAAAGCATTTCTTCATCATGAGTGACCATTAAAGTAGTAACATTCAATTTCTTGGTTAGATCTCTGATTAATGTCATGATTTCTTTAGATCTTTTTGAATCTAAGCTTGCAGTAGGTTCGTCTGCAAAAAGAACTTTAGGCTTATGAATGATTGCACGAGCGATTGCCACTCTTTGTTTCTCACCGCCTGATAATGAAGATGGGTAAGCATTTTTCCTATGTTCCATTCCCACTAATTCCAGAATTTTTTTAATTTCTCTTTTTTGTTCACGTTTGTCTAACCTCGATTCTGAAACATCTAACATTAGCGATAGTTGTTCTTCAACGGTCAGGAACGGAACAAGGTGTGCAAATTGAAAGACAAAACCGAATTTGCTTGCCCGTATCTTTCTAATCTGCTCTGTACTCATGGCCGTCAAACTTTCGCCATCAAAAACCACCTGTCCTCCTGATGCCGGCTGGAGGCCCGCTGCTATTGTAAGTAGCGTACTTTTACCGGAACCGGACGCACCCACCAAGGCGATGATTTCCCCTTCTTTAAGAGAAAGATTGATCCCTTTTAGTATTTCTTCTTTTACTTCCCCATTAGTAAACGTCTTTTTAACTTCTTCAATTTTAAATAATGCCATTTTACAGCTCTCCTTGTTGTATCGCATGTAGTGGCTCTACCTTTCGAATCTGAATACCAGAAAGTGTAGATCCGACAAATCCAATGATCAAGAAAACGATAGACAATTGCGCTGTTGTCTCTATTGGTAAACTAAAAGGCATTTCTTCTGGTGCAATCATATTAAAGATTTGGCTGAATGCAATAGACAAAGCAAGTGAAGTTACGGTAATGAAAATCATTTGTACCCACATCATTCTGAATAACTCACTTGTTTTTAGACCGATTGCTTTTAAAATACCGTACAGGCCAATCTTTTGTACGTTCATCATATAAAAGAAAATCGCGAACAGCATCCCACTAATCACTACTAAGAACCAGACAATCATATTAAGAGACAATTGTTCGGCGTTATAGCTTGGAATCGTATTGAGAAATTGTTCCTTAGAAAATGACTGTAAGCCATTCACTTCTACTGCATCACCATTTCCAGGGGCGAATACTAATTGCATTTCCTCTACTCGATAAATTTCCTTGTAGTTCTCTATGTTAATGAAAGCAACAGGTGCATGGCTGAATTTCGTCTGTTCAACAAAGCCTTTTACAATAAACTGCCCGCTGAATTGATCGTTCGTTAAGGTATCCCCAACTTTGATCCCTTTATCCTCCATTGAACGGTCCAACAAAACTTCTCCGGCTTTAACATCCTTAAATAAGTTTGATTGTGTTGAGGTTACTAAAGCCACGCTTTGTTGTTTCCCGTGCTCATCATTCAAAAAGCCCATTTGAATCGAAAGTGCTGCAGCATCTTTCTGATTCTTTAATAACTTTTCCTGGATACTGCTATCAATTTTTGACAAATTAAAGGTTTCATCTGCATCTGCATTCATGTAAAAATGCCCGTTTGGTAAATCTTTGATTAATGAAGCATTATCTTGTGATAGTCCATTTGCTAAACCAGAAATTATAAAGGTTAATAAACTAACCAGAAAAATGATGGAACCTAATATCAAAAATCTTACTTTATTTTTTTTAATTTCTTTCCAGGCAAGGTTCATAATGACATCCTCCATTCTCTCTTTGACTTCCTTAGAATAAACCTCTTATATGAATAGAAGATGAACAGGATGTTACATTTTTCATTCTGGATTGGAGATTAAGTCATATCGGACAAACAGAAGCTTGAACGCAAGAAAAGTGTCCGATAGGATGGCTCTATCGGAAAAACGGGAGCTGGAACATGAGAAAAGTGTCCGATAGGATGGCTCTATCGGACAAACAGAAGCTTGAACATGAGAAAAGTGTCCGATAGGATGGCTCTATCGGACAAACGCAAGCTGGAACATGAGAAAAGTGTCCGATAGGATGGCTCTATCGGAAAAACGCAAGTTGGAACATGAGAAAAGTGTCCGATAGAAAGTACCATAAGCTTTTTTCCTTATAAAACCTCATCATATTTCCCTGCATGACTGAATGACCACAGTTTTATCAAATACGATAATTGATTATGTACCTAGGAATGCAATTCATTCAGTCTATTGGAGAATGAAATAAAAGCAGCTTTCCTCATTATGTGCAAGGAAAGCTGTTAGTTTAAAAGTATTCGTTATCCAATTTTCTTCCTTGTTTTTGCCATTTCCTTATAGGTTTGGATTTTAACGGGGTCTACATTTCCGCCGCTGATGATACATCCTATTTTCTTACGGTCAACCGGGAACTTTTTGTATAAAATTGCGGCCAATGCTGCGGCTCCTGCTCCTTCGACCAGCATCTTTTCCCTTTCAAGCATGAACATGATGGCATGGGCGATTTCTTCATCGGTTACGGTAACGATGTCATCGACATACTTTTCGATGATTGGGTAGGTTATGGCCCCAGGTTCCTTCACCATGATCCCGTCTGCTATTGTGTGGATATCTTGTGGTGACTGCATTTTTTGCCCGGTAAATCTATGATAGGTGGCAGGTGCCCCGGCAGCCTGAACGCCAACAACTTTAATGGAAGGCTTGGTGGCTTTGATGGCGAGCGCCACTCCCGAGATCAGCCCGCCCCCGCCAATAGGCACAAAGATAACGTCCAATTGAGCATTTTGCTGCAAAAGTTCCAACCCAACCGTTCCCTGTCCTGCAATCACCTTTTCATCATCAAACGCATGGACAAAAGTGCTTCCATTCTGGTTCATTTCTTCAACCGCTTTTTGATAGGATTCATCATAGGTTTCGCCGACCAAAGCGATTTCCGCACCATATCCCTCTGTGGCAGAAGCCTTGGAAAAAGGTGTATGCTTCGGCATATAAATTTTCGACATGACGCCCCTTAACGATGCGGCCAGTGCTACCCCCTGGGCATGATTGCCGGCCGAAGCAGCAAGAATACCATTTTTCACTTCCTGGTCTGATAACGATAGAATTTTATTCATCGCGCCCCTTAGCTTGAACGAACCCGTTTTCTGCAGATTCTCCAGTTTTAAATAAACGTCAGCATTCGTTAAGTAGTTTAATGTCGTACTTTGCTTTAAAGGAGTCTGATGCACTTTGTCCTTCAGCTTTTCCATCGCTTCCTGTATCTGAACGTTCTTTAACAAATTCCCAATATGCTCACCTCAAAATTGATTATTTCACTAATTCCCTCTTTGGCTTTTGCTGGACGAAAGGCATCATTTTTCTCAGCTCTTTGCCAACCTCCTCAATCGGATGCTGCTTTTCCCGGTCGTTAATCGCGTTGAACTCGGTCCGGTCCCTTTGATTTTCCAAGATCCAGCCTTTCGCAAACCTGCCTGATTGAATATCCTCCAACACTTCCTTCATACGCGCCTTTGTTTCTCCATTAATGACTCGCGGACCTGATACAAAATCCCCCCACTGAGCTGTGTCCGAAATCGAATGCCTCATTCCTTCCAGTCCTTGTTCATACATGAGATCGACGATCAATTTCAGCTCATGCATACACTCAAAATAGGCAACTTCTTTTTGATATCCTGCTTCCACCAGCGTCTCAAACCCGGCCTTCACAAGAGATGTCAAGCCACCGCATAAAACAGCCTGTTCACCGAAAAGATCGGTTTCCGTTTCTTCTTGAAAATTCGTTTCCAGCACGCCTGCCCTCGCAGCTCCTACCCCTTTTGCATAGGCCAACGCCAGCTCCTTCGCCTGGCCCGTCACATCCTGGTGCACCCCAATCAGTGCCGGGACCCCCGCTCCTTCTTCATACGTTCTCCGGACTAAGTGCCCCGGTCCTTTCGGTGCCACTAAAAATACATCCACATCTTCGGGTGGAACAACCTGATGAAAATGAACATTGAATCCATGAGCAAAAGCAAGTGCCTTACCTGCAGCTAATGCAGGTTTGATTTCCTTTTCATAGACAGCTGGCTGCTTCTCATCAGGCAATAACACCATGATTACATCTGCCATTTCGCACGCTTCCCTGACCGACAATACCCGGAACCCATCCTCCTCAGCCTGCGCCCAGGATTTCCCCTGACGCAATCCGACGACAACTTGATGCCCGCTATCCTTTAAATTTTGTGCATGTGCATGCCCTTGTGAGCCATATCCAATGACAGCAACTGTCTTCCCTTTTAAAACTTCCTCATTCACATCAGCTTGATAATAAACCTTTACCATTTCACATCTCTCCCTTTTTTTAAAAGTGTGCTCAAACCAGCAGCTTCTTCACCATGTTGAGTTCCCTCTCGATGACCTGTGCGTCCGTTACATCCGTGACAAACAGGACATCCACCTGTTTATTCACCTGCTTCACCAGCTGCAAAAACTTATGGTCATCCTCGACCTCCAGGATGACAGACATTTTCGAAACATCTTTCAGCTCCGGGTATGCAACGGCTACTGCAAGGCTCTCAATTCTGTATTGATGCTTGTGGAACAAGCCCATAAGCCGGGATAAAATCCCGTTTTGATTATGAACTAATGCTGTGACCATCCGCTTTTTCATGGTTTCACCCCAATCATTTCGTGCAGCCCTTTCCCCGGTGCGACCATTGGGTAGACCTTTTCCTCAGGATTCACTCTGCAGTCAATCAGGACTGGCTCGCGGCCTGTTAAAACTTTACTGAAAACTTTCTCTGCTTCGTCTGTACTGCTCACTTTATAAGCTTTTAGGCCATAGGATTCTGCAAGCTTTATGAAATCCGGCTGCAGCGAAAAGATCGAGTGCGAAAACCGTTTTTCATAAAAGGTTTCCTGCCACTGGCGGACCATGCCAAGCGAGCCATTATTGATGATCAGCACTTTTACTGGCAGATTCCATTCTTTTAATAAAATCAATTCCTGCAGCGTCATTTGGAAGCCGCCGTCCCCGACGAGGGAAACGACCGTCGCATCTGGTTCTGCCAGCTGCGCACCAATGGCCGCCGGGAAACCAAATCCCATTGTTCCCAGTCCGCCCGATGTGACCCAGCGATCTGGCCGAGAAAACGAGTAAAATTGGGCAGCCCACATCTGGTGCTGGCCGACATCTGTCGTGACAATTGCTTCTCCATTCGTATGCTTGTGCACTAATTCAATCACATGCTGCGGAGAAAGGAACTCCTCATGTTCCGTAAACCAGTACGGATACTCAACTTTATTTTCCTCCAAGTGCTTCAGCCAAAGCTGCGAAACCGGCCCTTCAACTTCGCGGCTTAAAAGCTTCTGTAAAACTGCTTTCGCATCTCCAACAATCGGAAAATGTGTCTCGACATTCTTGCCGATTTCCGCCGGATCAATGTCGGCATGAGCAACCCTGGCATTCGGGGCAAAGGAATTCAAATTGCCTGTTAATCGATCATCGAAACGGGCACCGATATTGATCAATAGATCGCACTCATAAAGTGCCATGTTCGCGGTATAACAGCCGTGCATACCGGCCATCCCCAAGAACAGGTGATGCTCTGCAGGAAAACCTCCAAGACCTAGCAAAGTGTGCACAACAGGCAATTGATACTGTTCTGCAAAAGCCAACAATTCTTCCGAAGCCCTCGCATGCAAAACTCCAGCCCCAGCCAGGATCACAGGTTTTTTGGAATGTCTAAGTGCCTCTAGCAGGCTGTCTACCTGCAAGGGATCAGGCTCTACGGTTGGCCGATATCCCGGAAGGTTGACCTCAACCTCTGGCAAAAAAGAAGTTTTTAGTGCTGCAAGATCCTTCGGAATATCGACCAAGACAGGGCCCGGTCGTCCGGTTGTCGCCAGATGGAAGGCTTCTTTCACGATTCTCGGCAGATCCTCAATCCTTCTCACCTGGTAATTCTGCTTTGTGATTGGTGCAGTCATCCCGACGATATCGGCTTCTTGAAAGGCATCCGTCCCGATCACCTGTGAAGCAACCTGCCCTGTAAAAACGACAAGCGGCAATGAGTCCATCATCGCATCGGCAATTCCTGTCACCACATTAGTTGCGCCAGGCCCCGAGGTAGCAATCACAACCCCCGTCTTTCCCGAAACACGCGCATAGCCTTCCGCCGCGTGGATCGCTCCTTGTTCATGACGCGCGAGAACGTGCTTGATCGGTGACCTGTGCAGAGCATCGTAAATACCCAAAACCGCCCCGCCAGGATAGCCGAACAATAGCTCGACACCCTCACTCTTCAGGGCCTGAATGAAGAGATCCGCCCCATTCATGTTCAATTCTTCTGTTTCGACCGTTACCATTGGCTCTTTTGCTGCCATCTCCATTTCCTCCTTTTCTTCCTATTGATTAATCAGAGCAAAATAAAAAACCCTCCCCCCCACACAAAAATCAATCTGTGCAGGGGTGAAAGGCTTATAGCATTCCACGGTACCACCCTCGTTTGCTGCATCTATTGCGAAACGCAGCCTCTCTTAAGGCAGGTCAGGTCACCTTTTTAAAAAAGACCTGAACTGTCTTGTTTTGTTAACGAGTATACGTCCGCGTATATCCGGCTGTCCCTACTGCTATTTCAGGACAGCACTCAGAGGGGATGAAGGAATTGGCGTATTGCTGGCTTCCAGCGCGACCAGCTCTCTGTGAATACGGAATCCAATCCCTAAACCTCGTCATCGAGTTATCTATTATGTTTTCAAATTCCCTTAACCTCGTCATCGAGGTATCTATTAAATTTTCAGGATGCCACCCGTGCTTGCGGAGGTGACGAGCTTCGAATATCGAGCCAGATAGCCTTTCTTGATTTTCGGCTCCGGCTGTTTCCATTGTGCTTTTCGGTCGTTTAATTCTGCTTCGGGAACCTCCAAACTAATCGTTCTTTCCTCTAAATCAATGAAAATAGAATCTCCATTTTCCACAAACGCGATCGGCCCTCCTTCAGCCGCTTCTGGCGAAATATGGCCGATGGAAATTCCCCTTGAGGCACCGGAGAATCTGCCATCCGTAATCAGGGCGACCTTCTTTTCAAGACCTCTTCCGGCAATCGCGGCTGTTGGTGCAAGCATTTCCGGCATTCCCGGACCGCCTTTTGGCCCTTCATAGCGGATGACAACCACATGCCCCTCACGTACATCGCCACTTTCAATTCCAGCCAAAGCTTCATCCTGAGATTCATAGACAATTGCTTCCCCTTTAAAAGATTTGATGGAAGGGTCCACCGCTCCTACCTTGATGACCCCTCCATCCGGTGCAATATTTCCAAACAGAATCGATAGACCGCCGACAGGGCTATAGGCCGTTTCCTTGCTGCGGATGACGTCATTATTTAAAACCTTCGCATCCTTTACATTCTCGTAAAGAGATTTACCAGTGATGGTGATCCGGTCCGGGTGTACAGCTCCTTCCATTTCACAAAGCTGCTTGATAATCGCGCTGACACCGCCGGCATTATGGACATCCTGCATCGAATAGTGGGAAGCGGGGCTTATTTTAGACAAATAAGGAATTCGCTTCGCCACTTCATTGATCCGGCTCAAGTCATAGTCAATTTCTGCTTCGTTAGCGATCGCCAGCGTATGAAGGACCGTATTCGTCGATCCGCCCATCGCCATATCCAGGGCAAAAGCATCATCAATCGTTTCTTTGGTGATAATGTCTCTTGGCTTAATATCCTTTTTGACCATTTCAACCAAATGACGAGCTGCCTCATAGATTAATTTATGGCGTTCTTCCGAGGTCGCAACCAGCGTGCCGTTACCAGGCAGCGCTACCCCGAGCATTTCCATAAGGGAATTCATAGAATTGGCAGTGAACATTCCAGAGCAAGAGCCACAGGTTGGGCAGGCATTCTTTTCAATATCCAGCAATTCTTCTTCTGACATTCTTCCAGATTGATAGGCACCGACGCCTTCAAAGACGGACACCAGCGATAACGGCTGCCCCGTGCTGGAAACACCTGCTTCCATCGGGCCGCCCGAAACAAATACTGACGGAACATTTGTCCTCACTGCCGCCATCAGCATCCCAGGAGTGATCTTGTCGCAGTTCGGAATGTAGAAAACTCCATCGAACCAATGCGCATTAATCACGGTTTCAGCTGAATCTGCGATCAGCTCCCGGCTCGGCAATGAATATCTCATGCCGATATGCCCCATCGCGATGCCATCATCAACGCCGATCGTATTGAACTCAAACGGAATCCCGCCCGCCTCTCTGATCGCGTCCTTGACAACATCCGCAAACTGCCTCAGGTGGACATGTCCCGGAATAATATCGATATACGAATTGCAAACGCCAATGAAGGGCTTTTCCAGATCCTCTAATTTCACGCCGGTTGCATAAAGCAAGCTTCTGTGCGGAGCCCGGTCGACTCCCTTTTTGATCATGTCACTGCGCATACAAAATCCCCCCTTGATTTATCTCTATACACTTTGCTGTTCATAGACTTTTACTCCGTCTTCCACGACGGTTTTCCTGAACTCTTTTAAAAGTTGATTTGTGACAGCACCTGGTTTGCCATCACCGATCGCCCGGCCATCCACCTTCACAACCGCAATGACCTCTGCAGCTGTTCCGGTTAAAAAGACTTCATCAGCCACATAGACATCATGCCTTGTGAAAACTTCCTCCCTCATCGAGAATCCAAGATTGTGGGCGATTTCCATGATGGCATTTCTCGTGATCCCCTCCAGTGCTCCCACATACCCGGGAGGCGTCAGGATCTCGCCATTTTTTACGATAAAAACATTATCCGCAGAGCCTTCCGCCACATAGCCCTGGTCATTCAGCATCAGCGCTTCATTCACACCGGATAAACCAGCCTCGATCCGGACAAGGATATTATTCAAATAGTTCAGTGATTTCACTTTCGGCGAAAGCACATCCGAGCGATTCCGTCTCGTGGCAACCGTGACAATCTCGATCCCCGACTCATATAACTCTTTCGGGAATAGTGCAAGCTCCTCCGCAATGACGATGACCTGCGGCCGCGCACAGGATGATGGATCCAGACCAAGATTACCCACTCCCCTGGAGACAACCACTCGAATATAAGCATTCAGCAAGTCATTCACTCTCAAAGTCTCAACCACAAGATCGCTTAACTCCTGTTTGCTGTAAGGAATGGACAACATAATGGACTTCGCCGAGTCATATAGGCGATCAACATGCTCCTGAAGCCTGAACACATTGCCTTCATACACCCGAATCCCCTCGAAGACACCATCTCCGTATAAAAAACCATGATCATACACCGATACAACAGCGTCTTTCTTACTGACAAACTGGCCATTCAAAAAGATCAATTGCTCCTTCATCATCCATTCCTCATTTCCATATGTTTTTTTGAAAAATAAAAAAACTCGCCCCTAAAATAGGGACGAGTTTAGCTCGCGATACCACCCTAGTTCCGTTCATGGATAAAAAAATCCACATTACGGCACTCAATCAACGTACAATCATACGCGTTCCTTGTAACGGCGGACAGCCCGGCAACACTTACTGAAAAAGTTCAGCATTGCATCTCGGAGATGATTTTCGGATCAGTTCTGAACATCGGCTTTCACCATTTACCGACTCTCTGTGGAACAGGGCACTCATCTTACTCTTCTCGTCATCGATTTTTAGTTTCCAAAATTTATTAATTATAAAATTATCAGGTGAAAATTGTTTTGTCAAACTATTTTTAAGATTTTTTTTAGCGGATGATTATTTTCGGAAAAAGTGCCCGTTGATCAAGACAAGCGTTTTAAAAGCCTCAAATACTATAAAACCATTGTCCCTACAGGGTTAATCTTGGAACTCTGATAGTTCAATAACGGAACCTTTCTCATCGTAAAAAGTCAGTTCAGCTGGAAATGGTTGCTTTGTATTTTTGGGGAATTTTTCATAGCTTATAAATCTCTCTTCGCCTTTTACGTTAGATTCGAAACTATACTCTCCTGAATACAATTCCGCTTTGATATGATCAATTTTCATCTTTGGATTTTTCCCAATTATGATCCCATACATTCCTTTGTTTGTTTTAATTTTTTGATAGGATATGATATTGGTTCCAAAACCAGAATGGTCAATTTTATATTTTCCATTTAACCCCTTGATCAGATGAGCATAGCCTATCTCACCTCGATCAGTCTGGAACAGCACGATGTACGAGCTCGTATCATCTAACCGAACAGTCTTAATCACATCTGGCTTTATACTTCCTGACGCCCGATTACTCCATTCCTGCAAACCGGATTGAATAGCTGCTTGGTTATCATCGATTGGATATTGATTAAAATAATAGATACCATAGCCAATCGCCATAACCGCAACGAATAGAACCAAATACCCTGCTTTTTTCAAAATACCCCTCCTAAACATGCCTCACTTCCATCTTAACACAGTGGAGGAAGGTACAGTCCTAATCAAAGAGAACCTCTCCATGTCTCAATTTGATCCACATTAATCACATTATTTTCAAATGATGAGACAGCATAACCCACCCAATTTTCCCAGCTTCAGCCCGTCTCCTGGTCGCTCCTTAATTGTGTATAAATTTGCTGATAGGCTGAAGCCTCATTGATCATCCCTTTTTGCTGATACATTTTACTCAGCTGCCTGACCGGGCCTGGGTCAGCCGGGTTGAGTTCCATTTCCCAGTAGAAACATTCGATTGCTTGATCATATTGGTTGAAATCTGCGTAAAATTGCCCCAACTCCATCATTCTGTCAGGATTCTCCGTAAGAGCGGCCATTTCATTGATTTTTCGGATGGTGATCGAATGCGGAAAGTTTTTCTGAATAGGCTTCAACTTTTCACAGACTACTTTCAAGTCATGCCCCTCCATCAGCTTCGCTGTCAGCTGCAGAATTCTTTGTTCAGATTGCCTCGGGTCATGTTCCTGAGCAACTTTCTGATGGAGCAGGAGAAACTCATCCAAGTGAGAAGTTACAAATCCAGCATCAACCTGCTTCCAAATTTCATTAAGGAGCAGATGAAACTCTTCAGGCAAATCCTCTATGAAGGGGAATAAATAAAGTGCCGCTTTCTCATATTGTCCGTCTTTAATCAATCCTTCAATAAAAGTTCGAGCCTCCGGTACCCATTTATATGGATTTATTTCAGCATAGGATAATACCTTAATCCAGTTCTCGAGCGGGATGTACTTCAAGGCAAGCTCTGTTTGGCTCTTAACGGACTCGGAAGTAAGATTCCCTTTGTCATCCATCCAAACCAGCAGCCACTCGGCATACCGTTCTTCTTTTTTTAATATCTTTTCGAGCATATGAAAATGTTCATTGGTTTTTCGTTTCATAAAGCATTGGAACTCAGCAAATAAGGGGTCCTTCTTTTGGATTGCTGGTAAAGATGAAGTAGTGTAGAAATTGGAATATGAGCTGTATTCCCGGGAATGGAGGAGATCACTGAGTTTTTCCAGGGATGGAGATAAGTCGGACAATAGACGGATCGATTGATAAGCTTTGGAAAAACTGCCGTTTCTTCTGTAGTCGAAGAAGATATTTTCGATGAATTTGGTGAGCTGTTCTGGTGGGAAAAACGAGTCAAGTGCTGCGGCAATACATGGTATTTCAAGGAGAGAATAATGACGCTGGAGATGATTGAAGAGCTTGTTTTTAGCTGGTATGGTTAATGCTGTGGCGGGAATGAGTACAGGCAAAAGGGGGTGCTTTTGATTTAAGGCGATCCCTTCATTCAGCACTTTATCAATAAATGAACCTTTTTGTACCTTTTCGATCTGATCACCATAGATAAGGGCATTTTTGTAGAAAATCAGATAGTATTTTTCGGTTAATTTAGTTTGGACCTCGGCGACCATGAATCTCGCGAAGATTGCTGTCCGCACCACTTCTCCATTAACCATAACTCTATTAGATTTGAACGATATTTTTGTCGGCATTGTTAGTTCACTATTCATGAAACATTGAGCCTCCTAATGAATCGTATATTTATTTCTATAGTTTCATTATACGTTACCCTTATAAAAAAAGCGACGACACTCCTTGAGACATAGGCTGGTACTGATGCCCTCATTTTAAAACCAAGGATCTTCCCGCTTTTTCTGATAAAAAAGAGGAGCACAGGGTACGTCCCCATGCTCCCTAAATGGCAAAAGAATCTAATTCAAGTGCCTGAATGATTTTCAATTAAGCTCTTTTTCTCAATGAGAAAACCAATGCCAACAATCCTGCGATTAATGCAGCGATCGAAAGGAACAGCGGTACATTGCTGGTTGTTGTTTTTGCTTCCGTATCATTTGTCAGGTCTCCAGCGGCGCTGTGGTCATTAGAAGAATCAGCAGAGGTTCCCCCATGCCCATGGCCAGATCCATCTGCAGGATTCACAACAGTATAAGAAGCTGGCTTGTCTGCATCAGGTGCACCAACCCATTCAACTACACTACCATCACTGTAGGTTTGGTAGGCTTTCCAAACGATTTCTGTCGCTTCGTCGCCAACTTTTCCCTGGATGTTAAATTGAACGAATTCGCTCTCTGTTAACCCTTTTCCTTCCGTTGTCCACGTAGCACTTGTAATTTTTCCAGTGTCATCTTTTTGAACTTCGTATGTCCAGCCTGGCTTCGCTTCAAAGCGGGTGACATTCACTTCTTCAGGGAATTTCACTTCCACTTTCGTTGTCAGAGCATCTTGACTTTCTGAAGGAACTCGTACAGTGAATACTTCATAACTTCCTTGTGAAGTTTCCTGTGGCTGAACCGTAACGTGCGCACTTGCCGATCCGGCAAAAAGGGTGATCGCGCCAATCATTGATATGGTTAAGGTTAAAAGTTTCTTCATGTGAAAATCTCCTCATTTTTAATAAACAATGAATTCCTTATGATATACCTTCTCATTGTCCTCAGAATCTAGTATTCTAAGCTCCACAGTCCAGTTTCCTTCAATTGGCAGATACGAACCATTAACCTTGAATTGAACATGATCTGACTGTTGTATTTCGGAAAAAGGAACTGGGATCGGCTCGATTTCAAGGTTGTCTCTATAAATCAAGAATAGCTCAACCCGTTTAATCTCTACGTCTTCTTCAAGCGTGTTTGCTGTCACTTTAAAATGATTGTAGCCTGGGGTCTTCGGTGAGATCGATGTTGTGAATTCGATGTGCTGATCTTCATTTTCCCATTCCAAAGGCTCATTTTCCGGAAGTGGATTCATATAGGTCATCACACCGACGATCCCCAAAATGATCAGCATCAAACTGAAGTCGAATTTCACCAATCTGCTGATAGAGTCTTCTTTTTTCTTTTTCAACTTATACCGTAAAATGGCACCAATTCCGAAGACAATTGTGACCAAGGCCACTTTCGTTATGAGCAGCTTTCCCCATAGTGTTTGAAGCAGATAATCGAGTTCTGGCACAAAGATTACCGTGTAAGTTGACCCCGTTAATAACAGCATGACCATGCTGATTAAGGCCGCTTGCGAAAAGAAGGGAAGGAATTGTCTAATATGTTCCTTCTGCTTTTTCCAGTAAGTTAGGATGTACATCAGGCCGCCTGCCCAAACAGCGGCTGAAAGTAAATGGATGAAAGCCAGTTCAAGTGACATGGAGCGGATTTCCGATTCAAACGCTGCAGCATGTCCGTTAAAAGTCTTGACCGACAGAATCAAAAATACCCACACTAAATCAATCCACTTATAACGAAGTAAGACGAAAAAGCCTAATAGAGACAGCAGCACAGAAGCGACCAAAGATATACCTACTGTTGTTCCTGTTAAAATAGATACCACTTCAGTCAGAGTCCTGCGATCAAGTAATTCCAAGAGTTGGAGTACTCCCACTCCCACCGTTGTGAGGAACAGCGCAGTTTGTAATTGAAATGTCCTCCGTCTGAAGGTTGGCTTCATCTCTTCTTTTAAAGAATAGACGGTACCCCACACAATCCAGCCAGTTATCAGGATCAATGCCATATAAAACAGCATCCTCACCGCTGACTTGATCGCATTTACACCAGCTGAGCTCTTTTGTGTTTCTTGAACCTGCTGGTTAATATCCCTTTGGAAGACCGTTTCTTCTCCTACAGAAATGACATAGGAGCTCCTGATCGGGTGGCCGTCAGCCGAAATGACATTATAGGATATAACATAATTCCCGTCAGGCAAATCAGGCAAAGGCTGCTTTATGGAGGTTTGATCCTTGCTCATCTCCGGCTTCGCATTGACGATTCTTTCCCCATTTTCATTAAAAACCTTAATCGAATAGAGTTCGTCTTCAAGTCTTTCATCAAATGTCAGAACAACCTCTTTCGGGGATTCTTCCCATTCACTATCAGGCGCAGGATCAGCCATCTTCAGCGTCGCATGGGCACAGGCTTCTTGCGGAACTAAAAATATAAAAATAAGAGCAAATAGAATAAAAGAATGACTAATGGCAGTACGCTTGCTAAGTATAAATATCACCTACCTTTTTTAAAACCCACATACCCTCGAGTGTATCATTAAATACTATATACTATCAATATAGGGTTTATGGTAGAAATGTGGAGACCGGGATAGGAGGGTCGGTATGCCGTTCCATGATTTTCATATTTCAACAGATTAATCCCCCCTATTTCCCAAGGCAAAAAAGCATAGGGTTCAACACCCCTATGCTTCCTCAACTTTTATTTTCCTTTTATTTTCATCGTTCAGGCGACATAGAAATCATTTTTTTGTTTATTAAGCTAGATAACTTTTCAATCCATCTTGTACAGACCTTGTACGCAGCCTGGAAAATAGGACTCTGGATAAAGGTATAAATAAAGGTGAAAATAAAAACCGGCCCGCCCAGTAATAGGGCAACCACCAGCACAATACTCTCAACAATTATTCGCACTTTGCTGATTGAATAGCCGACCTTAGCTGAAATCGCAAGCATGAATCCATCTCTTGGCCCCGATCCGATTCGAGCAGCATTATACATCCCTCCACCAATACCCATGATTACAATACCAAGCAGCAACACCAAAACATCAAACACGAGCATGGAAGCCTGGGGCAAAACATCCAGCCAGAGAAAAAAGTCAACCATTGGGCCAACCATCAGCGCATTAATAAAGGTACCAATATTAACATAAGTACGATCAATCAAAAGTGTTACAAGAACTAACATGATACCGAAGATCACGTTCCATGTTCCAATGGTTAAACCAAACTTATCATAAAATGCAATATTCAATACATCCCAGGGGTGGACCCCTAAGTACTTAACCTTGATTGCCACAGCTATACCGTAACTAAAAAGGATAAGACCAACTACAAAAAAGGGAATTTGTATTTTAAGGTTCATTTTATCACTTCATTTCGTTGAACTTGGTTAATGACTTAGTTTAAATCAACATGAAATTTCTAAGGGCCAAGGGAAAACTGAATTAAAGCATAAGTGGCGCATATCCTCAAAATGGCCGGAGGGGCGGGGTCTGCCGCGTATGATGCTACTTACCTGCCTTTTAAAAAGTGATAGAGTAGTACAGTGGATTTCCTCTAAAACACTTCCTAATATTTCCTTATCCCATTCCCAATTATTAGTTGAAAGATAGTATAATTGTTATATAGAGAGTAGAAAATTCAAACAGCTGCTTAGTTCACTTGAATGTTTATAAGCTTTAATAAACCGGAGGCGAAAGATGATGGATAATCAATATTTTGTTGGCTGGGGTACCTTGGCATTAATAAATGCTGGGCTTGCACAAGGAAAGAATCGGACCGGATTAAACTGGTTTTTGCTTTCTCTTTTATTAGGCCCTTTAGCAACACTATTTTTGTTATTTGCAGAAAAGAGAGAGAATCGTCCCTCATTATGATTAATCATCATCTGAGAAAAAACTCACTTCCTGCAGAATAGCCTTATCCAAAGAAAACTTGTAAATTAAGGGGAAAAACATGTTCTTGATCAAAATCGCAGTAACGCTAGTATACTTGATTTTAGTGATCTTATTTATATCAAAAAAATATAAGAAGCTAGATCAAAAGGATAAGAAAACGTTTAAAAAAGAGTTGGTATTTGAAACCGGATTTTTGTATTTGGGCAAGTTTTACTTGTAATTTCAGTTATTTTCCTAAATAAAGTAATCATGGGTTTAAGTGTGATCTTGATCCTCGTCAGCTTGATTTATCTAAGCATATTAAATTGGCGGCAAAGCAGAAGGAGAAGCATCACCGTAATAATATTGGTTTTAATCGTTGGATACATCTATTTTGCATACTTGACGTAAATTGCTTCTATTGAAGAATGCATAAACGAGACAGAGAGACAGAGGGACGGTTCTGTCGTCTCAAGGTTTCACAAATTTACCCTAAGACAATTTCTGGTACGCCCCATGCTCCTATGATAGACTTTTTGATTTAAAGTAGATGATCTCCGGGTCGCCTTCATCCAGGTTTTCGACGATACCACTCTGAATAAATCCATTCGCTTTAAATACTTTCTGCATGCTCTCGTTAGAACGGTTCGTAGACGAGAAAATTTTTTCAGTAAGAGAAGTACGAACCAGATAATTCATCATTTGACTTGCATACCCCTTTCGTCTCTTTGCGGGAGATACAATAATCAAGGATATAAAAGTACATTCAAAAAAATGAGTATCATAGATCAAAAATCCCGCAACATCCCCATCTTCATTCACTAGAATACAACGTCCTTGCTTAATGGCTTTCTCAATGAAAACTTTTCTGCTAGTATTCCCTATAACTTGACGGTCTACTTGTACAATCGCGTCTAAATCCGTTATCTGTGCCTCTACTATATTCACAATGATTCTCCTCTTATGAGATCCTTCTTTAAATAGAAATGCTTGAAATCTCTTCCCACATTGTCCAATGTACCGTAAACGGTATAACCATTACTTTGATAAAAATCCAGCGCCTGAAAGCTCAGAGTATCCACCTTTATAAAATCACAATCACTCTCTATGGCGATTTGTTCCATTTCTACTAACAATTTAGTACCATATCCTAAGCCACGGAGGTCTTCATCAACCATAAGCGTATGTATTTCCAGCCAATTCCAACATATCTCTCCCAAAATGCCGCCACGAACATTCTCATCTTCATCTAGTAAAAAGAAATTCACTTCTCGGTATCTTCCTCTTAAATCTTCAGGAAAATGGCTTAAATTATATTCATAAAGTTTCTGATTAACATGGCTTTTTTTACTTTCGTTTACTTCTTCCGTAATGCGGAATTTCATTTTGCACCTCTCCCTAATTATTCAATGCCGTGCTTTTTCACACGGATTATACTAACACCTAATGCTGTAGCTGGAAAAAGTGCCAGGACAGAGCCTATAAAAAACTCATAAGACTCTTTAACCTTATCTGGATGGGTGAAGAATGTACCTCTTATAACATTAAGAGCAATAAATATGATCGCAATCATAACCACGGCTAAAATGGTTCCCGTCACATATGCCTTGTAACCATCCATTCTCCTCAATTTTGGGGAAGAGATGAATAGAGATAATACTAATAGAATGACAGCACTTGCCAGATAGAGAAGGAGAGTCAACTGAGAGAAGTTTACTTCCTCGACGATTTGGCCTTCCCTGACCCCGATTGTATACATGCCGTTTGATGTCAGGAGTAGTTGAAAGCTTATGACAAGGAGGAAAAAGAAGAAATGAAGTCCTCCCTTAACCCAGGATATATACTTTCTCGAAAAAAATAATCCATAGCCAAAGAGCGCAATCGAACAGATTAATAGAATGATAAGACTTATATTCAACCAGCTTGGCAGGATTGTAATTGACTGTATATTTATTAAAGAAATAAAAAGACTGATTATGCAAAATGCAACAGTTACAAATCGGAATTTTTTTTGCATCTCTTCTTGAGTTGTATGTCCTGACTTGGTTTTCACCGTCTTCATCGCAAGCTCCTTTCTGTCAAAATTTTTAACAGAGGCAAACATTCCTATGCCAACGCTTTTTTTTTCACTTTTTGCGAGACACGAGGGCAGACGCCTTTTCTGCCTTTTTCTTGTTGCTGATGACATGTTTTAGAATATCGTATACTTCTCCCTCATCTTTTTTATTCATTGCATAGTAGGTTGGAATATAGACTTTTTCTCCTGTGAAAGTAAGGATCATATAAGCTGGTGTATGAATCCACAGAAATCCTACAGGGAAGCTGCTTGTCATTGATACCTTCTGCACTTCATGAAGGCTGAATTGCCTGTTCTTAACTTTAATTATGTAATCATCGTAGCTTACGATCGTCTTATCCCTTAAAAGAAGGATCATGTACAAAATGAAATACCTGCCAAAGTAAGGAATCCCAACAATCCCTGCAAGAATAAAATATATCCTATTGGAAATGGCTTCACCCTCGTTCAGTCCCGCCAAGATTAAAAGAATGCCTACGAGGACAAAGCCTCCAGTCAATATAATCCGGTTCAGTATAGTCGACGTTCTATATGTAACACTCTTCATAAATCACCTTTTATTATCATGTTAATACTTTTTTTCAATGACACTACCCTTATCTTGCTTACATAGTGACCGACAATCTCCACAAAAAAATAATTCCCGCTACAGCTAAACCCGATAACACAGCCTTCTTACTGATTTTGTCGCCCTTTTCAATACTGGCCCTTAAGGAAATAGAACCAAAGATCAAAGTCAAACTGGCAAGCATCAAGAAAATGCTGGCATACAATTCATTTCCTTCGAGATGAACGACACCTTTTTCGTCCTTTGCATAATACGCCCATATTAATCCCTATAATAGTAACGACACCCAGGATGCCTGATAGATAACCTAGTATTTTCTTAGACATTGAATCACCTTCTTATGACATGTTACTAAGTCTCGAAAATCAAATCCTTTACAATAATCCACCAAGCTCCACTTTATATAGAAACTGAAACTGCTTTTCCAGAACCCTATTTGGAATAAGCGGGAATAGTGCATCACGAAGAGTGACAGTAACGCGCTCATTCAACTGGGCCACCATTCCAATCCGGTTCGACATATTCGTAATTTGCCTGGTCCGGACGGTTCGCTCTTGTTCATATCCTACCAACGCCTCTTTAATATTGGAATTTCGTTTCAAATGGCTAGCCAGTATGACTGCGTCTTCAATAGATTGCCCGGCCCCTTGCCCCATGTTGGGTGTCATGGCATGAGCCGCGTCTCCGAGTAAAACAATGCGTTCGAATGCGAAGCGGCGGATTGGCGGCAGATCATAAATATCATGGTGGAGCAATTGGTGATTGGAGGTTTGCTCTAGTATTTGAGGAATCGGATTATGATAGCCTTCAAAAATCTTCATCAAGTACCGGGTAGTAAAGGCTTTTAATTGGGAATCGCGGGCTTTAGCATTCACGCATGCGTACCAATAGATCCGGTTTTCCGGCAAGGGAACCACTCCAAAGCGGCCGCTGCGTCCCCAAGTTTCTATAAATACATTCGGATCATAATCACGCAAATCCGGTCCGGCCTTCACAACTGCCCTCCAGCAAGTGTATCCTGCATATCGTGGTTTTGCGTTCGGCAGCAGAGTTTCGCGAATGGTGGAGTATACACCGTCGGCGCCAATCAGCAAATCCCCTTCCTCCGTTGATCCATCTTCAAACCATACTTTCACCCCGGAGTCATTTTGTTCAAAACGATGACAAGTCTTTCCTGTGTGGACAATTTGCTCCGGACCTATGGCGCTCATGAGCAACTCCAGGAGCTTCCCTCTCTCAATCGTAACATTGGCAGGTCCATACTTTTGGCTAATGACGGCTGTGTCCGTCCGCTGCAGGATTTTTCCTGCAGGCGTAAGGATGCGAAGCTCATCCAACACCTTCCCTTCCCGAAGCACTGAATCACCTACACCAAGCTGCTGCAATGCCTGAACAGCATTCGCTCCAATTCCGAGCCCGGCACCTGCGAAACGCACCTCCGGCTTGCTTTCAAACACCATCACATCCACCCCGATTTTGCGCAGGGCAATGGCTGTGCTCAGCCCCCCGATACCAGCACCAATAATGATTGCTTTCATCGTCTCACTGCTTTCCAATACATGTGATCCAGCCATTTAATCGCTATAATAGTAAGACGGCCTTCCGGAAATCTTCCACCATTGATATATCGTAATTGAAATTCTTCTTAAAGAATTACTCTACAGTTGAGATGATGTTTTATTATATGCCTCCAAATTTCCAATCCGTCTTCATTGCATAGTAATATTCTGGTTTCCCCCATAAAACTGTACGTCCTAAAATACTATTAATCTCGCGAGATGAAAGAAAGTGGAAGCAGAGGGACAGACCTTTCGCTTCCAAAAGTCACTCACCAAAAGGTGTATAACGTCCCCTCGCTCCCCATTCAGGATTCTTTATCTCCCATGCGCTTTTCCCAATTCAACTTTAAGTCAGGTGTCGCATGAGGAATCACATATTCCTTTATAACCTGGTTCACCTTTTCTTCACCAACCAGGTTATAAGTAGGAAATTTGATTTTGCTATTGTTTGAGGTTTGGACCACAAGATACTTTAAGCTGGACCCTCCCCATTTGATCTCTCTTATTTCATTAATTGGCACACTGCCTTTACGGCCTTTCATCAATCCAGACTCAATCGTTAATAATGTCTTACCTGAAAGGATTACACTTATGAGCTTGATTAAGAAAGAGCCTGTAAATATCAATCCAATCATTCCGATGATAATACCTATAAAACCTCTTACGAAACCTGAATCAGGCACTACAACAAACAGAACAAAGGCGGAAAGCATAGTACCAAATAACGCAGATGACACCAGGCAACCTGCACCTGGATTCGTGTAGACAATCTCAACCTTTCCTTCTGAAACCTTTATATTATGTTCTTCCTGCATAACATTATTTTTATCGTTCATAATCATTGTTTCCTTTTCTGAAGCAGAGGGAATGACCAAGCAGGCTAAAGAAACTTCCCTGCAGACCGACCTACATAAGCCATATTGGCAACCATACTCCTCCGTGTAATTGTTAATATTAGGATACATGATTTTATTGGTAATTTATAGTTAATTCCCATGCCCTACTAAACTTCCTGACTATGGAAAAATCAATGGAACATATTCTCCATTGATTTTTGTTGAGATTTAATTGTATTCGCTAATTAAAATCAATCATTTATAGCATTATCTGGTAAAATGGATTTTAAAAATTCAGTTCCTCACTAACGAGCACAATTATCGGGGGTAGAAAAAAGTATGGATATATTAATTAGAAACGCTAAGCAAAGCGATTACGAGTCATTGTTGCCTTTGTTTAGACAGGTTCATGATTACCACGTTGTTGTAAGACCAGATGTGTACAAAGAAAATTCCACTCCAGTCGAACAAAAATTTTTTGAAAGCCAATTGATTGATAACAAGCAGCACATTCTTGTGGCTGCCTTAGGCAATGATCTAGTTGGCGTTGTAGTGACAAAGGAAGAAGAAGTAACCGAAAATACGTTTGTAAAAGCGAGAAAAGTATTATATATAAAGAGTTTATGCGTTGCTGAAACACATAGAAAAAAAGGGATCGGCAAAAAGCTAATTAAATACGTTTTTGATTTTGGAAGAAGCATCGAGGTTGATAGTATTGAATTGGGAGTAACCGAGGAAAATACATCTGCCATTGAA
Organism: Mesobacillus jeotgali; assembly: GCF_014856545.2. Lineage (NCBI taxonomy): Bacteria > Bacillati > Bacillota > Bacilli > Caryophanales > Bacillaceae > Mesobacillus > Mesobacillus jeotgali. The sequence goes on along the minus strand of NZ_CP109811.1, from coordinate 551,637 downwards.
TTTTACAGATCAATTGGGATGACAACGAAGAGTAGAAAAATGGAGATAATATTGAAATAACGAAGAAAAGGCTTGGGATGTTCCCAAGCCTTTTCTTCGCCAAAAACAATTTAAGAAAAGAAGCAGAAGGTACGTCCCTTTGCTCCGATTATGCAAATTTTTCTGATCAGTAAAGCCATAGTTAATTGTCAGGCTGGTTTATTCGTCTAGCATTTTCTCATCCATTATCACTAGATTTCTCTATTACTGGTTAGAAGTCTATTAAAAAATGTGCTTTACACTTGGTGTGCTTGTCCATTCTGAAAAATAACTCAAGCATATAATGCTAACAAAAGGAGGTGATTCAAATGGGAGACAAGAAAAAGCACTATAAAGAGTCCGGGGAATATGATAAGTATGAGAAACACGAGAAGAAAAAAGACAAAACGGAAGTTGAATTCGAAAAAGACGGTTTCAATGTAAAAATCAATATCTATAACACCTGGACAAATGCCAACGATGGAAGTACTGCAGCTGGGGATGTTGCAGCACAGCAAGGTGGCGAAGCAGCTGGCCGTGACCAGGCATCAAGGGGTGCCGAGCTAGAAAATACTAAAGCTGGTGATGATCTAGCACAAAAAGGCGCTGAACTGGAAAACACAAAAGCTGGTGATAATTTGGCACAGAAAGGCGGTGAAATCAACGAAGGCAGAAATGTCGCACACAGAGGCGGTGAAATTGAGGAAGACTAATGACCGTCGCTGATGCGATAGTAGACTAGGGACTTTAGTTCCCTAGTCTATTTAAACAGAAGCAGCGGGACGTACTTTTGCTTACAAAAAAGAAGCAAAAGGTACGTCCCCTTGCTCCGCTAATCTCTTTAATAGTTGTTTTCTGTTAACTAATTCACTGTAATTGCTTGCTCTTTATGATCGTGAATCTCACCCTTTTCAACATGAACCTTTATATGATAAGTCCCTGATTTCGGGAAAACTTTTTCATAAATATAGACACCATTTTCTATTTCAGTTCCATCGACAAATTCATGATTGGAATCCTCGCCATGCCAAATCTCAAATCGGACTGCTGCGTCTGTTAAAGGCTGATTTTCGTTTTTAATTTGAGCTGATAGACTCACTTTCTGATTCGCTTTAGGATCTTGGTTAGTATCCAGTTCAATTGATACATGACTATGATGGTGGTCACCTTCTGTTGTTTCCCCGTTATCATGGGAGTCTGTAGTGTCACTATGTTGATGTTCTGTTTCCCTGCCAGTTTCAGCAGGATTTCCAACCGTTATTTTTTCACTTGGCATATTATGCATGGACCTTGCCGTAACATGAGCCGTTACCATATACTCCCCGTCTTCTTTAAAGGTTTTCTTAATTTCATACATACCTTTTCCTTGATGAGTTGCCTCAATCATTTCCGAATCCTCGTCTCCAACTTTGCGCACTTCAAATTTGACTTCATCTGCATCTTCCACTTTTTCTTCACCTTGCGTAACTTCCGCTGCCAGAACGACTTCGTCACCTATAAGAATATCTCCTGGAGCAATGAGGTCAACTTCCAATAATTCCGGTTCTTCCTCATTGTTTACTCCTGATTCTGAATTAGAGCATCCTGTCATCATAAAAAATAGAGAAATAATTAGGATCAGAAATTTTTTCATTTAAACACTCCGTTCAATCAATTTGTTAGTTGTAGTTTTAAGGAATCGTGGATTTGTCTTAATCGGGTTTGTTTTTACTGTTTCCACTTCTTCAAACTCCTTTATTAATGATTCAAAAATATCATTAATCATATTCTGCAACTGTGAGAAAAGAATGAACTTTTGTTTGAAATTTAATATCTTTATAAAGATCGTTCTCGACATTAAAAAAGCAATGGAACTTAATCTCCATTGCTTATCGGCTGATATTTAATTGTGATCGCCAAGGCTCCCCACTCACTTAAATCTACTCCACTCTCCTAGCCGCCTGCTGAATAGGATCCCACACCCCATTATACGGTGGAGCATACGCCAGATCTAAATCAAGCAGCTCTTCGGTCGTCATCGAATGGAATATGGCCGTCGCTAGTACATCGGTTCGTTTATCGACACCATTTTCTCCAATAATTTGCCCGCCAAGAACCTTATGTGTTTCTTTATTATAGACAAGCTTCAATTTCATTTTTTTATCATCCGGATAATATCCAGCAATGTCAGATGCAGTAATGGTTACAGAGCCATAGGGGATGTTCAGCATTTCGGCCTCTTTTTCTGATAGCCCTGTTCTCCCCAGGGTTAGATCGAAAAATTTAATAATGGAAGTGCCGACAATTCCTTTAAACGTTTTATGTACATCAACCATATTCAATCCGGCGATTTGTCCTTGCTTGTTGGCATGTGTGCCCAATGGGACATGGTCATCCTTTTCTTTTACCCGGTGATATTGTGTGGCACAATCTCCTGCTGCGTAGATATCCTCCACACTGGTTTGCATATAGGCATTTACCTGGATTGCACCATTCCCAATGGTTTTGATTCCTGTTCCTTCTAAAAAGGATGTATTGGGTTTCACACCTACAGCGACTAGCACCAAATCTGTTTCATACTCTCCTTTATCGGTTTTCACCGATTCCACATGGTCACTTCCGCCGAATGCTTCCACGGATTCACCCATTTTCAACACAATGTTTTGCTTTACTGCTTCTTCATGAATCAGTTCGGCCATGTCTGTATCAAATATTTTGGCTAATTGCTCATTTCTTTCAATGATCGTGACCTTCTTGCCAAGCTCCGCAAAACTCTCGGCCATTTCAAGCCCAATGTATCCGCCGCCAATTACCGTCACATTATTTATATCTTTTTCGAGATAATTCATGATTTCCTTAGCATCAGGGATGGTCTTTAATGAGAAAATACCTGGAAGTGTCACACCCTCCCACTTTGGAATGACCGGGCTTACACCAGTTGCAATCAAAAGGCGGTCATATGGCAGGCTGAACGTCTCACCATTACTATGGTTTATTCCACTGACCATTTTATTTTCCACGTCTACCTTCTGGGCCTCATGAAATACACGTGCATCAATGCCATACTTCTCTTTAAAAGTAGATTGAGTACGCGCGATTAAACGGTCTGTGGACTCAATCTTCCCACTGATCACATAAGGCAGGCCGCATTGACCGTACGAATACACGCCACCCTTTTCCAATACAGTGATCTCATGACCAGAGCTATTCCGCACCATTTGCATCGCAGCACTCATACCCGCCGCATCTCCACCAATAATAAGTATTTTCATCTTCATCCCTCCATTCCTTGTGTATCCATTTATGATTGAGTTTTAAACATTAGCATTATGTATAGGTCTTTGAGATAGAAGAAGGTAGTAAGGAGATGCCTATAAGAATGCAATTGAGCTAAACCCTTTATTATTTTTTTAAGTTGATGAATTTATTAAGAGGTTGATGCAGCATTAAAAGAACAAAAACATAATAGAATGCGAATTTTTGTAAAATATTATGATGACGCTAGTGAGGCATTCATGATGGTAGGTCCAGCGCTGTACTGAGAAGATAAATTAAGTTATTTAATAAACTATTCTTAAGATATAAATTTCGCGAATAATTTAATAGTGATATAATATAGTATATTTTTCCTGGAGGTTAAACATATATGGCATTTATTGACGATCATCCATATTATAATGCATACGAGCATGATACATATAAAGTCGATAGACTACCTTACTATTTTCATAACGATTTGAAGGGCTTCATTCATTCACAATTAAGCAAGTTAGATGATGATGAAATTCTAGGTACAGCCTTACAGTTGCAACATCAGTTAGCAGCACTTGCTGGTATTGAACCTGCATATCCGGGTCCTTATGAACATTTGAATGATGAAATTATTAGGGCATTCAGGCGGTTAGCTGAATTCCCTAACTCAATGGATGGTTTGGGTATCATTCTTAGTGTATTTGGGGACGAGGAAAGCTTTGAATCATTTTTAGAAAAGCAAGAAATTGGATACCTAGCTTCGTTGTGGAGAGGACAAGTTACCTGGAATATACGCGAAGATGTTGAAAAACCTTATGAAAAAATCGAAGAAGTAATCCCCTTAATCCCAAACCAATATAAAGATACCATTTCCAATCTACAACAGGCTATAAGGATGTTTGCAAATGCTGATGACGATAAGTCCCGAAAAAGTGCCCTTCGAGATTGCATTTCAGCTGTAGAGGGATATCTTAAGTCGGTTACAGGGACAAAAGATTTCGCTCAAGCAGATGCAACAATTAATAATATGAATCTCTCTGACCCTATTATCACTCGTGATGCCTTGAGGATCTGGAGGCACATTCACAACAATCTTCTAGACGTTAGACATGGAAATAACGAAAATATTTCACGGTTAGGGATTGAGGAAGTTACTTATTATATAGAACGATTAATGGCCTATATTAAGTACATTAATAGTAAGATAAGGTAACACACATTACAAAAAGTTCTGAAAAATTGTATTATACGAACACTATTTATTTTTATCTCATTGGTGAGGTGTAGCTATAAGACTGATGGACGAATCCACAGTCTTATAGTTACATATTTTCACAATTAACGGGACATCTGAAAACCGCCCCCTTTTCCCTCGAAAAAAATATGGCTTAATTCAACAAACCGAAATCAACTCTTAAAGCTCCTCAAAATAACGCTCCTGGAACTTCTTATTCAGAATCCCTGTAAAATAAGCAATCGGATTCTTTACTTCCACCTTCGACTTCAGCTTCCGGACGAGCTGTTTGAAGGAGTCGAGCGACACGGATAACAGGAGATCCGTGTCTTTTTCATAGTTGTTACGGTATGCAGCGACCATACTCATCCGCCAGAATTCTTCGATCGACTTTGCGTTTGGGTAGAAGTATTTTACAAAATTGACAAAATCGCTTGGAACCCGGTCACTGACAAAAAGATACTCTTCCAGATCTTTTTCAGCAACTGGTTTTACCTCCTGAATTTCGGATGATTGTTCTTCGGCAGCCTCTTCTTCACGTTTATTATTCTTTTTTATGTTAGTTTCAGAAGGAGTGATAGTTTTATTTTGGTGGCTCAATTGATCGCCATCCGGTAGTTCATTCATCGGGAAACGATTGAATACATACAAGTTGCTAGACTGTGAGCCATTCTTGCGCGCAGTTTCATATACAGTGAAAATACCAATTTCACTAGCCTTCAGGATCATCCTTTTAAAAGTAGAACGGGAAATCCCCATCTCCCCATACTTCTCATAAATCGCCTTAAGGACCGTCCCGATCTTGGCATTCGCCACCCCAGGAACCTTCGCAGCAAAACGAGCCAGCCGCTTCAACCCAATTAACTCACCCTTACTGAAAAAACGCTTCTTATCCTCCATCCACATCTCAAAATGATTGTTAAACTCCTTCAACGAACCAAACTGGGAATACCCCGCAAAACTCTCAATAACCGCCGATTTAATTGTCATGCTAATGCACCACCCTTTCACCCTTTATATATGGATGTAAGGGTGGAAAGGACAGGGTGGGATAGGGAGGATTGTGGCGTTTTTGTGACACTTATAAAAAGGACATACTGATACGTAATTTACGCCAAGAGTGCACTTTCCTTAAAGTCATATCTCTGAAATTGTTATATAAACTAAAAGCTTTAATGTCGCTCTTGTGTCCTACTGTTTATCAAACCTCTATCTACAAGCCTATAAAGAATCAATTATACGATTGTAACTTTATTCCAGAGGGGGTATAATTGATGGAAGATATTCCAATTCAATTGCAAAATAGAGTTGATAGCATGGATTTTATTACGGTAGATTTTGAGATTGCGAATAATAGTTTGAGCAGTGCTTGTTCGATGGGGCTCACCTTTGTCCAAGACAACAAGATAATTGATGAAAAGTATTATCTTATACACCCACCTTCAATGGACTTTGACGATGAGATGAGTGCGTTACATGGGATTGAGCCTCAACATGTCCTTTCAGCACCAAAGTTTAATACTATTTGGGAGGAAGTCAATCATCATTTCAATGATACTTTTATCGTCGCACATAATGCACAATTTGATATGAGCGTCCTATACGCTTGTCTTTAAAATCATATTTAACAAAGCACAAAAGCATTCCGGTGAGAAAGTTCTCTGAACTCAAACCACAAACACATCTCTTCAAAAGAAAAACCTTCAATAGAGTTAAGCCATCCGAGATAACATCCACTGTAGACCACTTCAACGAGGAACACCCTTTTTACAATAAAAACTTTGTATTTACTGGTGAACTCCAGGCTATTGACAGAAAATCCGCCATGCAGAGGGTTGTGAACCTAGGAGGGATAATTAAATCCGGGGTTTCAAGTAAAACTGATTACGTCATTGTTGGGCAGCAAGACAAATCTTTGGTCGGTGAAAAAGGATTAAGTTCAAAAGAAGTAAAGGCTTATAACCTTATAGAGCAAGGAATGGAGATCAAAGTACTTAATGAAAACGAGTTTACAAATTTACTAAATGTACAAACTGAGGTGTAATCATGAGAGAAGCACTGCATGTTATAGACAAAGAAGTCATCACACTCCCCCATTCAACAGATGAAGATAGGGTTAACAATTTAAAGAAACTAGCCCAGAAAAATCTTTTTACATGTCCCTATTGTCAGGCTAAATTAATTGTGAAGGCTGGGGATGAGCGTGGGCTTTATTTTTCACACCTGCATTCTGAAGCATGTGAGCCGTCTAAAAAAGTCGATCAAGCTGAGAGAAAATATAAAAGACAAACTGAGAGAGAAACCAAAATTCATACTGTAATAGTCAACATACTACATGATGAGCTATCTACACAGGCCAAAATAAGAGCAAACATAAGTGTAGAATATGGATACAAAGCAAAGTTTGACTTAAAAGAGTTTCCGGATATTTGGGTTAAAATAGGAGCTAAAGAATTCGCTCTCTCTGTCATTACAAATGTATCCTCTTCTTCTGATGGTAAACTTTCTAATCAAATCATAAAAAGACACCAATATTTTAAGGAACAAGGAATGGAACCAATCTGGTTCATTGAGAAGAAAGAGCAATCAGTTGAAATGGAGAAGAACGCCATTGTTCTTTGGGATGCAGAATTAGCAATCTCTTCAAAAGCTGAAGAAGATCACCTGTGGGATAAGTTACTTATGCAAGTCATTAAGGATCGTGAATTTTTCACCTATTTCAATTATCCTTTTTACAATGATAGTGTAGAAATTGATGTAAGAAGTTTGTATTATATCTATTCCAATGATGATAAGATCGTTGTTAAAGTTCAGCGATTCTTAAAAGACCGGACTGATAAGCCATATCGAGCATTTCTTCTAAATAGCGGATATGAGATTCCCTTTTCGGAAGCTCTGATTATTAAAGAGGGGTTCCTATTAAGCAACTCCATTTCAGAGGATGAACATCGTAAAAACTTCCTTAATCAATCCCAAAAATTAAAGGAATCATTTTTGGCGGAACAAAGGCGACAGGAGAAAGAGAGACAACAAGAGAAAGAAAAGAAAAGACAATTACTACAACAGTTATTAGACCAAAAACAGCACACATCTTCAAAAAAGATTGGAGAATATTTATCATATGCTGATCTTAAATCCCTATTGCGTGAAAGAATTAATTTAAAGCAACGAGAACAGATGGAGCTATGGAATTATTTTATGCCCAAAATGGGCTTAAACAACTCAGCATTAGTATGGAACTTAGTGGTGGAATATGACTGTATAACTTTTGACGAATTAAGAATTGTACTTAGAAACTATTTGCGTAAAAGCTAAAAGGAAGGCTCCTATCTAGAGCCTTCCTAACTTTTGTTATCCATTTTCTTTTGTTTTTTTATAATTAAATTTAGAATCGTGAGAATTGGTAGTTTTTTCTGCGACTGAAAGCGTTTGTTGACTGCTTTCTAAAAAGAACTTTTCTAGCTCCTCATCACAACAAAATACATAGCAACCCTTCATTCCACGGGTCATTAAGGTTTTATACGTATTTTTAATAAGAGTTTCAAGTGGGTCAGTATAACCTTTTTTGGGTTTAGCTGGTTTGGCACCAATATCTTTAAACTCATCACGTCGGACTATTAGTGACCCAGTTTCTTTATTGTAACCCAAATCTTTACCTATAATAACCCCTACATAATCCATCTCTAATCCTTGTACTGTGTGGATACATCCTATTTGATGTGAACATTCTGGGTGAATTGCCCAGTCTATACGTTTGCTATCATTCCATGGATAAGCAAAATTATGTTCTTCAATTATTACATCTTTAGAAAGTTCTCCATTTACCAAATTGGTATTCCATTTCCATGCATATCCAGCCAATAACCTTCCATTTCTTTTATTTACTATCTCATCAACAAGCTCGTGCGGACTTGAAACGACTTTGAAATCAAAATCACCTTCTAATTGCTTTTCAGAATCACTATTTCCAAAGATTCCATCAAGCCAAGAAATATAGTTACCTGAACCTGAGCAACGGTACTGTGAATCAAGTTCAATCAAATGAACTTGAGCACCTAACTTTTTCGCTTCATCCTGGATTAGTTCTACACTACCAATATCTTTTTTTGAAACAATTTGAAGGTCATCAACAAAGAACACACTAATTTTAGAGGATCTGATAATCTGTGTAGCTTGGTTTTCACCTTCTATTTTCTTTTTCATATGACCATGAACTTTTAATCGGTGAGCTTCATCACAAATTAAAACGTCAAAGTAATTATTAGGAGTCTCAACATATGCAGCAGAACTTTTAAATAGGTCTCTAACCTCAACATGACCAGAAACACCAATTAATTTTTTTCGCAGAATTTCTCTAAACGACTGATTCGGTGTAATGTATTCTACATAAGAACTTGTTTGCAATATACTACTCAATAAATTTAAGCCTATCACAGATTTACCTGTGCCTGGCCCACCTTTAATAATAATCACATGATTGCCTAATGAAGCTGCTTTTATCTGATTAAATTTACTTAATACTTTTTCAAAAGCTACTTTTTGCTCATCTAACAGAATAAATTCTTGATTTCCTTCTATAAGTGAGGCTACCGTATCAACTAGTTTTTTTGACGGACGAATTTTGCCACTTTCAATAGCGTCAGCGATTTCTTTTCCTTTACCTTCAGATACTAACTCCTTAATGTTACTAGCTAACTCACGGTCGTTGAACTGAAAATATATAGGCGATTCTTTAATATATTTGTCATATCTTTTGTCGAGTAAAGGTTCGTCCATTGTATCCTTAATATAGTTATGTAAATATGCACATGACTTTAGAGAAATGGATGAGTCCTCATATAGAGATTCATTAAAGTTTTGGAGATATTTTTTATAAGAACTTGCCTGATAAGACGGATGCACTGTCTCCCTTTCTCTCTTGCCTAAAAAGGTAGAAACAATTCCGTCACCTTCTGCAACTTTCGCCTTCTGCCACTGCTTAAGTTCTATAATAATCGCATTCTTATTGCCTTTGACATCCTTGCCTGCAATTAAAAAGTCTATCCTCTTCTCTGTTGATGGAAGCTTATACTCGAGTAACACATGGGTATCCCCTTTCAAGTCAGCATCTCGTAAAACTCGTGCCATTTGGGGTAATGAATTCTCCCATGAACGTAATTCACTTTCTGATACAACCTTGTTCATTCTAGAAAGAACATTTTGCTTTAATACATAACCAATGTTTTTTTCATAAATATGGTTTAAGAAGTTTGATGATGTTTCATTATATATTATCATCCTTTATGTCCTCACTTCATTATAATCCTTGATCAGCGCTGCATATAACCAGCCCTGGTAAGAGGTATGAGTAGTTGCACTCCTCTGTTGTGACCATTTGAACAATAGCCTCATTGCCTTCAATCTTCTCAACACTTTCCGATTTCTTAACTCAATATGACAATCGATTGTTTAGCCTCCTACTCCGTACCAGAGATAAGGAAATCCACACGCTTCGAGGTGTGAGGAATCTTGAACTCAATTGCAACGCCAGCATCCTTAGGAATCTCGTTGTCACTCAACACCCTATACATATACTGCATGGATTTGTCCCAAGACCGAACCTCCCGCTCATTAATCCGGCCAATCTTACTGTTATAATTGCTGACAATATTGTTCACCAGCTCATCATCAAAAACATCCTTCAAGAACTCGTCCTTCGTTGCCTCATAAACGATCAACTACCCTCAACCCTTCTGCACGGGATACTTAAGCGCATTCTTCTTCATCTTCTTCAAAACTTCCTCTTCCAGATCTATATCCATTTTGTCGGCTAACTGAACAAGATATATTAAAATATCAGCCATTTCTTCTTTGATATTTTGTTCTGAATCTCTTACTGCTTCATCACTGGTTTTCCATTGGAAGTTCTCCAGTAGTTCATTTGCTTCAAGGGATATAGATATCGCTAAGTCTTTTTCATTGTGGTATGGCTTCCAGTTGCGTTCGTCGCGGAAGTTTATTATTGTTTTGCGGATATTATCCAATTCTTGCTCACTCCAGTGGTTTACTTAATTTGTAAGTATAACTATTTTTATTCTATCATTCTTTATGTTTTGAGAAGAGTATTGTTAAAAACTTCGAATAAAAAAAGAGCCAAATCCCTGTATTCGGAATTTGACCCTGTATAAAACTTTTATGATGAGACAGCAGAACCTTATGAGAAAATCATTGCACTTCAGTGTCACCGTGTTTAGTTTTTAATTAATAAAACTACTCAGTTAATGGGCTATACCTATAATCAATACCTTCTATATCAAAAACGTATTTCTCCATACACCCAAAAAGAGTTTCATCAAATATTGCGATATTATAACCATATTCACTGAGGGTACTTTTATATTTGATCCCCTTATAGCTCTTTCCATCTTTATGTATGATACTTTTAATAAAATCAGCAATATATTGAGTCGGAAGGTAATCCAGGGTGCTATCTGCTCTTCTAAGAGGCTTTGCAATCTCATTACTAATCTTTTTTAAATGGTTTTTATTAATAGCAAGTTGTGTAATGCTTATATCCGTAAAGGGACTTATCTTGTCAAGAGAAGTAAAGTCTATAATTGTGATGTCCTCTTTTAAAATGAATTCTCCAACAGTTACATAATCATATGCTCCTGCTCTAACCTCATAAAGAGTAGTTTTAATGTCTTCTGATAAATATAAGTAGTTAATACCTAGGGGGTTAACTCGACCTGCTGAAGCTTTACCAGGAGGAGGGGCACCCATTTTGTCAATTGTATAACCATCCTCGGACGATATTCTTGCTCTATATAGCTTTGAACCCCGTTTAATTGGTCTTTCAATATACGAACATAAAACCTTTAATACTTCAGTGTTAACAAAATTAGTGTGGAAGCGAATATTAGTTTTAATTTCATCAACAAAATTTTCCCATTGATGATTTTTAATAATAGAATTTGATTCAAGGTAATTATAGTCGATCAGTTCTGGGATACCGATTGGGGAATCAAATAATTCCGGTGTTTCCTCATATTTTTCGTAACATATACTTTTAATTAATGAATATATTTTCTCACTACTTATATTGAAGATGTTCCATTCGTTAAATAAAACATCTTTCAATAGATTTAACTTTTCTTTTGGATACTCTTCTGGCAGCATACTTAATGGTTTGTATATATCCAATAGTTCGTTAAAATTATCAACTAATTCCCCATTTGTTTCTGTGTCGTAAATATACACGTCCTTTTTGTTACAAGTCTCACATGTCCCTTTTTTATGTAAGCTTTTAATAATCCCCTTTATCTCAGAATCCTTGAAGCATTTTTCGCAACAAATCATCTTTTCTATTCCTCCAAAAATTTGTTGACTAATTCAATGTGGTGCATTATCGATAATTTCTTTACTGTACCTAATCCTGGATAGGTTCCAGCATGGTAATGCTTCTCAAACTCCTTCATACCATATGTTTCAAGATTCACTTTGGATTGCCAATCCATAAGTTTTTCTAAAGCTTCATAGAATTTTCCTGCAGGGTCATTTATATCCTCATTTGAATCCGAAACAAAGTGTTTTATCCTAAGGCTATTCTCATCATCAAAGTAAACAACATGGATGACTACAGCATATGGAGCAAATCCAGATTCAGAAAATTCTGCCCCTACAATAGAATAATCTGAAAAGCCTATGTATCCATCATCATCAAAATAAATATGGTCCTCAGAAAATGACTCATCTTCTAAATCATAGTAATCTGAATTTCTTTGTTGCTTTGTAAATCGGTCTGCAAACAAGACTTTATTGTACCTAATTTTCCTTCTCATGCTACTTTCATCAGGTATAAGAGTCAAACTTGGCTTTTCGTCATCAAAAATTTCTAGGTAGTCACTAACATAGTCTCTATCTTTTAAAATTAGTAATAAGTCAGTTTTATTATGACCATCAGTTATTAATTCTGCTATCTCTGTTTTACTATTTTTATTTAATATATGTGATAAAATGACATATTCACTATTAAAACAATCCATTAAATTCTCCTTTAATGGGCTATGTGAAAGATTAGAAAGTGTAGACAAGTAATTGCCAACTTGAGGGTTATGGATTAATGCAATTTCTTTATTTTTTTCTACAAAAAGATTTATAGTTTTTAAGAGAGTGGATGAAGGTTTAACCGGTTCTATAATTGGTATTACTTTAGTTCCGATCAAATCATTTTCTAATAGTTCTCTTATAGCTATTAATTCAAACTGACGACCTCTAAGGTATGGTAAGTACACTCTATTCCCTCCACTTCGTATTTAGAAAAGTAAATAGTTTTGAGTAATCACTTTTTTTGAAACCGGAAAATATATTAAAAATTTTAATTCATATGGTACTTTTTTATATTCCTCTTTTACCACATTATTCCTCTTTTTTAATTCACTAATAAAAAATTTATATAGAGTATTAACTTCAATTTGAGCAAACATATTAAAGCATTCTTTATAATGATTAACTTGTGTTGTTAACGGTAGGTATCCATAATATTCTTGTAAAATATTTTCAAATTCGTATTTCCTTAATAATTTAAACATAGTTGTATGATCTAATTTAGAATTATCCTCAACAGGTTCTTTTCTAATGCTTATTGTATCCCTATCTGTTAAAACATAAATTCCAACGTTTGAATTACTTAAGAGGTCATTAAGTTTTTGAAAACTCGATTCAGGTGTTACGACGCATACATGTTTAAATGCTTTATAGTAGTCATTTATTTGGCTATTCAATCTTTCAAAAGTATCTAATCCCGTTTTTATCTCATATACAATTGCCTTACCATTAATTAAAATAAAATCTGCCTTTGACTTATTAACCGGAATTTCAGTCAATGCAGTTGTGGTATTTATACTGTGTTTACCAAGCAAAAGTTTATTGAGAAGGGTATTTTTATAAAAGTATTCATTTCTATACTGTTTTTTTAAGTATTTATAAATTTCATGCACTAATGAATTATTGTCCTTAGCTTCCACATCTTGTAGATATCGCTTTATACAAACATCATACAAAGAATTTTCATGATTATTTATAAGGTCCATAAAAATACTTTGAGTAAAGAATCTATTCAAAATAATATTATTACCCGTATCCATGACCCTCACCTTACTTATTTTATATTCATAAATATAATATCACAATAAACCAGGATTTTATGAAAATTACCTTCATGTATACAGATTTTGAGAAGACAGATCTTAATATCTCACAACTTTGATTTTCTTCCCGACACACCGGTTAGCTTAGTCTTCAGTTATAATTTATGATCAGCTACCTTATAAGTAAAAAGAAGACCTTCCTGTTAAATAAAAAGAAAGGCCTTCCAGATAAATTATAGATCAATTCAAAAGGAAACAGTGGCCGTCCTTCTCTATATCACAGCACCAAAATGTTTTTTCTACAAAAAGAAATTCTTCCCTTCCTTCACTTCCTCCGCCTTCCCAAAAACCCCCTTAGCCACAGCCAAATCAAAATGAGCCGCCCCAACCGATTTAAATATAGTAATATCCTCAACTCCCCGTTCAACCGGATTCACATAAAGTTCAGCTAATGTTCCAGAAAGCTGATCAAACGACCACTTCCCTCGTTGGACTGCATCAATGAACTCCCCAGCTTCTGCTTTCATCCCCTCATAATCATCTGCATAAATCAATGCTGCTTTTTCAATCGCCCCCACGGGAATTTCTCGCATTTCGGGTAGGTAGCTGCCCACTCCAATAATATGTGTTCCTGCTTTTACATAATTTGCATCAAACACTTCTTCGGTTGACCGTGTTGCGCAGCAAATGACGTCGGACTGGGCGACGGCTTCGTTTCGGTCGACTCCGGTATGGACCTTAGCGGTAATGCCCGCCTCTTTCAGCTTTTCACCGAATGTATATGTCTTTTCAACCGTACGATTAATTAAATAGATGTCCTGAATCGGCAGTACGTTCACGATTCCTAGTACTTGCTCGAAGGCCATTCCGCCTGTGCCAATGACGGTCAGCACTTGGCTGTCGGGCCTGGCGAGGTGGCGGGCTGAGATGGCACTTAATGCTCCGGTTCTCAATCGTGTCAGATAGGAAGCGGACAGTAAGCTGATATGTCTTCCTGTTTGTAGTTCTGTGAGCAAAATGGCTCCTTGTGTGGTCGGTAGATCAGCTGTGCTGTTATCGGGAAAAATCGAGACAATTTTGGTCGCTGCCATGGATGTTCCATCTGAACTTGGCATATAGAGAACAGATCCGTTGCGTTCGGGGACATTCAATACCGTTCGATGAGGATTTTCAACGCGCCCTTCATGAATCGCCACCAACATGGCTTCGACATCTTGAATGGCATCTTCGATTTTATAGATGGATTGGATTAGTTGTTCGTTCAGAATAAGCATATAGAATCTCTCCTTTTATGAAAAAACTCGGCCAATTATTTGGCCGAGCTCATTTTACCAGTGATCACAGTTGGTTCAACACGGCTTTTCACTGCCCAGATGGCAATCAGTGACACCACAGCAGTGAACATGATGTAAAGTGCAACTGGGACGTAGGAATTATCGAATGATGCGAGCAGCGCGGTGGCAACGAGCGGTGCTGTACCGCCAGCGACTGCGGCCCCGATTTGATAACCTAGTGAGACCCCGGTATAGCGGACCTTGGCATCAAAGATCTCAGAGAACATCGTTCCAAGTACTGCTGTAATCGGAGCCCAAATGATCCCCAGGCCGATAATCGTCGCCAAAACCAGCATGAACACACTGCCTTGGTGAATCATCCAGAAGTATGGGAAAGCGAAAGCCATCATCGCCAATGTACCGGCGATATACATTTTCTTACGGCCAACGCGGTCTGACAGACTTCCCATGATCGGAATAAGGATCGTCGTAATGACAGTTGATACCATGACAGAACCTAACACAGCGGAGCGGCTGAAACCTAGAGTGCTTGTCGCATAGGAAACAATGAACGTACTGAAAATATAGAATGGAGCTGTCTCCACCACTTTCGCACCGATTGTGATCAGTACTTCTTTCCAGTAATAGCGAAGTGTATCAACGATTGGAAGCTTTGGAATTTCACCTTTTTGCTGAACTTCCTTGAATTCTGGTGTCTCATCGATTCCTTTTCGGATCCATAAACCAAAGACTACAAGCAATGCACTAAAGATGAATGGCACGCGCCAACCCCATGTCATGAATTGCTGCTCAGGCAATAAGCTCATGATCCAAAGAGCGAGTGTACCCATCACCATTCCGATCGTCACACCCATTTGTGGAATGGAACCGAAGAATCCTCTGCGTTCTGGTGGAGCATACTCAGTCGCAAGCAACAGAGCTCCTCCCCATTCCCCGCCGATTCCAAGCCCCTGGATCAGACGAAGGGTAATCAAAATGATAGGTGCAGCTACGCCGATTGCTTGATATGTAGGCAAGATACCCATTGCGAATGTCGCAGCACCCATCAAGCTCAATGTTAAAACGAGTGTCTTTTTCCGGCCGATACGATCTCCGATATGACTAAAAATAATTCCTCCAAATGGCCGGATGAAAAACGAAAGGGCAAACGATGCATACGCTAAAAGCAAGCCTACTGTTGGATCCTCGTTGACAAAGAATAATTGGTTAAATACAAGTGCAGCCATTGTTCCATACAAGAAATAGTCAAACCATTCAATGGAACTGCCAACAAGGCTGGCAATCAATACACGCCAAGTCGTTTTCTTATCCAATTGTTGCATTTCCTCTACCTCCCATTTTAAAATTGAAGTGACACTTTAATTAAATTTTAGATAATGGTTAATATTCTGTCAACTTTATTCAAACTGACACAATCTTAATTTTAGGAAAAAAGAGAAAGGTGAATTTTTATGATCGGTGTACGACTGAAAGAAATCCGTAAAGAGAAGAAAATGACCTTGAAGGAACTTGCAGAAGGGGCCGGTGTGTCCATCAGCTTTTTATCACAGGTAGAGCGTGGAAAGTCCAGTGTCACATTAGAATCACTGCGGAAAATATCAGAAGTTCTTGGCGTCAATCCAAGTATCTTTTTTTCCAGTAATACTGAGCCTGTGAGTGAACCTTCATTTCATTATCAAGACCTAACACAGCAAGTCCCAAACCCAGACTTTCATCCCATACTCGTCACTCTCCCCGCAAACCAAAGCGACGGACAACCTTTTTCACATAGCGGCCATGAATTCGTCTATGTAATAGAAGGAACTTTAACGCTGCAAGTAGGCACCAAAATGATTGAACTCCAACAAGGAGAATCCTGGTTCTTTTCCGCCAGCGAAACACATTATTGGTACAACCATACAGATCAGACGATCAGATTCCTCGTCGTCTCATCCAGATAAACACACGGACGGTTCTTCCGTCCCAGGTAGTTAATAAAAAAAGCGTTGTAAGGAATCATTCTTGCAGTTTTTTGGACTGTCCAACATCAAGGATTTATAATCATCACCAGTAATCTTTACTATTGTTAAGTAAATAAAAAATGGTTTCCTCGTCTGGAAACCATTTTTTGTAGATGGTGATACCAATTCGTTTTCTCTTTTACGAAAGGAAGCTAAACAATTACTATTCACTGTCTCAGTAGATGCAAAAAATTCTTAAAGATAGAGGTGAGATTGATTGTTTTTTCTCCTAGAAATAATGACTTAAATAATATATTGTATACCTAAAACAATGAAAGCCCTACCTCTCTTTCATCCTTACGGCTCCTAGTCCGTGCCAGTGTGAATCAGGGTTGCAAAAATCAAGTGACTATTTTATCGAGTTATTTGATGAAACTTCAAACGTTCGTATAGGAAATTTAAGTAATAAAAATGGATTAGATTTTAGATAAAACAAAAGAGGTTAATGCTCTAAAGGTGAGTTGGAGAAGTTGAATGTCTTTGAAGATGTATTAAAGAAACCTTAACAGAAACTTTTTATTTGATTTTCAGTAATCCCTTTAATTAATTCCAGTTCACTAATCAAAAATTTATGTGCGTTATCTAACATTGTTTTTTCGCTTGTATTAAGTGCTTTTTCTTTCTTCATACGCATTAAATCACGTACAACTTCAGTACATTCTTGTATTTTACCTGTTTTTATTTTGTCCGTGTTCACTTTATACCTTTGTTTCCACGGCAGTAATCTATCAGTTTCTCCATGATGAAAAATGTTTATGATGTGTTTTAATGCAATTATGTCAGTAACAGGTCGTATATTTGAACTCAATATTTTACCCGCAGGAATCATGACTTGCATATTACCGATTAACATTTTTATGACATAATATTGTTGTTTTTTCCCTGATATTTCCTTTTCTTCTATGGCTTTTATAATACCTACTCCGTGCATTGGATAAACAATGTTATCGTCAATTTGGAACAAATAATCCACCTCCATATTTGGTAACCTTCTTAACCTTAACACATATATTATTTTTTATCAAATTTTTAATAATATCATAAATTTAATTTTAGTGTCAACTACTTTTTCTTTAAAATTTTAAAAAAATATAAACAATAGAAATCGCGAGACACTGGGAGACACTGGGACGGTTCTCAAGTATCATTCGGGAACCGAAATAGTTAAGAAAAACACTAATGAATTTTGGTTAAGCCCTGCCATACAAAGATAAAAAGATGCCGAAGATTATATGGTTGAATTCTTACAATTCACGAGACGCCGGTACCGTCCCCTTGTCGCATAATGATAAGATGGTGCTAAACTGAACTATCTTTTTGAAATGAGGTATGCCATTTGATAGTATTCGAAACCGAACGTTTGAAAGTCCGCTGGCTGGAAGTTAGTGATCAAGAGTTTATCATTAAGTTGCTGAATGAACCAGGATGGCTAAAATATATTGGAGATAAAGGCATTCGGTCGCTTGGGGATGCTAAGAAATATATTTTGACCGGGCCAAGAAAAGTGTATGAACGAGTGGGGTTCGGGCTTTTTATGGTTGAACTAAAAGAGAGCCAACTGCCGGTTGGTTTATGCGGTTTGATTAAACGCGATGGACTGGAGGATGTCGATATTGGATATGCCTTTCTTGCCGAACATCAATCAAAAGGATATGCCTTTGAATCAGCAAACGGAACATTGGAATATGCCCGTAAACTAGGTTTGGATCGGATCGTTGCAATTACAACCAAAGACAATGCTTCCTCCTCAAAACTCCTTGAAAAGCTTGGTATGAGTTTTGAAGGATACGTGACTCTTCCTCAAGGCGATGAGGAGCTTAAGCTTTACGCCATTAACATAGCAAAATAATGGGTTCAGAAGCAAAGGGATCTTTTGCTTCCAAAATTACAAAAAAGGAGTAAAAGGTCCGTCACCCTTCCTCCCTGTTTGCTGCGTTTGCTCCATCTTTCTGTACAAGATTAGGCTCAAGTTGTCTCTTTTGATCCTACCCATGCATCGGTATCATATCCCCTAACTTGCCAGTAGCCTTCGTGGACTAGTATAAGGATAATATTTTTGAAGTTTTTTGCTCCGCTGAGAGGATCTGTCACCCCCGCTACACTAAACCTCCATCCTCCACCCCGACACAGCGAGCCAGCGCTCATACTGTTCATATTCAGGCATGGTTTTTCCGACAAGCCGCCAAAATGAACGGTCGTGATTCATATGGACCATATGGCACATTTCATGGACGACAACATAATCAATCACTTCCATTGGTGCCATGGACAGCTTCCAATTGAATGTCAAATTCCTCATGGAATCACACGTTCCCCAGTTCGTCTTACTGTCCGTGATTCTAATCGAGCGCGGCTTTATTTTGAATTCAGTTTGATGAAATTTAACCCGTTTTTCGACTAATGCCTTGCACTGCTGATAGTAAAATCGCTTTAGAGCCTGTTTGATGCTCTCTTCATTTTGCTCTTTCACGTATACATGGAGCTTGTCTGCCTCGAACACGGCATTGTCTTTTTCGATATCTGCATCCTGGGAAATCAGAATGTGATAGAGCCTGCCCAAGTATAGAAATTGTCCGCCTGATCCGTATTCTTTTTCCCTGCCGGCTGAGGCCCGGTCTTTCATTTCCTTCGCCCTTTGCAGGATCAAGTCCCATTGGCCTTCTAGGATTTGAAGCACATTTGCATCTGAGGTCCCCTTAGGAGCGTGGACTTCGACATGGCCGTACAGATCCATATAAATGCCGATTGTTTTCCGATTTTTAAAAATCACATCATACCCGATTGTTTCACCTAAAAAAGTATGAAGCATGTCATCACCTGCATTTTATTCTACAAATACGCCCCAGCCATCAGAATGGCCGCCGTAAGGCTTGCTTATTTTATCCAGCTTTTCCTGCACTTTTTTTAATTCGCTATGGTTAAGGAGCATCTTTTTCGAGCAACTGCAAGCCCACTCATCTGTCTCATCATCCTGCTCGAGTAAGCCATGAAAGCCTTCTTCCTTCAATACTGGCAGAAGCTTCTCGCCAGTTGCCTTATCCGGCACAGCTATAAAAAACTCGACTGGCTGCGGCTTTTTAAAACTTATTCCTTCATTAAACAAACTGCGCAATGCTTCTCCATCCGCGTCGTTTGGAAATTTCATCATCCATTCCTCCATTTGTGTGCCTTCTATGTTGTCATTATCATGCACTTGCTAAATTTCTGCTAATCATTTGATTTTGAGATTGGTGTGTTATACTGTAAATAACCTTTTGCTTTAAATTTTTTACTTTACCGGTTCCATGCCCCTACTCGTTCGTTGAGTAGGGTTTTTTATTGCTGTTATTTTTAAAAATAAAAAACAGACCCTTTTGGAGTCTGTTTCGGTATGCTATATCAAAATTAAGCTTTTTGAACGTTAGCAGCTTGAGGTCCACGTGCACCTTGCTCAACGTCGAAAGTAACTTTTTGACCTTCGTCTAATGATTTGAAGCCTTCAGATTGGATTGCAGAGAAATGAACGAATACATCTTCTCCACCTTCGCGCTCGATGAATCCGAAACCTTTTTCTGCGTTAAACCATTTAACTGTACCTTGTTCCATGTTTGTTGCCTCCTAGTGCTAATGCACATTGTATTACTATCCTTGCCCAAAGTGATCATTAGAACGAAGAGTCGAACTTTACACCGAACAAAAATAATTCTACCTAAGAATAACAAGATTTAGGAAAAATTGCAAGGGACTTTAGTTGGATGAGAACGTTACGAAGCAGAGGGACGTACCGAGACCAGTGAAAAACCACTCTTTTTTCTTTCCCTTTTGTTAGCTCATTTGAAATGAACTCCAATTTACATAGATTTCACCGAAATAAGCAGTAAAAAAGAGGAAGCGATCGCCGCTATCCTCTTTAAATTTACTGCTATTGCGGCTAATTTTGATTGTACAGACACACTTAAAAGACCATACCCCCTGGCTCGGGATAGGCCATGAAACCTTTTAAGCTCCGCATTTTTCCCTTCGATGGTTGCTCGCTTTTTATACTTTTTCTTAAATTCCTCAGTTTTTTGATACTGGGATATTTCATAAAATTCAGAGGTGTTCAATCCAACGACCAAGATTCTTCTCGCGCTGGTCTTTGCACACTCATCATGCAAGGGACAGGCCTTACATTGGTTGATCTCGAAGTAATACTTATAGCCCTCTCTGACACCATCTTTTCTCTTTGATTTATAGCGTTTTTTATTTAGTGTTGTATTCCCCTGGCTGCACTGCCATTCATCCGAATCTTTATTATAGGTAAATTCACTTTCATCCAGCCTGTATACTAGGGAGCTAACTGGTATGTATGGTCGGGCATTAAGTTCCTGTATGTCATCGAGAATGTATTTTCTGAAATAGGCCTTATCTCCATAAACTTCATCGATGTTCATACCTGATTTAAGGGTATCTTTTAACATTTCTTTTGCGTAACCGCCATCCATATAAGCGCCATCTGATGTTCGGACTGAAGTGATAATTCGCTCATCCGTTGTCATAACGAACTCTGTTTTATAGCCATAAAAATCCTGGGTTTTACTTTTTCGTCCAACCCTCGCATCTTCATCTATAAGTGATCGAATGCCTTTTTGATTCATGAATTTCGGGTCACTGAGGATGTCTTTCGCTTTCTGGATCATCTGCTGGGTTTCCTGTTCATGGCCTGAAATGTTTTTTTCTGCTTCATCAATGACGGTTTCCAAGTATTGTTTCATGACCTTCTTGGCTTCATGGTGATCCGGAATGTCCTGGTAATCTGGTACCTCCGGTATATTTTCCAAGGAGTGACCCGATTCAATTTCATAGGCACCAACGATTTTCTTGGCGATATGCTTCATTAATCTTTCAGGTGTCTTCTTTATTGTATTTGCTTCAATATGGGTGGCATCAATGCTCACACTCTTCCCTTCAAGGATCCCTTGTTCCACACATTGTCGTGCAATCTCAGTAATGATTTCGTCTAATGTGGATTCTCCTAGACGGTGGGTCCTGAATTTGGAAAGAAGACTTTTATCAGGGAGGGTATCTTCCGGATTGAGGCCAAGAAAATACAGATAAGCAAGATTTAATTCTGCCTCCGCCTTGATTTGTTCATCGGAATAATTATATAGATGTTGTAGAAATAGAAGTTTACACATCAACTCAGGTTCTTTTGCAGGACGTCCAAACCGTTTGGAATAGCTATCGATCAGTAGTTCATTAATAAAACTGAAATCTACAACAGTAGTAATCTTCTTAAGAATATGATTTTCTGGTATTTTATCGTATAATACGGAGTGAAAACTTGATTGCTTTGGCTCTAGTCGAAGCACAAGAAAAACCCCCTAATGGTCGGTATTTGGTCGTACCCATTATACCATTCAGGGGGTTTTTTCATGGATAAAAACAGAATAAGTGAGAAAAGGGACCTTTAATTAGACTTTTTCACTGGTCTCGGACGTACCTTTTGCTTCAAAAAAAAATTACGAAAAGAGGAGCATGAGGTCTGTCCCCTTGCTCCCAATAAACGCCTGGTTTTATCAACCAGGCGTTATTTTCAGATGATCCTTTTAATTGTTTATATTAACGAACTTTCCCTCCAAAGCCTCAATATACCTCTTAGCGGATTTTTGAACAGACTGATGGGCATCTCCCTTAATGACACGATGGAATGCATTATATAGTCTGTCAAAATTTAGAACGCTGACTTTAGCTGCCATCTCCTGAACCTTGTTAGCTGGCAGTGGAATAAGGTTTGGATAACTATACATGAAACTGACCCATTGTCGATCGGCCACTATTTGAATAATATCACCAGTAAGTAGGACCCCTTGCTTGTTGACATCATTTTCCCAGTGTAAAACACTTCCCCCATTAAAATGACCACCCAAACGTTGCAATGTTACACCCGCATCGAGCTCCAGGGAATCACCAGACCAGAATATGATCCTGTCACTGTGCCTAGTGACCCACTGGCGATCGTTTTCGTGGATATAGATATTTGCTTCGAATCGTTCAGCCCATTCAACCTGTGTCGAATAATAATGTGGATGTGATAATGCGATGGCATCGATTCCTCCTAGAGAATGTATTTCATTTTCTGTTTTTTCGTCTAGGTAGGTGATGCAGTCCCATAACAGGTTGAACCCTTCATTTTGAACTAAATAGGCTGTCTGCCCAATAGCAAACGAAGGAGAAGTGGTCAGGCTGTACAGTCCTGCCTCTTCTTGGACAATGGTATTTTCATATTCCCCTGAATCTACAAGCTGTTGAAGCGTTGTCCATGACTGCCCATCCGGATGGATATACTGTCTTTCGTCAGCACAAATTAAGCAGGTTTCAGGAGCATGAGCAGTATGGGGATATTGGACACCGCAAGTGTTACATATATAATGGTTCATTTTGAACACCTTCCTATGATTTTTCTTATCTTTATTATAAGAAAGCCATTAAGCGATCTCTTCGGAGGAATGGTGTAACCTATCTACAACTTTTGGCTGAGGTTTTTTATATTTTTTTAGCGGATTTTGCTCTACCTAAAGTCGTCAAGGTAAAAGAAGGTTAATCTGTCAACAAAAAAAAGATGCTTGCCCCAAGCATTCTATAAAGAAGCTAGGAGCAGGCACCTTACAGCGATTTTATTTTATTGTTATTTTTACAGAGTTAAAGTTGTTTGAATTGCTGAATGGGTTGTAGTTTTTCTCAATATTGCCCGCCGCATCGACTGCAAACCAGTTGATTGTGGTGGTTTCGTCGATTGTCAATGTTTCGGCTGGTTCACGCGTCCCGGCCAGGCGTAAATGTGGTGACTCAAAGTTAGGGCGGCTTCCATCG
The DNA here is from genome assembly GCF_014856545.2 of Mesobacillus jeotgali. Lineage (NCBI taxonomy): Bacteria > Bacillati > Bacillota > Bacilli > Caryophanales > Bacillaceae > Mesobacillus > Mesobacillus jeotgali. Next base: position 527,900 of record NZ_CP109811.1, on the reverse strand, counting down.
AGAGTATAATAAATGGTTGCTGCTTCACTTGTTTCGAATGTGACCTCTACCGGGCCAGCAGCATTGTTTTCAGTTACAACTTTTGTGGATGGTGGCTGCTTATCCTTGGATTGGCTGTATGCGACTTTGATCAGGCCAATCAGGCCATTCGCAAATTCCATGGCCTCCTCATGCCCCTCTTCAAACGGTGGCTGGAACCCTACAGAACGCCATCTTTTCGCATCTGCATCCCACAGGTCCGCTCCCACTTCAAAGTTCCATGCGTAGATCCCTTTTTCATACCACAGATAATCAGCTGAGTTTCCAGCTGCAGAGTACAATACATCTGGAATCGGACCGGTACGGCTTGGTAAAATGACGGTACCGCGATGGTCCTGAATATCATTCAGAATTTCATTCGATGCTGCCCAATAGAATGCTTCCTGGCCGGCAGTAGGTCGCGGCAGTGTGACTCTGTCAGGATCATAGGAGCCCGGGGACCACATGAAATATCCTCCATAGCTGTGGATATTCATCGCAAATTTAATATTTGGATTCTGATCTGCCAGCCAGACTAGGTTCTTTGATTCAGGCTCTGAGTGTTCCTCAGGTCCTGCATAAACAGAGCTTGTACAATTTGTAGAAGTGGCACCTACAAAGCCATCAAAGACGGATCCAACAGAATGGTTTCGGTTCAGGTCGACTCCCCAAGCATGGCGAGCACCTGGATCTGAAAGTTCAGGTCCGCAATGGTTCGTCATATTTTTCCGCTGCCAGTTGTAGTCATAGAAGCTATACGTTGCTCCGTCCGGATTCACCGACGGCACAAGGAAGATATCAAGGTTATTCACAAGCTGTTTTGTTTCTCCGTCATGCGCATAGTTTCTTAGCAAGCGTTCCGCTGTTTCAATCGTTACCAGCGGCGTTACCCACTCACGGGCATGCTCCTGGGCATAGCCAAGAACACCCGGCTTGGAGCCATCACGATGTTTTCCAATCCGTATTGCTTTGACTGTTTGCGGTTCACGTGAAATGTGATCCGGTGCATTCAAGCCATCTGTCAGCTGCGCAGTGTTTGGCTCCACAGTGCCAGAACCGGCATTTCCGCGGTATGTACTCGCAGTAACGAGTTCATCTGCTTCTGCATTAAGCGCCGCAGCTACCTGGCTGGCAGTGCTTATCACATTTCCGGAACTGTCTGTTCCAAGTTCAACCACTAAATTATTCCCCTCAGCCGCTACAGTTAAAGGATGGTTAGCTTGCTGAGGATTCTTGAACTGAACAGTAATATCATTTCCGCCTTCGTGACCCCAGGCTTTCGAGGAAACCACAACAGCCGAACTATTCGTTGTTCCCATTGTCGCCTGAGCTAGACGGCGGTATCCATTTGTTTTGTTCGGCATTTCGATAATCTCCACCAAGTCCGGGAACTCTTTTTCAAGCTTTTCAGCTCTTTCATACAGCTCGTACGGATCCATATAGTGGTCAACGAAATCCTTCACATAATGTTTTTCAGGACTGCCTTTCTTATCTTCGCCAAGCCACTCTGACACAGGGCTGGAAGCAGTTCCGCCCAGGCTGCTTGTGATGGTGACGCTATCAGGAACAGCTGTTACTGGCAACTCAAACCAGTGATACATATATTCCCCGAGGTCAACAAACCGCTGCATGGTCGCTGATTTTTCAACTCCATTTTCAACCCAGCTGGCCGTAAGAACAGTGCTAGCACTTTCACCAGCGGAGGTTTTTGCTTCAACATAAAGGAAGGTGTCTGACTGGTTAGTATAATGGTTCGCCCGCAGGACTTTAAGCGTATCCTCTGCTGAAGCGATACTGGATTCCTGCTGTGCCGCAGCATTTCTTTCCGCGGTTCTTTGGTTCCATTGAGCTTCGGTAATAAGCGTATCCTTTACTTTAATGCCGTATTTTGCGAGCTCTTTGATTTCCGAAGGAGTGACAACGACATCGACCTCAAGTCCATCACCATGCTGATGCACTCTGTGCGTCAAATCAATTCCCAGTTCAACGAGTTTCTCCATTGCCTCTTTGTCCGGGACTTCCAATTGAACAATGGAAGGCGATTCATCAGGGAGAATCAAATTCCCTTCCAACTGCTGCGCTCCCGTTACACCGGAACCGCTCAACCCTGGATAAAAGGTAGAAAAACCCAGAGCACTGATCGCTGTTGCCATGACGAACCCTTGCATAAGCTTCTTTCTTTTCCTCATCAATACACCTCCTATATTTGCCCATTTTATAGGACAACTCTATTATAATTAGAATATTCTAATTATTTCGCCAGCAGATAGACTCATTTTACATATTTTGAAAGTACTAATTTTAGAGTCTCTAAATAAGTTCTGTGGTGATTTTACCTAAATTGAGGTACTGGAAAGGTTTTTGCGTCTCGTCCAACTCCTAAATTTAAGGTGAATCAGTTTATAAATCATCAAAGAGGGTATTTATAATTTGCTTTACAGTTATTACTTCGGGGGTAAGAAAGTTGAATAACATAAATGATTTAAGAGAAGAAATCAAAATCTACTTTAATGATAAAGGTGAAATATTTGAAGAGAGTTTACTCTCTCAAGCCGTTAATGTTTCGGGGAAAATCACTGAGATTTTAGAGAAAGGAAACATTGACCTATTAAAGAATGCCAGGAAATTAATCTTCTATATAATAGATCAAAATGATAAAGATCTTATCGCTTTTGCAGAAGAGGAGGGAATTGCCTGGGCAGGACATTCTCTAACTCTGTCCTTAAAATTAGAATGGGTTCAAGCGATCAGGAGAACTTTTTGGCAGATAATTAGTGAAATTGATGACGAAAAGAACCTGACTGATGGAAAAAAGGACTTTTATGAATTGGAAGAATTCATAAACGAACAAATAGACCAATTTCTTAACAGTTTCTTTCTCAGTTACTCAAAATATAAAGATCAAATGCTCCATAAGCAAAGAGAAATGGTCGAACATTTATCTGTCCCAATTATTCCAGTAAGTGAGACTGTTTCTGTTCTGCCTCTAATTGGCACTATTGACTCCTTTAGGATTCGAATCATTGAAGAAAAGGTTTTAAACGAAATAGCTAACACAAGGTTCCAAAATTTAGTGATCGACCTATCAGGTGTAGCCATGATGGATAAGGATGTTATCGACTACTTTCAAAAAATCCTGACTGGAGTGGCCATGATGGGCTGCAAAGCCATCCTGACCGGACTCCGACCAGACCTTGTAAGAACAATGGTACATGGAGGGATTCTTTTTGAAAAAGATGCGGAAACCAGAGGGACTCTTAAAGAGACATTAAAAAATTATCTTTGATTGAAGGATAAAGACCATTTCGGTGGTCTTTTCTTTTTTTGACATTAGACCATTGTGAATCAAATTAAAGAAGTGTAAGTTTGGCCGGTTCCCAAAATAAAAAAAAGAGCTTGTCGCCAAATCCATGTATAGGAATGGTGACAAGTCCTTTATTTTCACGCTTTATATCCCTGACCGCCATACCTCTTCGCCCAGTTCTTCTTCAATTCAGGAGTACCTTTTGGGACCACGTATGTATCAAGGACTTTATGTACTTTTTGTTCGTTGACTAGATTATAAGTTGAGAGTTTGATTTTTTTGTTGTTCATTGTGGTGATTGTGATGTATTTAAAGCCGCTGCCACCCCACTTGATATCCTTGATCTCGTTGATCCGGACACTTTTTTTTCCTGCCTTTTAAATAGCCGTCCTGTACGGTAATGACAGCTCTGCCGGATAATAGCATGGACAGCATCCTGATCAGCATCGATCCAAATACCAGCAACCCAAACACACCGATGAGGATTCCGACAAATCCTTTTACAAAACTCACGTCTGGTACGATAAAGAAAATGAATAGTGACGCCAACGTCATCAATCCTATGCCAGTAAGCATACAACCAGCTCCGACGTTTGTGTAAACGACCTCGACTTTATCTTTTGATACGATAATATTGTGTTCCTCTGGAGTGTGTTCAATATTATTTTCCATGAATGATCGTTTCCTTTTCCTTATGAAATACTCGAACTTCCCCTTTTAGTACCTGCTTCCGAAGAATCAATCAGCTCCAGCTCCGCCTCCATCACTGCCGCCTCCGCTGTCTCCTCCACCTGAATAGCTACTACCTCCTCCTGAATAGCCGCTGTCACCAGAGACAGAGGATGATGAGCTGCTTCCTGGAGGGATGCTCCATTTCCATGTGTTTGCAAGGAATTCTACAGGGTTTTGTCCGGTTGCAATCAGATAGGTTAATGGTGCGGCTGATTTTTCATCGCTGACGAATTCTTTGTCTTGTGCCCTGGACTTAACTTTCGGCTTTAACAGCAGACTGCGAATCATCCATTTATCGGATTGGCTGCTGATTTGGTCAGGGAATATCTCGAACTTAAGCTGCTTTTTAAAAGCCTGTATTTCCTGCTCAATCACGAGAGCTTCTCCTGATAGCGTCATGTGCGGCGTCAATAGGGTCAGCACCGCCGAAAGGACAGTCGTGATGAACAGCAAGGTTAGTGCCTCGGCATCGTAAAGCATCGCGGAGGCAATCAGGGATACCAGGTAAAATAGCAGGAAAAACAATTTCCTCTCAGGTTTGAGCCAGCCTCTTATCAATAGGAACCCGGCAATGATTGAATAGATTACTATAGATGCAGTTGATAGGAAATCCAGATAATAAGCATAGATAACAGCTGTAAATAGGATCAGCATAAGCCCTCTTTTAACCAGCGTGCTCATTTTGCCACTCATCATTCCTTCTTCCTTCAACACTTCCAGAACACAGGCAAACCATTCCTTTTCGTTCTCCTTGAACAGTTTGTACTTTGTATGATAATTGTGCAGATGCTGCGGATTATTTCGTTGCTGGCTGGATGCGCCTGCGATATCACTCATGAAGAAAACAGGGTTTCCATTTTTAGTTTTTCTCCTGAATAGCCAGGATACCAACCTTTGCTCACAATTCGATAAGCTGGTTTCCGGGGTCGTTAATGTAAAATAGAGCGTTTGGTCAGCGGATTGATCATCTTTCAGGAATCGGCCAGCATTCTGTTCCGTCCTGACGGCTGCTTTTCCTTTTTCAACGAGCGAAAACAGTCCGGCCAGGAAGGCGTAAGGATTCATTTTACCCCGCCGGTTGATCATATACAGAATAAGAGGATCGGTCTGAAGCAGCTCTTCAGGTCGATCAGCGCCCCTCAGCTTCCTAAGTAAACGCATGAAAAGCATGGTCACCAATCCGAGTGCCAGGAAAGCAGCAAAGCCCGTCAATACATTTTCCAGAATGCTGAGCTGATTCTTCATAGCAGCATTTTTTTCAGCCAATTGTTCTTCCTCCGCAATCGCGTCCTTCAATGACATCGGTGCCCTGGTCTTGGATTGCTCCGACATCACCGAAGAAGGAAACAGCAGGCGGGTTTCGGTCAGTGAGTACATCTCAGACTCTGGGGTGGTAAACCGCACCACCCATGGACCTTTTTCGGTTACCTTTCCTTGCCGGTCATGGAAAAAGGGAAAATAACTGTTCGGCCTAAGTTCCTCTGGAAACACAAAGTCAATCGTCACTTTATTCAAATCTTCATCATGGTTCGTATCTGTCCCAAAGAAAGGAACGGTAAGGTCACTGTAGGAATCATACGTCTTCACCGCTTCTTTTAATTCATAAATAAAGAACACGTCTTTCTTTTCATCTTTTGCCGGCAGTGCCGCACGGTAGGTATTGTCCTCCCTCGACACCTCAAGAGGACGCAGGTCTTCCATCTCCACATAACCAAGCTCCGCCTTAGGATTCACCAATTCATACGCTTCGAAAAGCTCTACTCCCTTATGGTTTTTCTTATGTATAGCCCTGCTGACGCTATCATAATCACCCACAAAGTTATAGGTGAGAATTTCATTAACAAGCAAATCACCATCAGGCTGAATCCACGCCCTTATGCGGACTTCATCAATCGAATAAGACCCTGCCAACACAGGCGAGGCAATGGGAAAAAGCAAAACCAGAAGTATCACGATCTTTTTTAACACGACTACAACTCCTTAGGGGATGTTCATTCATTTAACTATATTGATGTTGCAGAAGTTGAGAACAGAAATGAAAACACAACTTTCATGCCACCATCCTCTCACCGAACAACCCGTTAAAACAGAATTATCCGGGTTAACACAAATGAAAGAACTTTGTTATATGTATCTTCTTAAAAATATATATAGAAGAATTATAAACAACCAATCTTTCTTTTTCAAAAATTTTCCACAAGGAGTTTATTAATAAAAGTAAATAGATACACTAACAGTTTAACTTCATACGGTACCATGGACATAAAGCAAAATTAAAGAGGATAGCGAATTGTCTATCCTCATGTTCTACCCCATTTATTCATTTTTTGTTTCTTTTTAACCCCTACATATTCTTGCTCTGAAGAAGAAGTTGGGATTTTCCTGACCGCTCCCACTCTTCTACGGTTTCATATGCTTTTTCCGGAGTATACCCTTTCCCTACAAGCACTCCCATTAGGATGAATTCTTGAAGAATGTGCGTGGCGTTGATCCCTCTTTTAACGTCCTCTAATCCTTCCTGCACTAAATATTCTGTGTGCCGTACCCATTCGTCTGGAGTCTTGCCAAAAACAATCGTGTTTCCATTGCCGTTCGCTCCGCCTTCACTCGCCATTGCATCGGCTTTTGTCACGTGGACAGTTCCGAATGGATGGTTAGGAGGCGCATAGATGGAGTACAGCTTTAACGGAGTATTACCGGTATTGGTCAAATTATGCCATGTTCCGGCTGGAATCATGATGGCAGAATCGTCAACGACCTGCCTTTGAAAGCTTAAGTTATCTTTGCTCTGGCCCATTTGAACGATCCCCTGGCCTTGTTCGATCCGCAAAAATTGATCCACATCAGGATGCATTTCCAAACCGATATCACCGCCAATATCGATACTCATCAATGTGACTTGTAAATGCGTTCCTGTCCATAAAGCCGTACGATATGTGTTGTTTTGCTTTGTTGCTTCATTGATATTTACCACATATGGATTCGGTCCATAATCCGCTAAAGGTATCATTCCATTACCGTTAGGATAGCGGAAAGATTGAAAACCATTCACATGCTGCATTCCATAAGGATACGCCCACTGACCAGACTGTCTTCCATCGTAATATTGCGGGCCATTGCCATAATAAGAGTATTGGTTTGAATACCCATGAGGAGCATAGTACATTTTCGTCAATCCCTTCCCAGTTTATCAACATATCCTATGCAATTTTTCTGGGAATGTACTGAAAAGAAAAGGGGACATAGTTGACAAAGGATTTAAACGGCAAAAAAAATAAAGGCATGAAACAAACGCTCAAAAGGAACGAATTTCATGCGATAATTCTCGGCAAGCATCTTAATCATATTTGGGTCAGCATGTGAAAAGCAGACCAGTGTAGACACGCATTTTTTAATCAAATTCTAAACAATCTTTATCTTGTTGCCCTTTACCTGAACAAGGGCCGGTGCATACCCAGGAATCGCCCCACTAGTTTAAGAATAATTTCTACGATGTTTTATAAGATAATGCACTGAAGTTGAACAACTAATTCCCATTACTACCAAATAAATTCCGATTGGATAGTTTGGTATAAAAATAAGTAGTGCAAAGATGCAAGTTGTGAAGAACGATCTTGTTGCTTTCTCCTTATCATTCAAGTCTTTCCAAAGTTTCATTTGGGTTCCCCCTCTTATCATTACTCCCCTTGAATAAAAGGTGGTTTCTTGTAACTGCCGCTTAAAATGTCACCTATTGACTCTTTGCCCTCAGATCATCTCTTTTTAACAGGTATAAATAAATCAACTCGACACTTCCCTTCAGGATCTTCAGAAGGGTTATTCAAATTGAATTCGAGGTTATGTCTTTGATAATCGGCTTCATAGCCGCTACTTGGCAGCCATTCGCCAAACATGTATTGATAAGCAGAATGTAGCCTTTCAGGTTTTTCATAAAAGGAATACAGGGCGTATTGACCGCCTTCCAACTTCCTGAATTTTATATCCGCATGGTTTTCTTTATTAAATCCGTCAGGTAATGTAACGCAGGCATCGTGACGGCAATCCTGACTCTCCACTTGCTCCGGATTATCTAATGATATACCGATAAAAGACTGCTGGGGCGGGTATAGTTCATTGCTAATCGCCCAATGGATCAGCTTTCCCCAGTGTTCTTGGGGCTCAAAGTAACTCCCCGTTCGTCTGATATATGCTATTTCCGTTTCAGGTAAATTCTTTATTAAGATATTCATTTTTTACGATCCCTCTTTAGTAAGATTAGTTCACTATACATTTCAACTAACCACCGGGACAAGGGGAGGTATTGCTCCCACTTCCCCGTCCCTATTCATTATTCATAAAGTTTTGTCTCTCCAGATACTTCAGCACTGTTTGCGAAAATTCCTGATGCGACTCCTTCGTATACTTGGCTATCGTGTAAATTTGAGCAAGATTCTTTAATCCCAATTGCTCGGTCATTTCTTTAAGTTTTGGGACGGCCATGTAGCGGTTCCATCCTTTTTCGTTTCGATCTTTGTAGATTTCCAGAATGTCTTCATCCGAATAATCACGGTACTGATCATAGTGAACAAGTCCATGCATTGGCAGCCGGTCACGCGGGGCAGGGTTTTCTGCCGGATACCCTAATGAATAGCCAACAACGGGGACGACATTGGGCGGTAAGTTCAGCAGTTCACCAATTTGATCACAATTCGCAAGCGTAGAGCCCATATAACAAATGCCCAGCCCCTCATTTTCAGCTGCTAAAGCGCAGTTCTGTGCGGCCAAAGCTGCATCAATCGCCCCGATCATAAAGCTCATATAATTATCAAAATGTACAGGTGCATCGTTAAGTTCAAGCCATTTCCTCATTCTATTAAAATCAGCACAAAATGTTAAAAGGACAGGCGCATCAACCACCATCGATTGCTCCATATGGGCACTGTATAACTTTTTCTTAAGTTCTTTGTCTTTCGTGACGATGATCGAATAGGTTTGCATATTGCCGCTTGAAGAGGCCCGAATACCCGCCTCTAAAATTCTGTCGAGCAGATCTTGACTAACTTCCCGATCTTCATATTCTCGAATCGATCGGTGCCCGTGAATCACATCATTCAATTCCAAGACAATCACTCCTATATCGGTTATAAACAAATGGACGGTTCCGCCCATCCCCGTGTTTTAATCTTTGTTTCTATTTTTCTATTTCAACTAAATATTGCATTAATTCCTCTTTTGTTTCAGAGGAAAGTGGCGCAGATTTTCTAGTGTGGTCGTCCATTTGCACGATGACGGTTTCTGCCACCGCAGCAAGCTTAGCATTTTGATAGATTCCTTGAAATAAAGAAAAGGAACTGTTGCCAACTCTTGTAATGGCACTGCCAATCTCCACTGTTCCAGGCCACCGTATTTCGGAAAGTAAGTCCAGCTTTAGACTCGCTATGACAAACGATGCGTTTTCAGCATGCAGCGGCTCATTTGCATATAGCAGCTCAGTCCTTCCCGTTTCCAGGAAGGTTGAAAACAGTGCGTTATTTACATGTCCCTGCCGATCCGTATCTGCATACCTGATCTTGTCATAAGCCTTTAATGGAAAATCTTCATATTCCGGTCTCATCTGCATCACCATCAATCCTCCTGCATCAATGCTTTCTCGCCATTTCCTGCTAGATACATTCTTCCACAACTTAAACGATAAATCCTTCTTCAACATGTCTTCACTGGATTTCTTGTAGTAAGGCTCTCTCCATTTTATAGCTTTTCAACACCAGTAAATCGTCAGCATTAGCACTTCCTTGACAGCTTTGGGCTCTGCATCCTGAAACCTGTCACAATAACTGCTTTTCTTGACAGCTTTAAGCTCTGCATCCTGAAACCTGTCACAATAACTGCTTTTTCTTGACAGCTTTGGGCTCTCCACCTTGAAAGCTGTCACAATAACTGCTTTTTCTTGACAGCTTTGGGCTCTGCACCTTGAAACCTGTCACAATAACCACTTTTTCTTGACAGCTTTGGGCTCTGCATCCTGAAAACTGTCACAATTACTGCTTTTTCTTGACAGCTTTGGGCCATGCATCCTGAAACCTGTCACAATATCTGCTTTTTATTAAAAGCACAAGGTACGTACACGTGCTTCAGATTCAGTAAGTTATCATGACCGGTGCTGGATATCCATATATATACTGTAAAAGCCAACGGGAGTAGAAATCATTGGACAAACAGAATAGCAGGTTTAGGTGGGTTGTATTTTTTTCCGTATTGTTCACTTACTTATTAATGTCGAGCCAGCGGACAGCTCCGGGATTGATTACGGAACAGGTGATGAAGGATTTTCATGTAACAGCCACAACGATTGGGTTACTAACGAGTATGCAATTCTTGGTTTATACGAGTTTGCAAATTCCGATGGGGATTATGGCTGATCGGTTTGGGCCTAATTTTTTTCTAATTATAGGGGCAATCGTTACTGGGTTAGGCACGATCATTTATAGCCTTGGGACCCATGAGTTTGTCCTGTTTTTTGCCAGAATCCTTACGGGAATTGGAGATGCGACTATTTGGGTCAATTTGGTATTGATTTTAAGCCAATGGTTTAAAGTAAAGGAATTTGTTCGATTGATTGGTTTTGCGGGAATGACGGGAAGCCTTGGATTCCTTCTGGCGACAGTTCCTTTCTCCGCTTGGATTGACTTACTTGGCTGGAGAGCAGCATTTTTTTCAGCGGGCATAGCGTTATGTTTAGCCGGAATTCTTCTTTATATTGTACTGGTAAAGAAACCTAAACAACTCTTTCCTAATGAATCGGTAACTGTAAAAGATGATGTTCCACGTCAAAATATTTCGATGTTACTGAAAAGAATCGTTCTGAATCGGCAGGCATGGGCTTTATTCTTCTGTCATTTTGGGGTTGTTGGCGGCTATGTGGGCTTTATTAGTTCATGGGCAGTGCCCTATGGTATGAATATGTATGATCTGACTCGATCAGATGCCAGTCAACTAGTAATGGTTGGTCTTATAGGAGCACTTATAGGAGCTCCGCTGACCAGTTGGATTTCAAGTCGGCTTGAAACAATTAAGCGCCCTTATGTCATTGTTCATTTCATTATTTTAACAAGCTGGTCTGCTTTCCTTTTATTCAAAGGGAATCCTCCGCTTTTCATGCTCATTTTGCTTTTCTTTATCATCGGCTTTGGATTTGGGGCAAGCGCCTTAACTTTTGCTGTTGTTCGCCAGTCCTTTCCTATGAGGGAATCTGGACTTGTATCTGGTTTTGCGAATACCGGTGGATTTCTGAGTGCTGTTTTACTGCCAGGCTTCTTCGGAAAAGTATTGGATCACTTCCAGTCTGTTTCAGGCAGTATGACGGAAGGCTATTTTTATGGTTTCATTATTCCAGTCATCTTTTCTCTAATCGGCTTGTTTGGAGTGAGTACGATTAAGGAAATGCGCCAGCCTGAATCGGCAGAACTAGAATCCTCCCGTCTAAAATAAGGATTAAAGAACGTGGCTACCCGGACTTGGGTAAATCTATAAATGAGCCGGATGGTTTACTCGAGACATTTCCTGCAGCCTGAAAAAACCGCAAATTTGGAAAAGTAATTGTCTTCCTCCCTCTCTATAATCTGTTTAGGGGGAGATGAAATCGACATTTTTCAAAAAAATGGATTCGTATACTGTCTATATATATACACGTTTTTGGTCGCAGTTCTTTTTTACATTTATTTTTACAGTTAACTTGCTGTATCATGTCAAAGTCGTGGGACTTGATCCGCTGCAGCTGGTTGTGGTTGGGACTGTTCTGGAGGCGGTTGTATTCCTGTTTGAGATTCCGACTGGGTTTATGGCTGATCTAAAAAGTCGCAGGCTTTCTGTAATTATCGGGTACTTTTTGATTGGGGCCGGGTTCCTCACCGAGCGCTCGTTTCAGTATTTCGCAGCCGTGTTAGTGTCTCAGGTTCTTTGGGGTATTGGCTACACGTTTACCAGTGGTGCGCATCAAGCCTGGATTGCTGATGAGATCGGAGAAGAGCGTGCTTCCCTCGCGTTTGTGAATGGCGCTAAGGCTGGCAAGCTCGGCGAAGTGATCGCAATTCCTTTGAGTATGTTGATCGGTTACTATTTCATGATCAACCTGCCGATCATCATTGGCGGATTATCCATGCTGGCATTAGCGGTTTTCCTGCTTCTTTTTATGAAGGAAGAGAATTTCAAACCTGCTCAGCAAGAAAATACATCCACTTGGAAGACGCTGAAAAGTAATATGAACCAGATGGTCCATTATACAAAGGCCAGCTATCTGATGCGGATCCTCTTCCTTATTGCCTTGTTTTTCGGCTTATATAGTGAAGGCTTTGACCGGCTGTGGATTTCTCACTTTCTTGAAGAAACCCATCTTGCCAACATGACAGAAGGCAATTTGGTGATCCTGATCGGAAGCATTAATTTTGCCGTGATGCTTCTATCATTTGTCGGTCTTCATTTTATCAGCCGGAGTTCTCTCCATCATCAGCTAAACACCATCTATGTTTCCCTGCTAATCGGATGTGTTCTGATTATCACGTCGCTGACCGGTTTCGCTCTTTCAACTGGAATCATCGGTTTGCTGTGCTTTTACCTGATCATCCAAGGAACAAGGTCTGTCATGGCACCGCTTGAGGATACTTGGCTGAATAAAATCATTCCGGATTCCTCGACACGTGCCACTTTCTTTTCGGTAAAAGGCCTGGTTGATGCGATCGGCCAAATCAGCGGAGGACCGGCAATAGGGTTAATCGCCGCCAACTTCTCGATCAAAATAGCCATGATTGCAAGTGCCATTCTTTTAACACCTGTCATCTATCTTTATCAATTGGCCATCAAAAAATCTCGAGGGTGATAGAGTCACTCTCGAGATTTTTCTTTGATCGGAATATGGATTTCCATATAGATTTTTTTAAAATCCCAGTAATGGCAATGCTCATCATAATACTCAAAGTCAAAGCCCTCTTCATCCACTTCATAAGATGAGTGCGGAAACCAATCCTCCAGTATGTATCTCCATGTTCCTTTGATCGCCGTTGCGAATTGGCCAACCTCAACCAAAGGCGTCCGGAAGACCGCATAGACAGCCGCATGAATTTCTGTAGCGGTCACTCCATCCGGTAAGCCTTTTTCATCATCATGGTCTACAGCAAATAAATAACGACACGTACCTTCATCCAAGCTCCGGCTCAAATTGATACAATACTCTCCATGCTTTTTTGGCGATAACTCTTTGTACAAGTATGTTTCAATCGAACCGTCTGTCAAACCCTCCTGCTCCCAGAAGGCTGGCACATTTCTATCACCAGGGAAATTCTCGATACTGTAGATTTTACCGGCGACATTAAATGCTTCCCGACGGACAATCTGAGGCTGCAAGACAATGCCGCCAGTGTTCTTTTGGTGAAGGCTCATTAAATCCAGTTTTTGAGGCAGTGATGTCGGACAATGCTCCTTGTAAAGACTCGGCGGACTTCCAAAACATTTCTTGAACGCTTTCGTAAACCCTGCGTGCGTTTCAAACCCATAATCCATGGCAATTTCGATGATCTTTTTCCCATTTACCAACTCATACAGTGCAAACTGGAGCTTTCTTTTTACCACATAATCCATCAATGTATAGCCCGTCTGTTTCTGAAAAATCCGCGAAAAATGATAAGGTGAATACCCAACCATCCTCGCCAGCTCTTCAGCACTAAGCTCTTCTTTAATATGATCCTCTATATAATCAATGACACGTTGAAGTAAAAGTAACTGTTGAATCATCCTCACCACTTTACGGTTGGTCTTTCTTCCCCCTTAGAAAAATAGAATCATACATACAGTATAAATAACAGTTCGTTCTTAATAAAGAATTAGTCTTCGACAAAAAAACTGTGCGCGGGTGTCTCGCAAAGCGAATATGACACGGTGTCATATTCGTCATTGACATGTGACACTGTGTCATATATCATTTAATTATAAAATGACACGGTGTCATATCTCTAATCTGAGGTGATCACTTGCCAAAGCAAACATTTTTCAACTTGTCAGAGCAAAAGAGGAAAAAGCTGCTGGAATCAGCTGAGATTGAGTTCACAAGGGCTCCTTTATTTGAAGCCTCCATAGCAAACATCATTAAAACAGCTGGTATATCCAGAGGCAGCTTTTATCAATATTTCCAGGACAAAGAGGATTTATATTTCTATTTATTAGAAGATAAATTAAAAAAGGGCAAAATCTATTTCAGCGGATTACTGGCAAAACATCATGGTGACTTAATTGAAGCTCTGATTGAGCTCCAGAATTACTTTTTACTTGCCTTATCAGATGAGGAAGAGAAGCAATTTTTAAAAAATGCCCTGCTCTACACAACACATAGAGTTGAAAGCTCATTTACAAGTATTTGGGATACCTATCTGGATAACCAGGAGTTCAAGAAGGTCGGGGAATTGATTAATCGGGAATATCTGAATTCAACTGCAGAAAAAGAGCTGTTACATATTTTCAAAATGGTTTCTGCACTGGCCTTTAACAACCTGATTGAAAAAACAGTTAAGGGCTTATCTGATGAGGAGGCAATGGACTCCTTTAAGCTTAGTATGAGTTTACTAAAGCAAGGTATATACAAGCATAATGACTGATAAGTTTGGAGGCGAATGTAAATGACTGTGATGATATATGGATTAGGATGCAGATCAACCAAGAAAGCAAGAAATTGGATGATAAACCATCAGATTCCTTTCGTGGAAAGGGATATGATGCAGGAGCCTTTAACAGTTCAGGAACTTCAGGAACTTTTACAATTGACTACTGATGGTACCGATGACATTCTCTCTAAGAGATCCCTTCCTTATAGAAACATGAATATAGATTTTGATAATCTTTCGTTGCTTGAATTACTGGAAACGATCCATCAACACCCCCGGTTACTGAAAAGTCCTCTAATCGTGGAAAACAGGAAGCTTCAAGTTGGTTATAACGAGGAGGGAATCCGGCAATTCCTTCCGAGAAAGATTCGTAAGTTTCAGTGGCTGCAATGGAAAATGGAACACTTACAACCTATAGAAAGTTAACTTTTCCGTTCTCCATTTGCACTTAAAAGTTTTTAATCAGAAAAGGCGGCCTCCCCTCTGCTACACTCCCACCCATTATTGAATGAGCTGTAACAATAGGGAGGTAAACTTTAACCACAAGGAGAAGTCCACAAATGGAAGAATTGACTCAGCAGTACAGAATCAATCCCAGAGAAATGAGAAACGACCTAAAAAGGTTCTCTTTGATTTATAAATTTGCACTAGATGAAATGAATACAAAGATCAATATTTTAAAAGAAGAATTTATTCATATACACGATTACAATCCAATAGAACATTGTAATTCAAGGCTAAAATCTCCCGAGAGTATCATAAAAAAAATGACCAGGAAGAACCTTAGCCTTTCGATAGAATCCGCCAGGGAAAACATAAAAGACATTGCCGGAATCCGAATCATTTGTCCATTCATCACGGATGTTTATAAAATAAGCCAGATGATTGAAAAGCAAAAGGATATAGAGTTGGTTGAACGGAAGGACTACATCAAACAGCCGAAACCCAACGGTTATCAAAGCCTCCATCTTATTATTAAAATCCCGGTTTTTATGTCTGACCGAGTAGAGATGGTATTTGTGGAACTGCAGATACGAACAATCGCCATGGATTTTTGGGCCAGCCTGGAACATAAAATATATTATAAGTATGATAAGGAAATACCAGAGAGGATCAAAAAGGATTTAAAGGACGCAGCGATATCAGCTGCTGAGTTGGACTTAAAAATGGAGAGTATTAATAATGAAGTGGCGAATTTGAAAGTGAAAGAAGATCTGGATGGCGACCTTCTACCTTTCAATGAAACTCTAAAAATGCCTAAAACTAATTTTCAATCATTCCTTAATGGCTTTTTTGTGGAAGTTCCCAAAGAGGTAAAAAAGTAGAGATATCCAAAAGTGAGACACAGAGGTTCTCACGTCTCATTTTTGGGAGTCAAAGGAACAACAGAATCTTAGTCAAACCAACGATTATAGCGATAAATTAAGGAGGATAACGAAATGTCTATCCTCCTTCTTCTACATCATTTATTAACATCACTCATGTTCCAGTAGCTGTCTAGACTGGATACTATTTTTATACAGGTACTTTTCCAGTAGTTTTCACTTAGGCTCCGGAGCAGTCCCCGTTTCTCGCGATATTATTGCTGCAATAAATTCACTGCTCTTATAGAACTGATTTTCCAAGTCCCATCCATATTTTTATAGGTGAAAATGAGCTTTTCCCGCCCGTACATATCGCTTTCCTGGATTTGGGTGAGCACAGATAATCGATCTGTTATTTTTTCAAAATCATGAGGAATCTCTGGCTTGAAGGTTCTAACTGAATCCATCGCTACCAGATACAAGCTGCCATTTTCCTCTCGCAATCTGATGCTGAAGGTCGTTTCAACCACATCTCTGGACATAAAACCGAGAAATAATTGATAAAATTCCTCTTTCGTTTTATACGTTTGGAACTTGTAGTTCGGCTGATCCAATGCATCAGCATAGGCGGCTTCCCTGACAGTATTGTATCTGTTCAGCAAATCGACGGCTTCCTGCTCCTCAAGCTCGGGAGCGCTAGTCTTTTCACTTTGAAGCGATCGAGAAAGAAAGACCGAGAACTGAGCGCGGGTAATGTGTTCATAGGGGCGGAATGTTTTATCTGCATATCCATCCACAATTCCGTTATGGTAAGCTATGATGACATAGTCTCCTGACGCCTGGCTTGTTGAGACATCTGTGAATGGATGTTCTGGGTACCCTTTCCGGTCTGAAGGAGCGAGGGTCGATTTGATTAAATGAATGGTTGCATCTCCCCGATTCACCGGATTGTGCGGCCGGTAAGTTCCGTCTCCATACCCTGCCGCCACGCCAATCAGTTCCAACTGATGAATAAAGCCTGAACCCGTTACGCTGGCTGGAACATCCTTGAACCTTGCGTCAACGGGTTGTTCCCCAGGTAAGCCAAGAGCACGGCCAATCATGATTGCAGCCTGAGCACGAGTGACAACTTCATTCGGCCTGAAAGTACCATCAGCATATCCTCCGATAATCCCTTTCTGTACCAAATACTCCATATCCTCTTTTGCCCAGTGATTATTGATGTCACTGAATGAGCTGGCACCCGCTTTACCATTAAATAAAAAGAGGCTCGAAACCAACACAGCAGACAACAAAAAACACGTTACTTTTTTCATGATATCTCCCCTCTGCCAATTTTTTCATTACCATAACCGTAACATTTTTGGACTATTTTGTATATTGAAAGCAGATGAAAGCAGAGGGACGGTTCTACTGCTCGAAAACAAGCAGTAGAACCGTCCCTCAGTCTCTCCTTTTTAAAATCCTCAATTAACCTCTTACACTTATAAGCAAACATTCTTTACCTCTTTTAATAAATTGGTTTAATACATTCAAGGATATTTCTTCTTAAAGTAAACAGCTCCGTTATTTCAATAAGAAATATTGGCTTCGTGTGAAAAGTTCGCACAAGCCCACTCACCCTCTCTATTAAACAACTCATATACAGTCTCACGGTCCGTTGGTGGTTCCTCAATCCATTTTAGCAGGGTAAGAATAATAGATTTTTTTTTCTGGAAAGTGATGGATAAAGACTTCTGATTGCTCGTGAAGTCGTGTCGTCCAAATCTGGGAACGCACCATCACCATTGAATAGAATGTTCGAATGAGTTTACGGGCGAAGCCTTGCGAAATTATTTTAAACTCCTCGTTTGAAGCTGTTTTACACTTATTTAACGTCCGATTAAGATTCTCACAAATATCTCCATTAAATCGAATGGCTATCTCTGAAGTAAGTTTGTAAGGACCAAATCGTTTCCCTAAATCCTCTCCATACACACAAACACAGAGTTCCTTAAGAAATGCATTTTCGTAGTAATTTGAGGGGTCAACCGTATAGTCGTAATATGCAACAGCAATACCAACATCACGAACCATAGACCGATACTTTTGTGACAATTCCTGAGCCAGGTTCTTTATTTCAGCTATATTATAGGCACTAATTTTGCCATCAAACAGAGCAATAAGGTCTAAATCTGATTTTAAAGCTATGGCTTCGCCTCTGGCTACGCTACCGTACACATAAACACTGTGCAACTGTTCAGGAACCAAGTTTTTAAGGCTGTTAACAGATTGTCGGATGCAAGGCATATAGACATTATCAATTTTATCTTTACTAACATCGCTCACAATAAATCCGTTAGGGTCTAGACCATACCCAGCTTTTAAAATCACTATTTCATCACATCCCTCTATTATCATCCCAACATTTCCCTAATCCACTAAGATAATATAAACAAACAGCTTCTTATTGAAGTAAACTGCTGGTTTAGCTAAGTACATGATTTCACAAAGATCCTTATTAACCCAAAAAGTAATATTTTAACTGGTATTGCAATTCCAATTATAACAGATATAAATTCAGGATAATATTGGAAACCAAAAAAAGCATGATGATTTTATTACTAATCACCATGCTTTTCACTATACTAAGTTATTTATATTTTTGATTTTGCACCTCAGAAGTGAGCCCGTTACTTTAACTACGACAAGGAAAGTTTTCATCTCTGCCATTGCCTTAGCTAATGTATTACCTAACTAGCCCATCCCCAACCATAACATACTTCCGGGTAGTCAGCGCCGGCAATCCCATAGGCCCTCTGGCATGAAGCTTCTGTGTAGAAATCCCAATCTCGGCTCCAAACCCTAATGCTCCTCCATCTGTGAATCTAGTGGATGCGTTATGATATAATGCTGCAGCATCTACTAGCTGCAGGAACTTCTTTGCGTTCTCAGCATTTTCAGTAATGATCGCTTCTGAGTGTTTTGTGCCGTACTGGTCAATGTGGTCAATGGCTTCATCAAGATCGTTAACCACCTTGACGGCGATATCGAGACTCAGGTATTCGTCAGCCCAGTCAGTTTCGGTTGCTGGTACCACGTTTGGCAATACTGCCGCTGCTGCTCCGTCTCCATGCACAGTGATGCCGTTCTCCTGGAATGCAGCAGCAAGCTTTTCTTTGTTCTTCTCAAGCCATGCCTGATGGACAACAAGTGTCTCTGCTGCGTTGCAGACTGCCGGGCGATCTGTCTTGGCATTAATCATAATGTTGAGTGCTTTTTCAGTGTCAGCTTCTTCATCGACGTACAGGTGGCAGTTGCCTACTCCTGTTTCAAGCACCGGGACGGTCGCGTTTTCAACGACTGCCTTGATCAATGCTCCGCCTCCGCGCGGGATCAGGACATCGATATGTTCTTTCATCGTGAACAGCTGCTGTGTTGCTTCGCGGTCTGCTGTAGCGATGAACTGGATGGCGTCTTTTGGCACCTTTGTATTTTCGAGTGCCTGGTGCATGATGTCGACGATGGCTTTGTTGGAGGATAGTGCGGACGATCCGCCTTTTAAGATGATGGCGTTTCCTGATTTAAGTGCCAGTCCTGCAGCGTCGACGGTTACGTTCGGGCGTGCTTCGTAGATCATACCGATGACGCCTAGCGGAACGCGAATTTCTTTTACATTGAGTCCATTTTCCAGTGTCCAGTCTGAAAGAACGTCCCCAACTGGATCGGCATGTTCAGCCACCTGGCGAAGTCCTTCTGCAAAGTCGAAGATTCTCTCGCGTGAAAGGGCAAGGCGATCCATGAATGCATCCTCGAAGCCTTTTTCCTTTCCGTTCATTAAATCCTTTTCGTTCTCAGCTAAAATGGCTTCATAATTGTTTTCCAGTGCGTCAGCGAGAATCAGCAACGCTTTGTTTTTTTCCTCAGTGGATAGAATGCTCAGCTGCTTCGCTGCCTTTTTCGCTGCAATTGCTTGTTCCTCTACTGTCGTCGTTGTTTGAGTCATTGTCAATGTCATCAAAACGCCTCCTGTATATTTTTAGACTGATACCGGTAATGCAAAGTCTCGTGAACAAACAAATGTGTCCTGTTCGATTGCTTCTTTTCGTTCACATTCTTCTTCAATAAGTGTCTCTTCCAATTTTCCGCTAGAATAATTGATTCGTCCGAGTCCGATTTCTTCTCCGTTTTCATCCATCACTCTGACGACTGATCCCTCGCCGAACCTTCCTTTTACCTGAAGGATGTCAGACGGGAGGATGTTTTTCCGATCCTCGATGATTGCTTCCCTAGATTCCGGACGGATGATGACTTCGCCCTCAGGTCCAGAATGGAAGGCGATCCATTGCTGGTTGTTGTCGAGGTTGAAGCCTTCGGGATCCTGGTTAAAATAAGTGCCCTTTGCCGTTCCGCTCACCGCTTTTACCAGAATGTCCTTGCTGTCGGCCTTCCCTAAAAACGAATCAATCCCGGATGCCATCGCGATTTTTACAGCGGAGATTTTCGATTTCATCCCGCCTGTACCGACCGCGCTTCCGGAGCCGCCTGCTGCTGCTTCGATTTCAGGAGTGATTTCATGGACCTTATCAAGCAACTTAGCGTCTGGGTTGTCGTTCGGATTTGCGTCATACAAACCGTCGATGTCTGAAAGGATGATCAGTTGGTCTGCCTCAATCAACGCGGCTACCTTCGCTGACAATGTGTCATTATCGCCGAAACGCAGGCGGTCGACTGTGACCGTGTCATTTTCATTGATGATCGGGATAATCCCTCTCTCCAACAGGACGTTCAATGTATTTTTCATGTTGTTATAGCGATTTTCATTCGCAAAATCGCTTCTCGTGATCAAGATCTGGGAAGCGACATACCCATGAGATAAAAACAGTTCTGAATAAGATTCCATTAACAGGCCCTGGCCGATCGAGGCGGCTGCCTGCTTTTCCGGCAATGAAGTCGGACGCTGAATACAGCCAAGCTTGCGGTACCCTGCAGCCACAGCGCCAGATGAAACAACCGCTGTTTCATAGCCCGCATCCTTCAAGGCCACAATCTGGTTCGCCAGGTTCTCCAGCTTCCGGCGGCTGATCTCACCATGCATACTCGTCAGCGAACTGCTGCCAATCTTAATTACAACTCTTTTTATCTTCCTGTCTTGATCTACCATCCAATACCTCCTTGTGAATCCGTCCGTCTACAACAGAAGGAACCATCACTCATTCAAAAAGTGTTCGTATACCGTTTCTCTTTTGCCAACGTTATTAATGGTAACATCCTCAAAAACAGTTTCAAGGGATATCCTGCCATTCGTGAGCATATGGCCGAGATAGTGAATGGAAGCGGTAACATTTTGAAGATAGGGGCCATTAAGTTGCCCTCATCCCTGTTCAGGCTGGCTCAAGCTAAAATATCGCAATATATCGGAATTGAGGGAATCAATTGTTTTTTCTAAAAGAAAACCGCTAAGAGCATGAAAACTCTCAGCGGTTAAAACGAATCTTGAAGGAAAGACAGCTGTTTATCATGTTTCATTCTATCTAACCCTCAACATTCGGCCTGAATACAGCGTTCAAGCTGTTATACTTTATGATTTCCAGCAGCTGTTCTGCCATATAATGCGCACTGTATTTATAGCCTCCTTCAATCCATTCGATGATCAACCCGGCAATCGCAAATGCCTGATAGCTGGCGTGTAATTCTTTGTTGATCTTATCATTCTTAATTTGATCGCTTAGGTCCTTTAAAGTTAGCTCTTTCAATACCTTGGTCATTTTGTGCTGAAATCCTGCCAGCGTTGTGGATTGGACAATCAGGGAGTAAAAATCACTGTATTGGATGACATGATCAAACACTTTGATGGCAGAGGTTGTCAGCTTGTCCACTTCAAAGTTTTCTTTGTTCAAATATGGTTCACGATAGGATTCGATCAGGTCGGTGATGACATCGTCGATGATTTCATTCAGCAGGTCCTCTTTGTACTGATAATGCTTGTAAAAAAAGTGCCTCGATTCAAATCGGCACCCTGAACAAGATCTTTTACGGTAATCTCCTTGAACTCTTTCATTTTCATCAAGGAAATCAACGCTTCCTTCAGCGCCTTCTTGGATTTCAAGATCCTTCTGTCTATATAGTCACTTTTAACAGACATATAACCACCTCTTTGTTCAATAAAAAGAAATAATATTCATTATTGGTACATGGTGTTCATTATTAAACAAATATCGCTTTCTTTGCCGATTGAAGCGTTTCTTACAAGGTTATTATACTATAGATAGATGTTGCTTAATGAACATCTGTTGAATAACGGGGATTCAACACTTTAAAAGGGAGGAATGGAAATGAGACTTCAAAATAAGGTAGCAATCGTTACAGGCGCAGCATCCGGAATGGGAAAGGAAATTGCCGTGCTTTATGCAAAAGAAGGGGCAAAGGTTGTCGTATCGGATATCAACGCCGAGGCAGCAGCTAAAACAGTGGAAGAAATCCAATCTGCTGGAGGTACAGCGACCTCTGTAATGGCCAATGTAGCGAAGGAAGAGGACATTCAAAACTTAATCGATACAACAGTGGAGACTTACGGAACTGTTGATATTCTAGTCAATAACGCCGGAATTATGGACAACTTCGAGCCAGCTGGTGAAATCAAGGACGACAACTGGGAGCGAATTTTCGCGGTCAATACAACCAGCGTGATGCGCGCAACCAGAAAGGTACTCCCAATCTTCCTGGAAAAAGAACAAGGCGTCATCATCAACGTCGCTTCTGCCGGTGGATTACATGGGGCTCGCGCTGGCGCAGCTTATACAGCTTCCAAGCATGCAGTTGTCGGATTCACGAAGAATACTGGATTCATGTATGCGCAAAAAGGCATCCGCTGTAACGCGATTGCGCCAGGTGCTGTTGAAACAAATATCAGCGCATCCATGACAGGCATCAGCGAATTCGGAATGGGCCGCACCCAGCCTGGACTGGCCCTGAACCCACGAATCGGCAAAGCAGCCGAAATCGCAAAAGCTGCCCTGTTCCTTGCTTCAGATGAATCAAGCTTTGTAAATGGAACAGTCATCACAGCTGACGCTGGCTGGACTGCTTATTAATGAGAACCAGGGACGTTAATTTATTCCATTCAGTCCCAAAGAATAGAGAACAAATAAAAGAGGACAGGCATCTGCCTATCCTCTTTTATTTGTAGTTCTATGCTTTAATGATTTTAATCTTATCTTCATTCTCTTTACGTAGACCTTCAATCAGCTTGCTGATTTTCTCATTTTCTTTTTCTGAGAGAACCTGCTGCTCAAGCTGTGGCTTGATCTTCTCTAATGCTTCAGGCTCTTGTTCCTGGGCTTGTGCCAGCTGTTTATATTGTTCATACATGGCCTGGATTTCTTCGTCGGTTGCTTCGACCTTGCCAACCTTGCCGTCCAAGTACTTATTGACAGTCAGTTGCTTTTTCAGCTGGTCTTTTAGATCTTTTTCAGTCATTTCATTCTTTTTCAGTGCTTCTTCGAACTGTTTATCATCTTCAAAGTTGCCTTTGATTTTTTCCAGCTCTGCATCGACTTCTTTATCTTCAATTGAGATGCCGTCCTTCTCAGCTGTCTGGAGAAGCAGCTCGGCATTGATCATTTGGTCCAGAACAGACTTCTCCAGTTCTTCCTTCTGCTTGCTATCCATCTGATCTGCCGGCATGCCCTGTTGTTCATAAGTTGCTTTCATGGCCTCCAGCTCTTTCTCATATTGCTGCTTAGAAATGCCTTCCCCATCTACTTTTGCAACCAAATCTTCTTTATTTTCCTTCTCAGTATTCCCTTTTGAGCTATCATTGCTGCATGCGCCCAGAACAAGGACGGCAACGCTCAATAAAAGAATGCCTGTTAAAATGCGCTTCATCAAAAAAACTCCCCTTTCACTTAACTTGTCCGTCATATTATCACATTCTTCGAATTAAAAGGGAAGTTTTTAAGGAATTGTTATCAGATTGAAATATTTCACTTCTGAGAAGAGCTAAGACTCAAAAAATTTGTCAGTGATACTAATTCTACTTCTCTCCCATCTTTTTCATAAACGGTTAAAGCACCTTCCTGTTCTTTTTTCTCCCATCCCCAAAGTCTAATAATAGCTTGATATCTTAAGGGCAGACCATTTTCCTCAGAAGCCGCTTCCCATTTATAAGATTCATATCTCCCCTTGATACTTGTTAGTTCAGCACCTATCGGAACAGGAAAACCCTCGAATTTCTCAGATTCTTGATATGAAAAAAGAAATATTATAGAAACAATAATTAAGATTGCAAAAATTGATATTTTACCTAATATATTTTTATTAACTTTCTCCACCCTCTTTGTTTGAATGAATACAAAACAGATTCAAAGAATCACCCCGGTAAACTCCCCAGTCAGCACTTCTTTTTCATGCTGATTGGTGCAAATGAAGGTCGCTCGAATGGCAGTCCGATTCTTTTCCTGCTTTTCGTATTTTTCAATTTTCACTTCACATATGATGGTGTCCCCTGTAAAAACTGGCCGCAGGAACTCGAAGGTCATATTCCGGGCGAGCACATTGTGGTCTCCGCCTACTTTGGTCGGCAGTGTGGCTGTCAACAATCCCTGTACAACCAGCCTGCCTTGTTCATCCGGAGTCAGATGATGGATTCCCTCATCTCCTGAGATCTCCGTGAACAACTCAACATCCCTTAATGCAAAAGTCCTCTCAAACGTTATGATATCTCCCGCCTGCAATGTCATATTTCTCTCCTCCTGTTAGCCAAATCCTTTACTCCATTAAATACAACAAAAAAGGCGCCAATCCTCCCCGGATCACGCCAGTTTACTGATGATCTTTATCATCAGTGAATATTTTAAGAGCTCCAAATATCATCACAATTGGAATCACGACTAGTACTAATCTAAGCACATAGATTTCGAGGATGAGACTTACGACTGCAAAAGGAATCGCAATCATGGAAGCCATCGCGATGAACCTTGTATAGCGGATGGCTTTACTCGATATTTCCGGTTCCTCTCTATACATCCAGCGACTGCCGAACAGGATGCTTTCTTCCGGACTATTATATGTCCAAATCAGCAAGCCATAAATCGGAATCAAGATAACCACGGTGAAAAAAATCGTCACAATCATAATGTACCTCCTGAGCATCCAGCGTTGGGACCCTATCTAATGTTACGCTTATACTCTGAAAAGGTTTCATTATAATAACCTTCTGCTTCCTAAACCCTACTTACAGGATTGCTTGTTAAGCTGACACAAAGGTCCCAGACTTTCTCGATGTTCTCCGGATCGTCTGCGTATTTCGGGTAAACATTTTGATCCATCAGCTGCTTGATATCCTGTGTAAGTCCTTTAGAATAATGTGATGGCTCCATCACCTTTCTTTTATCGTTGATGAGTTTGCCTGTCACATTCTTGAACTCTTCTGAAGTGCATATATGAAAATAGGTGTCAGCCATCGTTTCCCTGGGTGCGCTGAAGGCATTCTGAATCCTCGCTGCGAATCTCCAGCCTGATTGGAATTTATTAATCGTTTCTTTCGATAGTTTGATAGCAGGAATTTGCACGGCATTGACGCTGATCCGTTGTTTTTTCAATTCATCGGCCATTTTAAAGGTCATCAGCAACAAAGCCATTTTGGTGTCGCCATAAAACTTATATGTTTTGAATGGCCGTTCGTTTTTGAACTCTCCCTGAAGATTATCGAACTCAATCGTCCTTTTTGGTTCGAAAAAATGCCTGATATTCGTCGTGCAGGCATGAAGGACCCGTGCATCCTCCGACTTTTCTAGCATACTAACCACTTGTCTAGTGAGCAGGAAAGGGCCAACGGTATTCGTGGCAAAAGAAAGCTCGATTCCGTCCTGGCTAAGCAAGTAGTTTTTCTCTCCATGATTCAAATAGGCAGCATTGTGAATCAGAATGTCCAGTTTAGGATATTTATCTTTAAGCACTGTGGAAAATTGGCGGATGGATTGGAATGAAGAAATATCTAGCTGCAGCAAATCAATATGTGGATTCTTAGTTGCATCAATTATTTCCTGTTGCGCACTTTTGCTTCTCTCAAGATTGCGGCATGCCATTACCACGGTGTATCCCTCATTGGCAAACTTCGTGGCCGCCGCCTTGCCAATACCAGAATTCGCTCCTGTTATGACGACAATTTTATCTTCCATATGAACCTCCTTGGTAAAAAGTATCACACTTTCATCATATCTTTTTTTCATACCAGTCAGAATCAAATGCTGAGAATAAAAGGATTTGTTGATCTTAATCAAACGTTTGATTAAGAAACCTGAAGAGGGACGAATCTGCATTCCCACCAGTCCTTTCGAATGATGAGTCACTGATCCCGTCCCTTTTCCACCATTATTTTTCTGTTTTAAATGTAACTTCGCCTATACCTAAGTCTGCCTTCAAATCGATCTTCACTTTTGCATCTTCATAAGCTTCATTCACATAAACACCGTCTCCTTTTGAAATTAAATCTTCAAAGGATGAGGAACCTAAGCCCTTTTGTGCGTGAATTTTTACTCCTGTATCTTTTGGAAGGATGACGGTCATCTGCCCGACTCCAGATGAAAGCCTGGCATCAAAGCTTTCTTTCCAGTCTCCTCCAAGATCAACGGTTATTTTACCAACCCCTGCGTTCACCTCAAGGTTCGAAAGCTGAATCCCTTTCAAATCAAGGTCGGTTTCTGACGCCCCTGCATTTACGACCAGGTCAACTGGTACATCTTCGTTAATTTTTATGTCCCATTCATTCTTCATCTTTCCGATTTTAAAATGATCCGGCTGAGCAATCTCAACCTCTCCTACTTTTCCGTTTAGATCATAGGAAACTTCAGGCTTCATCTTTTCAGGTTCATAGATTGCGTTTCCACTTATCCATTCTTTGCCGCCGCCCGCAACGTCCATCTCCCCGGCACCAAAATTCAGGACAACCTCAAGCTCCTTTGCCCGATCCTTCTCCACAAGTATTTCATTATCACGTTCATCACTGGCAAAAATCGTGTTATTGCACCCAGACAGTATCAAAACAGCCGACAACGCAGCCAAACCCAAACCCATCACTTTTTTCATTTTATTTCGCCTCCAATTGATTATAGGTTAATCATAAGGCAATCCCCAGCTTCATTTAACAGCCTGGGGCTTTAACTTGTAATCAGCCTTGCGACCTATATATGGAATATAATGGGACGAATTCACGTTATCAGCAAAGCAGTGGATAGAAGGGGTGACGGTACCTCAGCCCCAACACCTCGGTTCTTTTCTGGCTGATTAAGAATCGGTGACTTCGGACAGTTCTCATTGCCTATTGAATGGAGCAAAGGGCCGTAACCCTTTGCTCATTTTTTCATGGAATTGTTCATCTCTTTTTCAAGCCGTTTAAAATACAGGAAGAAGCTTACCCAAAAGATCAGCTTCCTTTTTCACTTCAGATATGCTTTATAAAATCCGGATACTGTATCAACGATCAGAGCAACCGCGAATACAATCACGACCCATGTTTTGGATTGTGTCCAGATGGTTTTGATCAGTTCGTACGTGTCCTGGTTCAAACCTGCTTCGCTTACTTGGTTCAATTGCTGCATGAAGTCGGGATTCCAGATTGCCTGGTCCTTAAACAAGAAGGAAACAAGAATCAGTGTGACTGCATTCAGGATCAAATTATATATGGCCAGCTTCTTCGTCCATTTTCCGATGATCAGCTTTAACCCTTCCTTTAAAATCCCGATCACAGTGATGACATAAATAATGTTGAAGAATTGTTCGATATACTCTTTATTTAAAAATGGAATCACGTTTACAAGTTCGCCTTCCTCGAACATCATGACACCAAACACATGGTTGGAAGAATAGAGGAAGACAAGGAACAGGATTGAAAAAACAATTCCTGTGATGGCTTCGCCGCGTTTGATCCGCTTTTTCTGATCAGGAACAGGCGGAAGATCTGAAGGTGTCCACTTTCCATTCTCTTCAGCGATTCCAACATTGGGAGTGACTCCTTTATATTGCGCAATCGCAAACCCGATCGTCACCCAGACAAACGCCTGCATGCCCGCGTTTATGACCGACGTGAAATAACCGATAATATGCTCTATCACCGAGCCGGGTTCAACCATTGATTCAATGATGAACACGACCGTCATGGCAACCAGCACAGCAAAAAAGACGATCTTCAGTACAGTAATATAGGGATGGAAGAGCTCGGGGCCGATTAAGTATCTTTTCGAACCACGATACTTGTCAGCTAAATCCCTCGGGGGACCAAGTTCGAGCAGGATGCTTTCCACATCTTCATCGGCAATCGGGCGGCCGTGTGTCCTTTCCCCAAGCATGTCTTCAATCAAACCTCTCAATTCCTTGGCAATATCAGTTCTCTGAGACTGCGGAAGTTCGTGGGTCACAGCATGAATGTACCTCTCAATCATCTCCATTTTCTATTCCTCCCCCTTCGATCAGCCCGGCCATATTCGAGGCCATCTTCTTCCATTCATCGAGCAGCTTTATATAAACGTCCTTTCCTAGAGGACTCAGCACGTAAAATTTCCGGGGCCTCGCCTCATTTGTATCCCATTCGCTTATCAGCAACCCCTGCTTCTCCAGCCTTCTGAGCAAAGGATATAAGGTTCCAGCCTCTACCTGAATCCCTTTATCCGCCAGTATGGAGACGAGAGAATATCCATACTGAGGTTTTTCAAGCTGGCTTAATACAGCAATGGTGATCGTGCCCCTGCGCAATTCCTGAAGTAACTTATCAACCATTTCATTCACATTGCTCATTGTATCAACTCCTGCCTTCAGTATAGTGTATGTTATACAGTATTGTAAATGATACAATATTAGCTGCGAAATGAACGGACGCTTCTCGTTTAAAACGGAATTCGAAATCTTAGCATAGGTCATCAAAGAATGAAGAAGAAAGAGTCGCAAATTGTAAGTACAAAATAAAAAGCATCCCAAAGGATACTCAATAATAAATTCATAAAGGTTCTATGTTTATTTTTCGAGTGCTAGAAAAATCTAACAATCGCGGGTCAGTTCACTGCGAAACAAACGATATTGTGTTGTTTTTCTGGAATATTTGCTTTCTATGTTAGTTTGACATGCTAAAAGTTGGAATGATGGGGAAACAATATGGACTGTTTGATGTTTTATCGATCAGATTTTTAAATATATCGGCGTTTTTTTCATTATATCGACCACATTCACGAATATATCGACCAACGTGAAAAAATGGTTCTCAAAGTCAATATCCCACATACAAAAAAAGAACAGCCATTACAGCTGTTCTTTCGTGTGCCCGGCGGCTCCACAAACCAGAAGAAGCAAAGGGACTCACTCCCTTTGCTTCCATTTAAGCCTCCGGCATAATCCAGACGATTTCACGGATCCGGACAAAAAAGGTGGAATCCTGCTCCTCGACCACCACATGGTCTGGCTTGGCATCCCTTACGATTCCGCTCACGGAACCACGCGTTGTGTCAAGGACGACTCTTTTTCCAATAAGCCTATAAAGAGCGGAATAGACATACGGTTCCACGATCACCACATTCATTGGTCCGTTTTGTGCTCCCTGCGAATTCATTCCATTAGGCATCATAATCCTTCTTCTCCCTCCAGACAGGTCACCATTTAATTCTGATTATCCTATGAACGCCTGGCTTGGTTTGTTACCCGCATGAGTCCTATCCGTCTATTAAAAAGGATATATAGACTTTATCATCGAATATTTTTACTAATTAAATTTGGAGAGAAGGTTTTAACGTGGTCGAACTTAAAAATATAGCCATAGATTTCGAACTTATGCATGATTCTTTTCTTGAAGATTGGAATATGGCAATGGCTACAGGTGAGACATCTGATCTGGATCGAATGACAGAAGACTATTATGTCACTTTTTTCAGAAGTGCCAATGATCGGCCGGCATTTTTTAACAAACAGGAAGCCATAGATGGCCTGAACCAATCCGTCATGCATTTCCGGGGATGCCAGAAACGCTTTGAGAACCGGGTGATCCGTCTCAGGAACAAAGAAAACGCTGTGGTCTTTTATGAGCAGCTGATCGTTAAAAATGAAGAAGTCTTAGCGCGGCTATTTACGATTGAAAACTGGCAGTTAATACAGCAAAAATGGATGATTGTCAGGGAAACGGAAGAGGCGATCAATTAAGAAACAAAGGACGGTTTTCCCGGCCCCAAAAATATTTGTTGGGTGCACCAGAACCGTCCCCGTGTCCGCCTTTATTTCATCTTTTCTACTCTTTGCCGATGATTCACATCTATGACAAGATCTCCAACACCCATGGCAATCAAACCATTCAGCAAAGCGAATAATGGAATCATTAAATCTCCGCCGCTATTTGAAAAAAGAGACATAATGAGTACAACAATACTAAAGAAAACGAAAGCCATTCCTAATAAGTATAATGCACGTCCAACAAACAATCAGATTCACTCCCAGTACTAAAACCTATTTCTCTATACTTTATGAGACTTTAACAAATTGTCTCACAGGCACAGCCACTTACTCCCCGCCCTCTTGCCTATCATCATTCCTTCTACTCTTCCAGTTTTTTGGTTCGTGATTAGCAAGATCCCACAAATGATTTCAAGTGATTTTTCAACCACTAATAGGTAGTCAAATTGAAACAAGGCCATTGCTTCTGGACTTGTGGCGATGAATGGCTCCAACCCAAAAATAACAAAATACCCGTTAATGCCCGCAAGCAGGAAAACAACTCCAAGGAACAGTCTGCAGACATGCATAATCAAATTAGACAGTTTCGACACCTCCCCTAAGAGTCTATTCAAGCTACCTCAGGAAAATGTAAAACTGTCTATCCTAACTGTGATACCTTGGGAGATTAATCCCTCTTTAAGAACAACCGGGGAATGGAACCGTCCCCAAGCCCCTCACTGTCCTTTCTTTATGATCGCCGCTCTGTCTTCCATCTGTGGAGGCTCTTCAAACCATCCGTTTTTAATCTTGATTTCAATGCCTTCCTGAGCATAGAAAAATACATCTTTAGCCAGCAAGATGGATTTCATGGATATATCATTTCTTAAGCTGAAGAATGATCCGCTTCCCGCCCCAACGAGCCCGAATCCATTCAGGATATAAATGCAATGCATCATAAGCTTGTCTGAGAATGGCGGTACGGTGGAGGTCGTTACTGTCCCCCCTGGCGAAAGGACAGGGGTAATATCGCTCTCTCGCAATATTTTCTCCATCATTTTCATCTGTTTCTTTGCAAGCTCTTTTCCCTGCACGAAATACTGTTTTGCCTCTTTGTTCCGTGCACATTGAGCAAAGCCTGTAATCAGCTTCATGCCAATATTGTTGGATTCGAGATTATGGTGGAGAATCCCGATCTCCAGGTCATTCAGAGCCCTTTTGTCACCAAACAGTTTCATGCCCTTCATATATTTTTTACTCTCGATGAATTCAGTTGTCTTCGGCATGGTCACCTTTGGCGGCTGGGACAGAAGCCCTTTTTCAAGAAGATACATGGTGGCAAGCTTATAAATTTTCTGGGTAATGGTCGTCAGTCCCTCATAAATCGCCATCACTCGATTGTTATACGACATATTCATGTTTAAGGTATAGAGCCCCATGCTAACCTGCTTCAAGACACGGACAAACATGATGTCAAAACCATTATCATAAAGCTTAGGAGCTTCAATATTCACATCCTCAGATGTAAAACCTACTGGCTTTACCATTCCTTGCTCATCAAAAACTTTTTCCATTTCCTTCACGTAAAAATTAAGCTCCTGCCAAAGACCTCCCAACAGATTCCGCGATTCCTGGTCATCCGCCTTCTGTATAAAGTATTCCAGAAATCGCATGATCAGAGTCTTTTCCTGGTAAGTCTGCCACAGAGTCCCTATCTCAGAGGAGCTGATTGGATTGATCAGGACCATTAGAATAACTTCCCTTCATTTTCAATATGACTTTTATTCTTTAGAGTCCCCTGCCTAATGGAAATAATCCTCAAACTTGTTACCGAAATCTTCGGCTTCTCCTCTTTTCGGGCACATGTTCTAAGTAATACTGTAGGCCTTCTGCAGTCCACTATATTTTCATGTCAGAAATCATTAACTATCCTTTAAAAAAATAAAAAGCATCCATAAAGGATACTTAAATATAAACCTTAAGCGGTTGAATATTGACTTTCAATACGATGGTTGCAGGATCATGAACCATATTTATTTTGTCTACCATGTATTCCTTTTTGTTTATCGTGACTGTATTGCAGGCCCGCAATGCAGCAATATATTGCTCCCACTGCTTTACATTCGCACTTAAGAGACATTTGTCCTTCAAATAATAATCCACCCTGTTCGAAACACGGTTCAACTCTCCACCCCCTTTTGATAGAGTTTATGAACCATGTGGCCTAATCATGACAAGCTGTCAGGAAGAAAAAAGATTTGGTTATCATAAGCCGAGGTTTCACGATATAATTCGATTAAAGAACCTGAAAGAAAAGGAAGTTGAATGATGGCAATTACTTATGAACTCATAGCCGAAGAGCAGATTAGCATTGTGAAAGATCTTTGCAATGAGTTGATGGTTTACCAGAAATCTTTAGCAACGATTCGCCCTGAGCTCTTCAATGGCATGAGCTTTGAAACGCGGCTGGTCCCTTCTGTAAAAAATGCAAAAGCCAATCAAATCATAGCCGCAATGGATGGCAATGAAGTTGTCGGATACGTCTATAGCAATGTTTCCCCGAAGGAAGTTTATTCGAATGAGTTTGCCGTCTTTTTTGACATGGAATCGGTAAAAGGAAATGATGTCGGCTGCCTTTCGCAATTTTATATCAAAGGCGGTTATCGCAGCATTGGCATTGGATCGGTCCTTTATGAAAAATCAAAGGAATGGCTTGATTCCTTTAACGACGTTCAGGATCAGTTTATCTATGTTTCCAACGGAAATGATGCAGCCTTGAATTTTTACCAAAGCAAAGGGTTTAAAATAAGCCATCAGATTCTGGACGGATTCATTACCGTTCTTAGAAATACATAATGGAAAACTCCCTTGTTAGGGAGTTTTTTTTCAATAGAGACTATGGATCGGTTTCCATCTTAAACGTTTAGTTTTTCTCCGGACACTTCTCTTTCACTATTTTTACCCATTAAAATAAAGAAACACAATAAGGAAGATGACAAGTCCAATCATGAAAATTGACCCAAGACTTGCGCTATACACAACATAAACCTTGGTGTGGATGATTACATGCACAAATAGAACTATAAGCAAACAGACTAGCGCAAAAATAACTAAATTCAAATTCCTATTTCTATTCAAAAGATCAGCACCTTATAGTTCCAAAATTAATATGGCAGTTGTTGTCCAAGTACTTTATTCTTATATATTTAAGTTTTATTTGATTTATTCATGATTTTCATCAACACTTCCTCCCCATGCAAAAAAGGGACGGATTCTCCCGTCCCTTTTGAATAGATTTTTTGAGACATTAGGAACCCTTCCCAGCGTCTATTCTTGTTTTTATTTTTCTAAAATCCTTGATTAAGATTACCTTACAAGCTTCTTATTACCCTTTGAAAAAACCAATGCAAAGAAAAATAGGCAAGTAAATAAGTTGGAATGGAGTACCAAATAATCCATTCCGAGTGTTTCATATAGCCAAAAATATCAAGTAATAGTTCAATTAAAAACGAAGAAATTGTCCAGATAACCACATAAATCATATACTTACTTGTTTTAAAGTTAAGAAATAGAATTCCTAGTAGGGGTGGAATAAACGTAACAAGTGCCCAATCTGTGAGTTCAACCTTCTTTGTAGGACCAAAGTCCACAAAATCTAACATCATACCAAATACGGTATGGGCCGTCCAGGCAAAGTAACCGATTATTGGAAACATGATTATGTTTTCTTTAACAGTTAACCTTTTAGGCATGAATATTGTAAAAATTATCAAAAGCGCTATGAGAACCCAAACTAATAACAAATTAAAACCTCCTGAAATATAAAGGAATTAAAAATCAGGTTCTTAATTTACCCTTTGGTTATGTGATTTATTGAATATAGAATGAAAAAAATTTCACACCAATCTGTAGTGTTTTCTGCACCACATTGCCCTAAAGGGCTTAGCACCCTTCCGTTATAAAAAAGAATTCAACAAAAAGGCGTTAATCCTTATTGGATCAACGCCATATACTCATAAACTTTTAAAGAGACTGAGGGACGGTTCTCACGTCCCAAAAAAGCCCAAATTCTTACTAATTACTAGACACCAGATCCGTCCCACTTAGTGAAAAAACTAACATTGGCAAATCATTAAATGATTGCCGTCTAAATCTTTAAAATTGAACCAATGATTATTTTCAATTTCCGTAGTAATCTCCACATTTTTTCTTTTCATGTATTGAAAAGCTTGTTCGATATTATGTGTATTTAAATGAAATGGTGGAGCTTTATATATATTTTCCTCTGAAAATATTTTGCTGTCTAATACGATACCCGTTCCGTTCATAGGTAATACGTAAAGATGACCAAATAAAATCTCACCATCGGATGGTAACCCTAATATGTCACAATACCAGTTCCGCGCTCTTTCAATGTCACGAACAGGAATAAATGTCGTTCCGATTTGATTTAAAATTGGGTTTGAGTTCATAACTCCTCCTATTTATAGATATTTTAAACTATTCCGATTTTATCATAACTGTTATTTTCCTTGTTAAGTCAACGTGCTTCTATAATTGTTGAGACAGGAGAGCGTTTCCCCTTCTCAAAAGGTTCAACTTGAGGTGCCAAACTATCCCCACGTCAGACCTAACCAACTTTGCTTGTGCCTTTTTCTTTTTTCGGCCAAATGAAGTAACTTGCTGTTATGGCAGTATCAATGGCGAGAACAAATGCCCAAGTTTTCAAGACAGCGAATAGGCTCTCCGTCCTTGCAGGGTCTTTGATCAGGTAAATGATCAATCCGAGCATGCTGCCGCCAATAAGGAACGCAGCATAATGGCGAAGAAGGTTCTTTCTTTCGTTCTGTGAAAATTCCTTTCCCCTCAAACGTTCAGGCTTTTCACCCTTCTTCAAAATATAATATTGGAAACGTGAATCCGCCCAGTTGATCATGCTTTTTCCATAGGCTACCGAAACGCCGATATAAATGGCCGCGATACCGTGTGCAATGGTTGCCGTTTCCCCGCGGTAAAGGTCATAACTAGTAAGAGCCAGCAAAAGCAGATCGATCAACGGTGTCAGAACAAAGAAAAAGATGCTGAGTCTATTCTTCTTAAAAATGTACCGAACTGTCAATCCCAGGATAATGACAATCCAAAACGCAACTTCACAGGCAACAATCATCCATGCAATAAAATTCAAAGGAAATCCTCCTTATTAACGAGACAGAGGACGGTTCTCCCGCCCCTAAAAAGCCCAAATCTTCCTATCCCTTAGACACCAAAACCATTCCCATGTCCCGCTTGTTAATGGAGATCACAGTATTGAACATAAAAAATACTTAATCTTGTTCATCAAGTTCGATAAAATAATGGTCTTTACGGTAAGCAACGGCCTCCATTGTTGCGATCAGGCTTTGCTCATGAAATATTTCAATACGGTAAAATCCGGTGCGAAAGTTTCTTCTTATTTCGGTTGCACGGGCAACTATTCTGTCTCCAGGTTGAGCAGCTTCAATAAACTGGATTGTTGTCGAGAGTCCTACTGAGGTTTTTCCATATGCATTACAGGCTACAGAAAATACATGGTCGGCTAAAGCATACATAACTGCTCCATGAACAGTTCCATGTGCATTTACCATATGTTCCTTTACTTCTAGCATCGCTTCTGCTAACCCAGCCTCAAATTTTGTTAACTGAATGCCTAAGAATTGCGCATACGGATCATTTTTAACTTGTTCATAAATTTGGTCGTAGTGTTTCTGATAAATTTGATACTCATCGATTTTCTTCTTCAAAATGATATCCCTCTTTTTGAATGTTTTGAGACAAAGGGACGGTGATCCCGCCCCATACATCGCATATCCTTACTCTTCCTGGGTCGTGACCAGAACCGCCCCCAGGTCCCAAGCTTCATCCAGGTACTTCAAGATGTTATAACCCGTGATTTCAAGTCTTATGGAGTTCTCTTCGACGCCTTCTACTCTCATAGACTGTTCTGTGACGAAATAGCGTGGCTGCTCCAATTTTTCAAAATCGACTCGGCCATTATGCAGGTCATATTCCACCCCGTTCTTATCAACAAGCACTGCTTTGGAATCCACATGGGTCATGTTTGGCTGATGATCATTTTCGTCCACAAAATTTATGTGAAGTGATTCAAATTCCCGATTTTTCAGGTCATCATTACGCACAATGATTTCGGTTGACGGACCGGCATCGACCTTATCAATAAAAAGAGCGCTGCCTGCATACTCAATCTTCTGCGGGAATGTCTGATTTCCGCTAAGTTCAATGCTTCTATGATCTACAATCGATAGGTACATTGAGTCCAGCTGGGCTTTGAAATCTTTGACTTTCTCACCAAAAAGGGGAGCAAATTGTGCCTGGAAGCCCATCCAGGGACCGTCCGGCTGGTGTTCCATAAAATGAGTGTTATATCGATCTACTTCTACTTTTTTATCATTCACTTCAAGCGATTTGAAATTGATGAAGTCGATCCGTTTCTCCAGCTTTTCTGTATTAATGCTAAACTGTAAAAGAGTTGCAGTTGGGGCAACAATCAACTTTTCCATTCTGACGGCCACACCCTCGAGTTCTTTTTGGTCATTGATTTCGTATTCCGTGGAAGGCTGTTTGGTTACCGGGAACTCGAAGCTCCACTCACCTGTTTTATAATCACCGGAAGTAAAGCCAAACGATAGGGATGCATTGTCGGCCAGTCTCTGAATCTTTGTGATTTTCAATTCGATGTCTTCCTTGTCCTCGTCAAGCGGCTTCAGGGCCACCTTTCCGTAAAATACATTCTTCTCTTTTTTGTTCATTTCCGCCTCGACATCCGGGATCGTATAACGGGGATAGGTTTCATGTTTCATGACCTTGTATTCGTTCACGACTGTTAGCCCATCCTCATAATTCATAAAATATTGCTTGTCTTCCTTCGTATCATGAATTTCATAGAAAACAAGAGTCTGGAGATCATCTGCAACCACTCCCTTGATTTTCACCTTGATCCCGTCGCTTTCCGCTTCCAGGTTCAGCCTCTGGCCAATCCCCTTCTGGAGGTATTCACGAAAGTATACGTCATCTTCCGTCCACGCGTAATAAACCTTTGGGAACGCACCGGTAATGAAACCAAGTGCCATAATGAATGCAAAAGCACTCGCAAAACCAAGCGCCCATTTCTTTCGTTTTTTAATCTTCTGTTGTTTGTGCTCCTTCTGCTCTGACAGTCTCTTTTTGATGTTTTCCATTAGTTGAGCCTGCAAATTCAGATTATGGTCATCCTCAACATAATTCAGCCTTGTCATCGCAACTTCCTGAAAACTCGCCAAATCCTCCTGGCAATCCCGGCAGTTATAAAGATGAATCTCAAACTCAATCTTGGCCGGACGTTCCATTGATTTTTCCAGGTAATCGATATAATGCTTCTGGAACTGTTCACAGCCATGATAATCGGATCCATCTAATTGTTTTCTGACCGACCGAATCCCGGAGAACAATAATTGCTTAATTTTTTCAGCCGGAACATCGAGGATTTGCGCAGTCTCCTCCAGGGTGAAACCTGCTGCATATGTAAGAATAAGCGCCTCCTTTTCCAGTTGGTCCAAACCAGCAAACACGTCCAGGCGCGGTTCCCTATCCTCTGAATCTGGCAAATTAGAAAGCTCTCGCATGTTTCGAATGAAAATGGAGGTTACCCACATCTTGAATGATAGATTCCCTTTATAACGAGAAAACTCCTTATGCACCTTCAAAATCGACTGGTAAAAAAGCTCCTCCATCTGCTGCTGATCTTGAACAAAATACCAGCCAAGTTTATAGAAATACTCCTTATGCCCTTCAAACCAATCCACGACAGACTGAATTCCCTTTTCTTGAATCGCTGCGATCGAAATCGGCTCTATTTTTTCCAGGATCATCTTTCACTTCCCCCCTTTGTAACAACCGACCTATTATATAAATTTTCCTACTAATGATTCGGACTAATGATTCGGATAAATCAATTCATGGTCCACAAAGATCCTGCACTCCACCGTTATAGCACCGCCGAGGCTGACCTTTATCGTCTGGTCTGCACCATCCTTATTTTTGATCACCCCATATAAAGTGGCTCGATCAAAGGCAAATCCAAGATTCTGGTCCTGTAATTTGCCGTCCACAAAAAGCTTTTCCCCATTAAACCAGGTATTCTCCACTTGTATATGATGACCTTCGTATGTAATCTCAAATACTTTCTTCATTTCCATCCTCCTATCCCTTTCTATATATACGGACAGAAACACTGGAAGTTACATGAAAAATTGGATTCACTTGGGTGTGTTGCTGCTATTTGAACTGGAAAAAATCAGCGAAAATTTCCAAGTCGCCAATAAAAATCGATTTTCGCCAATAACCAGCTCAAAATCGCCAATAAAATTAAATTTTCGCCAATAAATAATGAAAATCGCCAATATAAAATTTTTTTCGCCAATAAACAAAACAGGCTGATCAATCTCTGATAAAAACCTGAACCAAAACTGCTCATTTGAATTGAAATTACGTTATCTCACGCTTTTTTTTCAAAAATACAGCGAAAAATTATCGTTTCCTAGCAAAAAAATCTCAATTAAAAACTATAGATAAAAATCGAATCCTTCTTACCTAAAACACCAATCCTCTGGACATCGAAGCAGTCTGCTGGACAGAGGGGCCAGCCAAACTATTAGAATAATCAGTTATTTTTAACGAAACGGCTCCCTTAAGAACAACAGGCTACTACTTTCTTCATATCCTTCTCACTGACCCAGATCTCTCCTTCTCTGATTTCATACTTGATCCCCGCTTCATCCAGACGTTGAATCTGGTTGTCTGTCCTGTCGGTCCAGTGGGTATACGATTCCTCCGTATTGCAAGCTGCTAACACTACCAGCAGGCATAAGCTTAGGGTTAGTTTTTTCATCAAAACGACCATCCCCTCCTACTTATCTTCCCTTCAACGATACCACAAAATGGCAGACAGAGACATAGGAACTATAAAGGTGTCTCTCGCAATTTTCATAAAAAAACAGCCGGGAGAATGAGTCCTGGCTGCTCTGTTCCTTTTAATCCGGCTGAACGACATTATCAATCTCAGTCCAATCGAATGTCCCTTCACGAATTTTTTCACGTCGATCTTTGGTAATAATATCTGTCGGACGTCCGCCTTTTGGCCAGTCTTTATCATGTCCTCCCCATACTGGACGCTCATGGGACAGGATATAGGCTGCGAGGTCTGCTGCTTCCTGATCGGTTAGAGTCCCTCCGTTTGGCGGCATGTTGTTCTGGATGTACCCGGCTATTTTTGACATCCGGTTCATTCCTGCACCATCATTAAAGGAGTTGTCCCCCCATAGTGCTGGTCCGATATTGGCGCCTTTTCCTTCACCATTTTGTCCGTGGCATGCAATGCAGCTTTTTTCGGTATATAGCTTTTCGCCATTCGCAATACTTGGCAGAGGTATTTCCTTCATCGTGTTCAACATTCGCCAAGGTAGCTCCGCCCCTACTTCAATGCCATTAGAAATATAAGTCAGGTAGGACATCATCGCCCGCATTTCCTTACTGTCTTCAGCAATCATTTTGCCATTCATGCTGCGCACCATACATCCGTTAATTCGATCTTCCAGTGTAAAAACGACACCCTCCCTGGGACGATATTGAGGGAATTGGGTCGTCACCCCCACCATCGACGAGGAACGGGCAAGACCGGCATCCGCATGACAGCTTGAACAAGATAGCTTGTTCCCCACGTAATCATCTAGAACGGTGTCCGTTTCATGGAAAACCTTCTGTCCATATTCGATATACTCAGTCATCGGATTTTCTGGATCCAGGTCCTCCATTGAGGGAGGGTCATAGGCAATTTCACCATCCGTCTGGTTCTCTTCCTTCTTATTGCTGTCATCTGCCTGCTGATTCGTATTGCCCTCCGTATTCTTGCTTTGCGCTTCTTCCGGGTCTTTAGTGGCATTGTCATTATTGCAAGCTGCGAAAACAAAAACCAGAGCGATTATTAAGAAGCTTAACCATTTTACATTCCGCATTATTTCAACTCCTATACATTTTCCTTTCTCGTCATTAGCTTCTTAATAATTTTTGATATTATTCTCCTTCAGGTTGAAGCAGGTATAAAAAAAATTCCTCTTTTTGCAAGAGAATTTTGATGTTGATTATATTTAAAAAGCAGAGGTCCAACCGCCATCAACGGTAATGACCGTACCGTTAACAAAACTGGACTCATCGGTTGCCAGGAACAAAGCAGCTTGTGCGATTTCATCCGGTTTTCCGGCTCGTGGTGATAAAGAGTGAGTCATCCCTGCCCGAGACATGCCGAACTCATTAATATTTGTCATGCTTGAACCAATGTTGGTTTCAACTGCTCCCGGCGCGATGGCATTGCAACGAATACCCTTTTGCGCATACATGAAGCCAGTATTCTTAGTTAATCCAATCACGGCATGCTTGGATGCACCGTATGCTGCTCCGGCATGGGCGCCGCTAAATCCGCCGGTGGAAGCAACATTGATGATGATTCCTTTTTCCTTCTCCAGGAAGATTGGAATCGCTTTTCGCATCGCACGCATTGTCCCTTTCGTATTCACATCGAAAACTCTGTCCCATTTCTCTTCGGTAATATCCCCAACAGGTTCGAACCCATCCATGATACCCGCATTGTTTACCAGGATATCAAGCGTCCCAAACTCCTGAACTGCTGTATCAATCATATTTTCCACGTCCGCCAATTCCGCCACATTCACTTTCAAAGCCCTGGTAGTACCGCCATTTTCAGCAATTCCAATCGCTACTGCTTCAGCACCCGCGTAATTAAAATCAGCGAGAATCACCTTCGCCCCTTCTTTAGCATAAAGCTCCGCAATCGCCTTCCCCATCCAGATGCCGCACCAGTTACAATAGCCACTTTCCCATCCAATTTCATAAACGGTTACCTCCCCTTGTCATATAACAGAAGTACTTTTCATTAACTATTATAATTTACCACCTGGTATTTCTTGTTTCCGTTTTGTGAATATTTGGTTAACTAAAAAAGCACTGTTCCTTGATATGAACAATGCCCTGGCTTTTCCGCTGTGGGTCAGGAAACTGGTAAAAAAACGCCAAGAGCATCACAAGCTCTTAGCGTATCCACTATAATACCCTCTTCCTAAAAATCAACACAAATAACAGGCTGACTGAGATCAGTCCCAGAATTATATATATAAATTTAGAGTAAACATCTATATACTTAACAATCTCTTCCCACGAAGCTCCGACAGTTGCACCTAAGTAAACAAGAACTGAATTCCAGATCAACGTACCAATTGTTGTAAACAGCAGGAATGTTCTAAACTTCATCTCTGATATACCAGCTGGGATAGAGATCAGACTTCGAATTAATGGAATAACTCGGCAAAATAAAACGGTCCATGCTCCATAACGATCAAACCAGGAATCCGCCTTGTGAATATCCTTTTTCGTTACACGGAGAAGATGCCCCCATTTATCAACAATTCTCTCCAGCTTTTCCACACCCATCTGCAGCCCTAGTCCATAAAGCAATACAGCCCCCAACAGTGAGCCCACGGTGGAAGAAAGGATAACGCCTGTAATGCTAAGGTCCGTTGAAGCAGTCATAAATCCAGCAAAAGTTAAAATAACTTCGGATGGTATGGGAGGAAAGATGTTTTCAAGTGCAATCAAAAACATAACCCCCGCATAGCCAAATTCCTCCATTATCCCAATTAACCATTTTTCCATGTCATTCTCCTTAAGTTGTTTTAATGGTCATTTAAAAGAAAAAACCTTTACCATCTAACTGGCAAAGGTTTTTTAGACAAAAAAGACCTTTACCGCTAATGTGGTAAAGGTCTTGCTAACAACAATGGTTGCCAACAAAGCCGAGAGTCAGAAACTCCGTAATGACGACCTTGTTGTAAAAGCTACTCCCCTTTAGGAGTATTCAATTATTAAGTAAATATTAAATGCCTATGCAAGGCTTGTCAACAAATACTTGGGAGTTACTCGTGCGATCACTTCGCCTGATTTTATAAGCTTCCTTCTTGTGTCGCCTTTACTTCATCTTAGCCAGCTTATTGGTGATCTCCGCGATTTCCTTCTCGACCTCGTAGAGATTCTTTTGCATCCGATCCCTGCGAGCTGTTAGTACACTAAGCTGTTCTTTTAGTTCATCTTTAGTTCCGCTCATTCCATCGCCCTCCATTGTCCGTTTATCATGATAGGAAAAAGGACTTCCCCCGGATATTATGTACAGTTACCAGAGGCATAAGTAATGAAAACAGCATTTGGAAAAAAACTCAAGAACGTACGACAAAGAACAAATAGGAAACCAAAACTCCTAACCACTGGATCGTGGCAAATAAAAAGATCGTTTCGGTGCTATAGTTCGGGTCGCTTAAAAGCATGATTAAGAGGAACGGGATCATCATGATTGATAAAAACCCGGCCACAAGCAGACTTTTCGCTAAAATACTGACTTGATATTCATCGAATTCCTTCGTCCTTTTTACAAGAATAAACACGATAATCACAGCCGATAATCGAATGATCAAGTAGCCGATGAATCTCACATTGCCTGTTTTTAAAAAGTTTTTTCTTTATTCGGTCTCCTCCGAATCCAACACAAAATTCTTAATGATGTCTGGGTTGAATTTTATTTTAACAAAGGCATCTTGGCCTGAACTATTTGTCTTTTCATTTCTGAACATTATTTTAATCGCATCGCCCTTCTGCGTTACCTCGACTTCACTGAACTTACTTGAATGTGCATAAACTAAATAGCGGCCATTCGTCTCATCGTAGATTTCGTATGTCCTCGTCGCGGTTTGGTCAGGTTCGTGCAGCCACCTTTGAATTTCATCCTGGTCTTGCTCTTGAATCGAATTCATCTCATAAGAGTAGATAAAATCATCTGCCTCCGTGATGGTTGTCGTATTGCAGCCGGTTACAACTGAAATGAGGAAAAGGGTTAACAATAACCTCAATTTCATACCCATCCCCCTTCCATGTTAATATAAATCATGTTTCTTATGAGGGAATAATCGCCAAAACCCAATCATGCATAACGCCCCTATTCCTTTCACTATGCTGGTCCCGACTATCGAATCATCAACAGTCACCCCTATAAAAAGACCGCCGATCAGCAACAAAATAAAACTCAATATACCCCGCATGATCTCCCCCCTTACTGTGAGCACGCTCTTATTACCAGAAACAACCCCACTACAATTAATATTGAAATCACATTTACCAAACAGCCACCGCCTGGTGACCCTGTCATAGCCTGTGCCCATCCATTGTTCAATGCCGCCCCAGGATTCTTCTGCTGTTCCTTCGATTTCAATTGCTCTCTTTTTTCCTCGGACATATTGACCTCCCTATAGTCGCGCTATTGTGTCTGTTTTCATTACAAAATCGGTGCACAACAACTGTATAAAAAAAGCGATAGCAGCTATATTAAAGACAGCTCTATCGCCCAAAGACTAATCCAGGATACTCATGTTAGTTTATGTTGCCTCGGTTGTAATAGTTGCCCTTTTCCGTGCTCTTAAGAACCGGACCAGGTTTAAGACGATTGTTTTTGAGACGGCATAGGTCGGAACGGCTAACACCATGCCCAGTACACCAGCCAGATTTCCGGCCGCCAGTAAAATAATGATAATCGTTGCCGGATGAGTATCAAGGGTCTTACCAAGAATAAGTGGAGACAGCAAGTTCCCTTCGATTTGCTGGGCCACAAGGATGACGACTACCACCAGCAAAGCCTTTGTCGGGGAATCAAAGAGACCGACCAGCACTGCAGGCGCTCCGCCAATAATTGGCCCAACATACGGAATAATGTTTGTGAAGGCGACAATTAACGCCAGAATCAAGGCATAGCGTAAATCAATGATGAGATACCCGATAAACGCCAGCGTCCCAACCGCCAGGGCAACCGTTACCTGACCCTGGATGTATGCAGCCAGGGTTTCACCCGTTTCTTTCAGGATTTTAAGCCCCTCATCACGGTAATCTTTTGGAATGAACTTGGAAACAGCAAGCGGGAACCTGTGACCGTCCTTGAACATGTAAAACAATAAAAACGGAACGGTAACAAGGATGATCGCGATATTGGTGACGATACCCAAAAAGCCCCTGAGCCCATTCGTGAGTTTGGTCGGTATCGTATTTGCATACTCAATTACGCGCTCCTGCACCGTATCAATCATTTCTCGCTGCTCATCCCTAAAGCTCTTAAACTCTGAGGACTGAACAACATCGTAAAAATACTCCGTCGTCTTGTCAGCAAAAACAGGAAGATCATTCGCAAGCTCTGTTGCCTGCTTGGAAACCGCCGGAACCAAATTCCCAATTGCCAGAACAAGAAGGGCACCAAACACCACGTAAATGATTAAT
Organism: Mesobacillus jeotgali; assembly: GCF_014856545.2. Taxonomy (NCBI): domain Bacteria; kingdom Bacillati; phylum Bacillota; class Bacilli; order Caryophanales; family Bacillaceae; genus Mesobacillus; species Mesobacillus jeotgali. The sequence goes on along the minus strand of NZ_CP109811.1, from coordinate 483,339 downwards.
ATTGCGAGTACCCGAGGAAGTTTTTTGCGTTCCAGGAAGTCCACCACCGGATTCAGCAGGAAATAGAGGAATCCAGTAATCAGAATCGGAAAGAACACCGTTGAGATGAAAATCCCAATAGGCTCAAACATAAACGAAATCTTCGTAGAAACATAAATGATTGTCGTGATCAGCAAAATTTGAATCAGCCAAAATTGCAGTTTAGATTTAGTCAAAGTATGTACCTCTTGCTTTAGGTTATTTTGGTAAAATTATACCAAAATTCCAGATTAAAAGATAATTTTTTTCAGACCAGAAATACCGCTATGCGACCTTTGCATCCTCACTCAGCCACTTCCTTAACAACGAAATGCAAATTGGCGTTATGATTGTCATTGCCCCAATGGTCGTAAAAGCAACACCCCAATTGAAGTAATCGAGCAGAATGCCAAAAATCATCGGTGAAAAAATCGTGGCACTGAACCCTAAAACGGACTGGATCCCTAATGCAATGCCGGTTATCTCCGGATCGGATATTTCTGTGATCATCGTGTTATAAATCGGTGAATCAGCAATAATCGTAAATCCATATATGAAAACAATCGGAAGCAAAATCCACATACTCGCAGGCGTCAGCCAGCCAATCACCAATGAACAGCAAATACTAATATAAATAAATAGCTTGATTGATTTTAGCCGGCCAAAAGAATCCGACATTCTCCCGCCGATAAAGCTGGCAAAGCCGCCAATCATCACCACAAACGCTCCGATAAAATTACCGACAGAAATGGCATTGCTGACCTCATGCGTCTGAAAGTAATACACCATAAAAGGGCCAATCCAAGCCCACATCGCATACAGTTCCCAACAATGGCCGGTGTAACTGATGTTCACCAGCAGGTTTCTTTTGGTGAGCACTCGTTTTAAAAGCGACATACTCAAACGCTGGTTATGAATATGGATGTTTTCAGGAATGGTGGAAAAGTGGATTAACGCGGATGCCAGAATTGCCGAACATGAAGTGATGAAAATGACCCCTTGCCAGCCGACCAGGTTAATGAATAACCCAGAGACAAGCAGCGAAAATCCCGAGCCAACGACAAGCGACCCAACAAAAAGCCCCAGCGCTGCACCTCGTGTTCTATCGCTCGATGTTTGCGCAACAATTTTCATCCCCGGAACATAAATACCCGCAATCCCAATACCTGAAATAAATCTCAGTAATAGAGCCGACCAGAATCCTTGTGCCAATAAACTGAAGAGCACGCCCGAAACCCCGGCCATCAGCGCCCCGTACATAAACGAATATTTCGGATTATAACGATCACTCAAAAAGCTGTAAAAAAACACCGCCGCCACATAACCTATATGAAAAAAAGCGACGATAATCCCAGATTCCGTCGGGGATAAGCCCCATTCTTTTTCAACAACAGGCATAACCGCTGAAAAGTTAAACCACACCTGCATCGCCAGAAACTGAGCTATCGATAAAGTCCATAATAGTCGAGTCAACTAATCACCGCCTTTGAAACAAGGTAACTTTCTAGTTAATAAAATAACGAATTTTCCGAATATAAACAAGGTGAGATTTCAGCACCACTGGTGGCATAGGGGCTTTGGATTGTACTCTTTCTTTTGACAGCTTTTCTCCGTTTGACGCCAAACCTGTCACGATTAACTCTTTTTCTTGACAGCTTTTCACCGCTAGCACCCAAACCTGTCACGATTATCTCTTTTTCTTGACAGCTTTTCACCCTCAGCACCCAAACCTGTCACAATAACCGCATTTTCTTGACAGCTTTTCACCGCTAGCACCAAAGCTGTCACGATAACGCTTTCTTGACAGCTTTTCACCTCGCACCCAAACCTGTCACGATTACCGCTTTTCTTGACAGCTTTTCACCCTCAGCACCTAAATCTGTCATAATAACCACATTTTCTTGACAGCTCACTCTCAGCACCCAAACCTGTCACAATAACGCATTTTCTTGACAGCTTTTCACCGTCAGCACCCAAACCTGTCACAATAACCGCATTTTCTTGACAGCTTTTCACTCTCAGCACCCAAACCTGTCACAATAACCGCATTTTCTTGACAGCTTTTCACCGTCAGCACCCAAACCTGTCACAATAACCGCATTTTCTTGACAGCTTTTCACCGTCAGCACCCAAACCTGTCACAAGTCGGGCTTTCTATTGACAGCTTTTCTGCTTTTGGCGCCAAACCTGTCTTAAGTCGGGCTTTCTTTTGACAGCTTTTCACTCTCAGCACCCAAACCTGTCACAATAACCGCATTTTCTTGACAGCTTTTCACCGTCAGCACCCAAACCTGTCACGATTACCGCATTTTCTTGACAGCCGATAATGGTATTCTTTAACCAATTCTCCTTGAGATTTTCATCTACCATAAAGAACAACTCGTTTCGTTTATTTTTATATATGCTTTAGCCATTGCATCATACCACTTCACATACTCTATAATAAAGATACAAAAAAAGTATAATCAAACTTTCAACTATAATTGATTGGCTGATGAAACTGGAGGATAGTATGACAATCATAAGTAAATTAAATCTGACTAAGTATAGCAATCTGGCTGTACTCAACCAACCAGATGATTATGATCTTTTCGATGGTTATAAGACGCAAATTTCTGGAGACCATGATGCGATTTTCATTTTCGTCGAAAGTATTGAGGAGATGGTGGAACACACACAAAGCATCATTAATGGACAGCACTTGCAAGAAAAAGGTTACTTATTTTTTGCCTATCCGAAAAAAGGAAACAAGCGTTATCAATCTTATGTTCATAGAGATGAAATCTTCCACGCGGTAAAAGTAGGAGAAGATGGGTATGTGGAAAATAGCGATATTAAATTTTCGAGAATGGTCAGTATGGATGATGTTTTTACGGTCGTTGGATTAAAGCGAGAAAAGAAACCAGCATATAAGTCAACAGCAGCAAGTCAGTGTGTGGCTGATTACGAGGACAACGTCCATGATGTTGAAAAATTACTAACAGATTATCCAAATGAGCGACAATTTTATAAAGAACTCACCCCTGGATACCAAAAGGATTGGGCTCGATTTATTTTTTCAGCCAAGCAACAAAAAACGCGTGAAAAACGCCAGGAACAAATGGTCGAGGTTTTATCACAAGGATATAAATCCATGGATTTATTTCGTCAGAAAAAGAAATAAAGTCGTCGGGGGATTGTGTATGGAAATTAAAATCGATGATCTAACAGGTGCTCAAGTGGTTTCATTGATTGGGGAACATTTGAACGGAATGAAACTCCACTCCCCTCCTGAGAGCATTCATGCGCTGGGGCTTGGTGAGTTAAAAGGACCGGATATTACCTTCTGGACAGTCTGGAGCGAGGAGCAGTTGATGGGCTGCGGTGCATTGAAGAAGCTTGATTCCATGCATGGTGAGCTCAAATCAATGAGAACCGCCACCGCTCACCTCCGAAAAGGCGTCGCACAGGCCATGCTTGAGCACATCATCAAGGAAGCCAGAAAGCGCGGCTATGCAAGACTGAGCCTGGAAACAGGTTCAATGGAAGCGTTCTTTCCTGCAAGAAAGCTCTATGAAAAATACGGCTTTGTTTATTGCCCTCCATTCGGTGATTACATAGAAGATCAGAACAGTGTATTTATGACGATGGAATTGTAAAGGAAAGGGCGGCTCACGATAAGCCGCCCTTTTTTCATTAAATTTATGCTGCTGGATTCACTTCAAGTTCTACTTTGATCTTGATGTCTTTGCCGACTAGAACGCCGCCTGTTTCAAGTGGAGCATTCCATGTAAGGCCGAATTCTTCGCGGTTTACTTTTGCTTCTGCTTCGAAACCGTAAACTTCAACGCCCCATGGGTTTGTGCCTTTGCCGCCGTATTCCACGTCGAATGTGACTGGCTTTGTTACGTCCTTGATTGTCAGGTCGCCAGTTACTTTGTAATCATCGCCATCGCGAGTGATGCTTGTGGATTTGAAATCGATTGTTGGGTAGTTTTCCACATCAAAGAAGTCTGCTGACTTCAAGTGGTTTTCGCGGTCTTCGTTACGTGTGTCGATGCTTGCTACATCAATTTTGAACGCGATTGAAGCTGTTGTTAAGTCTGTCAGGTCTGCTGCTTCAACTTCAGCTGTATATGATCCGAATTGTCCCTTCACCTTAGATACCATCATGTGTTTCACTTCAAATCCTACTGCTGAGTGCGCCTGATCTACTGCAAATTTAGCCATTTTATAAATCCCCCTGTTTTTTTAATTATCTCGAATTCGAGATATTATCCTAAAAAAATAAATCTCAAAATCAATTATTTTTAATTCGAGATAAATTTATCATGAAACCGACTTTACTGTCAATACACTTTTCTGAAATTATTTTTCACAGAATGAGCGCAGAACGATCCGGCCCGAACTTACTTTAAACCGTTCATAGCTTTCGCAATCTCCTCGGCAATGTCCCTGTGCATGTTGATGTCCCATACTATGAAGGCCATAAGGAGGATAAAATATAAAAATACATACCATTTAAAATTCCGCTTAGGTCTGAAGGGAGAAAAAACTAAAGCGATAAAAGCAGCAGCAAACAGCGAGATTGTATAGATATTAATCTTCCAGAGCTGATTCGCCTCATTAATCGGCAGCAAGATTCCGAGCGCTTCTTGGGCGGAAACCTGCCTTTCATCCACCTACTTATTCCATATCCCTTTTTCAATTGTCATCGTCATATTTTCCTGATTGAACTGATAATGAACACCTGACAGATTAAAATTCGTTTGCACCGTAAAAAGCAAGAGCAAGGTTACCAATAAAAAATACACCACTAACGAAAGAAACCGTTTATCGAATTTTATAATGGGGAGCCCTCCTTTTCCAAAAGCCTAATTTCTTCTATCCTCCACTTTTCATTGATTTCGTAAAAGCCTCCACCCTTGGTCAAGACAAATTGATAGTTACTTTCCAGATTCTCGACTGTAAGATATGTAAGAAGAATTTTCCCTTTTTCAATACTAAATTCACTAAGATTCATGACCACTCCAGGCTTCCAATCAAGATTACTATATTTGAAGTTAATATTGCATGGGCAATTGTAATCTTGATCAAGGTAGCCAAAACTTGTAAAATTATCAACTCCGATTAATTCAAATACTTCTTCAAAATCTACCACAGCTTTATAGGTCTCAACGACATCGATTGCCTCCATGAAGTCCTCATATCGAACAGAGGATTGTGATGCAGCTACTTCTTCTTCGAGGTTTGAAAGATTTTCGGCCAATGTATCATTTTCATTTTTCAAATCATCCGTCAACCTTGACCGTCTTTCGATTTCTTTTTCTAAACTAGTCACTTTCTTTTCAAGACGATTTTTCTCCTCCGCAAGCTTCGCTGCAGAATCTGCTGTTCTTGCATTATCCATAAGAGCAATCGCTGTGATGACTAATAAAATAATAAGAGCGGAAACTTTAAAATCTTTCTTCCAATTCATTGCTAACCCTCCCTTTCAAAAAGGATGATAATACTATTATACGAATCTCCTACCTGTAAGTTTCAAAATAATCCCAAAAATATCCACCTCATTCTGTACGAGGTGGATATCGTTTATCTCAGCTCAAAATAATCCATCGTAGATGTCTCTTCAAAGCCGCATGACTTATAAAGGTTTAGCGCATTGGAGTTCTCGGCCGCAACCTGCAGCATGATTTCCTGGGCATTTGCTTCCCGCAGCTTTTCAATGGCCAGCAAAAGGAGCGCCCTGCCGTAACCCTTCCGACGATGTTCCGGCAACACACCCAAACCAAAAATGGCACCAAGCTTCGATGTCAGCTGCAGATTTACCTTCCCGATGATTTGCCCTTCTTTTTCAACAAGATAAGAGGTCATCCCGCGCCTTTCCTCTTCCTCTGGCAAAATCATCTCTTCTGAACTGATTTCCTCTTCCTTCGGCAAAATCATGTCTTCTGAACTGATTTCCTCTTTTTCAGCCAAAATCATGTCTTCTGAACTGATTTCGTCTTCATCCTTAAAATAAATCGCGTTCTGCCGTGCAATCTCGTGCGCGTCCGCGTTCGTCGCTTTTCTGAACGCAATGCCCGCCAACTGGTCCGGAGTGGCATCTGGGATATCTTTTTTCAAAAACATCTCATACTCAGAATGCTTGTATTGCGCACCAACACTAGCAATGAAATTCTGTCCCGATTCCGAGTTGCGGTCACTCAGCAGCAGCATGCTGCCCGTGCACCGGCGCTTCCATTCTGCTATGACCAGCTCAAACAATTTGGTGAAAACACCCTTGCGACGGTAATCCGGATCCACCATCCCGTTCACTTCCCATGGGCCGCCGAAGCTTGAGATCCCCATATAGCCTATCAGCTCTTCCCCATCAAAGTAGAGGAACTCATTTATATCCTCGACGCCCTTGCTGCTGTCATTGCTGACGCCAAGCTTGTAATCAAGCTCCAGTTTCAGTGCCGTTTGGTCATGTTCCACGCAGCGCTCCTGAAGATGGGCGATTATTTCATAATCCACTTCATCAATACTCTCTTTTAATTTAATCCACGGTTTCCCTATTTTCTTCACGGACGACATCCCTTTTGCATAAAATTCCCACAGAAAAGGATGTAACCATCAAAACGAGCGGAATCACAAAACTGCGGTCCACCCCTTCCATGCTTCCAGCCACGATGATCCCCACAAGCATAAATCCCGCTATGATGAAGTAGATCAATGACCTGTCCTTCTTCTGTTTGGTCGTATATTTCATTCGCTTAAACATAGGTTTACACCTCTTTCTTCTAAGAAAAATTATAGCAAACCAAAGAATCAGCAGGACGAAAAAAAGGCTGCCAGTCAAACTGGCAGCCAAATTATTTAAAGGGGGAATTAAAAATCAAGTTAAGCAGCGTTGTGTGTGGCTTCTTCTCCGCGCTTGAAAACAGTTTTGCGGATGAATGGAACTACCCAGCGGTCTAAGCCGTATTTACCTGCGTTATAGCCTGCGAACAGGATGATGAAGCCAAAGAAGATGTCAGTTGGGTTATGAGATACTGTTCCAGCAAGGAAGAAGCTGAAGTTCATCACAAGGCCGAAGAACATCGCAGCAGTTGTCAGTGTTCCAAGGATCAAGCCAAGACCTACAAGGAATTCACCTAGTGGCACGATAAAGTTGAAAATGTCCACATTCGGAATCGCAAAGCTCTCAAGGAAATTCACATACCATCCGTATACTGCGTTTCCGTCTGGACCTTTTACCGGGTTCGCCACCGCATTTTTCAAATATCCAGAAGCGTCGAAGCCTTCACCAGTCAATTTGCCCCAACCTGCAGTCATCCAGTTGTAACCTAGCCAAACCCTAATGACAGTCAATATACCAGCAGCAACATTGTTTTCTCTTAACCATTTCGCAAACATGTTCCTCACTCCAATAAGTTTATTAGTATTAGTACACTTATAAGATATCAAATATATCTCGAGAATAGGGATTTTTGTGAATGTATTCACAATTCTGTTGAAATGTTTTGAACGAAAGGTGACAACGCTATTTAAACTTTTTTTTATAGCCTTCATTCCGGCAGAATCTATTCCTTAATCCCTGTTTGAATCTTTTTTTAAAAAAATGCCTTCACCCCTGCATATCGCTCCAGATTCTAGCCATCATAAGGACGACAATACCAACTAGGAGTGATCAGGATGAAAAAATCAATCATCATTGCAGGCTGTGCTGTTTTTACAATGGGTTTAGCCGGGTGCGGAGCGAATAACAATGCTGCTGACAATAACCGTGACCAGCAGGTAGAAATCTCCCAGGTTAGACGCGGACCGGCAACTGAAGGCAACAGACTCCAGCTGGCTGATCGTGCCGAGCGCCAGATTGAGCAAATGCCGGAAGTAGACGACGCACGAGTCATCATCTCGGAAAACAATGCATATGTCGCTGTTCGACTTGCGGACTCGGAGAACGAAGGAAATGCAGAAATCAATGGTGCCCTGGATGGAAACGGCAGGACTTTTACCGAGAATGGACGAGTGGATCAGAGTGACAACCGTGCAGGAAATGACGGAATCATTGACGGCAAAGGTGACGCAGGAAATGGCGACCGCCAAAACGCTGGCAACACAAATCGCAACAATGTACTTGGCAATGATAATAATAACGGCAATGGAAACATGAATGGAATTGGCAATACAGACATGAATGGAAACGCAGCTGGTAACACCATGAACGGCAAAAATGGCCAGCTGGAGATGCAGATTGAACAAAGAGTGCGCCAGGCAAATAACAGAATCGATAAAGTCTACGTTTCAGTTGACCGTGATGCCTACAACAGAATGGGAACATTCGCCGATGACATCCGCACCGACAGAAACAGAGACGGCATGTTCGAAGACTTCCGTAATGCAATGGACGGTTTCTTTGGAAGATAGCATTGAAGGCATTTTCAACCTAAATGTGCCCTTATAGGCCGTTTTACCTCTGCATAAGGGTACATTTTCAACCTAAATGTGCCCTTATATGCCGCTTTACCTCTGCATAAGGGTACATTTTCAACCTAAATGTGCCCTTATATGCCGCTTTACCTCTGCATAAGGGTACATTGCGCTCCTAAAAAACATAACCATAGGTATTAATCATAAGAGTATCAACACTTAAGCATAGGATCTCATTCGAGACCAGTGAAAAACCACTCTTTTTTCTTTCCCTTTTGTTAGCTCATTTGAAATGAACTCCAATTTACATAGATTTCACCGAAATAAGCAGTAAAAAAGAGGAAGCGATCGCCGCTATCCTCTTTAAATTTACTGCTATTGCGGCTAATTTTGATTGTACAGACACACTTAAAAGACCATACCCCCTGGCTCGGGATAGGCCATGAAACCTTTTAAGCTCCGCATTTTTCCCTTCGATGGTTGCTCGCTTTTTATACTTTTTCTTAAATTCCTCAGTTTTTTGATACTGGGATATTTCATAAAATTCAGAGGTGTTCAATCCAACGACCAAGATTCTTCTCGCGCTGGTCTTTGCACACTCATCATGCAAGGGACAGGCCTTACATTGGTTGATCTCGAAGTAATACTTATAGCCCTCTCTGACACCATCTTTTCTCTTTGATTTATAGCGTTTTTTATTTAGTGTTGTATTCCCCTGGCTGCACTGCCATTCATCCGAATCTTTATTATAGGTAAATTCACTTTCATCCAGCCTGTATACTAGGGAGCTAACTGGTATGTATGGTCGGGCATTAAGTTCCTGTATGTCATCGAGAATGTATTTTCTGAAATAGGCCTTATCTCCATAAACTTCATCGATGTTCATACCTGATTTAAGGGTATCTTTTAACATTTCTTTTGCGTAACCGCCATCCATATAAGCGCCATCTGATGTTCGGACTGAAGTGATAATTCGCTCATCCGTTGTCATAACGAACTCTGTTTTATAGCCATAAAAATCCTGGGTTTTACTTTTTCGTCCAACCCTCGCATCTTCATCTATAAGTGATCGAATGCCTTTTTGATTCATGAATTTCGGGTCACTGAGGATGTCTTTCGCTTTCTGGATCATCTGCTGGGTTTCCTGTTCATGGCCTGAAATGTTTTTTTCTGCTTCATCAATGACGGTTTCCAAGTATTGTTTCATGACCTTCTTGGCTTCATGGTGATCCGGAATGTCCTGGTAATCTGGTACCTCCGGTATATTTTCCAAGGAGTGACCCGATTCAATTTCATAGGCACCAACGATTTTCTTGGCGATATGCTTCATTAATCTTTCAGGTGTCTTCTTTATTGTATTTGCTTCAATATGGGTGGCATCAATGCTCACACTCTTCCCTTCAAGGATCCCTTGTTCCACACATTGTCGTGCAATCTCAGTAATGATTTCGTCTAATGTGGATTCTCCTAGACGGTGGGTCCTGAATTTGGAAAGAAGACTTTTATCAGGGAGGGTATCTTCCGGATTGAGGCCAAGAAAATACAGATAAGCAAGATTTAATTCTGCCTCCGCCTTGATTTGTTCATCGGAATAATTATATAGATGTTGTAGAAATAGAAGTTTACACATCAACTCAGGTTCTTTTGCAGGACGTCCAAACCGTTTGGAATAGCTATCGATCAGTAGTTCATTAATAAAACTGAAATCTACAACAGTAGTAATCTTCTTAAGAATATGATTTTCTGGTATTTTATCGTATAATACGGAGTGAAAACTTGATTGCTTTGGCTCTAGTCGAAGCACAAGAAAAACCCCCTAATGGTCGGTATTTGGTCGTACCCATTATACCATTCAGGGGGTTTTTTCATGGATAAAAACAGAATAAGTGAGAAAAGGGACCTTTAATTAGACTTTTTCACTGGTCTCGATCTCATTCCTATGCTTTTTATTTTGGCCTAAACAGGATTTCCTCCCTCTGCTCTCGAATTAAGCTTAAATCGATACTAAGGGAGATTAAAATGATCGTTCATACTGAAATACAGGAGGAAATCTTCGAAACCATCAGCCATTTATTTGGATTGGAGATTCAGGGCTATAATCAAATTCATTTAGGTTTCAAGAACTTGAAGTGGCAGATAAAAACGGATGCCGGTGATTTTTTTGTGAAGCAATATAATAAGCAAAGATATCCTGACCACAGGATTCCAGGACTGGAAAAAGCGCTTCAAATTCAACAAAAATTGTTTGATGAAGGCCTCCCCTGTCCTGAGTTATTTTCACGCAACGAAAAATTCATCTTGAATACTGAGGGCGGTGAACGATTCGTTCTGACAGGGTTCAATAAAGGACTCACCCTTCCCCCTGGCAGCGCAAATCCTTCACAAATGTACAGTCTCGGGAAAACCACCGGGAACATGCATGTACTGCTCGAGGAACATATCGCTTTGGAACCGCTGCATTGGGATATTCAATCCAAACCAGAAATGTTGGAAAACTGGACTGATCGATGGAAGAAAGCCATTGAGTTGGAGTGCGGCAAAACGATTAAGAGATTGGAAACGCAAAGAAGGATTCTCGAGGAGAATGACACGGATTTATTTTCTGAATGTGAAATAGGGTGGGCCCATTGGGACTTATTCGCGGATAATATCTTATTCAACGAAAATGAGGTAGCATCCATTCTTGATTTTGACCGGATGAGTGTCGTTTATACCGATTTCGATATTTCCAGGCCTATTCTGTCCTGCTGCCTTCATAAAAATAAAATACGGCATGAGTGTGTTTCCGCATTTGTCAGCGGCTATCGTCAGTTCAAACCCTTGCCGCCTGAAAAATTGGTACGTTCAATTAAACTGACCTGGTGGAGAGAAGCAGACTGGCTTCGGGTTGAAAAACCGGGAGACTCCACTCCCCTCAAACGATTCCGTGAAGAAAATGCCTGGATAGCTGACCACTGGGATCAACTGGAGGATTTATTTTCCGGAAAATAAAAATAGCTGCCGGGATTAGCCGGCAGCCAACTATATTAAAGGGGGATTTAATTCAAGTTAAGCTGCGTTGCGTGTGACTTCTTCTCCGCGCTTGAAAACAGTTTTGCGGATGAATGGTACTACCCAGCGGTCTAGACCGTATTTACCTGCGTTGTAGCCTGCGAACAGGATGATGAAGCCGAAGAAGATGTCTGTTGGGTTGTGAGATACAGTTCCTGCCAGGAAGAAGCTGAAGTTCATAACTAGACCAAAGAACATTGCAGCAGTTGTCAGTGTTCCAAGGATCAAACCAAGACCTACCAGGAATTCTCCAAGCGGAACAATGAAGTTAAATATATCCACGTTCGGGATCGCGAAGCTTTCAAGGAAGTTCACGTACCAGCCGTAAACCGCGTTTCCGTCTGGACCTTTAACTGGGTTCGCCACCGCATTTTTCAAATAGCCAGAAGCGTCGAAGCCTTCACCAGTCAACTTGCCCCATCCAGCAGTCATCCAGTTGTACCCAAGCCATATTCTAATAACAGCCAATAGACCAGCAGCAACATTGTTTTCTCTTAACCACTTTGCAAACATGTTCTTCACTCCAATAAGTTATTTATTATTATTACACTATTAACATATCAAATTTCCATCAAAAGAATACTGCGTTGTGACATAAGTCACAATTCTGTTGAAAAGCTTTGAACGAATTGTGGCAGAGGATTTTGTAAGGCTGTTCTAGAAAGTACTAATACAGGAAAAGCTTCTGTTAAAACCGCAAAATCCCTGAGAGGAGAAATCCAATATGTACGAACTGAAAACAAAAGAAAATGACAGTAGTGTCATTGAGTTCATCGAAACCGTCGACAGTCCCAAGAAGCGTGAGGATGCTTACAGGTTATTGGATATTTTCACAGAAACAGCAGGTTATCCGGCGAAAATGTGGGGACCTAGCATCATCGGGTTTGGATCCTATCACTACAAGTATGACTCCGGCCACGAAGGAGACGCGCCACTTGTAGGTTTCTCGCCACGGAAAGCGAAGATCAGCCTGTATTTTGCCACTGGTGACACAGAAAGAGAGGCTTTGCTAAAAGACTTCGGCAAACATACCTCCGGGAAAGCTTGTGTGTACATAAACAAAGTAGCGGATATTGATGTGGAAGTTTTGAAAGCACTCATCAATCAGTCTGTCACTTTTTTAAAAGAAAGGTATCCCACTACATAAGGAGAGATTAATATGGAACCTATTACTGTTCCCGACCTTTCAGCAAGACCACATGGTTTTAAAGTGGAGCGTTTAATGGAGTCATCGGCTGAGGTCCTTTTTGCAGCCTGGACAGAGAAGTTCGATGAATGGTTTGCCGCTCCCGGAACGCTGATCATGAAAGCTGAAATCAACTCTGTGTTTTTCTTCGAGACCGTTTTTAAAACGGAAGAAGACCTAGTTGAGCAGCGCCATCCGCATTACGGAAGATTTCTGCGGTTAATTCCTGACCGCCTGATCGAATTCACCTGGGTAACCGGTGCAGGAGGAACGGAGGGCGCCGAAACTGTGGTGACAATCGAGCTTGAACCAAGGGGCAATGGTACTTATCTGAGCCTGACACACAAAGGATTTCTACATGAAAAATCCAAAAGCCGGCATGATTCAGCCTGGAAAATGATACTTGAACACCTCGATCGCAAGATGATGGAAGATAAATAGCTACCGATGTACTTCGTCACAAGGCATTTCCTCCTGAAACAAAAATGTAAATAACTGGACTCGTTAAAGTCACACAAAACGGGAATATAGATTTCAAGAGGAGTTACATTCGATTGGAGGGAAATGACGATGAAGAAATCGACCAAGAATTTTGTACTGGCTTCTTTGCTTTCAGCTGGCGGCGCCGTTCTGCTGACAGCCGCTTACCGAAAGAGCCAGCGCGATGCGATTCGCTTTCTTGAGGATACAGACATGAGGAACAGCGAGAAAATCGACCAGATGGAGAGTGTCGATGCTGGTTTAGATCCAGCTGAAAGAGGACTTACCATGCTAGATTCAGCCATGCGCGCCGAATGGCAGGCCAACGGTTTCCCGCAAACCCATATGGAAATGGAAGAATTGGCAGAGGAAACCGACGTCGAGAAAAATACAAACTACGCACCGAATATGTAAACAAAAGGCGCGCCAAGATACAGCAATAACTCAGACTGTGGACAAACTCACTAAAAATGAGCATGTCTTCAGTCTATTTATTTTGTGTGAAATAGCGATAAGTGCCCTTTTGAAGCTGCTAATGGAGCTGGATCTGAAAAAAGCGGCATCCATCGTTCTCCACACGGGAATTCAAAAGCCATCTTTTCAACTAAAAACAAAAACCTCACCATTCCCGGCGAGGTTCCTGTTTAGGCATTCTGTTGTGTAAGGCTCTTTTCTTTTTTTCCATGGAGTGCGTAATAGGTAAAGACACCGATGATGATCAGCGGCACCATCGCCAGGTACAGCCCGCGGTATCCATAGTCCGGCACCATGTAGCCAAGCAGGAATGGGCCGACACCTATCCCAATATCCATCATGATGAAAAAGGTCGAGGTGGCGAGGCCCATTCGATGCGGCGGAGTCATTTTGATGGCAACCGTCTGGGCGACAGATTGAAAGTTTCCATACCCTAACCCGATGAGCGCGGCAGCTAAAAGGAACAAAGCCCCTGAATTCGCCTGGCTTAAAACCAACATGCCTAACGCAAAAGCAATCATTGCCGGATAAGCAACGAAATTGGCACCTTTGGCGTCCATCAGCTTCCCCGTGAACGGCCTTGAAAACAAGACAGCCATGGCGTATACGAAAAAGTACATGCTCCCCGCTTCTGTCAGGTCTGCTTCTTTCGCGAATGACGCGATGAATGAGAGCGTCCCAGAGTATGCGAGCGCAATGACGAACATAACAATGGAGACTGGCAATGCATTGGGCTCCAGGTATTTCCCCAAACTGAATCCCTTGCTGCCGGCACCTTCAGCCGTATTATCCACAACTGGTTCCTTTACCATAAGGGCAACCGGCAAACAGAGCATTCCAACAACGAGTGAGAAAATGAACATGCTTTCGTAGCCAAATTGGCTGATCATCGGCAGGCCGATCAGCGGACCAATCGCCGTCGATAAAATCACGCTCAAACTGAAGTAGCTGATTCCTTCGCCCTTCCTGCTGGCAGGAACCACCTGCGCCACAATCGTTCCCGTCGCGGTTGACGCAAACCCAATGCCGACACCATGGAGAAAACGGACAGCCAGAAGGACATAAATATTGGAGGGGATGAGATAAAGAGCAGTAATCACAACGAAAAACACTATCCCGCCAATCAACATCCTCTTGCTGCCAATTCTCGCAACCTCTTTGCCGGCATACAATCTGGCAAAAAGGACCCCGATGATGAAAATACTCGAAGCCAGGCCGGCCATACTAGATGACGCATCATACGCATCTGTGGCATACGATGCCATCGTTACAATCAATAGATACATAGAAAGCATCATCACGAAATTCACAAGCGAAATCGAAATGAAATCCTTCGTCCATAACTTTTCTTTCTGCATACATTCACCTTCTAAGTTGTACAACATATTTCGAAAACCGAATTAATTATAACGTTTTTAAAAATTTATGTCTATGGAGGTGAACTTTGAGAACATGTAAAAGAAAAAGACTGAACCCTCACAGGATCCAGTCATGAACACTTATTTTGGCAGCAAAACTTTATCGATTACATGGATGACACCATTAGACGCTTCAATGTCAGGAGTTACGACGTTCGCGTCATTTACTTGAACCGGGTCAAGTGAGATGGTGACATTTTTCTTTGCCAGTGTCTGTGCCTTCATACCTTCCTTCAGGTCACCCGACATGACTTTGCCAGGAAGCACATGGTACAGCAGGATATCCTTCAGATCCTGTCTTGCCAGCAACTCGTCTGCTGTAATGCCCAGGTCCTTGAGAAGCTTGTTGAATGCTTCATCTGTTGGCGCAAAAACTGTGAACGGCCCTTCGCCTTTCAACGTTTCAACCAGACCTGCTTTCTCGAGCGCAGCTGCTAGAATTTTAAAATTTCCTGCTGCTACTGCCGTATCGACAATATCCTTTTTATTTCCTGGATTGCCCGCAGCAAATCCAGGATTCGCAATTGATATCACCATCATCGCTGCCAAAAGAACTGCACCAAACTTCTTCATCATGAGAATCACTCCTTTTTCCAATAGAGGCATGATTAACCTCTGTATTTTTACAAAAGGTAGTATTCTCCATCCTTACAGATTTATCCTCAAATTGTATTGACTGATTTCATAAGATTTCCGGCACTTGCTTCAGGTTCATCGAAAGCTATGTGAGAAAGCAGGAAAAATTTAAATAAAGGGCTGCCAGCAATTCTACTGGCAGCCCTTTTCTTCTATATTACTCAGACATAATGTCTTCCATTTCTTTAAACTCTTCCTTTACAGCTTTGCCTGGTCCGGTTGTTATTTTACTTACAACAATGACGGCAATTAAGCTCAAGAAGAATCCAGGAATCATTTCATACATGAATTCTGATAAACCATCAATGCTGATCCAGATGATTACGGTAAGTGCACCGACGACGATACCGGCAAGCGCACCCCAACGATTCATCTGCTTCCAGTACAGGCTCAGGATCATGACTGGTCCAAATGCTGCACCGAATCCAGCCCATGCATTACCGACCAATGAAAGAATTGTGTCATTAGGTGTATAAGACAGCGCGATACCCACTAATGCAACAAGCAATACGGCTGCACGGCCGACGAATACCAATTCCTTGTCACTTGCTTCGCGGCGGAAGAACGCTTTGTAAAAGTCCTCCGTCAATGCACTTGAAGTAACAAGCAGCTGGGAAGAAATTGTACTCATGATCGCAGCCAAGATCGCAGCGAGCAGGAATCCTGTGATAAATGGGTTGAACAGGATGTTCGCAAACATGATAAAGACTGTTTCTGGATTTTCAAGCGTTACGTTGTTCAACTCTACATAAGCAATCCCGACAAGACCGACTGCCAAAGCACCGATGATCGAAACGACCATCCATGTCATCGCAATTCTGCGGGCAGGCTTAAGGTCCTCCATTGACTTAATCGCCATAAAGCGGACAATGATATGCGGCTGGCCGAAGTAACCAAGACCCCATGCCAATAGCGAAACGATTCCAAGGAATGTCGTCCCTTTGAAAAGATCCATTAATGTTGGGTCAATGGCTCCAACAGTATCCATCACGTTTCCAGGTCCGCCAAGCTCTGTAAAAGCAACCACCGGCACCAAAACAAGCGCAAGGAACATGATGATACCTTGAACAAAGTCAGTCAAACTAACAGCAAGGAAACCGCCGAAAAGTGTATAAACGATAACAACACCAGCTGTCACGAACAAGCCCATACGATAATCAAGCCCGAATGCCGACTCGAACAAAGTACCGCCTGAAACTAGACCCGCTGAAGTGTACAGCGTGAAGAAAATGATAATAACGACTGCAGATACAGACTTAAGGATTTTCGTATGATCTGAAAAGCGGTTTTCAAGGAAATCGGGGATTGTGATTGAATCATTTGCCAACTCCGTATACGTTCGAAGTCTTGGAGCTAAGATGAGGTAGTTCAAATAGGCACCAATCGATAATCCAACAGCGATCCAGGCACTGGAAATACCTGACGTGTACATTGCGCCAGGCAAGCCCATCAACATCCAGCCACTCATGTCAGATGCTCCAGCTGACAGCGCTGTTACCGAAGGTCCAAGTCCACGGCCGCCAAGCATATAGTCTGATAGATCAGACGTTTTGCGGTATGCATACAATCCGATCAGGATCATTGCAATAAAATAAATTGCTAAAGAAATAAATACTTCAATACTCACCAAATCTCTCCTTTTCGTTTTCCCTAAACGAAATAAGTAACATAGTGGTTTGAAAAGCGCAAGCGCCTCGGTCAGCTCCGACAAGCGTTGGAGGGCCGACCGGTGAAGTCGGTCTTTGACTTCATTGGGCGGACCGAAACGTCTCGAGGAGCTAGGCGCTGAAGCTGGACAATCGAAATCGGCTAACGTTGAAGAATGAAATTTAATTCTCAAATATAAATGTATAAGAGCTAACCAGCCGAACCACACAGAAAAAAATTCTTATGTTAATTATGCCGTCCAAGTTTTTCCTGCCCTCATGGGGCTTACGGTTATTAAACCTAACAAACATCCGGAATTGTTTCAAGGATGTTACATGATTATGTGAACAGTTAAAAACCGCGCCCTGACTAGCCTGTTAGGAATGGTAACGCTTTCAAAATTTATTGAAGTAAATATATTATGAAAATTCTGAATAAGTTATTCAGCGACTAAACAAGCACTTTTTCGTATAATAAAAACTCCCCAGAGCAGGGAGTTTCTGTTGCTAATGTGATGAATAAATAAACAGATAAATCGCCATCGTTAGGCTGCCGATTCCGAGCACGGCCAGACTTGCATAAAACACTTTTCGCCATGTTTCCCCAATGAAGTAGATGTTCAGCAAGAAGTAATAAATCACGGCACTTCCTCCGATGAACAGCAAATATTCCTTGAGGTATTTTGCTGGCATCGGGTTGGTCACACTCGTCAGCGCCAATCCGGCAAAGATGAATACCCCGATGATATTCAATATCTTTTTGAAATCCGCTTCCGGGGTCCTCTCTATTTCAACATTTTGTGATGTCTGTATTTTCGTTTCCATTCTGTCACCTCAGATAATAAGTCTTATTTGTTTTACGATTCAAATCAAAAAATGTTCCGTCAAATTATAGACAACTTTTCCCAGTCGGGACATGTACCCTTACCATTCCTTTTCTCCGGCATATTCTATTAAGACTAACTAAAAGGAGGAGGTTATATGAAACTTTATTTAGATCCAGGCCATGGCGGCTCGGATTCTGGAGCGCAGGGAAATGGTCTATTGGAGAAAGATTTGACCCTGGATATCGCGCTTAAAATCCGCTCCATCCTTGAGAATAACTATGAAAATATTGATGTAAGGATGAGTCGGACAAGCGATATAACGAAAAATTTGAGCCAGAGGACGGATGAGGCCAACGCCTGGGGCGCTGACTTTTATTTGTCAATCCACATCAATTCCTTCAACGGCTCTGCCAGTGGATACGAGGATTATATACACAGCAGCTTATCGGATAATTCAGCAACCGCTAGATACCGTGATATCATCCACAGTGAAGTGATGAAGCTGAATCAGCTCGATGACCGCGGTAAGAAAAAAGCCGATTTCCATGTACTTCGCGAATCCAAAATGGATGCGATGCTATCCGAGAACGGCTTTATCGACAATGCCCAGGACGCAGAGCTTATGAAGCAGGAATCCTGGCGGCGCAATGTGGCACAAGGACATGCGAATGGCATTGCAAAAGCGTTCAACCTTACAGCGACTGGAACGCCAACTCGCGGGGACGCTGCCTTTAAAGTCATCGCTGGTTCCTTCCAGCAGAGAGTGAATGCCGAGCGGCGAGTGGCAGAACTGGACTCCAAAGGGATTGAAAGCTATGTAGCAGAAACCGCTCTCTCCGGCCAGACCTGGTATCGGGTACAAGCCGGTGCTTTTTCAAACCGTGAAAATGCCGAAACTCGCGTCAATGAAATCGAGAGCCAGGGTATTGATGCATTTATCACTACCGAATAATTATGTATGCCCCGGCCGAATCCTGACATTGGATCCGGCCGTTTCCTTATAAAAAAATTACTCTTCAAAACTTTCTTCCAGCTCTGTGATCAGTTCACCGACGTAGGTGACTGCTTCGCGGATTGGTTCTGGCTCAGACATATCGACTCCAGCTTTTTTAATTAAGTCTAGTGGCTTCAGTGTCCCGCCGGCCCTCAATACGTCGAGCCAGTTTTCCACTGCCGGCTTGCCCTCGTCAAGGATTCGCCTTGAAACCAGCGTCGAGACTGTTAATCCTGCTGAATACGTATATGGATACAAGCCCATGTAATAGTGCGGCTGGTGCATCCAGGTCAGTCCTGCTCCTTCATCCATTTCAACGGAATCTCCCCAGAAGTTTTCAAGGACCTCCCGCTTTAACCTCGACAATAAGTCAGCGGTCAACGGCTCGCCATCTTCGGCCAGTTTGTAAACCCTGCGCTGAAGTTCTCCTTCAAGCAGATGGGTGACAAAATTATGATAGTACGTCCCCAATAGCTGGAGAATGACCCAGCGCCTTTTCCGCTTGTCCTCCGTATTCGACAACAAGTGGTTTCCGAGCAGCATCTCATTCATCGTCGATGGTGCCTCGATAAAATATCTCGACGGCCGGGTATTAACCATTCTCTGATTCTTTCCTGCCAAGTAAAAGTGTCCGGCATGACCCAATTCATGAGCAAGCGTGAACGCACCGCGCATCGTATCCGGCCAGGTCATCAGGATGTATGGATGCGCTCCATATGGACTCGAGCAAAAAGCACCCGTGCTCTTCCCGACATTGTCAGCATAATCAACCCATCTCTCGGACAGCGCCGTCTTGATCATTTCGCTGTACTCCGGCCCCATGATTTCGAGTGCTTCCTGGACCGTTTCAGCTGCCTCGTCATAGCTGGTCTCTATTTTATACTCTGGATCCAGCGGCGCTTTAAGGTCCGCATTCGTCATCTTATCCAGACCTAAGACGCGTTTTTTCAATTTAGCATAACGCCTCATATGCGGAGCCAGCTCTTCCTGGATGATGTCCAGCTGGTTATCATACATCTCCCTGGTGACCTGCTGATCATGCAGAAGCATATCGGTGGCAGAGTCATAATTCCTAAGCTTAGCCATCGCCACCTCCTGATTCACCTGGGTGGCATATGTGGCTGCAAATGTGTGCTTATATTGGTTCAATGTCTTGTTAAAAGATTCATAAGAGTTGCGGCGCACAGCTGCCGACGGCGAAGACACGTATTTGCCTGAATAAAGAGCAAAAGAAAGAGGAATTTCATTTCCCTCTTCATCGATAAACGGATCAAACTGCATGTCAGACAATTTCCCCCGGTTGTAAATATTGTACGGAGAACTGAACAGTGACCCAAGAGCAGCGAGCGTTTCCTCTGTTTCCTCTCCGAGTGCGTGAGGCTTGCGCTCCTGTAAATTCCTCAAGTACATTTTGAAGGGATCCAATCCTGGCTCTTCTTCTAAAAATTGTTCTACTTTTCCTTCAGGAAGCTTGATGATTTCTGTTTCTACGAACGTAAGCTCTGAATTGACAGTCGATTGAGCATCGCTTACCCTGGCACCATCCTTCTGCCTTTCCGAATCGGTATGGTCGACTGATAGCCGCAGATTGGCATACATCGAAACAAGGTTAAAACGCTCCAACAGCTTCTCCTTCGCCTCAAGGCATTGGAGCAGCTCGCCTGCACTATTGCCAAGCTTCCCCTTATATTTAGTGACTTCCGGCAAATCCTCCTTGACACCCTTCAGCTCGTTTTCCCAATCACTCTTCGATTCAAAAAGATCACTTAAATCCCAGGTCTGCTTTTCACCGACATCCTGTCTTTTTATCCGCTCATTTGATTTTTTCGCCATGCTTTCCCCTCCTTGCGATTTTTCGTCTATTAAAGCTATACCACAACCAAAAGCCTCTACACGTAAAATTTAAGGAAGCCGCACAGAAAGAAGCCTGGCACTCATCGAATACCAGGCCTCTTATCTATCATGCTAGATTTCCATCGTCCATCTTTCTTCTTGCGTCTTTTTCAGCTGCTTTTCCGTCTCCTCCGGGTAAACATTCCGGAACTTATGTTGATCGGCAGGGATGATTTCTACCATTTTCGCAATCATATCCTCAGGATCGAATTGGTTCTTTAATCCTTCCTCCTGCTTTTCCATGTCCTCTTTCCGGGTAAAATTCTTCTCCTCATCGTACCATTTCCACTTTTCCTCAGCCGCCCGCTTGTTGAATCCTGTTTCGAATGCGCCCGGGTTAATCGTCGCCACTTTTACATTGTGCTTTTCCAACTCCGACTTCATTGTTTGGGCGATCCCCTCAACCGCATGCTTCGTAGCCGTATATGGCCCGACATACGGTGTCGCTGAAATACCTGCCATCGAGCTCATGAAGATGATTTTTCCGCTTCCCTTATCTACTAGCTTTCGAGCCGCGATTTGCACAGTTTCCAGCGTAGAGAATACATTCACTTCAAAAAGCGCACGGATCCGGTCCATCGGCACCTCAGCCAGCGGACCGCCTTCATTGATCGCTGCATTCGCAACAAACACATCAAAATCATACTCCTTGATTTGCTCACGATCCCGCTCATTCGTTATATCAAGCTTGAATACTTCCATATCAAGTCCCTGATCCTCGGCCTCCCGCATCAGATCCGTCTTTTGCGAAGTCAGCTCAGTCGTCGCAATCACCCGGTGTCCTTTTTTCGCAAGCCCTAGTGAAGCCCCGCGGCCAAGCCCGCTCCCGGCGCCTGTTATAAAAATCGTTTTAGCCATTTCCGACTCCTCCTATCAATATGAACTAATAGTTTCATCTTCCCAAGAGGAGGAGATGTAAAACATAGAATGATTAGCAGGAAATCAGGAATAAAAAAATGCCTAATATCTTATATAGAATTTATTGGCTCTGTTCTTATGTATACCACCCTAACAAATCAAATGAATTTGAATACACCCTTCTCTCCTGTATATTAAGGCTATAGAATATTTAGGAAGGGTGATTACTATTCAAAAGCAAATACAGCTAAAAAAGAGACCAACCGGAGTTCCTACATATGACCATTTTGAATTTGTAGAAGTACCTATAGAAAAACCGGCAAAAGGAGAAATACTTTTGCAGACTATTTATATTTCGGTTGATCCTTATTTACGCGGGCGCATGAATGACACCAAATCCTATATCCCGCCGTTCAAATTGAACGAGGCTATTTCAAGCGGCGTAATCGGAAAAGTGGTTGAGTCCCAGTCAGATCTTTTTGAAGTGGGCGATTTCGTTATTGGCTCATTAGGCTGGCAGGAGTTCTCCATCGCAAAAGAAAATACGGTCCGTAAAATCGACCCGAATCTGGCACCAGTATCGGCATACTTAAGTGTATTAGGCATGACTGGTCTTACAGCATATTTCGGTTTATTAGATATCGGCAAGCCAAAAGCAGGTGAAACTGTCGTTGTTTCCGGTGCGGCGGGAGCTGTCGGTTCTATTGTGGGTCAAATTGCAAAAATCAAAGGTGCAAGGGTAGTTGGTATTGCTGGCACCGCTGAGAAGGTACGTTATCTTCTAGATGATCTTGGATTTGATGCAGCAATAAACTACAATACACAGGATGTAAGCTCCTCTCTAAAAGAGGCATGTCTTGATGGAATCGATGTCTATTTTGAGAACGTCGGCGGAGAGATTTCCGATGCGATTTTCCCTCTTTTGAACAACTTCGCGAGGATTCCTGTCTGCGGAGCGATCTCAGCGTATAACCAGTCAGAGCCAGATGTAGGACCTCGTGTACAGGGTTACTTAATTAAGACTAGTTCTTTGATGCAAGGGTTCACAGTCGGAAACTACTCGTCCCGCTTTGGCGAAGGTGCCAAAGAATTGGCGAGCTGGCTTTTGGAAGGTAAATTGAAGTATGAAGAAACGGTTACAGAAGGCTTTGAGAATACAATTGAAGCATTTTTGGATTTGTTTAAAGGGGCAAATCTCGGAAAAGCGATCGTTAAAGTTGCAGATTCTGATAAATAATAGACAAAGCCGTTCCGGAGATACTTCCGTAACGGCTTTTCTTTTACCAGCAAACTTCACTTTCTCCTCTTACATTGAAAATGCCTTATTTAAGGCATACAAATCTATACCCTTAGCGACCCACGGAATCCTCTTGCTCCATAGTAGGAATCGGCCCCATTGTGATAGACAAAGACCGTATCGTAGCGGCGGTCACAAAAGAGCGCCCCGCCAAGCTTTCTGATATTCTCAGGTGTCTGCACCCAGCTGGACGTTTTCAAGTCAAAATTCCCAAGCTTCTGCAGCTCGCGATATTGTTCCTCCGTTAAAAGCTCAATGCCCATCGCATTTGCCATATCCATCACGCTATTTTCCGGCTTGTGTTTTTTCCTCGCCTCCAGCGCTTCACGGTCGTAACAAACACTTCTGCGGCCTTTAGGGCTTTCCGACGAACAATCAAAAAAAATGTACTCACCAGTCTCTGAATCAAGGCCAACGACATCCGGCTCTCCGCCAGTTGCTTCCATTTCATTGAGCGACCACAATTTTTCATGATTGCTCTCGAGCTTAGCCTGGACTTCAGCCCATTCAAGGCCTTCATGACGGACCATATTTTTCTCAAAACGGGCG
The DNA here is from genome assembly GCF_014856545.2 of Mesobacillus jeotgali. Classification (NCBI taxonomy): domain Bacteria; kingdom Bacillati; phylum Bacillota; class Bacilli; order Caryophanales; family Bacillaceae; genus Mesobacillus; species Mesobacillus jeotgali. The sequence goes on along the minus strand of NZ_CP109811.1, from coordinate 459,615 downwards.
CTCAACGTCCCTAGCAGTTCTTCCTGCCGTTCTCTCGTCAGTTCTTTATTTCCTTTTGACATATGTAGTCCCCCTTATTTTTTCTCCTAATCACTAAACCCACACTTCTTCCAACGTATTTCTGAAAAGCTGGTCAAGCTGAGGTGTGAAATCTGGCAATTCAACATTCAGTGTTGAGGTATATTCTTTCAGGCGTGCAATCTCCTCGTTCAGGAATTCGTTGATGACTTCAATTTTCGGTTCATAATCCAGTTCATCACCGCTGATTTTCCTTTGCAGCAAGGTGTGAATCTCTTTCTTCAATTCACCTTCCGGAAGCAGGTCCTCTAATAACGCTGGAAATTCAAGCGGCGGAAACTCATTGTATTTCTCGATCCATTTTGCAGCCAGAACTGGCCTTAGGACATAAAAGTATTTCTTGATTTTGACTTGATCTCCCTGCAGGTACTCCCTGAAATTATTGCTCGCCATATTCAAATAATGATGCAGACAGGAGTTCGGCGCAAAAACTTCTTTGCTGAGCTCCTTCATCTGGTCAATGGTCGAAAAAGCCTGATAGTATACGATTCCTGAACGCAGCCATTCCATCAGCGGCGGATTCGATTTTCTGAATAATTTCAGGGCTTTGGTCAGTTCCCAGCCTGTTATATCCAGCAAATCGTTAATCGGCAATTCAATCACATCTCTTTTCTTGCCGATGCCCATCTGGTCAATCGTCAGATAATCTTCTTTTTTATGTACATAGATGAATCGGACGTCATAATCACTGTCCTTCGACGGAAACTCCCATGCCCTGCTGCCGGATTCAACAGCATAAAGAATTTTCACATCATAATCTTCTTCTATTTTTGCCAGGGATTTTAAAATAATTTCTTTCACAACAATTCTCTCCAATCACTTTGCTGATTTCAAGGCCCACCTGACTGCCAGTAAAAGATACAATAATGCCGCATACAAGACCACACTGACCATATAAATAGCAGGATTCCCCGACTCCCTGGTTATTGCGTGGAGCCGGGCATACTCTTCAGCCGATATAAAATATGATCTTATACTCATTAGCGTAACCAATAATAATAGAAAGGCAAGAATGGCTTTTTTATGTAAAATCAACCTGGTCATGCTTTCCTGCAATGCTTTGGTGAACGGATCATTAGGGTTTCTTTCGATTTTACCGTGAAAAGGCGTCAGGAAATAGATCATCAAACCACCCCAGACAATCGCAAAAACTACTATTGCTGTGAACTGCATTTAAAATCCCCTCTCTTTGCCTTCCAGATACTTTTTATAATCACCTGGACTCTTTAAGTGCTCCGGAACAACTTCTGTCACCTGCTGCTTTTGAACCTCTTTTTCAACAGGAGAATCGCTCGCCAGCCTTTTGCGGATATCATTCAGCAAGTAAATCCCTATGAATAAACTGCCCACTATGATTCCAAAAGCAGCAATCCCGCCCACAATCGGCCCCAAGACAAATAGTAAGTAGCCCAGAACCATACTTAACAGAATGGATAATAGCAAGTACATGTTCTTTCTCCCCTAATTCAATAGAATAAAATTCCCGCGCATCTCACTCTCACTGATGGCAATTCTGGTCGATAAGTCTTTTGTTCTCAGCACATACTCTTTAACACCAATAAATTCAGACTCAGCAATCAAATAAAATTGTGTGCCTCTTTTCAATCCCCTGAAATTCTTTTTCAGCATATATCTCTTCATAGCCTGGTTGCTCCTGTATGTTTGTCTTCGTTTACTTCAACAAGAAGAAGCGTGAATCCTGCTGTGGTTGAGGCTTCTTTTACTAATAGTGATTCTTGCATCATTTTGGTCCAATTGCAATAAAAATAGTACCCCCCCTGCCCACTCGTTACAGGTTGGTGCAACGAAACAATAATATCTAGGTACATGCACTTACGGTCTTACAATCCAACACATATTATGTAAACAGAATACCGAAAGGAGTGAAGGATATTGCTAAAAAAAGATAGAGGAAAATGGGATCGTGAAATTGAGTGTATAAAAGAAACACTCGATAGTTTAATTGAACTTGTTAATGAGCACGAGGAGAGAATCGGTCAGCTGGAAAATTATCGCCCGCCCTCAGAAGATTGCGGAAATGGAGAATTAATCGCGCAATTAAGAGCCTCACTCAATCAAAGAATCCAATTAATCCTCCCTGCAAGTCCCCCTGGAGCAAGGAGACCCAATATAACTGGAAGACTGATTGAGGTAACAGATGAAATTGCCAGAATGCAAATTTCATCGGAACATGAAGAACCAGGAGAGGCACCATTGGTTGGCGTTTATCAGATAAGAGATATTATCGGCTTTGTACCTGCTACAGAAGGCGGATGCGAAGAAGATGACCCACTTACTGAGCCACTGCAGAACCTTATTGGAAGGCGGTTGGAAGTTTACACTTCCTCTCAGGCCGAACCAGTCACAGGAGTTTTAGTAGAAGTTACAGATAGTTTAATAAGACTCGAGGTTGACAATGACCAGGGTGGGACGGATATTGTCACGTTGAGAACAAGTGAAATAACTAGGTATGTAGATCGAGGCAGGCCTGATCCTGGCACAGAACCTGGGCAGGTCATTCTTTCAGTCACTGTCTTATGGCCTAAGGGTGTCCCTCATCCTGATGAAGTCAATGTATCTTTAATAAGAGAAGATGTGATCACGGTCGTCCGCACCGTTAATGGAGTTGCTACCTTTGCAACCGATCCGAGTGGGGATGTGGCTATTAGAGGAGAAGACATTCCAGGGTTTATCACACCAGCTAAACAAATCCGTTTAATCGGAAGACAAAAATTTGTGACAGAAACACTGGAGTATGTAGCAAGCGATATACCTGTCGCAGGAATAAGGATTGATTCCGAACCATTGGTACTGCTCGTTGGTGAACAAGGACAATTAACCGCAACCATACTTCCTGAAAACGCCAATAACCAGGGAATCTCCTGGGAAAGCAGTAATACAGCTGTAGCTACTGTCAATGATCAGGGGGTGGTGACAGCTACCTCTGAAGGGACAGCGATCATCACTGCTATCAGTGATGAGGGAGGATTTACAGCTTCAACTTCTGTAACAGTCTCTAGTATTCAGACTATAATAGATCCCCAGCCAATTACCGCTGTCAGGGGGCAAGTTGTAGTTCTTCCTGAAACCGTTTCAGTCGTGTTGAGCAATGGCTCAACCATGAACGTGCCGGTATCCTGGCAAGCAGCCTCAGGAGATCTGGTCGGAACAACATTTGTCATCCCATTGGATCCAGCTGCTTCCTATACATTGATTGGAGAAGTGGAAAATACAAATTTAACGGCTGAGTTACTTATCTCAGTCGACCCAATACCAGAACCAGCAGTTCCAGTAACCGGAGTCAGCGTCCAACCGGCAACATCGACTCTTTTTGTCGGCAGTACCCTGCAATTAACCGCAACTGTGTCGCCTGAAAACGCGACAACTAAAGATGTGATTTGGAGTTCATCAGACACGAATGTTGCCAACGTGTCAGAAACAGGATTGGTTACGGCTATTTCACCAGGTTTTGCAGTAATTACCGCTGAAACAGTTGATGGCAGCTTTACTGCGTTTGCACAATTAACAGTTTCTGCTGTTCCAGAAATCGAATTAATCTACCCAACTCAGGAGGTTTTTACGAGCGCGCAGGAAGTTATGATTAACGTCGAGAATCTGGTCGAATACACCCCAATCCTTGTACCAACCACCTATTATGTGCGGGTAGAACAATCAGGAAGCAACCGCATCCTTGGTGAAGGGCAAGTCATCATTGGCCCGGAGACAACAGCATTCAATTTATATACAGCGACACTTTTCCAGACAACGCAAAATTTTAGTGCTAGATACTTTGTCTCTATGAGTACAGACCCTGATTTTCCGCCAGAAGAAGACCTGACATTGCGAACAAACTTCACGATTGGCACAGCCGTCCCAACAGTACCTGAAGATAATATTAACGTCACCAAAGAAATTATTGGCGGGCCAAGAGACGGTCAGCCAGGAAATATTACCTTTATCCTTGCCAGAGAGCTTTCTGGGATTGATATCGCAGATTTGTCGTGGGAAGATTATTGGGACAGCACAACAGGCCAATTCACGGATGAGGTAAAAATGATTGGAATGACCAACGAAGAAGGGATTGTCATTTGGGAAGAACCACGAGAAACTTTGAAGCTCGGGGGTTATGTGCTTTTGGAAGTAACACCGCCAGGATATGTAGATAATCTGAATTTGATTAACCCTGAATCGGAAGATGGATCGCTGATGAAGGAAGTTCGATTATCAAGAAATGCAGTGATAAATCGAAACGTCATTAACACCTATGTGGGCGAAGGGTAAGAGTAACTCAGGAAGAGCTCGAACTTATCTCAGCTCTTCCTTTTCAATTCTCGTGAATTATCAATTATCAACGTGACGCTTTTGGCGGCTGACACACTTCGCATTTCCGCTGGTGATTATCCTTGAATTTCTTGAATGTTTTTTCAAATTTATTGCCGCATTCGCATTCGAATTCTAATTTTTGCGAAAAACCGTGATACTCTGTCGTTAAGATCTTACTCTCTGAATTTTTCTCCACAAACTCTTTAATTTTATCGATCGTCCATCGCTTATTCATCTTTCATACCTCCATATATGATCGCCAGGCGGAGGCTTTTCAGGCATCCGTGCAATTATATGTAAAATTCGTTAAAACCTAAGTTCCTATTATACCACGCAGCTAGCGACTTGTTTTACTCTTTATTGTCCTTCTCCAGCAGCTCAATTATTCGGTCAAGTTTTTGTTCCATGCTCTTCTGATTGTCCGGCTGCTTTATTATAAGTGACCTGACAGCATAAAAAACAGCCGCTACAATACCTATCATGAAAATGAAAGAAATAACCTGAAATAGTAAATCCCCTATGTTCAAAATAACTCCCGCCTCACCTTGTATTTTCCATCATTATACTATATTCATTTACATTCCTCCCTTCCGGATTTACTATTAAACTAAATTCTGGACAGGAGTTGGGTTTATGGGAAAGTTTAGAGCAGGCATAATCGGTACAGGTTTTGGCGCGAAAGTTCATGCACCGATGATGGAACACCATGAAGGATTTGAGGTAGTGGCTATCTCCAGTGTATCAAGGGGCAATGTGGAGGAAGCTAGGAAGGCCAGCGGGATTGAAAATATCTATACCGACTGGCGTCAGATGCTTGAGCAGGAGAAGCTCGATTTAGTGGTAGTTGCTTCTGCAGTCCATTTACATAAGGAAATGGTTGCTGCCGTTTTCGAAAAAGGCGTACATGTTGTGTGTGAGAAACCAATGGCTTTGGATGTTGCCGAAACAGAAGAAATGATTTCAGAAAGAGACAAGGCTGGTAGGCTTGGACTGATCAACCACGAGTTCCGGTTCCTTCCGGCTCGTACAAAGGTAAAAGAAATCATGGAGAGCGGAAAACTCGGTGAGATAATGCATGCCCGATACCAGTGCTCCTTTGCGAATTATACCGGCTTAATTTCAAAACCTCGCGGCTGGCTTGGCCAAGAGGAAAAGGGCGGCGGAATGCTAGGCGCGATCGGCTCCCATATGACCGACGCCCTTCAATGGTGGATGAACAGCACCTTTAAGGAAGTGTTTGCCCAGTTGCCCATTCATATCCCTACTCAAACTGATGACCACGGGAATACTGAACATCGAACAGCGGACGATGCTTTCCAGATTATTGGTTCTTTGGAAAACGGGGCTACAGTTACACTTGAACTCCTCTCTGCAGCACGCCAAACTGAGCACACCTGGCGCCTTGAGGTTTACGGTACAGAAGGCACACTTGTGATGCTGGATGACAACAAACTCCTGCTTTCTGAAGGGAATTCAGCACTTCAAGAAGTCGAGCTGGCACCCGCTCTTGAAGCACCTTCAACTATGCCGCAGATTGCAGCACGCTATTATAATGGCTTCCAAAGGGCTTTGGATGCGCTCCACGAAACACTGGTTTCTGGCGAAAAGCATCCTTATCTAGCAGATTTCGAGCATGGACATGCCACTCAAAAAGTATTGGACGCAGTCAGGACCTCTGCTCGTGAAGGCCGAAAAATAGAAGTAAATTAATAGATTCACGGTATTAATAAAGGCATGAGTCAGGCATAGGACCTGGGCTCATGCCTTTCATTTTTTCAATATTCCAGGGTAGCCCTATAACTGGAAGATGGAAAAATATGTTTAATCAAACGTTTGATTAATAATTTTTGTTTGCGGTAGTGATTGGCTTTGGTGAAGGATAAAATGTAATTTTTTCAAATTTTTGATACTCTAAACCCGGCCTTCTCCCAAAAAGAAAAGCCTGATTCCTTTTCCGAACAGGCTCATCTTTCTATAAATTACGAAGCATTGTGTTCAAAGAGCTTAATTCCTCTTCAATCGCGGCAAGCCTCTTCTCCAGCGGATGCAGGTTTCCTTTTACAGATTCTAATTTTTCGAGATTATGCTGAAGCTGCAAATACTCATCTTTCAATTCGACGATTTTATATTCAATTTCTCTTTTATCCACTGCTTGCTCCCCCTGTTTCGACGATTACTTCTTATAGAATAGCGATATCAGGGATTTAATTCAAGATGCATGCAAAAGGCGTACAGATCAGCTTCTGTACGCCCCTTCCCCTATTTATTCACTTTAGATAAAAGCGTAATGCTGTAAATGGCTGCGAGCCCTACAAGGATATAGACCACTTTTGCGATCGGGCTGTCCATGCCGCCGAAAAGTCCTCCGACCAAATCCCATTCAAATAATCCAACCAATAGCCAATTTAAACCGCCGACAATAAGCAATACTAATGATACCAAATTCAACGTTTTCATTTTGACACCACCCATTGTATAATTTTTGTATAACTTTACGAGATTAATTATACAAAACCTATACAAATTAAGCAAACATTTTATATAATTTTGTTAAAGTGTTGATTTAACAGCTTTTTTATTGTGTAACACTTGTATAACTTATCTATAATGGTGAGTGGAGGTGAAAAATTTGTATAGCATCAAGCAAGTATCAGAAATTTTGGATATACCCGCCGTCACGATCAGGGCCTGGGAAAACCGGTACAATGTCGTATCTCCTACCAGGACGGAGGGCGGTCACCGTTTATATAGCGAAAAGGACCTCGAAACACTTAAGTGGATCAAGACTCAAGTACATGAAAAAAATATGAAAATCAGTGACGCGGTCAGGATGCTGCAGGAGTCCCCTCCCGCTTCCACCCCGCCTCCATCACAAAATGACAAGTACGGTGAGCTAAAAGAAAAGCTTTACAAAGCCCTGGTCAACCTTGATACCCAGGAGGCAAACCAGATTGCCGACCTCGCTTTTTCTCTGTATGACTATGAAGAGGTGTTCCACCATATATTAGTCCAGGTTTTGTATAAGGTTGGTGATGAATGGGAGAATGGATCCATCTCGGTTGCCCAGGAGCATTTTGCTTCACAGTTCATCATCAACCGCTGCACACAGTTCTTGAGAGTCCTTCCTGTTAATCCAGCACTCCAGAAAGTGCTGGCGTTCTGTCCAGAAGGAGAGCAGCATCAGATCGGTTTGATGGTCTTCAGCCTTTTTTTAAAAAAGAAAGGCCATGACGTCATCTATTTGGGACCGAATACTCCGCTTGAGGGATTAGCAGATTTGATTAAAATGAAAGACATCAGTGTTGTCGCAATATCCATGACCAACCCGGCCCCGATTCGCAAGGTCGAGGATTGGATTTCTTCAACACTGCAGATGAATCCATCTCTGAGATTCATCGTCGGAGGCATCTGCGTCAAAGACTGTCCAAAGCTTGAGTCAAAGGCAGTCACCTACTCGCTCGGTCCCGATTGGGATAAATGGTATGACTCTTATATGCGTTGATCATCTTTAACAGAAACGCCTTCTTTTATAGAGAAATAGAATGGTAAGATTAGTATGGAATCTTATTAGGGAGGTTTACTAGTGGAAAAGCTATTGCACCCAATCACGGATTGGGTTTCAACAAAGCGTGGAATGTGGATCACGCTTATTGCCTGGCTGGTCCTCATGGTTGGTTTAAGTGCAGGGCCAATGCTTAGTGAATATAAAACAACCAATTTCCAATCGCTTCCTGATGAAGCACAATCGATAATCGCTGAGAAAAAGACGGAAAAACTTTTCCCGAACGAACAAGGAACACCAGGAATCCTCGTTTTCCACAATAAAAACGGCGACATCAACCTGGATGAAGTCAAGCAAATCCTCAATGGAATCATCGCTGAGGATATTGACGGTATCGAAACCATTGTTGATATCAACGCCCTTCCTCCTCAAGCTTTAGGAGGATTCATCTCAGAAGACGGTTCGACGATGATTGTGCCAATGGAGCTCGAAAAAGGGCTTGGAAACAGCCAGTACTCTGAAATCAATGACAAGGCTCTGGAAACTGGCAACGAGATTGCCGAAGACCTTGAAAGCACAGAGTTTTACATTACCGGTCCAGCCGGGATTGCCGGGGACACCGTCAAGCTGTTCGAACAAGCTGACTTTGTCCTGTTGATTGCTACCGTTCTGATTATTTTGATCTTATTGATTGTCATTTATCGTTCGCCGCTGCTTGCGATCATCCCACTGCTCGCGACTGTCATCGTCTATCAGGTCGTGAATCAAAGTGTGGCACTGATGGGTGCAGGCGGCCTGGAGGTCAGCAGCCAGACTTCATCCATCATGAGTATCCTGCTTTTTGCAGCGGTCATTGACTATTCCTTGTTCGTCTTCTCCCGCTATCGCGAGGAACTGAACAAATATGAAAGTAAATATGAAGCGATGAAATATGCGATGCGCGCAACAGCTGAGCCTGTGTTTTTCGCAGGAGGCACTGTTCTCGCCGCCATGCTCATCCTGTTTTTCGCCGATTTCCGTGATTACCTGAACTTCGCGCCTGTATTCGGGACTGCCATGTTCTTTATCATGATTGCTTCAGTTACTCTGCTGCCGGCGCTGTTCACCTTATTTGGCCGCAAAGCATTCTGGCCGAAGGTGCCTAAATACGGCCAGGAAATCGAAGTCAAGCACGGCATCTGGGGACCGGTCGCCAGGTTCGTGGTTAACAAACCGGGAATCTCAGGCGGGATCGTTGCTGTATTTTTAGTTCTTACAGCATTCAATGTCTTCAATCTCGACTTTGAGTTTGATACGGTAAAAAAATTCCCTGAGGACCTGCCTTCACGAGTTGGCTATGAAATCGTCGAGGCACGCTATGACAAAGGGGAACTGGCACCAACGACTTTGCTGGTTGTCAGTGAGGATTCTTTTACCGAGGAAGATACTAAAGCCATCGTTGATCAGTGGCAAAGCTATGACGAGATAGCCTCCGTCCGGATGTCCGCACTATCCGAAGATGCACATGCAATGAAGCTTAGCGTAGCGTTATCAATGAATCCGTACTCTATAGAAGCGATTGATTTTATCGGGAATTTGCGCTCGAAAACTCCTGAGCTATTGGAGGAGCTTGCGATTGATGGAGAAGCATATTATAGCGGAGTCACAGCAAAGCTTTTGGACGAGCGGGAAATCAATAACCACGATATCGTAAAAATCGTCCTTCTGGAAACGGTGTTGATCCTGGTTCTATTGTACGCTCTCACTCGTTCGATCAAGATGTCCATCTACATGATGGGAACCATCCTGTTATCTTACTTATCTGCGCTGGGACTGGGCATCTTCCTCGTCGACGTCTTATTCGGCTTCGAAGCCCTAAGCTCGCGCGTTCCAGTCTACGCCTTCATCTTCTTGGTGGCATTGGGAATCGATTATAACATCATCCTCGCCTCCCGATTCATGGAAGAGCGCAAGGCACACAAAGTCAAAGATGCCCTAGAAATCGCGATCCGCAATACCGGCGGAGTGATTTCATCAGCCGGCGTCATCCTGGCCGCGACATTCGCCGCCCTGACCACGATGCCGATCGCCGATCTGTTCGTCTTCGGCTTCATCGTCGCAGTCGGAATCCTGATCGACACCTTCCTCGTGCGCGGCATGCTGCTGCCAGCCTTGATTCTTTTCTTTGAGAAAGATCAGAAAGAAGCTGCAGCAGAAGGAAAATAATAAAAAGGCAGTCCTGAGAGCAAGAATAGCTCAGGGACTGCCTTTTTTAGTATTTCATCGAGGTTTTGGCCGTCATGACCCTGATGATGGACACTTTTTCGGGTTTCCCTGGCGCTTTTGTCCATCATGACTCGAATGACGGACACTTTTTCGCAATTCCACCGGTTTTTTTGTCCGTCATGATCGTGATGACAAGGCAAATCAAGTCCCGCAAAATGTGCGATAAGGTCTTGCCGCTGGCGGGGCAGGCTTGCAGAATTCGGCCTGCTCAGCTGAGTGCTCATATGGGTTGGCGAGGACTTCGAGCAATTTGACCATGACACTCATGTCGCCATTCACTGCAGCCACGAGTGCTTCCTCTACCCTATGATTTCGAGGTATCACACCCGGATTATTATCGCGCATCAGCTCATGCACATCTTCCTTCGACTGCTCCTGGCGTCCAAGTCTTGCCTGCCACTCTTCATGCCATTTCTTGAACTCCTCATTCTGGAATAACTCCCATCCTTCCAGCTGATTAAATGTCAAAGCTTTAAACGTATTCGTAAAGTCGGCCTTATGCTTATGCATTAGATTAAGCAGGCCAGAAATAAGCGCTTTATCATCTTTTTCCTCATTAAAAATACCCAACTTCAGCCTCATTCCGAATATGAATTCCGACTCAAACATTTCCGGGAATTCAGAAAGAGCTTCCTCCGCCATTTTTACCGCCTCGTCCTCATCTTCATGCAGCAAAGGCAATAAGGCCTCCGCAAAACGAGAAAGATTCCAGCCGCCGATATACGGCTGATTCCCATAGGCGTAGCGCCCATCCCGATCAATCGAACTGAAAACGGTCGCCGGGTCGTACGTATCCATGAAAGCACATGGTCCATAGTCAATACTCTCGCCGCTGATGGTCATGTTATCAGTGTTCATGACCCCGTGGATAAAACCAACATGCTGCCATTTTGCAATCAGTGCTGCCTGGCGCTTGATTACTTTCCTCAAAAAGGAAAGATAGCGGTTATCTTCCCCTTCGACTTTGGGATAATGGCGCTCGATCGCATAATCAGCCAGTGCCCTCAGGTCCTCGGTCTTACCCCAGTTTGCGGCAAATTGGAATGTTCCCACCCTGAGATGGCTTGCTCCCACACGGGTCAGAATTGCTCCGGTCTGCATTGTTTCACGGATGATTTGCTCTCCCGTTGTCGTCACTGCCAGACTTCTGGTAGTCGGAATCCCCAAACCAACCATCGCTTCGCTGATGATAAACTCACGCAGCATCGGCCCGAGTCCTGCGCGCCCGTCTCCTCCACGAGAGTATGGCGTCCGCCCTGAACCTTTCAGCTGGATGTCAAACCTCTCACCATCAGGAGTAATCTGCTCTCCCAACAGAACTGCCCTCCCGTCCCCAAGCATAGTGAAATGGCCGAATTGATGACCTGCATAGGCTTGAGCAAGCGGTGTCCCGCCTTCTGGGATCTCGTTGCCTCCAAACAGAGCTGCTCCTCCATCAGCCTGTAAGGCTTCCGGGTTCAGACCAAGCTCTTCCGCAAGAGACTCATTGAAGATCACCAATTCAGGATCTTTTACAGGTGTGGGATTTTGCAGACTATAAAATATTTTAGGCAGGCGTGAATAGCTATTATCGATATTCCAGCCCGCTTGATTATTCGTCATTTGGGTTACCTCCTTTATTTACTGTTTTCCCTTAATATACCCTTCCATAAGAATGGAAAGCTGCGATTTTACATAAAGGAATATATACCCAGTACCATCCATATATTTATTTTACATCATCTGGGGAGTGATAACATATGACAGTTTCATCAAACTGTAAAGAAAGCCAGCTTCGCTTTGCTGCTAATGCTGCGATTATTGGCGGTTTTCTCATGGGGGCAAACTGGATTTGGCAAGGCTATCTAGACCTGACAGCCGGTGCAGATGCAATCCTTCATGACACCAGTCACCTTGCCTATTACGTAAACAACCTAATGTTATTGATATCCTCCTGGTTTTTATTGCATGGCCTTTTTGCCTTCAGGAATCAGGATCCCTCCGCCGGTGGTTGGGTTTGGAAAATAGGCTTCCTCCTTTCCGCTCTCGGACTTGGGCTGTTCGGCATCGGCACAGCCGGCTTCATTTTTCACGGCCTGATTGGATTCGGAGCATTGCTTGACTTCATCAATATCAGCACAGGCATCGGCAGCCTCGCCATCCATATTGGAGCCCTTCCACTTGGGTACGCCATCCTGCACCACACCAGCACACCTCGATACAGCTCACTGCTCTTCATCCTTCAAACACCTATTGTAATTGTATATCTTTTTGGAATGGTTCCTTTGAACCCGCTGCTCGCAGGCATCCTGATCGGCGGACTGTATGGTGGCGCATGGATCATTATCGGGTCATATTTACGGAGATACGTTTGATGGTATTGGTTAGGGGACTTTTCTGAGGAGGGGATTTTAGACCAGGTGTTTTTCGCAAATTTTGCGAGGCCACCAGCAACATGAATGAAGGTAAGGATAATGGACATTTCATGTTCAACTGCGACCTGAAATGTCTATTAAACCTTATTTTATGGACATTTCCTTGCTCCCCGCTTCCCAAAATGTCTATGAAACACCTTTTTATAGACATTTCCACCTCTTCCGCTTCTCAAAATGTCCAAGAAACCTCTTTTTATAGACATTTCCACCTCTTCCGCTTTTCAAAATGTCTGTTAAGCCTCTTCAATAAGCACTTCTGCCATTCCTCCATCCCCAATATGATAAAATCCAAACCAGTAATTGTGTTTTGTCTCCGTGTAAGAAAAATACTTTTTAAGAATAATAAATGAGGGTAAATAAATATTGTAGAAAGGAGAATTGCCATGAATTATAAAAACATTACTGTCGCCGGAAGCGGCGTTTTAGGAAGCCAGATTGCTTTCCAAACTGCTTACCATGGATTCAACGTTTCAGTCTACGATATTAACGATGAAGCGCTCGAGCGCGCGAAGGAGCGGATCACAAAGCTGAAGCCGCGTTACCAGGAGGATCTTGGAGCATCTGAGCAGGACCTCGATGCCGCTTACAACCGACTTTCGTTTTACAGTGACCTCTCGCAGGCGGTTGCTGACGCTGACCTCGTCATTGAAGCAGTGCCCGAGGTTGTCGATATCAAGACTGATTTTTACGGTAAATTAGGACAAGTCGCACCTGAGAAGACGGTATTCGCGACGAACACTTCTACGTTGCTGCCAAGCCAATTTGCAGAAGCAACAGGTCGTCCGGAAAAATTCCTTGCTCTTCACTTCGCGAATGAAATCTGGAAAAATAACACCGCCGAAGTCATGATGCATCCTGGCACTGACAAGGCCGTATTTAACGACCTGCTGGAATTCGCGAAAGCCATCGGAATGGTTGCCTTGCCACTATACAAAGAGCAGCCCGGTTATATCCTGAACTCGTTATTGGTCCCATTCCTTGAAGCAGGTCAAATGTTGCTAATGAAGGAAGTCGCCGACCCTGAAACCATCGATAAGACATGGATGATCGCAACTGGAGCACCAAAGGGACCATTCGCGATTTTAGACATCGTCGGCATCACCACAGCATACAACATCGCCAACGCTAAGGGTGAAGCCGGAGTTCCGCAGTTTAAAGAACTCGCAAACCTGTTGAAAACGGAGTACATCGACAAAGGAAAACTGGGTGTAGCCACAGGTGAAGGATTTTATAAATACCCGAACCCAAGCTATGAACAGCCAGGATTTTTGAAATAATCATTGAGAAGCTCAATCCTTGTGTGGATTGGGCTTTTTGTTTTCACGCCGGTTTCCAGGTAACGAAGCTATCGGACACTTCCTCGTGATCCCCCTCCCGTTTGGCCGATAGACCTCTTCTATCGGACACTTCCTCGTCGTTCCTCCCTCCGTTTGGCCGATAGACCTCTTCTATCGGACACTTCCTCGTCGTTCCACCCTCCGTTTGGCCGATAGACCTCTTCTATCGGACACTTCCTCGGGATTCCGTCTCCCGTTTGGCCGATAGACCCCCTCTATAAGACACTTTCTTCTGTTCTCTCATTCGAAATGTCTTATTAACCCCCTAATATTAGACATTTCATCCTTCGTCCATGATCAAAATTAAACATTTCGCCCCATAAAAAACAGCCTAACTCCACAAAAGGAGTTAGGCTGCAAATGCATTCTTATTGATTTCCGTTCTTAACCCAACCAGCAACTGTCACAGTCCGCTTCGCCTGGTACTTTACCGCTGCTTCGACGTCTTCAATCATGTTGCCGTCCTGGTCGACTGTTACGCTCGTTCCGTATGGATTGCCGCCGGCTGCGAATGTTACTGGGTCACTGTAGCCAGGGGCTGCGACGATTGCACCCCAGTGGTACATTGTTGTGTATAGTGATAGGATGGTCGCTTCTTGTCCGCCATGCGGGTTTTGCGCGGAGGACATGGCGCTCACGACTTTGTTCACCAGCTTGCCTTGTGCCCAGAGGCCGCCAGTCGTATCAAGAAATTGCTTCATCTGAGATGGCATGTTTCCGAAACGTGTAGGAACGCTGAAAATAATCGCGTCTGCCCATTCAAGATCGTCTGGAGTCACTTCAGGAATATCCTTTGTGGCTTCAACAGTTGCTTTCCATGCTTCATTTCCTTCAATCGCTGATTCAGGCGCCAGTTCCTTCACTTTAAAAACCTTCACTTCTGCTCCGGCTTCTTTTGCGCCTTCTGCAGCCCATTTCGAAAGCTGCACATTCGTTCCGCCCATGCTATAAAAAATCACGGCTAATTTGACCATATTGATTGCCTCCCTTATTTTATACTACATTAAGGTATTTCCACTAATCTTCTATGACAAACTCGCTTACAGATACTCTTTTTCAATATTACGCGTGCTGCGGACAGTATCAATCGGCCGCACAAAGTCCTCGATCTGCTCCCGCTTCGATTCCAGGAATGGCGGCAATGAAAGCTTTTCACCAAGTGTTTCATATGGTTCGTCACCCATGAAGCCTGGTCCGTCTGTTGCCCATTCGAACAAGATTCCTGGTGCCACTCGCGCATACAAGGATTCAAAGAAGAATCGGTCGACATAACCGGATGTGCCGAATCCAGCAGCCTTCATATGATCGATCCACTCATAGAGAACCGATGTGTCGGCAACACGGAATGCGGCATGATGCACGGTGCCGAATCCCTGGCGTCCTGCAGGCAGCACTTTATTGTCCTCCACAATAACCTGCGCGCCGTTCCCGCCTTCACCCATTTCAAATAGATGGAGGGAACCTTCCTGCCCAACTTCACGCATATGCATGACTTTTTCCAGTACCTCTTTAAAATAATCGAAACGCGAGATCCGAATATGGAGCGGCCCAAGTCCTGTGATTGCGTACTCCAACGGTACCGGACCATTTTGCCAAGGTGTTCCTGATGCAACACCTTCATTGTGTTCATCGGAAACCAGCATGTATTGCTGATCATCAAAATCGACGAATGAAATCGTCTTTTTGCCGAAAAGTTCTTTAATACCAGTATGCTTGACGTCGTATTTATCAAAACGCTTCACCCAGTATTCCAGCGCTTCATCAGTCGGCACCCTGAATCCGGTTTTATAAATCTCGTCCGTTCCGTGTGACCCCTTAGGAATCCCTGGGAAATCAAAGAATGTCATATCCGTGCCTGCAGATCCTTTATCGTCCGCGAAAAATAAGTGATAAGTTCGGATATCATCCTGGTTGACGGTCTTTTTTACAAGGCGCATCCCTAGCACATATGTGAAAAACTCATAGTTCTTTTCCGCACTGCTGGTAATGGCGGTAACATGGTGAATCCCTCTTAATTCGTTCAAATTAACTCCCCCTTTATCTCGAAACCGAGATATCAATACAAAAAATATCTATTCTTACTTTATCCTTAATGACTGCGAAAAAAACATAATATCTTGAATTCGAGATAATTTTATCACGCAGGGTATTTTCATGTCAACCCAGGGGAAAAAGCCTTTGAGCTAAACTCAAAGGCATTCTAGCTATTGTTTTAGAACTTCTTTATATTCATCTTTTCTCTCAAATTCTTTTTGCGCAAAGGAACAAACCGGCTCCACCTTCAAGCCTTCATTCTTCGCCTTCTCTACAACTTGGTGAACCAGTTCCTCCGCTACTCCCTGGCCGCGGTTGGCAGGGTCGACACCCGTATGGTTAATGACAAGGACCTCATCTCCGTCACGAGTATATGTGACTTCCCCTACTTCGAGTCCATCTGAATCCTTTGCAACAAACCGGCCATCTTCTTCCGTATAGTTAAACGGCATAACAATACCTCCTAATAGTGAGAATCTCAAAGTTCCTATGATTATCTTTCTCTTTTCCCGCATAATGATGAACTTACTCATTTTTGGATAATATTTTTCCACATCCTTACACAGTGCATACGAAATTATTGAACATGACAATCTATAGATATGTATGCAAAGCCGGATCTAAAAGGGTGATTAATTTGGAAGATATTCGTCTTTCACGCTTTGATAAAATTGTCGAGATGGGTAAGGAAGGGCAAAAGGCATTAAATCAGTATTGGTGGGATTATGCTTTATATACCTCTTTTGAGTATTGGCTGATGGTCTTATTCCTAGTGGCACCTCTCGTGATTCTCTTTTTGAAAGTTAATAAAAACAAGCTATTTCAAATTCTCTTTTATGGCTACAGTATCCATATGTCATTCGGATACCACGATTTATTTGGGAGAAATATGGGTTATTGGAATTATCCTTTTCCGGTGATTCCGGCTTTACCCGGGATTACACTCGACTCCAGCCTTATCCCAATAACTTTTATATTCGTATATCAATCGACCATGGACAGCAATAAAAAATATTATTTGCATTCGATTTTTACAGCAGTCATTTTGTCTTTTATTTTCAAACCTATGCTTGTCGGACTAGGATTATTTAGAATGTATGGGTCGATTAACTACTTTCACTTATTCCTTAGCTATTTATCTGTACTGATTTTTGCCAAATTAATGACCGACTTATTTGTCTGGATAAAAAATAGGTACAGCACAACCAAATAGTTCACGATTTGCAATATCCAATTAATACTACCACGTATACTTTAGCCTTTAGGTCCCATTCAGCAGACCGACTTGATCAGCAGGAAGCTGAGCAATCTGGCTGCCTACCTTTCACAGATTCACCAACAGTCTAAAATCGAAAAAATAACACTGCCTGATTCCTTACATAGGATCAGGCATATTTACTCTATAGAACTTTTAACGAAAGACTGTTGACGGCACATCGAACTGGTTCCATAAAAACAAAACAAAAACAGCAGAGGCAATCCAGGCAAACAGCGGGTTATGGAAATGCAGTTTTAAGATGAGAAACATAACCGAATTGAACAGCGCTGACCACCAGAGATTCCAGCCATTAAAATATTTGATCAACTGAAAATGAATATCCACCAGCTCATTCGCAAAATAGACAATCACCCATGCCAGATAATAAAGGACCTTTTTCCAAAGACCATGAGTTGGAAAATGAGCTAAATACGCCAGGCATGTCGCCGGATATTTAATCGCCATAATGGAAAAAGAAATATGCGTATTGGTGATCCCCATATCATTGTCACCAGGTGATGGAGAATACTTCCACATTGGATAATGATCCGACAATAAGTACATGTAGAGAAAATCGCCAAGGATAAAGAAGAGAACGGTCGGATAGTACTTCCTCCAATTCTTCCAGTCTCCCCATTTTATTAATATCCCTGCCCAAATTAACCCATAAATTGTATTGACCATAACTCCGCCTCTTCTTTTACAAATAAAGGAAATCAGTTTTAGTATAGCCAATAGGCCCAGTTGACAGTCATGGAATAATTACCGCGAAAAAAGGCAAGATACATATAGTTAATCGCCAGTTCGGCAAGTTTACGACCGAGGAGGGTGCCTCCATGAAGAGGAAAACAGAAGAAAACACACTGAGAGCCCTGCTAGCCTTCGGCATCCTGGCGTTTTACAGACTGGTTAGAAAACCGCCTGTCAGAGACTGGCTGCTCATCTTCTTTTTGAAAAGCTATATCGCCTCCATCCTCGATAATTTGCTCGTCAAGAAAGGGTATCTGAAATACCCAGTTTCCTTATTTAAGACCTTTGATGTCAGCGTCATTTTCAGCTATTTGATTTTTCCGGTTGTATGCGTTTATTTTAATCAGGTTACCAGGCACTCGGGTATTATTTCTATTTTACTCAAATCCCTATTGTTCTCAGCCCCATCCGCCGCTGCCGAGTATTGGCTTGAACGGAACACGAAGCTGATCAAATATAAGAAGAATTGGACTTCAATCCATAGCTTCGTTTCCATTGCCTCTACCTTCCTCCTTGTGCGTCTGGTCATGGGATTGATCCGGAAGGTTGCCAATAAGTAAAGACTGTCGAAAAGTTAATAAAATCCCTCAACTTCTTTAACACACTTCATCTAGACTTATATGAAACAGCATAAGGAGGATGAAAAGATGAGGGAAAGCCTGACAGTAGAGGAAAAGCAAAAACTTGTGGAGCTTAAACTTAGGTTGCTGAATGCAAAAAAAGACGAGGAAAGAGTTTCCCTGCTGGAAGCCATCGAAGGAATCCTTAAAACCGCGAAAAAGCGCCAGAAATTCATAGCGACATTAGACCGTCGATAACAGTGTAAATCACTGTTATTTTTTTGCGTAAAAAAAGAATGGGGAGATCCCCATCCTCTCATTTCGCTTATTTCAATTCTTGCAGTTCAGCCAATGTTGCCTGAATGTCTTCATCTGTCAATGGTGCAAAGCCTGTTTCAGCAGCAACATCCTGGGCATTTTCCATCGTGTAGATGGCGTAATCAAGTACTTGGACCTTCTCTTTAGCCATGTTGACGTTCAGGTATGTGAACACCGGGCGTGTGAATGGACCGTAGTCGCCATCTTCCTTGATGGTTTCAAGAGAAGGTTCAACAGGGCCGTTACCGAAATCAACTTTTACTGCTGCTAATTTATCTTTGTTGTTCGCATAATAGCCATATCCGAAAAAGCCGATCGCATTCTTATCCTTTGAAACGAGGTCAACCAGTGTAGAGTAATCCTGCTGCAGGTTGATGTTTTCAACAAGATCTTTTTCATCAAGAATGTTCTCAAACATGAATTCATATGTTCCATGGTTTTCATTAGGGCCGTATGTGTTAATAGCTTCAGCTGGAAAGTCCGGACGAACATCAGACCATTTCTTTTTGCCGCCTTCAGCCAGGAAGATGTCGATGATTTCTTCTTTCGTCAGTTCTTTTGCCCAGTCATTGTCCTTATTGATGACAATTGTCAGGCCATCCAAAGCGACTTTCATTTCTTTCACATCAATGCCAAGCTCTTCAGCTTTTGCCTTTTCTTCGTCTTTGATCTGGCGTGATGCATCATTGTAGTCTGTACCGTCTTCAACGAGGAATTTCTTGAAACCAGCGGAAGTCCCGGAGCGGCTAACTTCTACAGATACATCTTCCTGCTTATCCATATAGTTCTCAGCCATTTTTGCCATGAATGGATAGACTGTTCCAGAACCGTCGATCACAACGCTGCCTTCAAGTTGAGTTTCAGTTTCATTAGAACCATTTGTCGCTTCCGCGTTGCTTTCTCCGTCCGAACAAGCCGTTCCGAAAGCCATTACACCAGCAAGCATCGTAAACATCGCTAACTTTTTAAAACTCTTCATTCCTTAATTCCCCCTAATATTATGTCCGTTGCTACAAGTACAAGATTACTAGACTGTTATTAATAGGGTTTTAAGGAGTTGTAAATTAATTGAAAAGGTTTGTTAAGGAATGTTAATTCTTTCCTTAGGGGGTGAAGTCTTATATAGTGAGGAAAAGGAGGTTTCGAGATGGACTATATATTAGAAACAATCGATCCTGAAAAAACACTGACGTTGAAAACAGCGATCCAGGGGAAGCCGACGATGGTCGTATTCGTCCGCCACCTTGGCTGACCAATCTGCCGGGAATATCTTGCGCAGTTGCGCGAGCGAATAACTGAAGTTGAATCCACAGGCTACCAGGTCATTGCTGTCGCCCCTTCAAAAGGGTCTTTTATCAAGCAGTTCGTTGACCAGTTCGGCCCATTTCCTTTTCCGATTTTAGGTGATCCTTCGCGACAAGCGTATCGCGGAATGGGCCATAAAACGATGCCAAAATGGAAGCTGCTTGTGAAAGCCGGCTTCGGATTTGTGACTGGCCAGGTCAAGAATTTTATCCCTAAAGATGAAAAACAAAAAGCATTCGTCATGAAATCGATGAAAACACAGGACGTCTACATCCAGGGAGGAACCTGGCTTTATTCAGCTGACGGTAAACTCTTGTGGAAGCATATCGATGAATCACCTGAGGACCACGCAAAAATTGATGAAGTTTTGACGCAAATGAAAAAACGCTGATCAGCTTTAACCGCGATCAGCGTTTTTTCTTATCAGTTTTATCGGAAGCCTGTTCAAATAACTGTGAAATATAACCTTTCAATTCAAAGCCCTCTTCATTCATGAATTCCTTAATCTGTTTCATCTTAATCTACCTCCGTTGTTAATATGTTGTTGGTTATAGTATTCCCGCTCTAGCAAACTTTTATTCAACCAATTTTTAGAAGGATTGGCAGTCTACTAGTTTTGACGGAGGATAGATTGGAAAAGTTGCATAAATTCAGTAAAAGTTTTACATTTTCTTTTTATTTAAATCCCACATGCTGTAGTTAAGCTGAAGTGCATAAGCGACCCAGGCAATATACGGCAGCATCAACCGCCCGGCGATTTTATCCTTTTGATAGTACTGGTAAGTCGTCAACGTGATCATGCCCAGCAGCAGGCCGATTTCCGCAAATGCCGTTCCTCGAAGATTCCATTTAAAAAATAAGAACGACCAGAGAAAGTTCAATCCAAGCTGGATATCATAGAGAGTTTCCGCGGTGGCGGTAGGTTTCTTTTTCATCGAAACCCGGTAATTCGCAAGCCCCATCGACGCATACAAGCCCGTCCACATAACAGGAAACACCCATGAAGGCGGCGCATAGTCCGGCTTCTCCAGCTTGCTGTACTTCTCCTTCGCTCGCCGCGTCGCAATCATCCCCGTCACCATCCCTCCGACAACGGGAATCAGCAGCTCCTTGGCGAGCTTGGCTTTATCTATTTTTCCATTCACGCTTATAACATTCATTCATCTCACCTTCCTTTTTCTTACTATTTCCTAGTTTTAGTGAAAAAAACCTATGTGATTGCGAAACAAGCTTGTGATGATCATCTTGTTTGACAGCTTTGATTCAGGTTATGCCAAACCTGTCTGGATTCCTGCTGAATCTTGACAGCTTTGCCTTGCTTACCGCCAAACCTGTCTTAATTCCTTTGGTTTCTTGACAGCTTTTGGCCTCATGACCTCAAAGTTGTCATAGTTCCTCTGTTTTCTTGACAGCTTTTGGCCTCATGCCCTCAAACCTGTCACAATTCCTTCGGTTTCTTGACAGCTTCTGGCCTCATGACCTCAAACCTGTCACAATTCCTCCGGTTTCTTGACAGCTTTTGGCCCCATGACCTCAAACCTGTCATAATCCCTCCGGTTTCTAAGCCCGATGACCCAAAACTGTCTTAAAAACAAAAAAGCACCAGCCTAAAAGGCTAGCACTCTCTCTCTTCCTATCAACCTACTTCACAAACACATAAGGATTGCCGCCGATGGACTTCCTCATTTCTTCAGTGATTACAACACTAGCGGCCTGTGGCTGGCCAGCAGCTCCCGCCGTCTGTTTGTTTTCTCCGTTTCCATCATAGAACATTGGCTTAGCTTGCATTTCGTTTCCTCCTAGAAAGGTTTTGTTGACATTAGCACGATGAGCACTACAGCTGCGACATGTGCGATGCCGTTCAGCTTGGCAGCTTTTTTATCCAACTGATGATATTCGGCTGGCAGTTCACCGTCACCGTTGTTCATCACGATGTCTACTTGCTTTTCGATTGTTTTTGGCAGCATTGCTGCGACAACAGGCTGAATCAGTACGTATATAATCAATGAACCGATGAACCATCCCTGTGACCAAAGCACCGGATTGACGATGGCCATCAAAATTCCGCTCGCTAACAAGGTAAGCGAACCAACCTTTGCAAACATCTCTATTTTCTTATTAATCTCAAAACACACTTTTGCGTTCGTTACTGACTTAGCACCAAACTTGGCGACTACAGGCATTCCAAAGCTCGCTCCTAAACCAACAACGGCTGCAATTACATGAACTAAAACCAACCCTCCATATAAAGTCATCCTCATTCCTCCTAGAACTTTTTACCTATATTTATACCATAAATATTCCCTTTATCGGTTAAAAATTCTTATTTTTCCAACTTGTTTATAGTGTTTTTTCACCACCACCAAACAAAAAAGGAAGCATGAATAAATATCCATGCTTCCTCTCCCTCACTCCCCTTCACTCAACCACATTTCCATCGCCAGCTCAAGCTCATTATTCAATTGCTGCTTCCTGCTATACAGCTGATCCAGCTCTTCATAATCCTGCTTGACCCCCATCACCAAATCAAGCTCCGTGATTTCTTTTTCCAGGCCTTCTATCTTCTTCAGCAGCCCACCCCCTGGGTCTGGTTGCGCCATTCGCTGCGCCTTTTCCTTTTTCTCCTTCACATTCGGCACCACTTCTAGCAACGCTCTCTCCCTTTTATAATCATCATAATTCCCCTCATAGCTCTTCAGCCCACAATCCTCAACCGCAATCACGCGCTCGCCGATTTTATTGATAAAATAACGGTCGTGCGAAATGAAGAAGATTGTCCCTTTAAAATCCTCCAGGGCGGCTTCAAACGTCTCAATCGAATCAATATCCAGATGATTCGTCGGCTCATCCAAAATCAGCAGGTTGATATCCTGGAACATCAGCATCGCCAGCTTCAGCCTGATTCGCTCGCCTCCGGACAGGAATTTCACTTTCTTGAAGACACTTTTTTTATAAAACATGAACTTCGCCAGATACTCGCGCGCTTTTCCCTCCACAATCGAGATATCCTCACGGAAGCACTCAAGCACCGTCAGCTCTTCATTTTTAAAATCAATCTTCTGAGGGAGATAAGCGGCCATCACATTCGCACCTAACTCAACCACACCCGAATCCGGCTGCTCCTCCCCGAGAAGCATTTTCAGGAAAGTCGTCTTTCCGCTGCCATTCGGACCAACAAGACCGACCCGCTCGCCGTAATGAACCATCAGATCAGCGCCGTCAAAAATCACCTTATCCTCATAACGCTTAGAAACACCAACCGCCTTAATCGTTTCATTCCCGGACCTCACCGCATCGTTAAAACTTAAACGCATATTCCCTCGCTCAAAAATCGGTTTCTCAATGCGATCCAGCTTATCAAGCTTCTTCTGGATGCTGGCCGCGCGCCTGAAGAATTTGTTATTGTCCGCCCTCAGCGCCCAGTCACGCAGGCTCGTCACCTGCTTCTCCATGTTATTGACCTTCTTTTGCTGCTCGCGGAACTGCTCGTATTGCACCCTCATATTCTCTTCCTTTTGACTGATAAAACTGGAATAGTTCCCTCGGCAGCTGATCGTTTCCATATCCTCGATCTCGACGATTTTATTGACAACGTTATCGAGGAAATAACGATCATGCGAGACAATCAGCACGATTCCCTTATAATTTTTCAAAAAGCCTTCCAGCCATTCGATTGATTCCATATCAAGGTGATTCGTCGGCTCATCGAGCAGCAGGATATCCGGCTGGTGGATCAGGATTTTCCCGAGACCTACCGTCGTCTTCTCCCCGCCGCTAAGCAAATCGAAATCCCTCTGTAAAAAATCCTCGGTAAACTTAAGTCCGGTGCAAACCTTGCTTAGCTTCTCCTCCTGATCATAACCGCCCTTTGCTTCATATAGATTCACCAAATCACTATATTTATTGAGCGCTTTTTCCAAGGCACCACCCTCTAAAACCTGCATCTGTGCCTCGATTTCACGCATCTGTTTTTCAATATTATGAACCTCTTCAAAAGCCAGGTTCAACACGTCGATCACTTTCAGGCCAGCCGGATACGAAGGCATTTGCTCAAGATAAGCGAACGACGCTCCGCGAGGCCTGTGAATCAGCCCCTCATCATATCCAGGGCTCGAGGTCTGCGGGTAGCCAGGATAATAATGCATTGGTTCTATTCCCGCAATCACTTTGAGAATCGTACTTTTCCCGCTGCCATTCGCCCCGACAATTCCAATCTTATCCCCTTCAAATGCTTCCAATGTAAAACTGTTCACGACAAGTGTCGATTCCATATATTTTTTAATTCCATGCACTTTAAGTTCTAACATATCAATTCCTTCTTTCATCCATAATGAAGCTACGCTTTTTATGGACAGCACAAAGAAGAACCTATTTACTATTATAAGAAAAGCGGAAGCGCCTTGGTCAGCCCCGACAAGCGCTGGAGGGCCGACCGATGAAGTCGTTCTTTGACTTCATTGGGCGGACCGAAGCGACTCGAGCTGCTCAAAGCTAACGCTTCTCGCAAGATACTCTGAGAAGCACAAGCAAGGATGAAAACTGGCTAGGCGTTGGAGCTGGACACTTCTCGAAGTAAAAATCTTTTCTTAATATATAAACAAAAAAGACCGTAGAAATCCCTACAGTCTTGAATCAACATTTTCAGCAGACCAAATAAGCCCATGCCAAAAAACACTATTACGATTCAGTAAAGTAAGTTATCTTCTAATTGCTGTGATCCCATAAAGAGCATAACGAAATAAACCTATGCAAATAGGCTTTTTACACTCTGTACAAAATCCTTATTAATTAAATTAATAATTAGCAATTAGATGTTGGTTCCATAAACTTACTTTCCCTCCTCAATCATTTGCTTTATTATCTCAGGTTTACATTATTTTGTAAATATTACTGGATAATTTTTCATGATTCTTCTTTCTCGAGGACAAGCATAGGATGGTAGAAAACTTGTCCATCAGAAAGGATTCCATGCAATGATTCCGTTTCGTGCCAAGCTCACTGCTTCTATTTATGCCTTATTATCGATCAGTTTTTGGGGAGTTTCCTTTGTTTCAGCGAAAGCTGTACTGGGAAAGCTGGATCCGTATTCCCTCCTTGTGCTGCGCTTTGGCATCGGGGCTTTTTTTTTTATTGTTGATTTTACTGCTGAATCGTTATACTTTGCGGATTTCGATCAGATACATCCCTCATTTGATCGTCCTCGGAATACTTGGTGTATTTATTCACCAGGTCCTGCAGGCAACGGCCTTGTTAACGATCGATGCCTCGTCTGCCGGCTGGCTGATTTCATTTTCTCCAATTTTCACAGTCATCCTTCGGTCCTCTTTTTGCATGAAAAGATGGATGTGAAAAAAGCGATAGGAATGGTGGTCGCCATAGCAGGCGTCTTTCTTGTCACTACCACTCGCAGCGGGCATTCCTTCGAGTTCGTGCTGAACATCGGCTTCATCCTGATGATATTGAGCACCCTGAACTGGGCGGTTTATTCCATCCTGTTAAAAAGGCTGCAAATCCCGTATCCCGCTCTTTTGGTGACATGTTACATGAGCTTGATCGGCTTTATGCTCACTCTTCCTTTTATCATCCGCAACAAAGGCTGGGAATCTCTGCCCTTGCTGACACAGACAGAGTGGGCACATCTTTTGTTCCTTGCGATATTCGTGTCTGGAATTGGATATTGGTATTGGGGAAAAGCGTTGGAGGTATTGGATGCCTCGAAGGTGTCAATGTTCTTGTACCTTGAGCCGCTTGCTACCCTGATTGCCGCCATCTTTCTTTTACATGAAAAATTTATCCTCATAAGTGCCATTGGCGGAATCATAATTATTATAGGAGTGGCCATTGTCAATGGCGGTCTTGCACGCTTACTGGCGAGTACCATTTTAAAAAAATGAAGAAGGTGGGAGTGCCCATGACTTTGAAGCCTCAGGCAAAAAAAGCGTTGGATTCATTAAAAAGTCCCTCCAGAGACGAGATGAAGGAGGCACTGGCGGAGCTCAATATGTCTGTAGATGAATTGGAGCCGTTACTTCAATCTTCTTCTGGAAAGCCTTACTACCGAAAACTTTTGTACAAAAGTGAGGATATCGAGCTGCTGGTGATGAACTGGTCAGATTTAGAATGCGCCCCCCATGACCATGGCGATTCCCATGGATGGATTCACGTCCTTAACGGGACTTCCATCAACTCCGTCTACGAGGTCAAAAACAACAAACTGCCGAAAGAGCTTTTCAAAGAGTACCATCAGCAAGGACAACTCTTTTTCGCGCCTAAAAAAGGTGTCCATAAAATGCAGGCAGACGGTCCAGACGGACTCGTCACTCTCCACCTCTATTCCCCGCCCATCAGCGGGATGAAAGTCTACGACCTTGAAAAATGTGCAGCCTGTGTTGTCTCCGATGATTGCGGAGCCTGGTGGCCAGATGAGCAGCGTCAGAAAATCAAAGAAATCCAGCTTACAAAACAAGAAGACGGCTCTCATGCTTCATGAGAACCGTCTCTTAAGATTTCTACCCACGGAATTTCAAGGCCAAGCCCTTCAGGAAATTCCGCGCGAATTTATCGCCGCATTCACGGTAATTCTTATGCCCTTCTTTTCTCAGAATCGCACCGAGCTCACCCTTAGACACACGGACTCCCGCAAGGTCAAAAATCTCGAGCATATCCTCGCTCGTGAGCGACAGGGCGATCTTCACTTTCTTCAAAAGCTGATTATTCACTGTCTCCCCAGTTAGCGGCGGAGCACCAGTCTCCCCAGGACGCTTCCCCCTTTTAAAAGTAACCATGCCATTCAAGAACTGCTCCATCATTGCATTGTTGACTCTTATGTACCCCTCTGGGACAATCTCTTCGCCGTATTCGTCTTCATCTATCCTCTGCAGAATCATTCGGACATCGTCCTTCGTCACGTTCACGCCGCCAAGCTCGAATATCTCTACCATATCAGTATCTTTGATATCCAATGCGTACCGCAAACGGATCATTATATCATTGTTAAGCATTTAAAATCCTCCTATAAAAAGCTGTACCGTTAGTATTCCCGATTAACTATTGCAGTCTAACATTAAATGTTAAAAAAGCCTATAGTTTTCACCTTCGATAGCATCTAGAGGCAGTTTTAGAACGGGAAGCTCCACCACCTCAATAAGATTTCTTGCTTTTGCTAAAGAATCTGGTTACAGCAAAGGCTATTCCCAATGACAATACAGAAATCACCAATGGGATTGAGTTTGTATTCCCAAACTCGACCTGCGAAGGTAAATTTACCGTTTCCGATGGGATTTCAGGCGAATAAAAAGCGGTTAACAGCAGACCAGACACTATCTGCAACACGATAAAAGCTATGATAAAACTTCCTGCAAACAACAAATATTTTTTCATATTCATCACCCTTTCCTACCCATTAGTACGGGTGGACCTTTAATAAGTTTCAGAAAGGTAAAACGGAACTGTTATATATACGCATTGATCTTATTAAGCATGGGACCAGAATGTTCTCAGGAAGGAACTCCTGAGTCTGTCACAATGCAGTTATTGGAAAATAGGGATTCCTTCGATTTTGGTATCACCCATAAAGCAGCTGCGCATGCAGAAAAAGGACTATAAAAAGGAGGGCTTTTAGATATGCCCTCCTTTGGAAATTATGTGATTTTAAATTAATGCTGAATACCAGTCTATTTCGTCTCTCTGTGCAGTGTGTATCTCTTCAAACGCGGGCAATACTTTTTTAATTCAATCCGGTCCGGATTATTCCTTTTATTTTTGGTAGTAATGTAATTTCTGTCTCCTGTTTCCGTACATGCAAGCGTAATTTTGACTCTCATCTTTCTTTCCTCCTAATTTTTGTTTATATACTCTGAACGATTCTTTCGGCTGCCTGGCGTGCACCGGATATATTCCGGGCAATGGGGCCGATCTCCAATTCGGCAAGAGATCCCGTTACGTATAAGTGAGGACACCATTCGAGCGTTGAACTGACAATTGGATAACCACATCGGGCACATGGGAGACCAAACTTTTCTATTGCCTTGTCCAGCCACCCTCCGCCAGGGCGCCCGGGCTTGAATCCTGTGGCAAAAACGATAGATTTCACGTTAACCTCTTCTTGCTCAAGTATAAGGCTGATCTCTTCCCCGTCCCTTTTAACTGCTGCTTTTACTTCACCGTCCACTACCTTAATCTTATGTTCATTTTCAAGCTTCTTTAGCTTCTGGAACAGTTCAGCAGTCAGCGACCCTCTGTTCCTGGCACCGATAATAACATCCCTGCGTTTATCATAATCGCTGATCTGACGATAGGCAGTTTGTTTCTTTGGTCCCAGCCATCCCGGGTCGCTATCAAAATCAAAAACTCTGAAGGGATGCCTTTTGATTAAAGTGACCGATCCCGGATACAAAGCTGCTAGTCTGATTACCAGATGCGCAGAAGTGATTCCTCCTCCAACTACGGCAATTGAAGGCTTCAGCTCCTGAATACAGGCAGTTTTATCGAAGATATGAAACACTTGGTCTGATTCTTCATGAAGGGATTCTGCCCATTCAGGAATAAACAGCTGGTCGTTTACGCTGAGTGCTAATACAATGTTCCTGCCAGCCAGGCTTTTACCGTCTAATGTATGGACACGCCAGTGTTCCTTCCCTTTCTCGATGTCATTGACATAGCCCTGGTGCCAGGATTGTTCCAAAGCTATCTCTTGAAATAAATGATGACTGTGGTCGTTAAATATCTTTAGGGACGGACGCTTGTATTGACCGTAAAACTCGTTATCCTTGAAGTTCTTTTTCTGTGTAAAACTGATTAAGCTGAACGGATCGGCATCAAGGTGATGCACGAATGGAGAACGAAGAAACTTCATACCAATTAACCCAGTATTTCTCGTCCAATTGGATAAAGGTTTTTCATGCGGATCAATAATACAGAGATTGCTTGGCAAAATCTTTTTGTTTTTTACCAAAAAGGTGGCGATCGTACATCCTTGTATGCCTCCGCCTATAATAATCCATTCGTACACAGTGATACCCTCCTCGCATATAAATCGAAATCATTACGATTTGACAAACAAAAAAAATCACGAATGAACTTCATTAACCGAGAAATAAAAATATTTTTTCTTGTCATTTACGACCTTTTTTCTCGAATTGACTTGTTTTGTGAGATCTAACCATGTTACATTTTTCAATTTTCTCACCATCTGCTGATTGATGAAGTTTTCTGCTTCTCTCATTACCGCCATCAGCTGCCCGAATGTTAAATTGAAATGCCTTGCTGCCTGCCTGTGAGGTGAATGCTTCACCAAGAGTGCCATGAATTCTTCTGAGGTCTCAGCTTGTTGAGCCAGTTGGTCCTCCAGTTGTACAACATATTCATAGACCTCTCTTTGTTCAATTGGAAGTGATTTTATAATTTCCCTCGAGAGAATCTCCATTAAATGCGAATTCATACGTACACCTCACCTGAATACCATTCTATTTTTCCTTTAAACTATACCTCTTCATAAATCTCTCAGTTCGGCCTCCACGGTCAGAGAACTTTTGGACACCGGTATAAAATGGATGGGTATCAGAGCTTACTTCTACTTTAATAAGCGGGTATGTGTTGCCATCTTCCCATTGGATTGTCTGGTTCGATGTCTTAGTCGATCCTGTTAAAAACTTAAAGCCGCTGTTTGTATCCATGAATACTACTTTATGATAATCGGGATGAATATTTTCCTTCATCGTAAATTCCTCCAATCTTTTTACCAGCTGGATTTTTTCACGCCCGGAATCTGGCCTTTATGGGCGTATTCACGGAAAGCAATACGTGACATTTTAAATTTACGGAGGTATCCACGGGGTCTGCCCGTCACTTCACAGCGATTTTTCAAGCGAGTCGGTGCGGAATCACGCGGAAGCTTCCTCAGCGCTTCGTAATCACCTTTTTCTTTTAGTTCCCTGCGCAGGTCAGCATATTTCAACACCAGCTCCTGGCGCTTTTTTTCTTTTACAACCTTTGATTTTTTAGCCAATAAACTCACTCCTTTCTTTCAGAGATAATCGTAATCATTACGATTTAGAAAATAATATACAGATATTTAATCACATATACCCAGTGAACGCAACCTAAAGAATAACTTCGTTTTTAATATCCCTCTTAAGAAACTTACGTCCTGTTATCAGCAGTACACTGCCGAACAGCAGCTTAGCTTCCACTCTCGACCGGTAAAGCAAAAGGCGGAAGATGGTCTGGGAATTGACGCCAATCCATCATCATTTCTGCTTCCGTCAGCAGACACTGATCCAATTTACCAATAATCTCATACACATCCATCTTCACACCAATAAAAACCAGCTCCGTCATTCTATCCCCGAATTCAATATCCCATTTTGCCAATAATTCAGGCTCTTCCTTAA
This sequence comes from Mesobacillus jeotgali, assembly GCF_014856545.2. Classification (NCBI taxonomy): domain Bacteria; kingdom Bacillati; phylum Bacillota; class Bacilli; order Caryophanales; family Bacillaceae; genus Mesobacillus; species Mesobacillus jeotgali. Next base: position 429,080 of record NZ_CP109811.1, on the reverse strand, counting down.
GGATTTGATTTTTCTCATCCTCCGGGTATGCGTCTATCCACTCTCCCGAAGCCTCAAAAACAATGGAAGGCCCCGCCTGGGATATTAATCCTGCTACATCATTACGAGTTGCCAGCCAGAAGAAGCCTTTTGCCCTCACAATATCTTCAGGCCAATCCTCAAGCCACTTCTTCCATCTCTCCGGATGGAATGGAAGCTTTCTCCTGTGAACAAATGAAGATATTCCATATTCCTCCGTCTCAGGGACATGTTCTTCATTCAGTTCCTTTATCCATCCTGCTCCCTGGCTGGCCTCTTCGAAATTGAACAGTCCAGTATTGAGCACATCCTCCATTCTTACCCTGGAGTGACTGCATTCAATGATTCTTGCCCCCGGATTCAGCTTCTGCAAAACTGCTTTCAGCTCAAGGTACACATCAGCATCCACCAAATCCTTTTTGTTTAGGCTCTGTTAAATTATAATGTTGATTTTAAATAAAATAATTGGAACTCCAATTTTTGAGGAGTTCCTTATTAGTCAATCCCAATAGTTAAAGATTATCTGCCCTACCGTTTCAGGCTTCCAATAAGCAATTTGTTCCAATTCAGCACTATTTAATTCCGTTTGCTTTAAAAGTTTTTGATTTAAAGGAACGTTTAGTTCACCTGTACCTATTACTCGATAGAAAGATGAAAATTTCTCATAGGGAACAGGTCTGTTGATAAATTTTATGTTTCCAAATTCAACTATGGAGGCGAATGCAAGATAAGGATAATGTTCATTAAGAAGAATATAAAACTGATTACCTACAATCTCAACGTGAGCGTAATAAAAATTTGATGGGTATTGAGGCGTAATAAAATCTATTACTTTCCCACTGTTACGAGAAGCAAAGTCGAAGCATAATTGCTTGAACTGTTTCCCGTCTACTTGTGGGGGTTTATTGACTTTTGAATCATAAAAACCAGTTACTCCATTAGGAAGTTTCACTTGTGTTCACCATCCGTTACACAATGAATTTAGATAAACGCAAACTATCATAAGTATCCGTCATTTCAAATACAAATGATGATAAAAGAAATTCTTTTACATTGTGTTTTGTGCTTTCGTTACTACGGCTATCTACAAACAAGAACCAAGCAAGGTAATTATCAAGGTATTTCGTAGCCACACCTTTAAAACGGTCTATCCACCTTTTCATTCGTGAATGCAGACCATTGACATTTTGAATATGGTACAAGCCTTTTATAACGTGTTTTCCATCATTTGATTTGATTCTGTAATGCTCTAAACCTTTTTCTTTTGCATACGTCTTATAGGCTCTCCACGCATCTGTAACGAGTACATTATCAGATGTTAGTTTAGAACCAATCATACTATCAACTTTGGTTTTGACAACACGCCCCATACAAGCAACTTTAGAGACAGTTGCTTTAGTGCGGTCTCTTGCAACAAGAACACATACTTGTTCGTGGCTTATTCCTCTATGTTTTGATTTACCGCCTCGCTTGCGAGGTTTACGTTCAGTAATCCCACGATGTCCTTTTTGAGAGTATAGGAAATAGGTCTCGTCAACTTCAACGATACCGTCAAATTGTTTAAAATCCATTTGTTTTAATGCACTTAACAGTTTGTGTCTCCAATAAAAAAGCGTAACCCAAGTAACCCCTACGATTTCGGCAGATTTTCGCAGGGAATAGCCTTTGAACATACAGTCAACAAATGTAATCCATTCATCACCTTTACGAGTACGGTAAAGAACTGTATTCGTTGTATCAGTAAAGGTCTTACTACAACATTTGCAACGATAACGTTGGCGACCATTGTATTTGCCGAACCTAACAATGTGTCCAGATGCACAATGAGGACATTCAAATCCTTCTTTAAAACGAGTTTCTCGCATTTCATTAATTAGACGACCACCAACGGAGGATGAAGGTTCAACATAGCGTTTTACCCATTGAAACACTCGCTCTTTTTCTGTGTGTGATAAATTCCCGATATGTTTTAATAGATTACTGAACGCTTTGCTCAACCTTGCCACCTCCCCGAATGTCTGTTCTTATGCTAATTATACTAAGATATCGAGGTGGTTTCAAATATCAACATTTACCTTTAACAGAGCCTTTGTTTAAAAGAATGACATTGGCGAACTCTATCTGATCAATCAATAAGTCGACGACCTCTCGTGTATCATTCTCATCAGTCCCTTCCTTTCTGTCCAGGAGGCTCTCACCAGAAGAGAAATCATGCCAAAACCTGTTCGCATCCACAACTGTTACCATGGTGTCGAGATTACACCAGTCCGATAAATTAATATCCAGCTCTTCGTCCACGTATGTAAATGTCTGGGCTACTGGTATCGGCTCCGAAATCCCAGATGATTCAATAACGATATAGTCAACATTCCCAGCCCTGGCAAGACGCTCCACCTCAATCATAAGATCCTCTCTTAGAGTACAGCAGATGCAGCCGTTTTGAAGCTCGACCAGCTTCTCTTGAGTTTTTGCAAAGCCTCCTTGTTTAATCAGAGCTGCGTCCACATTCACTTCACTCATATCATTTACGATCACCGCAATTTTTTATTCTCCCGATTGTTCAATATATGATTCAGTAATGTGGTCTTGCCTGAACCAAGGTAGCCGCTCAATACAGTTACAGGGATTTTCCTGTTCATTTCTACACCTCAATTGTTTATTTTTTTCTTCTCATACATGTCTTTGGTTCGGCATACTAATCTATTAGACACCTTTAATCGTAATCATTACGATTTGAGTTAGATACTAGTCGCTTCTTTCCTGCTTGTCAATTATTTAGAAAAGTAAATACTTAACTGGTCACCCTCTTCAGGAGCAAAGCAGACTCTATTCTAGAGAAATTAAATCGTAATGATTCCTAAAATCATTTACAAATATAAATTTCTGTTTTACACTTTAAATCGGAATCATTTCGATTAATGAAAATATCATTAAGGAGATCACTATGAAAATTACTAAACTATCACTGGGTTTACTGCTATTAGTGGGTTTGACACTAGCCGGATGTTCTTCTAGCAAGGAATCCGCCACCAAAGAAATTTCAGAAGCTACTAAGCTTACGGTCTATACAACCATCTACCCTCTTCAGGATTTTGCAAAAAAAATCGGCGGGGAATTCGTGGATGTGGAAAGTATCTATCCACCGAATGTAGATGCCCACAGTTTCGAACCAAGCACGAAGGATATGATGAAGCTTGCTGAAGCTGATTTATTCATTTATTCCGGAGCTGGAATCGAAGGATTTACAGAAAAAGCAGAGAAAGCCTTGAAAGATGAAAAGGTCATGATTGTAAAAGCAGCAGAAAATGCGGAAATGATTGAGACTTCCCATGATCATTCCCATGAAGGGGAAGATGCTCATTCCGAAGAAGGACACCATGACGAGGAAGCCGCTCATTCTGATGAAGAGCACCAAGACGAAGAAGCCGCTCATTCTGATGAAGAGCACCATGATGAAGAAGCCTCTCATTCCGAAGAAGAGCACCATGACGAAGAAGCCTCTCACTCTGAAGAAGAACAACACGACGAGCAAGCCACTCATTCTGAAGAAGAACATCATGACGAAGAAGCCGCTCACTCCGATGAAGAACACCATGACGAGGAAGCCGCTCATTCTGATAAAGAACATCATAACGAAGAAGCTGCTCACTCTGATGAAGAGCACAATGACGAAGAAGCCTCTCACTCGGACGAGGATCATCATGCTAAAAACTTAGATCCACATGTATGGCTCGATCCTATCCTGTCTATCAAACTAGCTTCCAATATCAAAGATTCCCTAGTTCAACAGATGCCAGAGCACGAACAGGAATTTGAACAGAATTTTGCGCAGCTTGAGAAAGACCTAAAGGAATTGGACAATGAATTTAAAACTACGATTAATCAGGCTGAAAACAAACATCTGCTTGTCGCCCATGAAGCGTATGGATACTGGTCAAATAGATATGGAATCATCCAGATCGCTGTCAATGGACTTTCTCCCACACAGGAGCCTTCACAACGGGAATTAACAAAGTTAATTGAGGAAGCAAAAGAACATAATTTAAAATACATTGCATTTGAACAGAATGTTTCGTCACGCGTGGCAGAAATTATTCAAAGCGAAATTGGTGCCGAGACAGTTACCCTGTATAATCTTGAGTCCATCTCGGTTGAAGATATGAAGAACCAAGAGGACTATTTCAGCCTGATGCGAAAAAATCTGAAGACGCTGGAAAAAGTGTTAAACTAATAGTCTTTTTTACTAGATTGTACATATTTTATTTATTCAAGCAGTACAATCTAGTAAAAGTATCCAGGAGGAGAAAATGATACGATTAATCCGGTCTAATTTATTGGACATTACAGGTTTTGCTGTCATTCTGGCGTTTCTCATGCTGCTAAGCCTTGGGATGGGGTTTCAGAGTGAGTTGGAAATCCCCTCTTCCATTCTGAATCTGAATACGATATTTCTCAGCATTTTAATAGAAGCCTTCCCATTCGTTCTGATTGGGGTGCTGATTGCGGGGATGATTCAGATTTTTGTCACCGAGGAACATATAAGCAGGTGGATTCCTAAGAACAAATATTTGGCGATTGTCATGAGCTGCAGTGTTGGCGCTCTTTTTCCTGCCTGCGAATGCGGAATCGTTCCAATCATCCGCAGGCTAGTTGGCAAAGGAGTCCCAATAGCCGCTGCCATTGGTTTTATGTTGACGGGCCCCCTCATCAACCCGATTGTCATTGCGTCTACATATATGGCTTTTGGCAACGATTTTAAAATCGCTGCGCTTCGAATGGGATTGGGTTTTGCCATCGCGATCATTGTCGCCTTCATGGTTGGAATGATTTTCAAAGGAACGCAGTTCAAAAAAAGCACCTCATTGCACGTGCATAGCCATTCTGGAAAACAGTCCTTCCTCGAAAAGTTCTGGTCCATGCTCCAGCATTCAATTGACGAGTTTTTCGATATGGCCAAATATCTAATCATCGGCGCATTCCTGGCCGCTTTGGTTCAGACCTATATGCCGGCAAAAACATTATTGGAAATTGGCAGTGGTGCCGCTTCCTCACTGGCTGTCATGATGGGACTAGCGTTCTTCCTGTCCCTTTGCTCTGAGGCAGATGCCTTCATTGGGGCTTCCTTCAGCAGTATCTTTCCTTCAACCTCAATCCTTGGTTTCCTGATTTTTGGGCCGATGATTGACTTGAAAAATACGCTGATCATGATGAGCGTATTCCGATTTAAATTTGTCATGACCGTTCTCGCGCTCGTCGCTGGGACTGTATTCACTATTCTCATGCTGTTTGGCAGCATGCTATAGGAGGTATTGTCCATGCAATTCCATGTACAGCAGGCGGCAAGAGCCCTGATCCTGCTCGGATTTTCCATCTTGATTTATATGCTGCATTTTACAGGAAAGATTTATTTATTCATTAACCCAAAGTATTTGCTATTAAGCCAGGCAGCCGCGTTCCTATTTTTGATCCTGTTTTTCATCCAGATTACCCGCGTCTGGACAGTAAAAGGGGCACATGACCACGACTCCTGCAGTCATGTGGGTGAATGCTGCTCTCATGATGATCACCATAACCATTTTCATGACCATGGCACATCACCTTTTTCAGTAAAAAAACTGTTATCCTACTCAATCATCGTACTGCCTTTACTGACAGGCTTTTTCCTGCCTGCAAAGGTTCTTGACTCCGCGATCGCCGATAAAAAGGGAGCGATGCTGTCGATTGCCGGCTCAAGTAAAAGCAGTCAGGGCAGCCAGACAACAAGTGAAACGAAAGAACAGGAAGACAGCCAGGGAACTGGCGAAGCTGGCCAATCAACAGAGGAGAGTGATTATCAGGCTGAGCAAGGTACTGACATACCCGAAGGCACCGAGACTGCCACAGGTTACGAAAATCAAATGACAGATGAAGAGTACAATAAAAAGATAGAAGAGTTAGAAACAGGGACCATTATCTTCAATGACAGTATCTATTCATCTTACTATGAGGAAATCAGCTCCGACATCGACAAGTTCCAAGGCCGGAAGGTAAGCCTATACGGCTTTGTTTATAAAGAGGAAGGCTTTGCAGAAAACCAGCTGGTCGTATCACGCTTCCTGGTCACCCACTGTGTTGCAGATGCCAGCATCATCGGATTTTTATCTGAGTTCCCGGATGCAGCGACGATCGAAAAAGACACCTGGATCAAAATAGAAGGTGTAATTGAGACTGGTTCATACATGGACACCCCTATCCCGCTTGTTAAAGTCTCTAAATGGGAGATTACTGAAGAACCGGAAGTTCCATATTTATATCCTGTCAGCATAAATAGAGAATAAAGAATTTATTACCGTACGAATAACCAAATAAAGAAGGGCAAACGCTCATCACAAAGCTTTGCCCTTTTTTATAAACACCTTAATATATTATGCTAGCCAGTTTCTTATCCCAGTGCACAGGCAAGTTCAAATCCCTCTCTTGTGGCATCTGCTAAAGATGTATTGCCTGCTGCATCCCCAATTACATAAACATTCTTCATGATTTCCCTCAAATATTGTTCCAGCGGGTTATAAGCCTGCACTCCCATGGCTATGACAATCTGGTCCACCTCTATCGCTTTGGTTTCGCCAGTTTTGTCCTCTTTTAAAATGACTCCTTCAGCCGTGATTTCGCTGACGCTGTGGCCGGTAATGACTTGGATGCCTACCGTTTTTAGCTTTTCCATCAGTTTCATTCTGGTCTGCGGGCTTATTTTTCTGGCTGATTCTGTGAGGATTTCAATGAGTGTTACGTCATTTCCTTGCTCTGAAAGTCTGCGGGAAGTACTGTGGCAAACCATCCCGCTACCGATAACTGCAATTTTTTGGCCGGTAAAAATGCTGTTTTCAACTTTGACATCGCGATAATTGCTTACATGTGGAAGCTCAAGACCCTCAAAAGCCGGGACACGCGGGGTACCGCCTGTCGCCAGCAGAACCACATCCGGGTTCATTAATTTAATCAACCCGACAGAAGCCTCTAAATTCAAGCGGATATCAATTTTCAGCCGGTCCATTTCATTGATGAGGTATCTAACGTATCTTGCCATTTTCTTTTTATAGACCGGGTCTGTAACAAGATTCAGTTGCCCGCCGAGCTTGCCATTCTTTTCAATAAGAGTCACATCAAAACCTCTTATGGCTAAAACCCTTGCTGCTTCCATCCCGCCCGGACCGCCACCGACAATCACCACATGACGCTTCTCATTGATTTTTTTCATTTCCAAAAATTCAATCTCCCGTCCTGCCCTGACATTGACTGAACACTCAATATGTCCCTTCGTATAAACGCAGTGCAGGCAGGAAATACACATTCTGATTTCTTTCTCCCTGCCATCGGCAACCTTCCGCACCCAATCAGGGTCTGCAATATGGCCGCGGCCAATGGCGACAAAGTCTGCTCTGCCAGCAGCCAAAATGGATTCCACAAATTGAGGATCGCGGATATTCCCTACCGCAAAAACCGGAATATTGACTTCTTTCTTGATTTCCTCTGCCAGGTAAACTCTCCAGCCTTCTTCAAAAAGAGGAGATTCGATGACCTTCTCCATCGTATTGTAGTTTCCTGAACTTGCATGGATGCCATCGACTCCTATTTTCTCCAGGTAGCGGCTGACTTTACGGCTTAAAGAAAGGTCCATGCCACCTTCTTCAAATTCATCGACGCTGAGCCTTACAGTAACGGGGTAGTCCGCTCCACACTGCTGTTTGATTCCCTGGATAATCTCTTCAACGAATCGCATCCTCTTTTCAAAGCTGCCGCCATACTCGTCTTTACGAAGATTGGTATTCGGGCTTAAAAACTGGTTGATCAAATAACCATGCGCACCGTGAAGCTCTACTCCATCTATGCCAGCAGCCTGGCAGCGGGCTGCCCCCTCAACAAACTTGCCGATGATATCCTTTACCTCAGAAGTTGATAATTCCCTTGGTTCTTCGCCAATTGCTTCACAGGTAACCGGGCTGGGAGCGACAATTTGCTTTCCTCCTGTCAAATAGGAGCTGGATTCTCTGCCGGCATGGTGAAGCTGGACAAACACCCTCGCACCATAAGTATGGACTGCGTCTGCAAGCCTGCGGAATCCCGGAATAAAACGGTCATCATCGAACCTTAGCTGGTTGGCTGCCGCTCTACCCAATTCAAAGTCAACTGTCGTAAATTCAGTGATGATTAAGCCAGTTCCTCCCTTAGCTCTTTCCTCATAATAACGAATTTGCTGCTCCGTCAATTCTCCATCCGAACTGGCCAATCCGGTTCCCATTGCAGGCATCACAATCTTATTCTTGAGTGTTACACTGCCTATTTTTCCGACCGAAAACAAATGTGGATAATTCATTAACTTTACCTCCGTCTGTTTTGCTCACTATTTCACAATCTATATACTATTAAATCACAAAATCGGAGAATGAACGTTTCAACTTTGTGAGGTGTCTATGACAATATTTTGAAGTACTGCAGAGGCTACTCTCTCCATACTCTCTTGTGCTTGCACCAGTCTTCGCACTAGAAAATAGCGTGTTTACACTAGGTAAAACCCCTATGGGTACTGACTTTTATCACCCTCTGTCAAAGAATGTTCAAGACTTTTTGACAGAATTGTGATGGTGTTCTCAGATGTGAGGTTCGTCACAACTGATGTGTGATATAAATGGTTTATTAATCTTGTAAACACTCAAAAATATTTGGAGGAATTAAAATGGCTCGTATAAATAAATGGAATCCTGAAGACGATGGTTTTTGGCAATCCGAAGGCAAAAAACATGCCCAGCGGAACTTATGGATCTCTGTTCCTTCCTTGATGCTCGCGTTCATTGTCTGGCAAATTTGGTCTGTAGTCGCAATTCGCTTAAATGATATTGGCTTTAGTTTTACTGATCAGCAGCTTTTCACATTGGCTGCAATGCCTGGTCTTGTTGGTGCAACTTTACGATTTGTTTATACCTTTGGCGTTGGAATGATGGGTGGCCGTAACTGGACGGTCCTGTCAACAGCTGTACTGGCGATTCCGGCAATCGGAATAGGTTTTGCAGTCCAGAATCCTGACACACCATATTCTGTCATGCTTTTACTAGCAGCACTTTCTGGCCTGGGTGGCGGTAACTTCTCGAGTTCTTCATCCAACATCAGCTTCTTCTTCCCGAAAAAAGCACGTGGAACCGCGCTAGGCATTAACGGCGGTTTAGGTAACATGGGTGTATCAGTCGTACAATTCGTAACACCATTGATCATAACTACTGGAACTTTCGCTTTTGTCGCTGGAGATGGACAGCAATTATCTAACGGCCAGCAGGTATGGCTGCAAAACGCAGCATTCATCTGGCTTGTCCCAATCGCGATTGTTACGATCGCAGCATGGTTCGGCATGGATAACCTGCCTGGAACAAAGCAATCATTCTCTGATCAATTCGTCATTGTAAAAAGAAAGCACACATGGATCATGACATGGCTTTATGTTGCAACATTCGGTTCTTTCATTGGATACTCAGCGGCATTCCCGCTATTGTTGAAATCTCAGTTTCCTGAATATATCTCATTAGCATTCTTAGGTGCATTCCTTGCTGCAGCATCACGTCCTGTCGGCGGATGGCTGGCTGATAAAATGGGTGGCGCGAAGCTGACATCCATCGTCCTGGTTGTGATGATGGCCGGTGCCGGAAGCGTCATTTACTTCCTTGGCACTAAGCAGTTCGCCGGCTTCCTTGTATCATTCCTGGTCCTGTTCATTGCTGCCGGAATCGGTTCTGGTTCAACATTCCAGATGATCCCTGGAATCTTCGTACCAAAAGAAGCTGCACCAGTACTAGGTTTCACCGCAGCCTTCGCAGCTTACGGATCCTTCCTGATTCCAAAGCTGTTCGGATGGTCCGTCAATATTTCCGGTGGTTATGTGCCAGCATTCTTTATCTTCATCGGCTTCTATGTATTGTCGATCATCTTAAACTGGTATTACTATCAGAGAAAAACATCAGAAGCAACAAGTACACAGAAAAAGGCGGCAACTACTGCCTAGTAGATGCACAAACAAAAAGCCTTATCCGTTATTAAAAATGATATGCTCCCCTTTAGGTAAACAGATTATATTTTTTAATCTGTCTACCTAAAGGGGAGCATATCAAAACGGTAAGGCTTTTTGTATTATCAGTTCTATTCGCAAAGTATTTCCCACTCAAAATGACAGCTAGTTTGGTAAGTTAATAAACATTTTATTGTGCATTTTTTTCTTTAACATTAGCACCCTTATGTTTAAGTGAAGAATTTCACTAATTTACATTTTCAACAGCCTCTAACCTATTCATAAGGATGTCTATTTTTTTGAAATTCTTATTTGTAATACAATAATATTGATGAAAAAACCAACCACAATTCCAACTAACGGTGCGAAAAATCCAACAAAAAAAATTGCTATTATAGTTGGTATAATGTACCCAAGAGCTATCATATTATATTCCCCCTTTAATTTAGTGTAAATTCGAACTAACCTGCATCTTTAGCTTAATAGGGATCAATCCTGTTCCCATCTTAAAAATACCCAGAATTGTAATCCTTGCATTTTTAAAGGGTATCTGTAATTTAGATATTCTTCACTAACGGCGTTAATTATGGGGAAATCAGCTAGCACTTCCGTACAGGCAACACTTAACATTCCTTTTTCTTCCTCAGTTGGTTCACCGTCAAAATAAGCTCTCCAATATAAAGTCTCATTTTCTAATTTAACTGTTAGTCCCCTTAATTTTTGTGGTATGGACCCTAAAAGGGAGTAATGGGAACTAATTATTAAATCATTCTTAGTTGGAACCATTTTATAAACCTCCATATAAACAATAACCGTCAATAATATATATCAATCCTTCTTCAACTCCCTCAGTTTAATACGATTTTCTCACGAATACTCGCTTATTCGCAGGATTTCATCCTCCATGGATATATAGTGCTAAATTGATAGGAGTAGATTCTGGACAAATGGCTACGTGAAGACATAGTTAAATAGAGGAGTAGGATTATACTCCATATTCTACCATATAATGTACTTCTCCACGCCGCCCCTGGAGGCTTTCCCTCCCATGTCTCAACGGGTCAAATGCCCTCTCATTCCTTCGTCATGCCTATCCAAGGGGTGGAGGCCAGTTTTGCTAACCTGATGGGTCAGTGCCCTTTTGTTGAAGAAATCTGGTACTCCGTACATATTTGAAATCCTGCGAATAAGCCAACACTCGATAAGAGGTTTCTCTTCGAGAACTAACGATTGATTTACCTACGCTGCCAACTCCGTAAATGGTTGTACTTTCCTGGCACAATACGATTCATTTTTACGTGCTATTCCTACAAATATTCTGGCCAACTTACCAACTAATTTCATAATAGATTTCATCTTTTTCATTTTCTTGACTTTAACATTGTTGGAGTGAATGGCCTTAAATTCCGGGTTGTTCATCACCAGGCTCATAGTGGCCAAGTATAGGAAACGCCTAAGCCTAGATCTCCCACGCTTGGAAATGACAATTTGCCCTTTCCACTTTCCTGAACTAGCTTCAGCGAGATGGAGCCCTGCATGGCGAAGTAAAGAGTTTCCGTGTGAAAAACCACTTAAATCTCCCGCTTCCCCTAATATACCAGCTAACGAAATTTCACTAATTCCCTTAATCATAAGCAACTTATTTGCGAAAGGAATTTTAGGAAGTTCATCCTTAATTGCCAGTTCAACTCTTTCAAGTTGTTGAATTGAAAGGTCATACTCTTCGAGTAATTGCTCAAGATGAAATTTATAAGCATCTAATGCTTGTCTTGTACCAACTGATTTCCTAGCTACATTGAGTAGTAAATAGGCTTTCTTCAAGCCAGGCTGCCGCTTCATGAGTGACTTCCATCCGGCCACGATTTCTTCAGGCTTCATGGAATCTAGTTCCATTGGAGATGGGAAAAGCCGAAGTGTTGCGATGGCTCCTTTAGCAGTGATGTCTTTAAATACTTGCCTAAGCTCGGGGAAGACAATATCCACCCAGCGATTCAATTGATTAATCGAGCTTACAAGCCTCTTAACAATGACATCCCGATTTGACATGAGTACCCTGAGCTTTTCAAACGACTCAGAAGTATTCCTTACAAAAGCGTAGTAACCGTTCTTCACCATATCAGCTATTACAAGAGCGTCTTTTTTATCACTCTTTGATTGGGTATTATCACGGTTTTCTTTATTTCTTTTCACCAAATGAGGGTTAACTGTCACTACCTCAATATCTTGTTTCATCAGCCATTTAGAAAGGTTAATCCAGTAATGACCGGTAGGTTCCATACCAACTATGGCAGCCTCAAGTTTATGTAATCTTTTAAGGTTATTAATCCAGATTAACAGGGACGAAAATCCCTCTTCGTTGTTTGGAAAAGTGATTGGATCTCCTACGACAATCCCACGGAAATTCACTGCTCTGGCTACGTGAAACTGTTGTGCAATATCCACACCAACCACAAGATGTGTATCTGTAATTCTTTCTATTAGTTGATTTTGTTTGTCCTGCATTTTAAACTTCATAGTAAGGGTTCCTCCTAAGTTTGAGTTAGAGTCGTGTCTTACTCATATCTTACTGAGGAGCCCTATTTTTTTCAAAGCTCAAAAATAGCGATCTACAGGAATGCTAAACTACATCGTTTGTTCAATAAGGAATTCAACAAAAAGAACGTTAATCCTGCTTGGACCAACGCACTCGGAAGTGAAGAAGGGTCTAAACTTCTTCCTGATATATTTCTAATTTTATCGGCTTTAAATTCGAAGGTATTTTAAACTCCTGAAGGTCTTCTATTTGATTAAAAAAGTCATCTACTTCATCATAATCCATTGACCATTCTTCTGTTCCTAACTTACTTAATTCATCTGTTGGTCTAAATAAAAATTCACAGTGGAGTTGTTCCATTCGAGAATATTCATCTTCTTCATAAACAGTAAACTGACGGACAAAATCAAGGTGAAATAGTTCTTCTCCTGTAAAATCATAAACACCACATTGAAATAGGATTTCTTTATCCTCTTCTCCCTCAACTGGCTCTTTGCAAAAAATCTTAAATGTTTCCCAAACCTTTTTTATATCATCGGTATCTTCACCAATCTTATTTTTTAGATAACTTTCGGTTTGCATAACCGTAATCATCCCAACACCTCCGATATTATTATGCGATTATCCTTGTTCAGCTAAACTGCATCTTCGTTGAATAAGACTTTTAAAGAAACGGAATGCTAATTCCCCATATCCCAGCAGCAATACATAAAAGTCCTCCGATAAGAAACAAAATTTTAATGAACCAAAAATTAAAAGATACAGGTAATGGAGTTATATGCCTGACACTATCATAAGTCTTGTCGTTAAAGAACCGTTCCCTTGTTGCGTGAAAAAACATATATATTGCAAAAATACCAACAGCCAAAACAAATATACCCGCATAAAAGTCTTTCCCCATTCAATTAACCCCACACAACTTAAATTTAATTCCTTCTTATATAATTCCCAAGCTCATATTGTTTCAACCTTTGTTCAACTATCCTGCTTCGTTTGTTCAATAAGGAATTCAACAAAAAAGGCCGTTAATCCTTCTGGATCAACGCACCGTTAGTTCAATATGGTTGGAGTCGCAGTATTATATTTCTTTAACGGAGAATAACATTTCTAAGGCATCTGTGAGTATATCTTGTTGTCGTTCAATTTCATCAAGTTCTTTCTTTATCTTTAAAATACATTTTAATAATACTTCATCGGTTATATCTGATTTAATATTTTCTTCAATTAGTTGATATGAATTCGCTTGGACTTCGAAGTTTCCAGTCAACAGATGGTAGACCAGCGTTTCTAGGTGTGCAGAACAATCAAAAGGTTTCAATGCATATAACAATGTACCTCGATACCCCAAAGTTTTAGGGTCATTTAACATTTCTATTATAGGGTTTATTGCTTTTTTACTTCCAATATCACTAAGTGTAATTGCAATTGAATTTCTTAGCCTATGATTATCCGTGCTTTTAAAGTATTCAATCAGAAGGGGCACGGCATTTTCGTATTTATTTATCCCTACTTCCTCTAATTTACTTTCTGCTTCCTCTACATTACCGCCTTCAATTGCTTTTCTTAGGATTTCTAAGTCCAATTCTCCAAATCCCTTCAACCTAATAATTTTAATTATTAATTTCAACAAATTTGTTTGGTTTTCCTTCTTTAACTAAACTGCTCCTTTAGTTCAATAAGACACCTTTTCTTTTAAGTAAGTTAAGATGACTTGTCTAAACAACGACTTTTCTTCAAGGAAGGGGTAATGATTGCTTTCATTAAAAACAAATAGTTGTGACTTTGGTATTAACTCATTCATTTCTACGGAGAAAGAAAGCGGGCATTGTACATCGTATCGGCCACTCAGTATTAAAGTATTTGTTGAGATTTTTTCTAACTCACGGGTTACATCAAAGATCATTTCTTCCCTAATAAAAAAGTTCATTCTAGGCGCAGACATCTTTTTATGTATGCCTAAAGAAAAGTATTCATCATACTTATCCGGGTGAAATAGAGACAGTTTCGTTCTCTCTTTAGAGAAGCGCTCCCTTTCACTAGGTGTTAAATCAGAGCGTTTTAAAGTCTCAATAAGTTGCTGCATTCGGTCAAAGTTTGGATGGTCTGGATGATAGATACATTCAGAGGATGAATTAGCATATTTCCTAGCAGCTGCCCCCACAATTATTAGTGAAGTAAGAGACGTTGAAAAATGAATACCGTAGATGACCCCTATCATACCTCCTGTCGAGTGTCCGGCAAAGGTCCATTTGGCATAACCCAACGCCTCTCGGATTGCTTCAAGGTCGTATACAGCATCAAACATACTCAACTCATGAGCCTCATTAGCCTTACTTGAATTACCGGCTTGTTTTAAATTCACAAGGTAGACCGTATTATTCTCTGTCAAAGAATCTGCAAAGTAATCACCCGTATGATTAAACTCTGAATAATGATGAGTGACGCAAATTGGATTGCCCTCTCCTTTTACAAAGACCTCAAAGTTTCCGCGTGCGGTACTAATTGTTTTCGTTTCCCAGTAGGTCATTACCAAATCTCCTTACCTATCTAGTTATCCTTACATTAATATTCTTGGAATAAATCTTATTATACTATTAATACCTTGAGTCTTAATTTCTATAAAACAGGCAATAATCCCTTTTAGTATCCAATTAAACGGGAGGGATTAGTTTGTTATTATCATCTGCGTGGAAATCCTATGAAGCTGATAAACGTATAGAAGGCTTTTCACCTTATACATTAAAAGCATATGCAATTCAAGCAAAGCTGCTCATTGGTTATTTTAATGATCCGCATATTGATAGTTTCGACACAGAAGGATTAAAGAAATATCTCGTTACTCAAGGCAAGGACTTAAAACCCTCAAGTTTGGCCCACAGAATTCGATTTATGAAGTCATTGTTTCGCTGGTGTCACGAGGAAGGGCATATACCCCTTAATCCAGCAGCAAAGATCAAGGAACCTAAAGCAGGCAAGAGAATTCCAAAGTTTCTAACGGAAAGGGAGATTGAACTTTTACGTGAAGCCGTCTAAGTCCTATGGAAAAGGCACTTTTTGAATTTACGTTTTCAACTGGCTGCAGAATCGGAGAAATCGCTGCTCTAGATCGCAATTGCATTAATTGGTCTAACCGTTCAGCAATTGTCAGGGGAAAGGGGGACAAGGAACGTGAAGTGTATTTTAATATTCGAGCCGAGTTATGGCTTAAGCGATACATAGATAGCCGCCAAGATAATGATCCAGCTATTTTTGTAACGGAGCGACAGCCACACAGGATGAGTATTGCTCAGTTGAGGTATTACATAAAGAAAATCTCAGCCCGTGCCGGAATAAATAAGGAGATTCATCCTCACCAACTCAGACACAGCTACGCCACTCATTTATTAAACAATGGAGCACCAGTAGAAGTCATTCAAAGCCTTTTAGGTCACGAGAAAAGCGAAACCACTAGGATTTATGCTCAACTAAGCGGAAGGCTCAGACAGGAGTTTTACCAGAAATACTTTTAACAAAGCGAAGAAGCAACGCAAAATGTGTTGCTTCTGTACTCTTGCACCCGTTAGAGTTCAATATGAATTTATAAAATAATAGAGGACTATCAGACAGACAAATCGATAAATTCCAGTTCCATTCCTGCCTCTGCTTTAGAATGATAAACGGTTATTTTATCATATGGTTTCAAGTTGTCTTTCCATGATTCTATATTACGCAGAAAACCTTCTCCGTTTTCAGATATTATCAAGCACTCTAAATTCCTATTGATATAACAAATTGGTGCGTCACTTTCCAAATCACATTGTTGACCAACAGTTCCGATGAATCCACCTATACTATCTTTTGCCATAATATCTACATATGGAACCGTATAAAATTCTAATTGTGGAATATCATCGTCAAAGATAAATTGAATATCATAATCGTTAGCATATTTTTGATACTCCTCATTTTTATGATAAACACTCATAGGATAAATTGTTGTACCTGCTGGTATAACCTCAGTATCTTTTAAATTTACATTTATGGCTCCGGTTAATTCTGTTCTATCTAGATAAACTTTTCGCATCTCAACCTCCGTTTAATCTTATTTTATGTAAATTTTTATTACTTTTATGATTTCTTATTGAACTAACCAGCACCGTTCAATAAGGAATTCTACAAAAGGCGGTTAATCCTTCCTAGATCAACGCCCCCGTTCACCTTTACGTTCCAAAAGTATAGGTGCTATATTTAGTAAGATAGAAACAATTGTCAAAAACCATAATGCCCTTTCCATACCAGGTACTACATCCTCTAAAGCTGCCCAATCTTCCACTTCTACCCAGTTCGATACAAGACTGTACTCTGCACAAAGTGTTAATGCTGTAAAAGATAATCCCATGGCCATAGCAAGCTTATAATCCTTTCCTGCTGTATACATATAGAGATTTATAAAAGTTACTACTATTGCAATAACCCCTAATATTACCCACATAACTATACCTCCATATAATTTTAACGATTCTTATGTTGAATAAGGATATTCTACAAAAAGAGCGTTAATCCTTCTGGGATCAACGCAATGGCTTGTTGTTCCGATGGCAGTCTTAAAGCTCATCAAACCCATTCTCATCGGAAGTTTTCGTATACTGTCTTGATTTTTGCTCAAAGAAATCAGTCTTGCCCAGGTCCACTTCCTGATAGGCGATAATCCATCTTAATGGATTGGTCCGGTGTCCTTCGAAGGGTGCTGTAAAGCCGAGTTGCTCTGCACGTTTGTTTGCCATGAACTTTATATAGGCTTCCAGATCTGACATGAGCAGGCCGTCGATTTGGTTGCCAATAATATAATCAGCCCACTCCATCTCCAACACTGCCGCTTCCCGGAAGGCTGCCGTACCGAAATCCCTCAAGGATTCTGTATTGAACTCGGGATTTTCATGCAGAATTTCTTTGAAAATCTTTTCGAATAACCCCACATGCAGCTGTTCATCACGGTTGATGTAGTTAATCATCGTGCTGGTGCCAACCATTTTCTGGTTCCGCGCAAGATTATAAAAGAACGCGAAGCCTGAATAGAAAAACAGGCCTTCTAGGATGACATCATAGACTATGGAATGCAATAGATTTTCAATGCTGGGATTTTCCGCAAAACCTTTATAGCCGTCCGTGATAAATTCATTCCGCTTGCGCAGGATTGGTTCTGTCCGCCAATAGTCGAACACTTCCTGCTGCTTCGACTTGGATACGATGCTTGAAAGCACATAGCTGTAGGAATGATTATGGATGACTTCCTGCTGTGCCAAAATGATCATCAGCGCATTTAAGCTGGAGTCGGTGAGATAATCGGCAACTTTACCGGCGTAGTCTGTTTGTATGCTGTCAAGGAGTGCCAGGAGCCCGATGATTTTTAAAAAGGCATCCTGTTCTTTTTCGGAAAGCATCGAAAATTGCTTGATGTCCTTTGACATATTGATCTCAAAAGGGGTCCAGAAATTGCCCAGCATTCTCTTATATTTTGGATAGGCCCACGGGAAGCGGACATCATCCCAGTTCAGTATATTGGAACTTTGGCCATTTATAATCCCGGTCGAAGCATTGGGAGCATCGACATCAACAAGTGTTCTTTTCATCAAATGATTCATGGTTTTCCGTCCCCCTCTTAACTATGGCAGCTTTCACAATCATCAAACTCACTGCTTGATGTGGAGCGGACATAATAAGTGGTTTTCAGTCCAGACTTCCAGGCATCCATATGCAGCTCCAGCAGTGCCTTTGCCTTGATTGTATTTGTTACATAAAAATTAAACGAGATTGATTGATCGATATGGCGCTGACGCCGCGCATTCTGCCTGATGCTCCAATGCTGGTCCAGGTTGTAGGCTGTCTTATAGAACCACATCGTTTCGGCTGACAGGTCTGGTGCGGTGACCGGAATCTTGTAATCTTTCTTTTCCTCGGAATATTCAAGCCGGAAAATCGGGTCTATGCTTGCTGTTGAACCCGCAAGAATCGAGGTTGAGGAGTTTGGCGCCACTGCCATTAAGTAGCCGTTCCTGATTCCGTGCTGTTTTACTTCCTCAGCGAGTTTCCCCCATCTTTCACCGGCATATTGTCTCTTCTCGAAAAACTGGCCTGTCGACCAATCGGAACCTTCAAAATAAGGGTATACCCCTTTTTCTTTTGCCAGATCGAGGCTTGCGCTGATCGTTAAATAGGCAATAGTTTCATAGAGAGTATCACAATACTCGACTGCCTCTTCACTTTCCCATTTGATTCCTTTAAGGGCGAGCAGGTGGTGCCAGCCGAATGTCCCCAGGCCGATGCCTCTATAATTCTTGTTGGTTATCTGTGCCTGCAACACAGGGATCTCATTGATATCGATGACATTATCAAGCATCCTGACCTGAATTTTAATTACTCTCTCAAGTACAGAATCCACTACGCTTTTCGCCAAAGAGATTGATGACAAGTTACAGACGACAAAATCACCTGGCTTTTTATAAATTAAGATCTTTCCGTCTTCGACTTTTTCCTCTTCCAAAAGGGTCGGACTCATATTTTGGGTGATTTCCGTGCAAAGGTTGCTGCAATAAATCATCCCTTTGTGGTGATTGGCATTAAGCCTGTTCACCTGATCCCTGTAAAACATATAAGGAGTGCCGGTTTCAAGCTGAGAGATCATGATGGATTTAAAGATTTCGATGGCAGGGACCACTTTATGTGATAAACCGGGATGGTTGACACAAGCCCAATATTTTTCCCGGAAGGATCCTGCACCCTTTTCCTCATCGAAATAATCTTCAAGAGAATACCCCATGACACTCCTGACTTCATGCGGATCAAACAGGTACCAGTCGCCGCGTTTTTCTACTTGCTCCATAAATAAATCTGGGATACATATGCCCGAAAACAAATCATGTGTCCTCTGGCGCTCATCTCCATTGTTCAGTTTTGCATCAAGGAACGGGAAGATATCTTTATGCCAGACATCAAGGTACACGGCAATCGCACCCTGGCGCTGTCCTAATTGATCAACAGAAACCGCTGTGTTATTCAGCTGCTTCATCCACGGAATGACACCTGAACTGATTCCTTTAAAGCCTTTGATATCACTGCCCCGGCTTCGGATCTTACCAAGATAAACGCCTATGCCGCCGCCATTTTTGCTTAAGGTAGATATATCTGTATTCGAATCGTAAATACTCCTTAAATCATCTGCAACAGTGTCTATAAAACAGCTTGATAATTGGCCATAGCTTTTGCCGGCATTCGAGAGCGTCGGAGTGGCCACTGTCATATAGAGATTTGAAATCGCCCAGTATGCCTCTTCCACTAGTTCAAGCCTTTTTTCCTTTGGTTCTTCAGCCAGCAGCGTCATGGCAATGATCATGAACCGCTCTTGAGGCAGTTCGGCAAAATCGCCATTTTGTGTGCGCGCCAGGTATCTTTCTGCCATGGTTAAAAGCCCTATATATGTAAATAGCTTGTCTCTCTCTGGATCAATCACTTTTTCAAGATACTCTATTTCTTCACGGGAGTAGGATTCTATGATTAGACGATCATAGATCCCTATTTCTATCAACCTATTGATTAACTCATAAAATGAACCGTAGCCAGCTTCTCTCCTAAAGCCTGAACTCAGCATGTACAATTTTTTCAGGTAAAACCGCGCTGCAGCATAGGTCCAATCAGGTTCATTCCGGTCGATCCGTTCCACTGCGGTCAAAATGAGCATGTTCTCAACCTGGTCCGCTGTCATATTTTTCACCTCAAGAGCCCGGTCCACCTTCTCTTTGAACTGTGAAAAATCCAATCGGGGGAATGATTGTTCAATTTCTTCAATCCATTTTGCAGCTTTCTCATCCCTTACTTGAATGCTCATTTCCTATTCCTCCTGCTTGCTTACTTTTTCTCATTTCCAGCCTGTGCTTCCTTCTTATATCGGCAGTCTTAAAGAGCTCCCATTCAAACTCATTCTCTGGAATGACCTTCTCCACCGGGACAGGTGCACCATTGTCATCCTTTGCAACCATGGTCAGAATCGAGGTGGTAGTTAACGTTTTCCTGCAAGCTTTCAAGTTTTCACTTTCCACTTTCACGAACACTTCCATGGACGTTCTGCCTGTTGAGATGACGACTGCTTCAAGTGTTAAAATATCGCCCACTACAGCGGAAGACAGAAAATTAACCGAGTCAATCGAAGCAGTGACGACGGCCCTCCTGCTGTGCTTCATAGCTGCAATAGCGGCAATCTCATCAATATAGGACAATACCGTTCCGCCAAAAATCGTTCCTAGATGGTTTGTATCCGGCGGCAGAACGAGCCTGTTCTGGAATGTCCTTGATACATTTGCTGATAATCCTTCCATTCCTGACTCCTCTCTGAAAACCTCCCTGAAAAATGAGAAAAACCCATCTCGAAAGATGGGTTTAAGTAACGTTGATGTATTAACAACTCATATGGAGCCGCAAAAAGCAGAATGAGACTGTCAATTTATCCCCGTATACCTTCCCTATTCCCGAAGAAGATAACACGAATAAATATGGCAGGTCTCCTGACTTGTGCTTCACCCTAGTTTAAGGCCTTCCCATCTATTTTTTAGACAGTGGTTCATCCTTATTTCGTCAGCACTTACAGTTGCGGGAACAGTTCTGGATTCTCACCAGATTCCCTATTAAGTCTTGTTCAGACACCATACTTATCGGTAAATTTCAATATTTAGTTATAGAAACCATTTCATAACACAATATATCGTGTTATGAATTGATAGTAAATCATCTTCCTCGCTTTTTCAACTATTTTTCATTTTGTATTTTATCTAATCCTGAACAAGAATTGGTTCGCTTCCCCCACCCAACGAAGAATCAGGTCAGCATACTTCAAATGTGGTCGATAAAATACGAAAAGTGATCGATATATTCTCAAATGTGGTCGATAAAATCAAAAATCCGCTGATATATCTTAAAATGTGGTCGATATATTTTGTTTTTCGCCGATAAATTAAATTAATCTGGAATTAATATCCGATTTCATGTTTTAAAAACGCCGATTTGGGTATTTAGTACTATATAAAGAGAAAGATAGTTCTTTTCATCAAAGGGGAGATGAAGATGCTGACGCTTTTTCTATTACAAAGAGAACTTATTCAACTAAAAAACGAGTATCAATCAAGTGCTGACACAGTCATCAAAGCGCAAATTCTAAAGGACATTGAGCTCCTGACAGCAGCCATAAAAGAAATGAAAGAGGCTTGGGGAGCAACGCGTTCCCTGAATTCGGCCAAGAATATATAGAAAAAAGAAACCGAAGTAAACGGTTTCTTTTTTACTTTAAACTAATTGTTCAATCGGAGCCGGCTTCCCAAACAAGTACCCCTGAAACAGCTGATATCCATTCGCCTTTAGCCACTCAAAATCTTCCTCATCCTCAATTCCCTCTGCAAGCGGAACAGACCCCAGCTTCTTCGCTTCGGCTAAAAACGCGGAAGCAGTCTGCTGTTTTTGAGGATCGGCGGCAACTCCCTGGACATACTTCATATCCAATTTCATGTAATGCGGCTGCAAATCCGAAAGCAGCTCCAAGGTGCTATACCCTTCCCCAACGTCATCGAGCGCATAGCGAAACCCCTTTTCTTTGTAAAAAGAAAGAATTCTCTTCAGATGGTCCGTGTCCTCTACACTTTCTGTTTCGACCACCTCAAACACTAGCCTGCCGGAATCGACTCCCAACCGATCAGCAAGCATTGTTGTCGACTTCAAACAGAACTCCGGAGAATAGATGGACGTGGGAATGAAATTGATGAAGGCCTTCTTGTCAGTAAAAGAGGCTGCTCTGACAGCGGCCATTCTGCAAATCCGGTCAAGCGCATATAACCGGTCACGCTTCCTGGCAGCACCGAAGATTTCACCAGGATAAATCACCGATCCATCTTCACGGTAAAATCGGGCCAGCATCTCATGGGCATATATTTCTCCTTTAGTATCAACAATCGGCTGAGCATGGCAGGTAACCAGCTCTTTGCGGATCACCTCATCAATCCATTCACTCTCGAGAGTTTCCTTCGCCTCCTCAAGCGGACGCCAGCTGCCTTCATCCAGCCGAAAAAAGATTGCATTCGGCTCCATGTGATTATGGCAAAAATCAAGGAAATCTCTCATTCCCGGTTCTTTTACAAACAGTGAATCACCCTCCGCCCGGATTAATTTACCGTTCCGCTCCATATGACGAACCACTTCAGGATAGATAGCCAAATTCCGCTCTCCTTCGACCCTGACTTCAAACTGCAATTTCCCGACCACGCACGCATTACAACTCATTCATTACAGCTTCCTCTCAAGTTAGTTAGCTATTACTATATCATTAACAGGTAAAATGAACCATTTATAAAGTGGTTTTCTCTTAGAAGCGTAAAGACACTGTTTAACCCTTAAATGCACCCTTATGTACCTCAACCTCACCGCATAAGACCCCCTTTAGCACCTAAAGACACCCTTATGTACTCCAATCTCCCCACATAAGACTCCCTTTAGCACCTAAAGACACCCTTATGTACCTCAACCTCACCGCATAAGACCCCCTTTAGCACCTAAAGACACCCTTATGTACCTCAACCTCTCCACAAAAGACCCTCTTTAGCACCTAAAGACACCCTTATGTACTCCAATAGCTCCACATAAGACTCCCTTTAGCTTCTATATTCACCCCTGATTCATAACGAAATCGCCGCACAAGGGTATATTTATAAACACTTTAATTAACGGTCAAACTGGCGCCGTTTTTATCTATTTTCCAGAATGATACTGAGAGAAAAGCCGTAACTCTATCAATAATGTCCTTTAATAATTCCCATTACTTCAGAAGCAGCCACTTCCGCTGACCGGAGTGCGCCCTCAAGATGACCGCCATGCCCTGGTGCTGTTTCTGTACCCGCAAAAATAACCCTCTTTCCCCACGAACTCTTTCCTTCCGGCAGGCCATATTCCGGGAAGCTTTTTAGCGGCTGTGCATCTTCTTTCACAGCAGTATCAGGATCGATGGACCAGTCTTTGTAAAGCAGTTCAATTGGCATTCCAGCCGTCGGTCCAAAAAGCCTTGTCAATTGGTCGAGGACCAACTGGATAACTCTATCTTTCCCCAGTTCTACTCGCATTTTTGCCGGTAGCCCGAAAAATCCAAACAGTGCGCCAAAACCGTTATCAGGCGAAGCATCATGAATTTCCTGCAAAGGACCGGCCCAGCTGGTGACCTGGCCGGAAAGACCATCCT
This sequence comes from Mesobacillus jeotgali, assembly GCF_014856545.2. Taxonomy (NCBI): domain Bacteria; kingdom Bacillati; phylum Bacillota; class Bacilli; order Caryophanales; family Bacillaceae; genus Mesobacillus; species Mesobacillus jeotgali. The sequence goes on along the minus strand of NZ_CP109811.1, from coordinate 405,254 downwards.
CCCTCCAGAATGGCCGCTCGTAAACCGCTACTAGCTTGGCCTGTCCCGCCATCCAAGTCGGCTTGTCTTTCAGACTGGCCATAAGTCCATCAGGAAGTGTTGGTGAAAAAGTAATCCTTTCCGCCACGATTCTAGGCGGCAATGCCAGGATGACAGCTTCTGCACGGATGATTTTCTTTTTTCCATCAATTTGCTCTGCTTCTATTATGGCTTCACCAGCTTCATCCATTTGGATTGCGTTCACCCGTGTATCCAGTTCAATTGTCTCCGGCGGAAGTGAGGATGCGATAGCATCGATAAGGGACTGGATCCCTCCTTCCAGCCGCATCGACCTTTCAACTGCGCCCTCTGGCAATACATGTCGCTGTACTGGACCAGTTTTCGATTGCTCGAAAAGCATGGCTCCTGCGGTATGCTGTTCAATGGTGGGCAATCCGAGTTCTTTCACCAACTTGGTGATAACAGGCTCGTGATTCGGCCAGAACCAGGTCGGGCCCAAATCGAATCGGCCAATCTCCGGCCTGGTTTTGGCTGCCATACTTAAAACCCTGCCCCCAATTCGGCTCCGCGCCTCCAGCACCTTGCATTTTATTCCTTTTGATAAAAGCAAATCGGCTGCACGAAGCCCAGAAAGCCCAGCCCCGACAATGACGACGGGTTCCTTCATAAACGTTTCCTCCAATCACAGTCCGAGTGTATTTATGTACAGGCATATATTCGTTCTTGCCGAATTTCAATCCGAAGGCAAGACGAGCCCTCCCAACCAACCACATCGGAATAGCGCTAATCATAGTTCAATCTGTTTAATCACTCTGGCCGGATTGCCGCCAACCACTGCATTGTCTGGCACATCCTTTATCACGACTGCTCCTGATGCAATCACGACATTGTTGCCCACCGTGACTCCCGGGTTTATGATGGCACTTCCTCCAATCCAGACATTATTTCCAAACGTGATCGGTTTTGCGTATTCCCGGCCTGAATTCCTTTCATCTGGATGCAGCGGATGAGTGGCGGTATAGATTTGGACGCCCGGAGCGAGCATACAATTGTCACCAAAGCGGACTTCACAAACATCAAGGATCGTACAGTCAAAATTGGCAAAGAAGTTCTCACCGACATGGGTGTTATAGCCATAGTCGAACCGTATAATCGGCTCCATTACGACGGTTTCACCTGTGGAACCGAGCAATTCTTTTAATAATTTCGTCCGCTTTTCGCCTTCCGTTTCTAGAGTTGAGTTATAGATTCTCACTTTTCGCCTGGCTTCCTCGCGCTCTTTAACCAATACTGGGTCTGCAGGGTTGTACATTTCCCCGGCGAGCATCTTTTCTTTTTCAGTTTTCATTTTAATGACCTGCTTTCTTATGTGTCCTGCTCCGGATTGGTCCTCGTTTTTTATAACTACATGATTACTTTTTTACTATAGGCGCTGCCATTCCATATCTTATCCATCTCGTTGACTACTCATTTCAGTACGACTTTTAATACATACTATACCTATTTCGGTTTCCGATTTGAAGGCTAAAGCCTCAAAAGGCGCACCTCGGCGAAGTGCGCTTTTCAAAAAAAATCCACGTTATTCTGAGACTGGGTAATATTCGCCGGTCGCTGAATTGGCAATATAAGCATGGACAGGTATAGACTTAGGAATTAAGGGGTGGCCTTCAATTAAATCTTTATTCTTCTTAAGGACATCCTCAACATTTTGTGATCCTATTAACCAATTGATTACATCATGATCGACTGCATCAATATAGTTGATTGTATTGATTATATCTGATGAAGTCCCAGCCTCCTTGATCTTCCGCAGCATTTCGTCCTTATTTGGTTTCACTTCTCGACTTCCTATTTCACCAATCAGATAGATTTCTTCTACATTTTCATTGTATATTGCCAGGATAATATTTCGGATCAAGCAGCCATAGGGCTGGGAAATTACTGCACCAAAACTGTTAAGGACCATCAAATCCTTTTTACTTTTATTCGTTATAGCTGGAAGCAAAGGATAAATACCCTGGTTAAAACCAGTGATAATCATCGTTTTTTTTGTCGCTGAAATTGTTAATGTTGACATGATTTTCTCTCCTTTATTGTATCCATTTAGCCATTTCATAATAGGCGGGTATTCCAAATATTAAGTTAAAGGGAAAAGTGACTCCCAAAGATAAACCCAGATATATAGATGGATTAGCTTCTGGAACAGAGGTTTTAAGAGCAGCGGGTGCAGCAATGTATGAAGCACTTCCGGCTAAAACTCCCATTAATGTGACTCCTCCTAAAGATAAGCCAACGAAGTGTCCTACCAGCACCCCCAAACTGCCAAATAACAGGGGAGTGAATAAGCCGAATATCAACAGTTTCAGGCCATGCTTTTTCACCTCTGGCAGGCGCTGTCCTGCAATCAACCCCATATTTAGAAGGAATAGAATCAATACACTGCTGTATAAATCTATGAATAATGGTTTAACCATCGGGACTGCATTTTCACCAAGTGCCCAGCCTATCAACAAGCTGCCAACAAGAAGCAGGATGCTTTTTCCAAAAATACTTTCCCTTAGCACTTCCTTATCTATTAAGTTTGCCGATGCAGGGATTATTCCTAGATTCCGGGTAGAATACATCGCTAAACCTTTTTTGTTCTCAGCTATTTTCAGCAGCAGTAAAGATACTAAAATGGCCGGGCTTTCCATTAGTACAACCAATGCATTCATAAACCCTTCATACGTTGTACCGCTCTTTTCAAGGAATACAATAGCCGCTCCATAGGTAACGATACTTATCGACCCATAGGTGGCGGCCAGCCCTATGGAATTTTCCAAATCCATTTTTATTACTCTCATGAAAAGCAGCGTAATAATAGGGATCATGATTCCTAAAAATAATGCCCCCATGATTGGTGCCAGTACAGATTCAATCGAGTAATGCGAAAGCTCTATTCCTCCTTTAATTCCAATCGCAATTAATAAGTAGATACTCAAACCTTCACTTAAACCATTTGGAAACTTTAAATCAGATTTAACGACGGCCGCAATAATCCCTAACACAAAAAACAACACAACAGGTGATAATAAATTTTGAAGTATTGTTTCGTTCATTCAACTTCCTCCCTTTTTATTTTTCTACATGGATGGTTTAGCATGGCTGCTGATTTACGAACAAGAATTTGCAGGACTTTTTTTCAGAGACTTCCGATCGGATTGCATTCATTCGTGAGCGAGCAGCAATGTTTGACGAAAAAAGCCCATAAAAAAACCGACAATTCCAGAATCAAGCGGCTAAACCACTGAATTGAATTGTCGGTTTATCTTCAACTGGCCTAATGGCTATTAAAGATCTCCCTTTATTGATTTTTTATCACATAATATTTTTCTCAAGATCGTGATGCAATTTAAATACCATTACCCGTTCTCCAGTACGAGAACTTATATCTGTATGAAAGCTTTTCACTTCTCCGCCGCTGATCGTAAAGATGATCTCCTTAAGAATCTCCAAGCCTGATTCTACTAACTCCGAACGTGTCTTTTTGATCGTAAGCATGCCATCTTTAGTTTCACACACGGAATATTCAGCCGGCGTCAACACACCCTGCAAGTTGACAATAACCATGTCCCTCAGTATGTCTGTCTTAACAGATACAGAGCCGCGGCCAAGATAATCCTTTTCCCATTGAGTAATTGCCTTGCTAATATCAGATTCAATGGAACCCTTCGACTTTTTCATATACTCTTCCCCCCTAAACAAAAAATCGATGCATCCCTTAAGTAACTCTCTAAAAAGGAATACATCGATTTACTTATTTTCAACTTTATTATTTTTAATAAAATGCTTTTTCATTCAGCCAAATAGATATTTAACCGGCATGCTAAAGCTTATATTTGTGTAAATAAAGTTAATCAAAATCTCTCGATTCGTTTATGAAATTAACGAAATGTTACCACATATCTCATAAAATATCAACAGGATTATAACAGAATAGAAGATGGCAACCTAATCTATGCCCTCTCCTAATCCACCACTATATAAGTAGCTTTCATGGGCCCATGAACGCCGACGATCAGGTTCATTTCAATGTCTGCGCTGTTGCTTGGGCCGGTGATGAAGCTGACGTAGGATGGGACGTCTTCGCCTCCGGCCTGGGCTTGATGGATATGTCTGGCTGCCTGGGTCATCCGGGGCACGAGGGTGCTTTTCGGGATGATGGCAATAAATGTCCGCGGCAGCAGGCTGATCGAACGGCCATTATCTTTCGTATTGAAGGATGTCACGGTGCCCGACTCGGCTAGCGTGATGTCACTGAACACAAGCCCAACATCGGCTCGTTCCGCGATTTTTTGATTTTCCTTGCCAAGAGTGGCATCCCACACATGAACATCCAACTGGTCGCCCTGCTCTTCAAAGAACTTCGTGACTCCATATTCCTGATGGCGTGCGTCTTTGGATGTGACGATCTTCTTCCCTTCATAGGCATGAAGCGTTTCGTTCAGCACCCTGGTCAGTCCGGCACGATCGGTCCGTTTAAAAGTAGTGTGGATGACCTTGCAATGCTTTTCAAGCACTTCGACCAACTCATCCTGGCTCATGCCTTTGAACACTTCATCCTGCGGAGTGACATTCCATTGCGGCCGCTCCACTCCTTCTGTCCGCCGCTCCCTTCCAAGCCTGGACGCCAGCTTATCTAAAAAGGCTTCTCGATTTTGGGTGCTCATTTGGATTCACCGTCTTTCTGTCTTTGCTTGAACCACGAACGGAACGATTGTCCTTGTGGCGCATAAAAATCTCGAACTTCGGTCCATGCCTTCAATGGTCCTGGTCCATTTTCAATCATTCCGTCTTTAGTCCATGGTCCGAGTGCCGGTTTGGCCATTTTTGCACTCATATTATAAATTGCCGGATTAGAACCCCATGCCGCAAAACCTTTCATCATCAACTTTTCAGCTGTTGGGGCCATATTTTTTTCCACAATGATCTGGCGATGGCGGATCAGATGCTCATGCAATGGAATTTTTACAGGGCAGGCTTCGGTACAGGCCGCGCACAAGGTGGATGCATACGGAAGCTCTTTATGATCGTCATAACCTTCTAGCAGCGGAGTGATGACCGCACCAATTGGACCTGGATAAATCGAGTTATACGCATGTCCTCCGATATGGCGATAAACAGGGCAGGCATTGATGCAGGCTGCACAGCGAATGCAATGCAAGGCTGACTGGAACTCAGTTCCGAGTATCTTAGAGCGGCCATTATCGACAACAACCAGGTGGAATTCCTCTGGACCATCAACCTCATCATCAAGACGTGCTCCAGTAAGAGCTGTAATGTAGCTTGTTAGCTTCTGGCCAACCGCTGCGCGCGTCAATAAGCTGACAAGGACCTCCATTTCCTCCCATGTCGGCACGATTCGCTCCATGCCCATTACCGTAATCACGGTATCCGGAAGAGCTGTCACCATTTCAGCGTTTCCCTCATTTGTGACAAGCGTGATCGACCCTGACTCCGCGATCGCAAAGTTGCAGCCTGTCACGCCGACATCTGCAGCTAAAAAGTCCTGACGCAGCTGTTCACGGGCAAAGGCGGCCAGTTCTTCGGGCGTATCTGAACCGGTATAGCCTTTTTTCTTCGCAAAAGTCTCGCGGATTTGCTGTTTATTTTTATGCAGCGCAGGGGTCACGATATGGGACGGCGGATCTTCGTCCAATTGCAGAATCCACTCGCCAAGATCGGATTCAACCACTTCAGCGCCGACTTCCTCAAGCGCCTTATTCAAGCCGATTTCCTCGGTGACCATCGATTTTGCCTTTACTACTTTTTTCGCTTGCTTCTTTAAAATAATGTCTTTAACGTACTGATTGGCTTCTTCCGCTGTCTCGGCAAAAAATACATGCCCGCCGCGTCTGGATACTTGCTCACTCAGCTGCTGCAGATAGTAATCCAGGTTTTCCAGCGTATGGGTGCGGATTTCCTCCCCCAAATTGCGCCAGTCCTCCCAGTTCCCAAGCTCCTCAGCCTGTGTGATCCGTCCAGTCCGGAATCTTCCCTGCGCGGAGGAAACAGCCTGCCGCATAAAATCATCTTTGATCCCTTTTTGGATTCGCTCTTTATAAGGAACCTTACCAATTTTGATGCTCATCTCTTTTCCCTCCGTTCCTTAGTGAGTATTTAAAATATCCGTGATGTGAATGATCTTTACTTTTTTGCCTTCACGCTCCAGGCGGCCGCCAATATTCATCAGGCATCCCATATCAGCGCCAACCAAATACTCCGCTTGCGTCTCTGATACATGGCGGGATTTTTCACTCACCATCTCCTGCGAAATCACAGAATTTTTAACGGCAAACGTTCCGCCAAAGCCGCAGCAATCCTCTTCCCATGGCAAGTCGACCAATTCAACACCCTTCACATTGCGCAGCAGGATTTTCGGCTGTTCTTTTACCCCAAGCAGGCGTTTCATATGGCAGGAGGAATGAAAGGTCACTCTTCCTTTAAAAGTCGAGCCCAAATCGGTAATGCCCATTACATCCACAAGGAACTCGGTAATTTCATAGCATTTGGCGGCAAAGACCTTCGCTTCTTCTTCCCACTCAGGGTCACCTTTAAAAATATGCGGATATTCCTTCAGCATACTCACGCAAGATCCTGATGGTCCAACGACATATTCTGAATGACGAAAAGCTTTCATCATTTGCCTCATCGCAGCTTTCGCCTCTTCCAAATACCCGCTGTTATAGGCAGGCTGCCCGCAGCATGTCTGTTCCATCGGATAATCGACTTCACATCCAACTCTCTCTAGAATCTCAAGCGTATTTTTCGCCACATCCGCAAAAAGAATATCGCTTAGACACGTACTAAATAAGGAAACTTTCATATTTGTCCACCTCTGGTAAAAGTCACCCGACTACTGCGCTAACTACTCAATGTACTTGAATAGCCGGTCCTGAACATTCTGTAAATGCTCAAGCATGGCCTGGCGCGCCTCGTCTGGCTGTCGATTTTTAATTGCTTCAAAAATCCGTCGATGCTCGGATTGCAAGTCATCAACAATGTTTTCGGAATACAGGAGCACCTTGCGGGTTTCCTGAATGGTTTGTGAATTCAGCGCCGAGACGCTGCTCATCAGATTGATCAACAACTTATTATGTGTTGCATTCGCGATCGCAACGTGGAAATCAAGGTCCGCTGTTGAAGCAAGATCCTCATTTCCATTGGCATGCTCCATAACGATCAAAGCCTTTTCCATCGCAATCAAGTCTTCCTCCTGGTGCACAGCTGCTGCATGAGCCGCCGTGCCGCTTTCCAGGATCTTTCGGACCTCATACAATTCCTTCACGTCTTCAAGCTTCATTAAGAATGCGCTGGTAACGGGCAATTGGAACTTCGATGGGTCGAAGGTATTCACGAATGTCCCTTCGCCCTGGCGCATAGTCACCAGTCCCATAGTCCTTAAACCACTTAATGCTTCCCGTATCGTTGAACTCCCCACGTCAAAGCTTTTCGCCAGCTTTTCAACAGAATCTAATTTATCACCGGGCTTTAACTCACCCGTTTTAATCAACTCAATTATTGAATCTGCAACTTGTTCATACACCTTTTTCACTTTCACTCGTTTATATGGCATGCCGTTCACTCCCATCTATTCCTTTATATTATACAGAGAATTTAGCTCTCCGAAAGATAGTGGGACCTTTTGGATATTTAAGACTGCTTTCGCATTAATTGTGGCTGCTAGTACACAGCAACAATGTTTAAGGAAAAAGCCTTACTTATAGAATATTTAAAAAGATAAATCCAGAAACTCCAGCAAGGATTCCATAAAGAATTGCAGGCGCAAGTGTTTTACGAATGATTTCGCCTTCTTTGCCGGAAACCCCAACAACCGCACTTGCGGCAACGACATTATGCACACAAATCATGTTTCCTGCAGCCGCTCCAATGAGCTGGACCGCCAGCACGATATTCGACTCAAGACCAACGGCATCCGCCACATTGAACTGGATCGGCGAAAACGTCAGCGTCGAAACCGTTGCACTTCCAGTAATGAAGGCTCCTAACTCACCGAGGAATGGAGCAACGAAAATCCAGATAGAACCAAGCGAGCCAGCAAAGGATTCCGCAATATACTGTGGCATACTGACTAGTTCATTGAGATTCAACCCTGAGTTAACGAATACTTGAACCATAGAAAGCGTCGCTATTAAGGCAATTGATGTCATTTTCATCGTGGATAACGATTCTTTCGATGCATTGGTAAAGGCCTGGTACGATTTTCGCTGGAATAAGAACGCTAAAACTGCTGCAGCAGTAAGGATAGTCCCAGGAGAATACAAGAATTCCCAGGCCGATGTCACGCCCTCAACTCCTAAAATATTGCTCCAGGTAAAGTCAATCGCTGTCCTTGTAAATTCTTTCAGCGCCGGAACAATTCGTGTGAGCAGCAATAACAGAACGACGACAACATATGGCGACCAGGCTGTCACAATGCCCATCTTTGACTTTTCAGTCGAAACAACAAAATCTTTCCGCATTGCAGCTTTCCATTCCGTCTTCGGAAGCAAGAATCCTTTCTTGGCAGTCACAGTCGCAACAGCCAGGGTGATGAGCGAAGCCAGGATCGAAACAAACTCATGCCCAAAAAGAGTGGCTACCAGTAACGCACTGCCTGTGTAGATAAAGCCAATCATCAGAGTCCATGGAAGCATCGGCAAGGCATCCCTGATACCGCTTCCAAAAAACACTGTTAAAACCACCATTAAAATGAACGGAATGAACGAACCTGCTAATAGATCAAGACTCGTCACGGTAACCGCAATGTCATGGAAAAAAGGTGTATCGGCACCCGGAATATTGCTCAATCCTACTGCCACTGGCGTCCCAACCGCTCCGAACATGACCGCGGTACTATCAGCAATCAAGGCAATCGTTGCAGCAGCAATCGGCTGGAACCCTAAAGCCAGCATTAACGGCCCGGTAACCATCGCAGGCGTTCCAAAACCTGCTGCTCCTTCAATTAGTGAACCAAATAAGAAGGCAACGATAATGACCTGCACTCGCATGTCACCAGAGATACTTTGAAATCCCTGGTTAATCCGTACAACCGCTCCTGTATTTCGAAGCGTGTTTAACAACACCAATGCACCAAATAAAATCCAAAGAATCGTCAGTGTTTTATGTATCCCTTGAAAAATCGATGCCAGTACCACTTGTCCTTCCATCCCCCAAGTAGTAAGCGCTAACAAAATGACGATCACTGCACTCAACGCCATCCCCTTCGCTGCCGGCATCCGCATGATCACAAGGAATAAAAACGGCGCGATAATCGCACTTAACGCAATCAGCAATAACATCTGTACCCTTCCCCCTAGTTGCTCTTATTGAGTTTTCATAGTTTCATAGTTTTGTTTGCAAACCATTATGTCATATGGTCATCAGATGACCTCATTATTTTTTCACACTTTTTAAAAGAATTCAATAAGAAAAATCACACCCACGGGATTGATTCTTTTTTTACAGAAGGATGGTTTAAGAAAGGGAAAGCAGCTAGTAAGGGGGATAAAAAGGCCTTAACCATCAACTGGACAAAACTTTTGCTGCACAATCCGTACACCGAAAGTGCCAGAAAAAATAAATAGCAGACCATTTTATTGATCTGCTATCTACCAAACTATTTATCAATGCTTCAGCACCAATTCCGAAGTGCTGCGAGCCTGTTCACTCAGGTCGAAACGGTCTGCATTCATGACCTTGACCCATGCCGAAATAAAGTCCCGCACAAATTTTTCTTTGTTATCGTCCTGCGCATACACTTCTGCAATCGCACGCAGCTGTGAGTTTGAACCGAAAACGAGGTCGACTCTGGTGGCTGTCCGAACAACATCACCTGTCTTGCGGTCACGTCCCTCATAGACAGCACTGTCAGCGGGCTTCCACTCAATCCCCATATCCAATAGATTCACAAAGAAATCATTCGTCAGTGTGCCGATGCGGTCAGTAAATACGCCGTGTTTTGTCCCGCCATGGTTCGTACCGAGGACACGCATTCCGCCAATCAATGCAGTCATTTCTGGTGCACTTAGGTTTAATAGCTGCGCCTTGTCCAGCAAAAGCTCTTCCGGACTCACACCATACTGTTTCTTCTGATAGTTGCGGAACCCGTCAGCATAAGGCTCCAGCACCGCAAAGCCTTCTGCATCTGTTTGCTCTTCAGACGCATCCCCGCGTCCAGGAGCAAAAGGAACGGTTACATCAAAGCCTGCGTTTCTGGCGGCTTTCTCGATCGCAGCACTGCCCCCCAGTACAATTAAGTCGGCAAGACTGACTTTCTGATCGAGCTGACTTTGAATGTCTTCGAGGACACCAAGCACCTTTGAAAGCTGCTCCGGCTCATTGACTTCCCAATCCTTTTGCGGAGCCAGACGAATGCGGGCACCATTCGCTCCACCGCGGAAATCAGAGCCGCGGAAAGTACTTGCTGACGCCCATGCAGTCGTAACCAACTCGCCGATTGTAAGCTCGGAGTCCAGAATCAATTCCTTGATCTTTTCCGCTTCTGCTTCCGTTAATTCATATTCCGCAGCTGGAACAGGATCCTGCCAGACAAAGTCTTCTTCCGGGACTTCCGGGCCTTTATATCTTGATTTAGGACCCATGTCACGATGCAATAATTTGAACCATGCTTTCGCAAATGCATCGGCAAACTCATCCGGATTCTGATGGAATCGGCGGGAGATTTTTTCGTATGCCGGATCATGGCGTAAAGCAATATCAGTTGTAAGCATCATGGTTGGAACTTTTACAGAGGAATCTTCTGCATCTGGTGCAAGGTCCTTCTCAGCTGGATCTACAGCCAGCCATTGATAGGCACCTGCCGGACTCTTCGTCAGCCACCATTCGTATCCAAACAATAAATCAAAGTAGCCATTATCCCACTGTGTCGGAGTTGCTGTCCATGCTCCTTCAAGGCCGCTTGTGATCGTATCACGTCCCTTGCCGCTGCCATATGCATTTTTCCAGCCTAAGCCCATTTCTTCAATCGGAGCCGCTTCAGGTTCAGGACCAACCTTGGCTGCGTCCCCTGCACCATGGGCTTTTCCAAAAGTATGGCCGCCAGCAATCAGAGCTACTGTTTCCTCATCATTCATTCCCATCCGCGCAAAGGTTTCGCGAATGTCCCGAGCCGCTGCGAGTGGATCCGGCTTGCCATTCGGGCCTTCAGGATTCACATAAATCAGACCCATTTGCACGGCAGCAAGCGGATTCTCCAGCTCACGGTCGCCAGTGTACCGTTTATCGCCAAGCCATTCTGACTCAACGCCCCAGTATGTGTCTTCTTCCGGATGCCAGATATCCGGCCTTCCTGCGCCAAAGCCGATCGTCTTGCCGCCCATTGACTCAATGGCCACATTGCCTGCCAGCAAAATCAAATCTGCCCAGGAAATCTTATTGCCATACTTCTGCTTAACCGGCCATAGCAGTCGGCGTGCCTTATCAAGGTTGCCGTTATCAGGCCAGCTATTAAGCGGTGCGAAGCGCTGCGAACCCGTTCCGCCGCCTCCCCTGCCGTCACCAATACGATAGGTGCCTGCAGAGTGCCAGGCCATCCGGATGAATAATGGCCCATAATGTCCATAGTCAGCCGGCCACCAGTCTTGGCTTGTTGTCATGAGATCATTCAGGTCCTGCTTAAGAGCATCATAGTCCAGCTTTTTAAACTCTTCATTATAATTAAAATCTTCTCCCATAGGATTGGATTTTCTGTCATGCTGATGGAGAATATTCAATTGTAACTGGTTTGGCCACCAGTCCCGATTCGTCGTCCCACTAGATTTATGACTAGTAGCACCCCCGTGCGTAAACGGGCATTTTCCAACCTTTGCAATATCCTTGTCCATTTTCTTTCCCCTTTCGTAAAAATAAAAATGATTAAACTATCAACATTAATACCTATGAAAGAGACAAGGAATTTAGTATCTATAATTGGAATCTTTTATGTTTGAAGGCAAAAGAGGATGGAATATTGGGGAACGTGAGGCTGGATTAGATGATGAACTGGCTAGCCAAAATACACTTCTACACTTTTTTCTTTCTGTGCCGTTTCCAAACAGCTTTGTATAAAGAGGAAGATTTGTTTTTGATCCCAGGATGTACAATCACTTTCCGAAGGTGAAGCAGTCTTAAAGAATTTTTTATAGCCCTTCATAGCCTTTTCCACTTGTTGCAGCGAAAAGACCGAACTCTTACCTGACCCACTGACTCCCGCATAGAACTGGTAGGCATCAAGGAAACGATACAGCAGGAGTGCATTATGATTCCCCATGCTAAAACGTGCATAAGCAATTTCTTCCCTTGCTTTATTCAATCCATATATGTCATGACCCATTAATTTTCCCTCCTTGAAATATAAAAATTGAAAACGCTTCAGACTTAAAAAAACAGGTTTTGGCAGTCTACATGGCAAACCACTCCCTTCGCGTTTGAAAAATATATTATAAAAATGGAATGACATTAAGAAAAGGTAAGGGATGTTAAAAACAGACAAGTTGAAGAATAGAAAAATTTAAGAGAGTTCATTGTGGACCTTACGAAGTCACTGATTATGAGGACAATATTTAGAAGATAAGGAGTGTGTACCTACGAAAAATAATACCATACTATGTATCAATTAAATTCTGTTTCCTTAGAACTTATCGACAATTTTGTGAACTCTATTAGTGGCCTGTTTTACTAATCAGGATTCATCATCAGCAGAACATCAAGGACCTCTGATTCTGCCTGTAAAAAATCAAGCAGGAACCTATACGATTCCTGCTTACTGGTACATTTAAATATCAGTCATATTATGACGCCTTTTTAATTTCAATCACTTTGCCTTCTTGACGCCATTTCTTGAATTCGACGGCTGCAGTGAACAGGACGTCTGTGGATGAATTAAGGGCTGTTTCAAAGGAATCTTGTAAAACACCAATGATGAATCCTACTGCGACCACTTGCATGGCGACATCATTCGGGATGCCGAACAAGCTGGATGCGAGCGGGATCAGCAGCAGGGAACCACCAGCTACACCTGAAGCGCCGGCCGCACTGACTGCAGCCAAAACACTTAGAATGACAGCAGTCTGGAAATCCACTGGAATGTCAAGCGTATGAACTGCAGCCAGTGTCATAACCGAGATGGTCACAGCTGCTCCAGCCATATTGATGGTCGCTCCTAATGGAATGGAAACAGAATAGGAGTCCTTATCCAGGCCTAATTCTTCACATATTTTAATATTCACTGGGATATTTGAAGCGGAACTGCGTGTAAAGAAGGCAGTAATGCCACTTTCTTTTAAACATTTAAATACAAGCGGATATGGATTTTGCCTGATTAATGTGAACACGATGAACGGATTGACTACCAGTCCTACAACAAGCATGCAGCCAATCAGTACAGCAAGCAATTTTCCATAGCCAAGCAAAGAACTTAATCCGTTTGTCGTAATAGATTCAAATACAAGACCCATGATTCCTAGCGGCGCAAATTTTATCACCCAGGCAACGATTTTGGACATAGCATCCGCTAAATTACCAATCACCGTTTTTGTTGAATCAGCTGCACTCTTTAGAGCAAAACCGATCAGGGTTGCCCAGGCCAAAATACCGATATAATTAGCATTTATAATAGCGTTAACCGGGTTGTCAACAATGTTGAGCAATAGGGTTTTGAGGACCTCCACCACACTTCCAGGAGGCGTCATGCCCTCGGCGCCAGCTGTAAGCTTCAAGCTCACCGGGAACATAAAACTAGCAATAACCGCAATAAGTCCGGCTGCAAATGTTCCTAAAAGATATAAAGAAATAATACTCTTCATGTTTGTTTTATGCCCGCGTTTGTGCTGGACAATCGCCGACATTACCAAAAATAATACTAGCACTGGAGCAACTGCTTTCAGGGCACCTACAAACAAAGACCCTAAAATAGCAACCGGCTTTGCAAGCTCCGGAATCGTTAATGCCAAGACCACACCAATGATCAAACCTGCGATAATTTGTTTTACCAGACTTACTTGATTCCACTTCCTCAGTAAATCTTTCATCGTCTTCTCCCCCTCATGCAATCTCTCTGCCATCCTACTTTTCAACATCGGTTTCAAGAGGCCAACAAAATTGAATAGTTAACTATTAGAATAAAGAATGAATAATAGTTGTCCTCCGCAGAAACACAACTGTCCTTGTTCAGTGTATTATAGACGTTAAAATGATATATTACAATATAAAACTTCTAACATATCAAAAGTCTTAACTATCTAAATACTCAGTTAATGATACATCATATTACATTTACCTGTTAATAGATAATTCTACCCAGTAAAGGTCCCTTTTTAGGAAAAGAAAATCTCAAACAGCTTTCTTTTTTGTTTGCTCGTTAGAACCATAAAAAATCCCTCAAACACACAGCCTGAGGGATTTCAAGTTACCATTTAAATTGATTAATAGATTCCCACTTCATCGAACCCTGAATGAACGGCTGCCTCTTCCTCACTGCCTTCACCATAAAGATCGATTGCTGACTGGACAATCGCCTGTCGTGCATCGCTGAAATCGGAATTGGAAGTTAAGTAAACCGTTAAAGCACGATAATAAATCTTCCCTAATTTTTCTCTTCCAAGGTCTTGAGCAATCAAGTATGCGGCATGGTTTGTAATCGATGAATTAACATGGACTCCGCCTCCGTCTACCGAAGTTGGCATATGATAAAACTCATCCATGTGGTCTGGATAGACTCCGCCATTTGTGCTGTATGCCCTCCTTTGCTCATTGCTGACGATAACACCATTAGGATTGCTTAAGCTGCGCAATACGGTTGAACCGTTAGCCTTAGCCTCTGGTGCCATAATATCCTCACCCATTTCCCAATCGCTGTCATCAACCAGCGCACCAAATACATCGGCAAAAGATTCGTTTAGTGCCCCTGATTGATTACGATAGACCAAATTCGCCGAATGAGAAATTACACCATGCGTCATCTCGTGAGCTGCAACGTCAAGACCAGCTGAAAGGGAAATCATGAATTTTCCGTCACCATCACCATAAGTCATCCAGCGCCCATTCCAGGAAGCATTGTTGTAATTGTTTCCATAGTGCACTCTGGAGATGATTGCCATACCATTCCCATCAAGGGAATTTCGGCCATGTTCATTCAAGAAATAATCATAAACTTTTTCGGAATTATAGTGTGCATCGACAGCCGCTCGATCATAATCGCTGATAAAAGCTGCCGAGTTCCCCATATGCACTTTATCGTTGCTGAAGCTATAATCATTTTTAGCATCATAGGTTATGATGCCTCCAAGATTCTCATGAGAATAATCTGCCAACGCAAATTTAGTTCCAGCATTGGGTTCCTTTACCTGGGTAATGTGCAGCTCCCTGTGTTCGCCATGTACACCCTTCCCTGAACCTTTTTGCGTTTGTTCATCAGTATGCATTAAGCCATTATACTGATCAATTACCTCTCCCGTTTTGGCATCCACAAAAACGAACCAGTTGCCAGGCTCCTCTCCCATGAAGTTGACATTCACCTTATAAGCTGTGTAATTTTTACCCTCAAAAGGCAGGACAACAAGCTCAGAAGTTGGTTCGTATGTCAGTTCCTCAGGTGCATTGACAGAAGCCAATGCCGCGCTCAAAGCTTCATCGCTGCTTAATGAGGCATTTGTGTCGACTGAATCTGCTGTAATGGTCTGATTGGTTCTTCCATTGACAGACACGATTTCATTATTCTTATTAAAATGAACAATAACCTCGGCGCCTTCAACATTTACACCATTTACAGATTGATTAAAGCGAACGTGAGTCATACCTAGTTCATCTTTTTCAGTGCTCTTTACCTTGAGGTTTTGATCAGGATGAGGAATTCCAGTTTTGTCTTGGTTTTTCTTCAGATAATTTAACGCATTAGAAGCTGTGCTGGAAGTGAACTTCTCAGAGAATCGTTCCTTGACGAACAAAGGAACACTCGCTTTCTCATTCCACTCCTTGAAAGCTTGTCCATTGCCAGCCACACTTGAATCAACTGGCTGCGCGAGCACAGAGCTAACCGGAATAGAACCTACCAACATTGCCGACGACAGAACTACGAGTAAAATAAACTTCTTCTTCAAAATACCATTCCTCCCATCAATTTCCATTGGATGGGTTAATTATATATTTCCAGAAACGAAATATCATGAATAATTAGAATTATTTGAATAAATTAAAAAACTGGATAAAATAGCCTAATTCCAGGAGCACGGGTAGACTCCTTGTCCTTCTAATTTCCTTCTTTGAGTCAGGCATTTTGAATTACCAATTTAGGAGCGGGCCATGATTAAGGAACTTCCGTTCACAAAAAATAGAGGCCTCCAGAATAGAGACCTCAATCTTTAAAGCTTCCAAATATCTTTTACTGTTCACCCATACCATCAGAATTCTTAGAAGCAAATTGCTCAAGCAATTCACGTACTTCGTCTGTTGACTTTGTGTTCATTAATTGATTTCTTAATGTACTCGCCCCGTGGAAACCTTTGACATAGATTTTGAAAAAGCGATGCAGAGCCGTGAACGGCCGCAGCTCTAAATGTGAATACTTATCATGGAGATCCATATGCAGTCTTAAGAGATCAAGCAATTCCTCACTGCTATGTTGTTTCGGCTCCTTTTCAAAGGCAAATGGATTATGGAAAATGCCTCGGCCAATCATAACTCCATCTACACCATATTTCTCAACCAACTCCAAGCCTGTCTGACGGTCAGGGATATCACCATTGATCGTCAAAAGGGTATTTGGTGCTACCTCATCACGAAGTTTCTTGATCTCCGGAATCAGTTCCCAATGCGCATCTACTTTGCTCATTTCATCCCTTGTACGCAGATGAATGGAAAGATTGACAATGTCTTGTTCCAATATGTGTTTCAGCCAGCTCTGCCATTCGTCTACTTCCGTAAAGCCAAGCCTTGTTTTTACACTTACAGGCAATCCTCCTGCTTTTGCTGCCTGAATTAATTCAGCTGCAACGTCCGGACGACGGATCAGGCCACTTCCTTTTCCGTTCTGCACCACGTTGGGTACCGGACAGCCCATATTGATATCCAGACCCTTAAAGCCCATTTCCGCCATACCAATACTCATCTGCCGGAAGTTTTCTGGCTTGTCCCCCCAAATATGGGCGACAATTGGCTGTTCATCCTCCGTAAAAGTCAAACGTCCGCGCACACTCTTGATCCCATCCGGGTGACAGTAACTCTCAGAGTTCGTAAACTCTGTAAAAAACACATCCGGTCTCGCCGCCTCACTCACTACATGACGAAAAACAACATCCGTTACTTCTTCCATTGGTGCCAATATAAAAAATGGCCGTGGTAAATCACGCCAGAAATTTTCTTTCATAATCGTTCAATTCCTCTCATCATGGGACACCAGGCCAACCTCATATCCCAAAATTAAAAAGCAGAATATACCTGCCCCATTTACACTTATACCATGCTTTAGCACTTTTTATCAAACTGATCATAAATGGTAATTTTAACTTCTCACTTACTTTACAACAAATAGCATTCCACAAGGCTAATTAAAATAAAGCATTGCCCGGAGACCAATATCCCACATCCGCATTCGAACGGGTTTCACATATTTATCCCTTTACATAAAATGTGAAGAAACTCTTTTACGGGAGGGATAACAATGGCCACCATCAGTCTCTGTATGATTGTTAAAAATGAAGAAGAAGTATTGGAGAACTGCCTCAAAAGTGTACAGGAAATCTGCGATGAAATTGTCATTGTCGATACCGGGTCAACTGACAGGACGAAGGAAATAGCCAGGCAGTACACTGATAAAGTGCTCGATTTTGAATGGATTGACGACTTTTCCGCAGCCCGGAACTTTGCCTTCAGCAATGCCTCAATGGATTACATCCTTTGGCTCGATGCTGATGACATTTTGCTGCCGGACGACCAGCAAAAATTCAAAAAGCTGAAAGCCTCTCTAAATCCGGATATTGATGCTGTCTCCATGAAATATGTCATCCTCAGGGATGAATATGGGAACCCGACTTTCCACTACAGAAGGAACCGTCTGGTGAAGAGGAATAAAAATTTCAAATGGATAGGACCTGTACATGAATATCTTGAAGTAAGCGGCAATATTTTATCCTCTGATATATCCATAGAGCATAAAAAGGATGAAAAAAACTCGACCGGCCAATCAGACAGGAACTTAAGAATATATGAAAAGCGAATTAAAAGAGGTGAGGACTTTTCACCAAGGGATCTGTACTATTATGCCAATGAGCTGCGTGATCATAGGCAATATGAAAAAGCGATCATTTATTACAACGAGTTCCTTGGAGGTAAAAAAGGCTGGGTGGAAGACAACATAAGAGCGTGTATGAATCTGGCTGATTGCCATGCCCATAGAGGCGAAAAGGACGAAGAAATGGAAGCTTTGTTGAAGTCGCTGTCTTTCGATGCACCCCGGCCAGAACCGTGCTGCCGGATCGGTGATATTTTCAAGGCCAAAAAAAATTATCAAACAGCTATTTACTGGTATACTACCGCCACACAGATAAATAAAGACACAGCCGGCTTCCAGAACCAGGCTTATTCTACATGGTATCCAAATCTTCAGCTTTGCGTATGCCATTGGGAACTGGGGAATGTCCAAAAATCTATAAAGTATAATAAAATGGCGAAAAAATACCGCCCCCATGACGAGCAGATTTTATTCAACGAAAAGTTTTTCAACGATTTTTTGAAGAGTAAAAAGGAAAAGAAGTAAGGCTGCCCCCTTACTTCTTCTTCATTCCGAATAAATTACATATCATAACGAATCACTTACAGCTGTCAATCGTCTTTTTCAATCCCTCTTTCAAAGAAAACTTAGGTTCCCACCCCAGTTTCTTTTTGGCCAATTGGTTATTCAGGCAGCTATGGAGGATATCGCCGGTCCGGAATTTTTTATGGATAGGCGCCAGCTTGGTATTCAATATACGATTGATTTCATCCACGAGCGAGTTAATGGTCATTTCGTGATTGCTGCTAATATTGAATACGCCGCGACAATCCATTTCCAAGGCAGCGAGATTTGCTGCAGCAACGTCTTCTACATAAATAAAGTCCCTTGTTTGTTCACCATTTCCAAAGATTACTGGGGGTTCATTATTGAGCATTTTTTTTATAAAAATCGAAATGACCCCTCCTTCTCCCTCTGCATCCTGTCTGGCTCCATACACATTCGCATAGCGCAGGATCGTATAATCTACATCATACTGTTGGGAATAAAGGGAGATATACATTTCCGGCGTGTATTTTGAAATGCCATAGTTTGATAGAGGTTTAACAGGGTGGCGTTCATCCACAGGCAAATAGACGGGGTTTCCATAAACAGCTGCCGACGAGGAATAAATCAATTTACAATCATGTTTTTTACATAGCTCCAGTATTTTTAACGTACCCAAAATATTGGTCTCAGCGTCCAGTCTGGAGTTACCGGTTGATTTCTGAACACTGATCTGTGCTGCAAGATGGATGACTGCATCCGGCCTCTCCTTTTCAAAAATAGACCCTAAACTTTCATCCAGTATATTCAATGAATAAAACGCCGCCCCTGGATGCAGAAAATCCTTTTTTCCGGAAGAAAGATTATCCACTACTACTGTTTCATAGCCTTTGTCCTTCAGCGCATACACAATATGTGAGCCGATAAAACCAGCACCTCCAGTTATTAAAACCTTCATTTTAACCCTCCTGGATTTCCAAAATAAACACCTTACTATTTACATATGAAGCATCACAATGTCTTGTTTGGACTTTCAGCAGAACCTTTGCGGCAACACGCCAATATAATGTTAAGAATCATAATTGAAAGGAGATTGCGTTTTGGCCTATTCATTTACGAAAGAGCAATGGGAAAGCATTTTTAAAGTGGGGTATCCCGGTACCTGGGATATTGGCACACTTGCTGCAGAAGCAATGTATAGAGGCGGTGAAGCCCTTGTAAAGAAGCATCTGGAGGATGGCCAGTATCTCCCCTTCAATATTGAGGACATCATTGAAGCGGGGTTAAATCAGCTTTCTAAAGAGATCATTTCTTTAAAAACGCCTGCAGAGGTATATGCCCGAGTGCTGAAAGCTTTGGACGAGAAAACAGGGTTAAGCGTTATCCGTTTAGGCGATGGGGAGGTCCTTGCTTTGGCCCACGACATCCTCGTTTCTTCAGAAGAGATTAATAAAAATGGTAAATTACAGTATGCGTTAGGCGGTTTCAAGGTTCCAGATCATGAAAAAAGGCAGCTCTTGCTAGAGAATCTGCAGGAAGCGGATATAGTCGGCATTCCCGAAGCAAGATATCCTACCTACCAGCGGCTATTCAATAATCTGGCAAAAGAGATTAAACTTCCTTTAAATCAGACATGCTTCACAAGTTCCCAGATCAATTACAAAATGAACGAAGAAACCAACTGCTACCATCACCTGTTAAGTCATTATCGAGTCCTCTTGATTGGAAATCGGGCAGCCGACGGCAAGGAGTTTTTGAATGCCAAAGGCTATCATTCCATTGTTGGCACCATCCCGGTACCCGATATTTCCTCTGTGCCAGAAGTACTCGATCAAGCGAGTAATTATGAATTTGATGTCGCTCTTGTCTCTGCAGGGATACCAGCTAACCTGATTTGTGTTGAGCTGGCCAAGCAAAAGAAAGTGGCTTTGGATTTTGGACATTTGCTTGATTGGTATATCAAAGGCATCCGCGTACTTAGGAAAAGCTAGTGGAATGTTAGAGTGAGAGGTTCATCTATACGATAGAAGCGTATTGATTCCCGTTCTTAACCAATGCGGGGATTTTTTTGTCACGCAAAAAAGCTTTACTTCCATCTTGTTCGAAGTAAAACTTTTTCTGTCGGTTATTTTTTTTCAAGTAATCCTTTGATTTCAAGAGCTACCTCGACGGCCGCATACCCTTGCTGCACGCCAACCAACGGATGGACTCCATTTCTTATGCACGCTGCAAAATGTTCCAATTCTTGCTGCAACGGATCTGCCAACGGGGTTGTCAAAATCAGAATCTCAGATTCTATTTCAAATGGATGTTCTTTTGAAGCTGTACCGTTTTTTACAATTCTTTGCCTTCTAGTCAGATAATCTGTTCTGATTACCTTTTCTTTTTCTAGAATTGTTAGTGTCCTTTCCTTTTCATGTGAGGCATTGCTGGCTGTCAGGGTGGCGATCACTCCGTTTTCAAAAGAAATCAGGGCTGTCACGGTATCAAAATGATTTACCTTTGAGCCGCGGACCCCCTCGGCAGCAATACGGGAAATCGGACTATCCACTAAGCTTAAAATGATATCTATATCATGAATCATTACATCCAGAACAACATCGCTATCCTTAATCCTGTTAGAGAGCCCCAAGCGCTTTGCTTCAACGCTGATCATTTTATCTCTGTCCAGGCATTTGGAAAGCTGCTGGATGACAGGATTAAATCTCTCGATATGGCCTACCTGGAAGATCAGCTCCTTATTGCTAAGCAAGCTCTTTATGTTATTCGCTTCCTCTATGGAAACGGTGATAGGTTTTTCTACTAATATATGCTTATCTGCTAGAATCGCTTCTTTCACTAATGCGAAATGGAGCATTGTAGGAGCTGCAATCACTACTGCTTCCACATTTTCCAATAAATCCTGGTAGCTGTCAAAAGCCCTTACATTTAACTGGCCGGCTAGCTTCCCAGCTTTTTCAAGGTCCTTATCGTAAATCCCTGTAAACTCGACATTTTTCATCTGTTTCAACTTTTGGCAATGGTACGTCCCCATCTTTCCTGTCCCAACAACACCTATACGGATCAATTTCACCGGGATGCACCTGCCACTTTTTTTATCTCGGAGATAATGAACTCCTGGTCCGAGACAGTCATGGTCGGATTAATCGGCAGGGCAAGTATTTTTTTTGCAGCTTTTTCAGCAACAGGAAAATCGCCTTCTTTGTAGTTCAAATAGCTAAAAGCTTTCTGCAAGTGAAGCGGGACAGGATAGTAGATTCCAGTAGCAATGCCCATATCGTTTAAATGAGAAGACAGTTTATCGCGGTTATCGCTCTCAATACAATACTGATGGTAGGTATGCTCCCTGTCACTTCGGGAAGGAGGAGTCTTCACCAGCTCCTTTAATTCGCGAGTATAAGTGTTGGCAATTCCCATCCTCTTAAACAAAAACAGATCCAGGAGCTTGATTTTTTCAATCAGGACCGCAGCCTGGATTTCGTCCAGCCTGCTATTGACTCCGATATCACAATGGATATACCTTTCCTTGCTTCCATGATTCCGAAGCTGGCATATTTTATCGTTTATATCCTTATCATTTGTCACCGTCATCCCAGCATCGCCAAATGCGCCAAGATTCTTTGACGGAAAAAATGAAAAACAGCCAATATCTCCAATAGTACCTGCCTTTTTCCCTTCATGCTCCGTCCCTATTGCCTGACAGGCATCCTCAATGACTTTAAGATTATAAGAGGAAGCAATCTTCATGATCGCATCCATTTCTGCAGCTTTTCCAAACAAATGGACGACAATGATGGCTTTCGTTTTTTCCGTAATGGCCGCTTCAATTTTATCAGGGTCTATATTATACGTTTCCGGTTCTATATCCACAAAAACAGGTTCAGCACCCGCTCGTGCAATCATTTCCCCCGTCGCATAAAAGGTAAAAGGTGTCGTGATCACTTCATCGCCTGCTCCGATTCCAAGGGCCTCGAGCGCTAGCAGCAAGGCATCCGTCCCATTTGCTACTCCTGCTGCATACCGGCAGCCTAGGTACTTGGCAAGTTCGTCTTCAAATTGCTTTCCCCTCTCACCCAGGATATAGGATCCGCTTTCCAAGACCTTTAGTACAGACTGTTTAATCGGTTCACCATATAGTTCATATTCCTTCTTTAAATCCACCATTGGAATCCTCATGAAATCCCTCCCCCCTCCGTACCTCGGGGAGTCATTTCTTTTGCAGGCACCCCTGCAGAAACGGTATGGCCGGCAACATCCTTTGTGACGACAGAGCCAGCCCCTACAATAGCTTGTTCTCCTACCGTAATGCCTGGAAGCAGTGAAGCGTTATTGCCGATTTTTGCTCCATTTTTAACATGGGGACCCTTTAAAGTGAATTTCCTCGCACCCATGTATTTATCATTGGACATCGAAACACAGGGACCAAGGAATACATTATCCTCTAAAATGGTGTCACCTGTTACATACGCAAGAGTCTGGACGGTGACATTCTTCCCGATACTCGTATTCAATTCAACGATCGCACCTCTGCCAATCACGGAACCGCTGCCGATTGACGAATTTTCCCTGATGCTGGCATGGTCTCCGATAAAAACATGCTCATGTATCTCTGTATTGGAATAGATTGACACGAGGCTGCCAATTCGGGTATAGGATTGTATCCGTAACGGCTGCAGGGAACCGTCCGATTTCCTCATTTTTTTATTGCCTGCTGGTTTAACTCCTAAGACGCAGTTCGATCCGATTGCTACGTGATCACCAATATAGGTGCCCTCCAATATGACCGTATTATGGCCTATCGTCACATTCTCTCCGATATGGACATTGTCTTCTATGACAACATTCTTCCCAATAGCCGCACTTTCAGGAATGCTCAAATTAATCCCTCTTTTCTTAAACGAACTTTCAAACTATGCTCATACGAAAATCCTCATATTAAGCTATGAAAATATCTGCAAAAAGTTAAACGTTATTGAGCCTTTTCTTAATTGCGGCACCAGATTCTATCCCGTCCCCTTCATCTGCCTGCAAGTTAAAAGTACTCCTCCCGCATGGTATGCATAATATAAAAAGTGATGGCATTCAGCCATGTTTAATTAGTCATTTAAAGGAGCTGTGATTATGAAAAATATAACGGTTGTGGGATTAGGCAAGATCGGCCTGACACTTGCTGCCGTTTTTGCAAACAGCGGTCATTACCGGGTGTTTGGAGCGGATATTAAAGAAGAGGTAATTGAAACAGTGAATAAAGGAATTTCCCATATCAGTAATGAGCCAGGGCTGGAAAGCCTGGTAGAGGAGGCTCATAAAAAACAGACCCTTATGGCCACCACTAACACAGCAGAAGCTGTATCGAAATCAGAAATCGTCATTGTTATAGTGCCAGTATTAATTAATGACCGAGATGAGGTACTCTATCAATATATTGATTCCGCTGTAGAGGAAATAGGGAAAGGAATTAAAAAGGGAACCCTGGTCATCTTTGAAACGACTTTGCCTACAGGTGATACAAGGAATCGATTTGGCAAAAGAATTGAAGAAATTTCAGGCTTAACAATGGGAACTGATTTTTATCTGGGTTATAGTCCGGAAAGGGTTTATTCCAATCGAATTATCGAAGATTTGGCCGCTTACCCGAAAGTGATTGGCGGACTCGATGAGAAAAGTCTTAAGCTGGCGACAGAATTTTATAAGAACGCTCTAAATTGTGATATTTTACAGGTCAGCAGTCTGGAAACAGCTGAGTTCACCAAGGTGGCCGAAAGTGTTTACCGGGATGTGAATATCGCATTAGTGAATGAACTGGCCGTTTATGCAGACCAATTAGGCGTAAATATAAAAGAAGTGATCAAAGCCGCCAACAGCGAACCTTTTTCCCACCTCCATTTACCAGGTATCGGAGTAGGAGGGCATTGCATTCCAGTATATCCTTACTTCTTTATTAACAATGGTTTGGAAAATGGCCTGGTGACGCTATCAAGAGAAATCAATGATAATATGGCCAGTTATGCCGTAAAGGGCATTGAGGAAAGTATCCATACATTGGAGCAGCAAAAAGTCCTGATCCTTGGCCTTTCCTTTCGAGAAAATGTAAAAGAACATACCAAGTCATCGACTCTGCTGCTCATCGAAAAACTTAAGCAAAAAAATGCGATTATTTATGTGGAAGACCCTTTATATACTGACGAGGAGATCGCATCATTCAATGTAATGCCTTTTTCAAAAATAAAACCAGATGAAATTGATATCATCATCCTGCAAGCGTTCCATGATGAGTTTAAACACTTTGACTTTAAACGCTTTGACAATTGCAAGCTTGTTCTGGATGGAAGGAATGTCCTTGATAAAAAAGAAATCGAAACTCTAGGCATGGCCTATAAAGGCATTGGCGTAAAATAAGCAGCAAAAAACCCCCTTACCACTTGGGGGTTATTTATATCTGTACATATGTTTATCAATGACATTCAGGCTTTTCAGCATCCCGACTGCTTTAATGTTCTGCATAGGTGAACGATACGAGGGTTCCATTTCGAGAGCCTTCATGAAATGCCGGTACGCTTCGTCATACTTTTTCATCGAAAGCAAGGCTTCCCCTAGGTAGTTTTCATCTAAATGATTACGCTTTTGAATTTTAGTAAAATGATTCACTGTCCGCTGGTAGTCTTTCTCGATCAGCCCCTTCATCGCTTCATAGAAGACCCGTTCCCGGTCCGTTTTAATCAAAGGAATGGCTTCGTAGAATAATGCGTAAGCTTCATTCATCATCCAGCGTCTTGAAAGTGCTATCCCTGCAATCAATTTAGCCGCAAATAATTTTTGATAGTCTGCTTCGCCCCTTGCGTTTAATTCGCCAAGTGCTTCAAGGTGTTCATCCGTAATATTCAGTTTGACATGCCTTGAAAGTACCTCCTGGCTTTTTTGGTTCGTAACATTCGTTTGATGCCTTCGGTACAGGTACAATGGTTCAGGAATATGGTAAGGAATCCATTTGCCCTGTGCCACCTTTACAATATAATCTGTGTCAGAGCCTACTTTAATAGATTCATCGTACAGGATGCCTTCTACCGCTTCCTTCCTGAAAAGAATGCTGGCATTATTGAAAGGCGTACCGACGTTTAGAAAAAAGGGATAAATATCATCAGGAGAAATATTAAAGGATTGCCAATAACCAAAAGGCTGACCTGTTTCACTAATCAGCAGCATATCAGAATGGGAATAGCCGATATTTTTATCACAAAGCCCTTCTAGCAATCGTTCAAATCGATTCGGCAAAGATAGATCATCGGCACCATGAAAGGTAATGAACTCACCCTTCGAGTGGGTTAGACCAACATTGAAAGCGGAGGCCACCCCCTTATTTTCCTGCTTGAAATAGCGGATTCTTTTATCATCGAATGATTTGATCACTTGCTCACTTTGATCCGTAGAACCGTCATTTATTATAATAATCTCTAAATCTTTTACCGTTTGAACCAATAAACTTTCTAGTGTATCCTTCAAAAACTTTTCCCCATTATATACGGGCAGAATTACACTAATCATCTAAACACCCCATAATAGATTGAGTAAAACCTGCAGGTCACAGCAATTCCTGCAGGGCTTAGCACTTTAATAGTTTTGAATATCAAAGAAGAATTCCGGGTAAGACGCTGCATCTCCGAGTACTTTAAGATATTCAAGATTGGAATCCTTCTCATTTTCTTCATCGGTGACTAACATTGCCAGCAAGTAAAAATCAGCATTGTAAGGATAAAGCTTCTTTAAACTCTTCAATCTTTTCTTAGCCTCTTGCTTCCTCTGCAGCCTCATGAGAGACAGGATCATCCATCTGGCTGCAACAGCCTTTTCCACCGCATTCCCCTGTTCGTATTGAGACTGGAATTCTTCCAGCCCTTTTTCATAATCCTTTACTAAAAATGAACTGTAACCGGGGTAATTCAGCAACTGCAGCTTATTTACCGCGTTCACAGGACAAAAACAATCCTCTGTCAGGCCCTGCTCTCCATTTTTTCGGCGAGCCATTACCTCCCACCTGGCTATTCGAGGTACTTTCTCTATCTCATGAAGGACAGGCACTTTAACCAGATCGGCATTCGTCACTCTTAAAAACTTTCTCAATTTATCATAATCCCCGGGATTTATAAAATCCTCAGGCTGGACAGCCATCTCCCAGTCATCATGCATTCCCTCTATGTCGTGGGATGCAATCTGTTTATAATATGCGTAGATGTCCTGGATGATGGTATCCCAATGGTACTGTTTTGCCGTTGTTAATCCATTTGCTATTAAACTCTCTTTTATCTCATCATTTTTTAAAACCTCGAGAATCTTGGCAGCCATATCCTCTGGGTCCTTCATATTGCATATATACGCATTTTTTTGATGAGCTGCATATTCCAGGGATCCCCGATTATTAGTGGTCACAACGGGGCACCCACATGCCATCGCCTCTAAAGGCGGAAGCGGGAAGTTTTCATAAGACGATCCGCATGCGTACAAATCCGCACCTCTATATAAATTACCGATCATTTGTTGAGGAGGATTGACAAAAACCTTTGCGACACTGGTTTTCATCTTGTCAGATGGCTGTTCTGGAGTGATCCAATAAAGGTCAATATCCACCTCTTTTTTTACCTTTTCATAAGCTTCAATAATATCTGGTATCCGCTTAAATGAGGAGCTTTCACCGCCCACCATCAATATATACGGACGTTCTCCAATCACCTTTTCTCCATGAACTGAGAAGATTTTGTCATCTACTGCATTCGGAAAAACCTCTGCTTCTCTCCTATAAACATCCCCGATCAATTCTGATGCTTGATTAGAAACTGTGAATAAGAACGGAACGATATCAAATTGCTTGTGAATGAAGTTTTTGAGCGTGGAATTCATTGTTTCATAGTCAAAAAGATGAAAATCTCCCTGTTCAAAATAAACAACAGGGGCAATTCCCGTTTCAATGCATGCCTGAATATGGTCCCAATAAGTCGCGACAATCACATCACAATTTGGAATCCCTTTTGCCAGGTCAAGATCAAAGGGAACTTGGATATAATCCGCTTCAATCGGAAACCAGCTCGGCTTCTGGAAATGGGATACCAACGTTACTTTAGCTCCTGCTTTGGTCAGTTTATTTGCGTGTTCGATTATGACTTTTACTCCTCCCGAAATCGCTACAAGGGTCATTGCATAGACAATATGGAGCTGTTGTTTCTTGCTTTTCCTTGCTTGAGTTAAGTGTTGCTTTTCAGCATAAGGAAGACGTGCTAACCGTTTATTGAATTCATTTGCTCTGAGTTCTTGGAACAATAGCAAACACCTCCAAATTACCATGAAAGGTATTCCTTTTGAGGTAAGTGATTTTGATTTTAAAGAAAGCAGTATAATTTACTTTATGTTTCACTAATTAAATGTTTCTTTTATTAATTCTTTAAGGGTTAAGATTAACATTTTATATGAACGGTTTATTTCAAATAATAACTGATCCCAAAATCATTAAATGTGTACAATTGCTCTAGGTTTGAGCCAGCCTATTTAAAAATTAATCTTTTAATATTTTTCTTTCGAATTGTATAAATACAAACGTTTATAAAAAAACAAAATAGAGGAAAGATTAAACTCTTCCCTCTAAATTTTTGGCTATGTCAGAACTCATTGTTGTTCTAAAACTACGTTGATTAAAGCGGAAGGCGCGAGGGGAGTCAATGAACTTGAAGACCTCCACGCCTCCAGTGAAAGCGAAGCAAGCGACGAGAGAAATCATCAAGCAAGTTTAACATAGCCCTTAACCCTTAACCCTTAACCCTTAACTAATATATCCTATATGACAAGTCGCTATTGCTATATCATCACCTAAATTAAGTGCACCAACAAATACTCCCTCAACCGTACCAGTAAAAGTAGTTCCACCGGCATTAATAGAAGTTGCTTGATTTAGGATAGAACTTAGTGCTGTTCTAATTGCTGCTTCACATTCCTCTTCACAACCTAATGGAGGCTCCGGCTCTGGTAACGGTAGGAATTCTAGGCCGTTAGATGTAAACGTACCCTGTTGAAGTATAATGGCAACAATTTCGCAAATATTTACTATAGCAACAAGTTGACCTCCTGGACCTTCAAGTCTTACTGCACCATTACCAATGATCTCAACTGGGAATCCTGCTCCAGTACTAGCGTCATTTTCAGTTCTAATATTTATAGAAATATCATTATTTTCGTCACCATCATTATTAATTTCTACAATTTGTTCTAAAAGATTTCTTATTTGTTCTGTACAAATACATCCAATATCCGGACAATCACATTCTCCTGTTGGTCCTTGGGGTCCTGTTGGTCCTGTTGGTCCCGTTGGTCCCGTTGGTCCTGTTGGTCCTGTTGGTCCTGTTGGTCCTGTTGGTCCTGTTGGTCCCGTCGGTCCTGTTGGTCCTGTCGGTCCAGTCGGCCCCGTTGGTCCTGTTGGCCCTGTTGGCCCTGTTGGTCCTGTCGGTCCGGTCGGTCCTGTCGGTCCGGTCGGCCCCGTTGGTCCTGTTGGCCCTGTTGGTCCTGTTGGTCCTGTTGGCCCTGTTGGCCCTGTTGGTCCGGTTGGTCCGGTCGGCCCTGTTGGTCCGGTTGGCCCTGTTGGTCCGGTTGGTCCTGTTGGTCCCGTCGGTCCTGTTGGTCCTGTTGGTCCCGTCGGTCCTGTTGGTCCTGTTGGTCCGGTCGGTCCAGTTGGTCGGTTGGCCCTGTTGGCCCTGTTGGTCCGGTCGGTCCTGTTGGTCCGTTGGCCCCGTCGGCCCGGTTGGCCCTGTTGGTCCTGTGGTCCTGTTGGTCCTGTTGGTCCTGTTGGTCCTGTTGGTCGGTCGGTCCTGTTGGTCCCGTTGGCCCTGTTGGCCCTGTTGGTCCGGTCGGTCCGGTTGGTCCGTTGGCCCCGTCGGCCCTGTTGGCCCTGTTGGTCCAGTTGGTCCTGTTGGTCCTGTTGGTCCTGTTGGTCCTGTTGGCCCTGTTGGTCCTGTTGGTCCTGTTGGTCGGTCGGTCCGGTTGGTCCCGTTGGTCAGTCGGCCCTGTTGGTCCTGTTGGCCCCGTTGGTCCGTTGGTCCTGTCGGTCCGGTCGGTCCCGTTGGTCCTGTTGGTCGGTTGGCCCTGTTGGCCCTGTTGGTCCTGTCGGTCCGGTCGGTCCGTTGGTCCTGTTGGTCCGGTTGGCCCTGTTGGTCCTGTTGGCCCCGTTGGTCCGGTCGGTCCTGTTGGTCCTGTTGGTCGGTTGGTCCCGTCGGTCCGGTCGGCCCTGTTGGTCCTGTTGGCCCTGTTGGTCCGGTTGGTCCGTTGGTCCCGTTGGTCCGGTTGGCCCTGTTGGTCCGGTCGGTCCGGTTGGTCCTGTTGGTCCCGTTGGCCCCGTCGGCCCTGTTGGTCCTGTTGGCCCGTTGGTCCCGTTGGTCCAGTCGGCCCTGTTGGTCCTGTTGGCCCTGTTGGCCCTGTTGGTCCGGTCGGTCCTGTTGGTCCGTTGGCCCCGTCGGCCCTGTTGGCCCCGTTGGTCCCGTTGGTCCGGTCGGTCCTGTTGGTCCTGTTGGTCCCGTCGGTCCGGTCGGTCCGTTGGTCCTGTTGGTCCGGTTGGCCCTGTTGGCCCTGTTGGTCCGTCGGTCCGGTTGGTCCGTTGGCCCGTCGGCCCTGTTGGCCCTGTTGGTCCTGTTGGTCCCGTCGGCCCCGTCGGCCCTGTTGGTCCGGTTGGTCCGGTTGGTCCGGTTGGTCCCGTCGGTCCTGTTGGTCCTGTTGGTCCGGTCGGTCCCGTTGGTCCGGTTGGCCCTGTTGGTCCGGTCGGTCCTGTTGGTCCCGTTGGTCCAGTCGGCCCTGTTGGTCCTGTTGCTCCAGTCGCTCCGGTGTCCCCGATAGGCCCGATTCCCCCGGTCGGTCCCGTCGGTCCGGTTGGCCCTGTTGGCCCAGTCGGTCCCGGAGCTCCTCCACCTATTGGAACTTGTTGCTTCTGAAGAAGCTTGATTGTAAACTTGACGATCATCTTTTCCACGATGTTCCTAAAGGTTCCTTCAAATATTGCTCCCTCTTGTAAAGGCATCCTGTCTGTTGCTTCATCGTACTCTACAATATTACTGGAGACCAAATCACAGTATGGAAGTTCATTATAGTGTTGGGTACTGGCTTGCTGATATCTCGAAGGGTCGCTCGTTAGCAGCTCATCTTTTTCTGGATAGCCTTCCGATAAAGGTTCGGTAAGCAAGAAATCAAATTCCCTGCGCTCGTTAAACCGAACGTCTACTGGACGAGTTATGAACTCCCTAATTGGAGTGGCACACTCAAAAGGAGCTTTCACGGTAAGAGATCGGATATTTGAGTCTATAGACTTCCGCTTCCATCCCGTTGGTGCAGCAGCGTATCTGATATTTTTTTCTACATATCCTTTAATGAACAGCTGATTGGTTGGCACCAGAAGGCGACATTGAACGAGGACTACTCGTTTTTTTATATCCTTGATTTCTAGTACATCTTCCGGAAAAGTAATGTCAGCTTTAACTGAGGTACTAACTTCAATTTCAGCTAAAACTACAGGTACCTTGCTTATCCTTGCATCAAAATTCACGTCTGGTACTACGTTTCTGTTTGAACAATTGCTAATATTCGCCGAAAAATCCTTATTGTGATTCTCTTTATCTCTCAATAATCTCACTCCCTTATTTTTTATTGAGAACACAATATCTTATGGATATTTTTAATAAGAGGATTGGACTATTTGTATAAAAGCCAGAATTCACGGGGAAATTCCACACCTGCCTTAGAATAAAATCGTGGCGAAAGCGTAGAGGAAGGATAAGATTTGAAGTTATTTTTAATTTTTTCAAAAAGGGTGGAATTAAAACTCCATCCCCTCAAGTCCTTCTACAAATCAAAGTGAGCAGTTTTATGTCTTGGGATACAAAAAAGCCTTATCCAACAAAGGATAAGGCTTTCATATGTATGCAAGTACAATCCTTGCAAGAGTTTCACGATGTGCAGTATTTATTTGGCTACCCTGGGATGTTACAGGATTATCATTTATTGCTGGCAATTAGGACAAAAGTAAGTCTTCCGTGAAGAGATTTCACTTTTTATAATGGAAGCATTGCAGCGAGAACATTCTTTACCTTCTCTGTCATAAACATAAAATTGATACCCTCCTGTTTTTTCATCTCCTTTATATAGCGGGTCTTCCATATAACCACCTTGTTGAATTCCTCTTTTAAGGATGAATTGAATCGAATGATATAGCCGTGATAATTGTTGATTTTCAAGATCATTAATTTTTTTATCAGGGCGAATCTCTGCATGCCAGAGTATTTCATCAGAATACCCATTCCCTATTCCAGCCAGCACTTCTTGATTGATTAATGTTGTTTTAATTGTTCCTCTTCTTTTTTCCATTAATTGATGAAAGGCATCCAATGTAAAATCAGGATCAAGCACTTCAGGTCCCAGTTTTTTCAACTCTTCGTCGACCTCTTCAGCTGATAAAAGGTGCAGGTAGCCCAATCGCAGTCCAATGAAAAATAAATGTTGTTCCCCGAATGAAAGCTTTACCTGAATGGTCCTGTCTGGTTTATCTTCCTCTTTGCCAAAAAACATCCATCCGCCAAGCATCAGGTGCAATAATAAACATTTTCCATCCTGTAATTGAAATATTAAATATTTTGCTCTTCTAGTAATCGTTTTTATGGCTTGATTTGATACTTGCATAGTGAACCCGTCAACCGGTATGTTAATAGACTTTTCCCGCCCAATCTCAACATGCGAAATTTTTTGCCCGCCTATCAATGACCCCAGTAATGTTTTATATGTTTCCATCTCTGGCAATTCAGGCATAATTTTGTCCCCCATTTTACATTTTATTTTTACAGTATTTCCTACTGGGGAGTTATTATAATTTCTTAGATCTGGGTGAAAAATAGCTTTGAGTATAAAAAATACCCCGAACATTAGTCCGAAGGTAAATAAAACAATTATTTGTGACGACTATGGTTGAAGTGTATTTCCAATACTTTCGTCCAACTCCTACTTAACAGCAGTAGTCATAAGGATGCAGCGGATGACAAGCGGGGAATATCCACTTTGCATTATACGAAGGATCCTTCCAATGCCATGCACCTAACGCAGCGGCACATGCATCGATAGAATGGCTCTCTGCTTCAATTTCAATAGGTAATTGTGTAAGCCCCTGCTCCATAAACCAATTCCGAATATAACTTCTAGCTGATTGTTCTTGTTTGTAAGCCAACACATATCCAATATTGTGTTTGGACAGTCTCGATCCAATTACAGCGCCTGGATGGACTTCCACTAAAGAAATTGGATACGCGGAGTTTAAATTTTCAATTTCTCTACTAAGTTTTATTCCCCTTAATGTTAAATACACCATTCTATTTAAGGTTGGCGGCATGATTGACCCAGATTTCATCCCTAAATTCACAATGAATTTTCTTAGTTCCCGATCACCTTTTCTATCTCCTCCCCCGTCCTCATAGGATAATGGAGCATCAATCCCGATAACCAACTCATCCAACTGACTTTGTTCAAAAACCTCTCGCAATATGTCCTGATCACTTAAATGATTTACCCACTTAATTAATTGCAGATGTCTTCCCTCTTGTTTAAAAATAGTGAGAACTGTATCCTTATGATTTCTTGGCCCTGATAAATCGATTCCGATTACTCTCATATAATCCCACTCACTTCCATATTACAGGCTGTATACACAATGACCGATTTAGCTTAATGGACATTCAGCAATTTGATTAGCCGAATGACCTTTTGATCGTCCCCAGTATCAATATGGACGAGTTTTGTTTTTTGAATGATTTTTTCATAAAAATCTTTCCCTGCAGGATATTGACCATCCCAGCGCAAAGGGATATTGTACACATTGATCGTGCCGTCTCCATTATCACTATAAGTCACGGAACCATCCACCAAACGAGAACCTGCCAACTGGATGACATCCTCAGGATAACTGGCACTTGTTTCATCGTCAGGATTCAGTTTCTCCCCCGCTGGAATGTGCCGGACAATCAATTCATCGATTTCCTGATTGGGTGCCAGTTGCAGCCAAACTCGAGCGTATTCAATTTGATTACTTGTATATTTAGAAAGCGCCTCCCCGTCAGACTGATTTTCACTGTTTACAAAATCCTGGATCAGTATGACTTTGAATTTGCCATCATAGGAGATCCAACTGACTGAATCCACGCGACTCTTATCTTTAACTTCCGGCACTTCATCCATGATTTGTTTAGCCATATCGAACATCATTTCAGTTTCCTCATAATTTTCCCTATGTCCATCTTGGAGTTTTTTATTGATTTCCTGACTATACTCTTCCGTATCTGGCAGCAATTTAACTGTATAATTGGTCATTCCTGAGTCGCTTTCCCATACGTCCGTTTCATAATGCGTCCCATCAATCTTGTAGTGCGCATTCAGGTACTCATCGATATTCATATTTTCTGAGAGTTGTTCATCTGAAGCAACATCTGTTTCAGACGATTGCGCTTCCTCTCCATTATCGTCATCTAATTCAGTGTAGACAGTTTGATTTTCTTCCTCGTTTGTTGGTGACGAATCGCTCTTCCCTTCAGTCTGTGAGCAGCCTCCAACCATGACCAGCAAAGCCAATATTAAAACAATAAAAGGGATTCCCCTCATATTTTAACCTTCCTTTATGTACAGATTTAAATAATGTTTACCTTCAAATATTTGCTCATCATCCACTAGAATACTCTTAAAAGTTCTTCAAAACTCTTAACCTTCATATCATATTCACTTACTTGGCCAAATCCATATTCAGCATAAATAAAGGGAATATTAGCAAATCTGGCTGCTTCCAAGTCACCTTGTGTGTCACCCACATAAACTGGATTCAATAAGTTATTTCTCTCAATAACTAATTTAATATTTTCACCTTTTGATAGACCCGTTCTACCTGGATTTTCGAAGTCTAAAAAATACTTATCAAGCCTATGAAACTTATAAAAAGCTTCTATATAACCATCTTGGCAGTTACTGACGATGTATAGTTTGTATTTTTGAGAAAGCTCTTTTAGGACATTCTCTACATTGTGAAAAAGAACCCCTCCATTTTTTCCTAAGATAGATTGTTCTACTTCGCAACAATCTATTATTAATTTTTCCCGTTCTTTATTATTTAAGGCAGGGAAGAGTTTCTTGCTTATTTCATTCATCTGTAAACCCATCGTACCTTCAAAGTCTTTCCGGGTTAATTCAACATTTATGAGATTACTTTTTCTTATAACGTTATTCCAGGCACTAAGTACAGTGTCTATTGGATCCCAGATGGTTCCATCTAAATCAAAAATTATACTATCCAATCCATTTCACTCCCATTCAACCCTTTCCTTCAAGGGCTTTTAAGACCATACCAATATAACACACCAAAAGATGGAAATAAAACAAAGCCTTATCCGACAAAGGATAAGGCTCTCCTGCTTATGCTAATACAATCTTCGCAACAGCTTCACAATGCGTCGTCTGCGGGAACATGTCAACTGGCTGTACTTCAACTGTCTTATACCCGCCATCTTCTAGGAACCGCAAATCCCTGGCTAATGTGGCCGGGTTACATGATACGTACACAACCTGCTTTGGTTTCATGTCGATGATGGTTTGCAGCAGCGCTTCGTCGCAGCCTTTGCGCGGCGGGTCAACTACTAGCACATCTGCTGAGTTTCCTTCTTCATACCATGCCGGGATAACTCTTTCGGCTTCCCCTACTGCGAATTCGGCGTTGGTGATGCCGTTCAGTTCGGCGTTTCGCTTTGCGTCTTCAATGGCTTCGGGGACGATTTCGACGCCGAATACCTTCTTTGCTTTTTGCGCTAAAAATAACGAGATCGTGCCGATGCCGCAGTAGGCGTCAATAACGGACTCTTCGCCAGTAAGCTCAGTGTATTCAAGCGCTTTGTCGTAGAGCACCTTTGTCTGTTCAGGATTCACCTGATAGAACGAGCGTGCGGAAATAGCGAACTTGATGTCACCGATATAGTCATAGATGACCTCGCTGCCCCAGAGGATCTCTGTTTTGTCTCCCATGATCACATTCGTTTTCTTCGAGTTAATATTATGGACGATTGATTTTACCTTAGGCAGCCTTGCGACGATTTCATTCACCAGCTTATTTTGCTGAGGAATCTCATTTGTCCTGGTCACAATCACAACCATCAGCTCCCCGGTTTGTCTTCCGTAACGGGCCATGATGTGGCGAAGCACACCTTTATGTTTTTCCTCATTATAAGGTTGAATGCCCAGCTCGCTGGCGATTTCTTTTACCATCTTGATCGCCTCATTGATTTCGTGAAGATGGAGCAGGCTCTCGTCTGTATCGACAATTTCATGGCTGCGCGGCTTGAAGAAGCCTGCGATCAGCTTCCCGTCCTTTTCGCCAACTGGCACCTGTGCTTTGTTCCGGTAATGCCAGGGGTTGTCCATTCCCAAAATCGGATGAACCACAACATCCTCAAGCTTGCCAATCCGTGTCAGCACTTGCTTCACCTGGTTTTCCTTATACTTCAGCTGCCCCTCATAGCTGATATGCTGCAGCTGGCAGCCACCGTATTTATGGGCATCCTCAGCCGGACACTCAACACGGAAGGTGCTTCTTTCAAGAATCTCCATCAGGCGGCCAAAGCCATAACCCTTGTTCACCTTGGTCACTTTGATGTTTGCCTTTTCGCCAGGTAGTCCGCCCTGGACAAAAATCGGGTAGCCATCAACCTTGGCCACACCCGCTCCGTCATGCGTCAAATCTTCAAATACTACATCTATAAAATCGTTCTTTTTAACCGGGATTGTTTTACTCATCATTTCAAGTCCTTTGCTGTGAATTAGCTAAGTCAGATTTTATCATATTGCCTGGGGGATTGCGAAACGCATCAACCTGTTTTCAAAATACTGAAGCAAAACGACCGAGCCGTTTTGCTCCTTTTCAAAAAATATTACCAACCCTGTGGTCAATACCCTCCAGACCACGGTGTCGACTGGTATCCATATCCGCCAATGCCCGGTGTTCCCTGGTAACCATAAGCTCCGTAACCTGGAGAGCCCTGGAATCCATACCCTGGACCTCCTTGGTAGCCATATCCCGGGCCACCCTGGAACCCGTAACCTCCATATCCCGGGCCACCCGGATAACCGTACCCTCCAAAACCGCCTCCTCCTGGATATCCATACCCAGGACCATTAAGCAATTGTCCTCCCAGATAACCTATCCCAGCCCCTAATAAACCAGCAGCCAGAGTTCCGGCAGCGCCAGTTTCATATGATCTGGAATCATGATAATAAGGCATATTATGTGAATACATATACATGTAAATTGTCCCCTCTCAATAAGTGTGTTTATTATGTCCCTCTAACACCCTATGTGAGATTGGGCAAATGGTTTGGGTAACCTGCCCACTCTAGATGAAATTGGGCAGCCACTTAGGTAAACTACCATCTCTTCAATTCAATTTATGAATAGGATATTTGTTAAAGGGGGGTGATGAGCATGAAGGAAATCGAGCTTAAAATAAAAGAATTAGAGATGAAAATCGAGGAATTGGAAAGCCTGCAGGAAAACTTCCAGGAAACAATCCAGAACCAGCTGGACAACAATGATGTACGAACTTTAATGGAACAGATCTTAAACGAAAAAGACTTTGTCACAGCCCCGGATATGGAAAAAAGCTTAAGCAAAAGCCAGGTACAATTGATCAAGTGGATTGTCGGAACGGGAATCAGTACGATTTCGATTGTCATTGCCTTATTTGAATTTCTGAGATGAAAAAAGCGGAGGAAAAATCCATCCGCTTTCTGTACATTATTTTTACTGTACCGTGAATTCCTTCGTCACTTCGTACTTCTTCCCGTTCTTAGGTGTCATCCACGCAGTAAGAATATATTCTCCTTTTTCAAGCGACAATTCATGGAGGTTTATTTCATATGTCAGCGAATCCCCCTGCTTCAACTTCTCTTCTCCCAGTACCTGTAAAAAGGCCGCAACACTTGAGAACAAAAACACCTCACTGCCATCTTTCGTTTTAACCGAATAATCGTATCTTTGTGAACTCGTAAATTCTAGAGTCACTTCTTCCTCCGTCTGATTCTTCACTTCATATTGAAAAATCAGCGGGCTTTCCTCTGTCAAACTTGCAGCCATTTCTCCCGCCACGATTCCGGCACCTCCCTTATCCTCATCATTATTCGAAACCTGGTTTCCCGTTCCACAACCAGTGATCAGCAGCCCAAGCAGCAATATCATCCATAACTTTTTCATCTTCCGAACCTCCTGTTGAATAAACTCTTTATCTATTTGTCAGGAGAACCGTTCAAAAGGTTACATAAATAGATAAACTAAATCACCCATTTTTAAACAAAGGAGGAGAAGTGTCTGTCCACTTCTCCCCTCACCTAAGTTCTTTTATACTTTTTATCATAATACTGCTGCAAGCCGCTGCTGGTCATTGAAAAAGCAAAAATAGTCAAACCGATGGCAAGGGTTCCGGTGATTGGAAGCCACGGATGCGACCAGATATGTTGAGTGATATCCACAAAGTAGGTTGGCCACACATTGGAAGTGTTCAATGTCTTATACCCTCCACTAAGCTGGGAAACGAATTCGACACTTAAAAAGATTTCGATGATTCCGAGCTGGCCGATAAGAAACAGCGTTCTCCCCAAATCCGAGAAAAACTGGACGATGAAAGAAGGCCGGAGTGGCGGCCAGTAGTAGTTTTTCAACATTGTCAGCGGCGACGAGCCCGCGACAATTCCTGCTTCCACATAAGGCCTTTTTGAAATTTCCACCATCCCCTGATAAAAAATATCCGCTACCCTGCCCACTTCAATCATGGCCAGCACAATCAAAATCCACAGGTATCGATTATCCGAAAAAAGGATAAACGGGGTCCCGATGATTAAGATGACAAAGAAAATCGGAGGCATGAATGAAAACAAGCGGTTCCAGAGGATCAAGATTCTGTGAAAGAATCGCGAATAAAAACTCGCCATCGCCAAGGGAAGCGCAATGATATACCGGATCAGGACGATTGCAAGAATGGTTAACAGTGTTTCTTTCGTCCCCAGCAGCAGCCTGCTTAATAGGTCAACACCGTTATGGTCCGATCCAATCGGAAAATCCGCCGATGGCGCAAACGGAGGAAGTTCAAAGCCTCCACCTTCCTTTTGCCTCATGACCGTATCTTTTAATGAAGTATCCACGAACGGAAGATATGGTGCTATAAATGTAATGACCATTAGAAAAGACAATATGATCAAGCCAAATATCAGTGATTTATTCATGATTCATCTCCTGTGAAGCCGGGGTGACAAGACTTTTGAAAATCTGTGTGACCAGATTCGAAACCAAAATGATTGATGCAAAAAAGACCGTATAACCGACTGCCGAAATACCGTCCACCATGATTTCCAGACCAATCGTGAAGCCTGTGCCCCTCAGCACCGCGTCATACAGGCCATCAGCCGCTCCTTGGAAATTCATTAATTTTTCAACAATAAATAGGTTCGATAACACATAAAGTGTGATGGTATTCGAATGAGCCAAAATTCTCGGAAACGAATTTTTCAAGATATGTATGAACAGGATTTTCAAGCCTGCGGTTCCTTTTGACTGCGCAGTCCGAATGTAATCGTTCCCTTGTTGCTCCTGCAGACTTACATTAGTGATGTTCGCAAGGTAGAACACTGGATAAATCAACAGAAATAGAATCCCAACCACATAGGTTTCCAGCTTTTCACTTCCGTATAATGTAACATGGAAAAACAGACCTTTTTCATATAAATACATCAAACCAAGCTGGGTGACGATGATAAAAAAGAGATCCGGCATCGAGATGAAGAGCCACGTCGTCCCATTCCCTAAAAAGTTCAGCTTTTTCCTTTGCATCCTGAAATCAAAGATTCCTTTCAAGACTCCTAGAATATAAGCCAAAATCAGGGTTGGAACAATCAAAAGCAAGCTCTTCCACGCCTTGCCCGCTATCCGATTTCCATACGACTGGCCCGGGACAAACTCCCCGAGGTCAGGGTTCTCCTTTATAAATGCATAGAAACCCTTGATATTCTTGATATGCGTGTCCAATTCATAATCGTAGCTCGCGGATTTGAACTGTCCACCCTGCCCCGTCTCAAAATTCGTCTTAGCCGGCAAAAACAATATCCCAATAAACAAAAATACGCAGACGACCCATAACACAAACTGCTCGATTGCCTTTTTAAAATAAACCATGAAGCCTCCTGATGGACTGTATTTTATTGAACTATTACGCTGCAAAGATACAACAACAAACTACTTTTCTCCCAATCTCGAATTCTAGTCTTTTTTGACACTAGTTATATTTTACCATTTTTAATTTTTCAGAAAAGTATTTTTTTAGTTTTTATATTCAATCTCAACCGGAGATGGAAAATAGAGAAGGTTATGTGATGATAAACTGGAGATGTTTCCCATTCTTGTGACCGTGCTCTAACGATTTCCTCTTTCACGGCCACAAGTTCACCCTTCTTGTGACCGTGCTCTTGCAAT
Organism: Mesobacillus jeotgali; assembly: GCF_014856545.2. Taxonomy (NCBI): domain Bacteria; kingdom Bacillati; phylum Bacillota; class Bacilli; order Caryophanales; family Bacillaceae; genus Mesobacillus; species Mesobacillus jeotgali. Next base: position 364,914 of record NZ_CP109811.1, on the reverse strand, counting down.
TTCTTCTTTCACGGGCATAAGTTCAGCCTTCTTGTGACCGTGCTCTCATGACCTTTATATCAGGCAAAGGTGGGAAAGTAAGGTGGACAGTGCTCTTGCGTTTTCCTCTTTCACGGGCACATGGTTCCCCTTCTTGTGACAGTGCTCTTGCGTTTTCCTCTTTCACGGGCACATGGTTCCCCTTCTTGTGACAGTGCTCTCTCGTTTTTCTCTTTCACGGGCACAAAACACTATCCACAGGCACATTCATACTGGTTCTGTGAAGATAACCTCGAGGGATGCTCTTTTGTGGGTACATTAAATCGAGTATTTGACGACATTCTGAAAAAATACCATTTTACAGGTACATTGAAGCAGAAAAAGACGAAGCCCGCGGGCTTCGTCTCTTCTTCTTAATGGACCTTCTTTTTCGACATATACAGAAATGCTTTGATCATAAAATAGCTGACTTCATCCGGCAGCAATTCTTTTATTGGCTTGAGCCTGTCACGTCCGGCTTCTTCCACGGCTTGCTCGAGGTCCTCAATATGTTCAGCAGGAATCAGCAACCCATAGTCAACTTCCATTCCCTGCTGGATGCACTGGATCAGGTGATTTTCGACCGTGCTCTCGACCAGCTCGCGCTTCGCGGCAATCTGAGCTACAGACAGTTTCTCCTGATGCAGTTTGTAGGTTTCAAGATGGGAATCCCCGACGGCTTTTTTCGCCGGTTTCCTCACCGGTTCCGCCACGGCATTCTTCACAGGCTGGCGCTCAGGATGCTCCTCGCAGAACTCGATAATCCGCTGTATGAATGGAGCTCCATATTTCTGCAGCTTGTGTTCCCCGACACCAGCCACATTTAGAAACTCCGCATCCGTCAGCGGCAGCTTCAGGCACATATCTTTCAGAGAGGAATCGGAGAAAATCATAAATGGCGCCACTTTTTCCGCAGCGGCAACCTCTCTACGCAACTCACGCAGCTCTTCAAACAATGGATCATCGTTGGAAACCTGCTTGACCCGCACCGCTTCCTTCCTGAAAACCTTTGTCTTGCCGAGCAAAACGTCCTTCCCTTTTTCCGGCACATAAATCGTCGGGTAGGTCCCATGCTCGACGCCAATCAGCTCCTGAGAAATCAAAAACTCAATCAAGTCATTGACCTGCTTGGCATTCCGATCCTTCATCAGACCGTAAGTCGGCAATTTATCAAGGCGGAACTCAATGACTTTGTTATTTCTGGAGCCGGTCAAAACATTGGCCGTCATCGCCTTGCCGTATTTCTGGCCCATCCGGATGATGCATGACAGGACCATTTGCGCGTCCTTGGTGACATCCTCTGTTTCACGGGAATCCGTACAATTGCCGCAGCGTCCGCAAGGCTCTGTCTCTGTCTCGCCAAAATAATGCAGGATATAGGATTGCAGGCATTCCTCGGTATGGCAGTAACCGACCATCTGCTGCAATTTTTCCAGCTCGGGCCCTATTCGTTCGCGATCGGCGGACTGGTCAATCAAAAAACGCTGAACCTGGACATCCTGCGACGAATAAAGCACGGTACATTCGCTGTCCAGGCCGTCACGACCGGCACGGCCAGCTTCCTGATAGTAGCTCTCCATATTCTTCGGCAGCTGGAAGTGGAGAACATAGCGGATATTGCTTTTATCGATTCCCATTCCGAATGCCGATGTCGCAACCATCACAGTCGCTTCATCCTGTAAAAAACGTTCCTGTTCGTTGTTCCGGTCTTCATCGTTCATACCTGCGTGGTAGCGCGCCGCAACGAATCCTTCCTTCTGCAGCCATTCATACTGCTGATCGACGATTTTCCTTGTCGCCGCATAAATGATGCCGGCTTCCTTTTCGTTCTTTTTGATAAAATCCCTTAGATACGCCTGGCGGTCCTGCCCTTTTACCACAGAAAAACTGAGGTTACTGCGCTCAAACCCGGTAATCACTGTATTCTCAGGGTTTATTTTTAAAGACGCGCAAATGTCTTCCCGTACTTTAGGAGTTGCTGTTGCCGTCAAGGCGAGCACAATCGGCTTGCGCGGCAATCGATCGGCCAGATCAGAAATCTGCAGATAGCTCGGCCGGAAATCATGTCCCCACTGCGAAATACAGTGTGCTTCATCGACGGCGATCAGCGGTATTTCCATGTCCTGCAGGTCATCGATGAATTCCCAGGATCCCAGCCGTTCGGGCGCGATGTACAATAGCTTGTACTTTCCGTTCCTGGCGTCATCCATTCGAGCGGCAGCTTCACCCGCAGTCAGCGAGCTATTGATATATGTTGCCGGAATGCCAAGCTGCGTGAGCGTATCGACCTGGTCCTTCATCAGGGAGATCAGCGGAGAAATGACGATGGTTGTCCCAGGCAGCACGAGTGCCGGGATTTGATAGACGATCGATTTACCGCCTCCAGTCGGCATGACGCAGACCGTGTTTTTTCCTTCAAGCACAGATGAGATTGCCTGTTCCTGTCCCAATCGGAATGAGGAATAACCAAAATGATTTTGCAATAATTCATGGGCTTTTTGCAGCATAACGAGGTGGCTCCTTTCAGTGAGAAAATGTGGGGGAACTTTGGGGTATATTCTTTCATTTTAACAGATAACCCCCGGCGAACGACAGCAAAAATGCCATGCTTCAAAAAGAAGCATGGCTCCGTCTATTCTGCGATCAACAATGTACCTGTATTTTGGACTCGAGGTAACAAAATACGTATGACCGTGCCTTCCTCAGGCTGGCTTTCAATATCAATGCTTCCCTGGTGAAGGTCGATGATCCGTTTGCAGGTAAGTAAACCCAATCCTGTACCCTTTTCCTTCGTTGAATAAAAAGGTTCAAACAGGCGCTTCAACCGGGATTCTGGTATTCCGCAGCCCTTATCACGAATGGTGACCATGACCGATTCCCCTCCCGCTTCATCAAGGCTTACGCTGATAAAATGGCCATTGTCCTCTGTCGCCTCAATCGCATTCTGGAGAAGGTTGATCAGCACCTGCTTCATCTGGTTCCGGTCACAATCCAAAATAATTTCCACTTTAACATCAAACTCTATTTTAATACTTTTAAGATTGGCCTGGGGTTCCATGAAGTGAATGCAATCGGTAATCAGCTTACTGAAATTCATAAATTGAAAATGAACATTCTCATTCGGTTTGGCAATGAACATGAATTCATTGACGATTTGATTGATGCGGTCCATTTCATCGAGCATGATATCTAGATAAGGAATTAACTTTTGATCCGTTACGCTTTCTTTGACGATTTTAGCAAAACCTTTTAGCGAGGTGAGCGGATTCCTGATTTCATGCGCAATCCCTGCTGCCAGCTCCCCTACTACAGAAAGCTTCTCCATTTGCTGGGCCTGCTTCTCCCTTATTTTTTCCTTCGTTATATCGATGGTTGTCCCAATGACCTCAACCGTCTCACCATTTATACGGATTGGATTCAGAACCGCCAAATAATGAATCCCGCCAATACTTCCCTCATAGTTAACCTGCTCACCATTCCAAGCCTTTTCGTAAAAAACCTCTTTACGTTTTACCTGGTCAGGCGGCAAAAATTCCATCAACGACCTTCCTATGACTAAATCCGGACAAAGACCTACCTTTTCTATGAGCTTACCTTCAATAAAAGTATGGATGAATTGGTTATCTTTTTTTATGAACTTAAATATGAAGCCTGTTTCCCTTGGTATGAACTGTTCATAATCTACTGCGCTACACTGGTCATTCACACGGCAACACCCTTAGAAAAGATTCGTTCCTTAATAATTCTTTGCAATTATGATAATTCCTTTGGTAAAAAACAGGTAATTATTATTAAAAAGAGAAAAACTGCCTTCCCCCAAAGGAAAGCAGCCCTCACTATTCCATCTTCTCTCCAGTCATCTCCATGACCTTCTCTTTCACTTCTTCTATATTGCGCATTTTGTTGTCCCAGCATTTCTGGCTGAGGTCGACTGGATATTCTTCGGGATTAAGCATACGTGTGTATTCTTCCCAAAGAACGCCAAGGCAGTATTTAGAATGCTTTCGGACTTCTTCCAGGCTCGGCTGGGTGTACACAAGCTTGCCCTCCTTGAAAATATCGTGATGCAGATCCCGCGCGTCGAAATTGGTGACGAATTTGCTGATAAAGGTATGGACAGGGTGGAACATCTTCAGGCGTTTTTCCTGCTGCGGATTTTCACCCTCAAGCGTGATGTAGTCCCCTTCAGAGCGATTATTGGCTTTGTTGATGATCCTGTATACGTTTTTAATGCCTGGCGTCGTTACTTTTTCTGGATTGGAGGAAATCTTGATGGTATCCTCCATCGTACCGTCGCCCCTCTCTACTGAGACGATTTTATAAACAGCACCTAGGGCAGCTTGTTCGTAAGCAGTGATCAGCTTGGTGCCGACTCCCCAAGTATCGATTTTTGCACCCTGTGCTTTCAGGTTCATGATCGTATACTCGTCCAGGTCGCTGGATGCAACGATTTTTGCATCCTTAAAGCCGGCTTCATCAAGCATTTTCCGGGCTTCCTTTGAAAGGTAAGCAAGGTCGCCGCTATCGAGACGGATGCCAATGAAATTGATTTTATCGCCGAATTCTTTCGCCACTTTAATTGCATTTGGCACTCCGGACCTGAGCGTATCATACGTATCGACGAGGAAAACGCAGTCCCTGTGCGTCTCAGCGTATTTTTTAAAAGCGGTGTAATCATCTCTGTACGCCTGTACCATCGAGTGTGCATGCGTTCCGGAAATCGGGATTCCGAACAGCTTGCCCGCACGCACATTACTGGTGGAATCAAAGCCTCCAACATACGCAGCGCGTGTCCCCCAAAGCGCTGCATCCATTTCATGCGCACGGCGGCTGCCGAACTCCATTGCGATTTCGTTCTTTACAACCTGTTTGATCCGTGATGCCTTGGTCGCAATCAGTGTCTGATAGTTCACAATATTAAGCAGCGCCGTTTCAATCAATTGCGCTTGTACCAAGGGTGCATCGACCCTGACCAGAGGCTCATTGGCAAAAACGATCTCACCCTCCTGCATCGCGCGGATACATCCTGTAAAACGCAAACCTTTTAAAAAAGCAAGAAAATCCTCATCGAACTTTCCTTCTTCTCTCAAATACTGAATATCATCTTCCGTGAATCCAAAGTTCTCTATGTAGCTGATGATTTTTTCTAGTCCGGCAAAAACGGCATAGCCATTGCCAAAAGGAAGCTTCCGGAAAAATAAATCAAACACCGCACGGCGATTATGCACGCCATCGCGCCAGTACGTTTCCATCATATTTAGTTGATATAAGTCCGTATGCAGCATCAAGCTGTCGTCATTGAATTTAGTGCTCATTAATAAACCTCCAAATTTACTGCCATCAATAGGTTGCTTTTAGTATGCCGGCGGGCATTACTTGACCTCGGCTCCAATCGAGCTCTCGAAATGACGGAGCGACCACTCATGGCCGATTTGGTCAAAGGAAGCAACAGCATCTTTATACACAATAACCTTAAATCCCTTGTTATAAGCGTCAACTGCCGTGTGAAGGACACAAATATCTGTGCAGACGCCGACGAGATGCACTTCAGTGATTCCGCGCTCGCGCAGCTTGATCTCAAGGTCCGTGCCCGCGAACGCTGAATATCTGGTCTTGTCAATATAGTGCACATGGCCGAGATGTTTATTTTCCTCATAAACCTCCTGCAGGCTTCCGTACAAATCCCTGCCCTTCGTACCGCGGATATTGTGCGGCGGATACAGCTTTGTCTCCGGATGGAATTCATCGCCTTCATCATGGACATCAATGGCAAATACAACATAGTCACCATTTCCGATGAACTCCTTCGTCACGCCGACAAGCTTCTCTTCAATCGCCTGCCCCGGCTCTCCGCAAGTCAGCCGCCCATCGTCCGCAACAAAGTCATATGTATAGTCGATATTGATCAATGCCATCTTCCCCATCATGTATCCACATCCTTTTATCTTATTATCTTTTATTTTCTTCCAAATATGATTTGCAGGCAAATTTTTCATATCAAAAAATGAACACCGGATAAAATCTCTGCTCTTCCCCCATGGTTTTGTCTGAAGTCACACTGGGTTCAGACAAAATCACAGCCTTTGTCCGAAGTCATAGTAAATACGCTATCCTGATTCAGTTATCCTCCTATACCCTATCTCGGCGCACAGAAAAACCACTCCAAACCCGGGAGTGGTTTCCGATCATTCCGCTTTAAAATTTAATTCCAGGTTTTCCGGACGGTCTTCAGGACGGATCTCATCCAACGGCACATAGACTTGGATGTGCCTGAACAGGTTTTCAAATTCAGCTGGCAGATTGCCGCCGTATTCACCGTCAAGGTTCAACTGGACCGTTTCCTTGGATTGCACCTTGATGCGGTTTGCCTGCGTGTAAATCACACCCGGATCATTTATGTGCTCACCACGGACTGCGAGTGAGGCGATTCTGATGAAATCAGCAAGGTTCGTCTTTTTCAAAATTAATAAAGAAAACATTCCATCATTGATGGATGAGTTTGGAGCCAGGCGTTCAAAGCCGCCGACGGAATTCGTCAGCCCGACAAGGAACATCATGACTTCGCCTTCGTAAAGCTTTCCATCATACTCAATGCTTACTTCAGAGGCACGAATGGATGGCAGCATCTCGATTCCTTTTAGATAATAAGCAAGCTGGCCCAGCATGGTCTTGAGCTTGCTCGGCACTTCGTATGTCAGCTCGGTCAGTCTGCCGCCGCCTGCAATATTAATGAAATATTTATCGTTGATCCGGCCTACGTCCACCGGGATCGTTTCGCCTTTAACAATGATGTCGACCGCAGCATCAATATCCCTAGGGATATGGAGAGCGCGTGCAAAGTCATTTGTTGTGCCAACCGGAATGACACCGATTTTCGGGCGATATTCCTGTTCAGCTATACCATTGACTACTTCATTGATCGTGCCATCTCCGCCAGCAGCAATCACCAGGTCATAGCGCCGCTCGACCGCAATCTTTGCTGCCTGCGTCGCGTCCCCCTCACCTGTCGTTGCATGGCATGAAGTCTCATAGCCGGCATTCTCCAGCTTCACCAAGACCTCAGCAAGATGCTTTTTAAAAATTTCACGACCCGAAGTCGGATTATAAATGATTCTTGCTCTTTTCATACCCATCATCCTACTTAATATGGTTTTAAATTCCATTCTTTTACATCATAGCCCATTACGACTATCCAGGCAATTACTCGAATATCGATGGTACCGGATATATCATAAACTAATTTCTGTCCATTTGCCAAAAAGAACCCACTATTCCTTCAAAGTGTTAACTATCGTATTTTTCGAAAAACTCTTCCATTCATCCTCTTTCTTTTTTACAATACAAAGAGGGTGGTTACATAAATTGGAAACCCCTACCCGTGATTTAGGGTGCAAACTTATAGCCCATTCAAAGTTTATTACCCAATCTACATTCCTGGCAAAAGTACAAGCTGTGTCTATTGATTTGCTCAATTGGACTTGAACCCATTGTCTGGATCGACTCTATTTCCATGCGTGATTTCACATGTAAGTGCTTCAATAAAAAAAGGCTATTTGGTATTACAGACGTTAATTACGGTATAAAGGTTCCCGAAGGTGATCTGCCTGCACAACACCAGTTTTAGTATCAAAAATACTTTTGGCACGGTAATAAAAAACCTTCTGACCGCGACTATTTCAGAATAAAATTCTTTAAGTAGATTAAAAGGGTGACGCTATATGACTTGGATTTGTCTTTTGGCAGCATATTTGGTTGGTTCAATTCCTACTGCTTTATTGATTGGCAAATATTTTTTCCATGTTGATATCAGGGATCATGGCAGCAAAAACCCCGGTGCGACGAATACATTACGGGTCATGGGCAAGCGGGCGGCGATTGTCGTGCTGCTTGTGGATGTCGCAAAAGGGATGCTGGCAGCTTCTCTTCCGCTGATCTTCGATTCTCCTGTTGAACCGCTGTATGCCGGCCTGGTTGCCGTCATCGGGCACTGCTTCCCGATTTTCGCCGGATTCCGCGGGGGCAAGGCAATCGCAACGACGGCAGGGGCACTGCTGATTGTTGATATCGGAATGTTCCTGGCTGTGTATCTGACCTTTTTTGCAGTCATTTTCTTGACCAAATATGTGTTCATGGGTTCGATATCGGTCGGAATCGCAATGCTCGTTTATTCGTTTTTCTCTCCGGAAATTCATGAGCCATACATCTTTACTGCTTTTATTATATTTTTAGTTTTCCTCCATCGTTCTAATCTGCAGAACTTTTTTAACAGAAAAGAACCGAAAATCAATGATAAAAAGGTGAAAGGTGACCGCCTGCCGCCAAAAGATCTTAAGACGTAAACTTTAACCATGGCTTCTATAAGCCATGGTTATTCTTTTGCACTATAAGTATATTAGAAAAACAAATTACTATTTATGTAATAGTAATTTTAGAGAAAAAATAGATTGTTAATCATTTATGTGAAATGATAGAATATTATTTGTATTAGCAATATTTTTTTAATAATTTTTCACAATAACAAAGGGGGAAAGATTATGTCCAATGAAATGTATCAAATCATTGCTATTGGGATCTACATGGCCGCGATGCTCTATATCGGCTGGTATTCCTACAAAAAGACAAGCAATCTGACTGACTACATGCTTGGCGGCAGATCGCTCGGTCCGGCAGTCACAGCACTTAGTGCCGGTGCGGCTGACATGAGCGGCTGGCTTTTGATGGGTCTTCCTGGGGGAATTTATGTAAGCGGTTTAGCGAATGCATGGATTGCCATTGGATTGACCGTCGGCGCGTATCTTAACTGGCTTTATGTGGCACCTCGACTTCGCTCATACACCCATGTGGCGAATGACTCCATCACGATTCCAAGCTTCCTGGAAAACCGTTTTAAAGATGATACAAAGCTTTTAAGAATTGTATCCGGAATTGTTATTCTTCTATTTTTTACTTTCTACGTTTCTTCCGGAATGGTCGCCGGAGCTGTTTTCTTCGAGAATTCATTCGACCTTGACTACCATACCGGCTTGCTGCTGGTCTCCGCAGTCGTCGTTGCCTACACATTATTCGGCGGCTTTCTGGCAGTAAGCTATACAGATTTTATCCAGGGAATGATGATGCTTCTCGCCCTGCTGCTCGTGCCGATTATCGGCTTCTCAAAAACAGGGGGACCGGCAGAAACATTCGATACCGTACGTTCAATCGACCCTGCATTGCTAGATTTATTCAAAGGCACGACCGTACTCGGTATCATATCAACTGCAGCTTGGGGACTTGGTTACTTTGGCCAGCCTCATATCATTACCCGCTTCATGGCCATCACATCAATAAAAGAAACAAAGAGTGCGAGAAGAATCGGCATGGGCTGGATGATCTTCTCCTTGATGGGGGCAATGCTGACAGCTTTGATTGGTCTTGCTTATTTTACACAGAATCCAGATGTGAAGCTGGATAACCCTGAGGCAGTCTTCATCGTGCTCGGGCAAATTTTCTTCCATCCATTGTTCGCCGGCCTTATGCTTGCAGCCGTCCTTGCTGCAATCATGAGCACGATTTCATCGCAGCTAATCGTTACATCCAGCGCACTGACTGAGGATTTATACAAAATCATTTTCAAAAAAGAAAAATCAGATAAGCAATATGTATTCTTCGGGCGTATGGCGGTACTCGTAGTAGCGATTATCGCTGCATCTCTTGCCTGGGTGCAGAACGACACGATCCTTGGCCTGGTTGCATACGCATGGGCTGGCTTCGGGGCGGCGTTCGGACCAATCATCATCCTAAGCCTGTATTGGAAGAAGATGACCAACTGGGGTGCGATTCTTGGTATGATCGCCGGTGCCGCTACCGTCGTCATCTGGAGCAATGTCGGCCTGAGCGATGTGATGTACGAAATCGTCCCAGGGTTCATTATCAACTTGATTATTTCCGTTGTCGTCAGCTTGGTAACTTACAAACCAAACCCTGAGATTGAAAAAGAATTCGATATGAGTGTTGAAAACTTAAAATCCTAAACTCGATGCCACAGAGATTTTTTCCTCTGTGGTATTTTTACATTTCGATAAAATCTTACAGGAAATTACATATTCTTAATAGAATTCATATAGTGACCACTTAAGCGTGAGGGGAAAATGATGAAGAGAAAGCTGAAGAGAAAGCTGCTATACTATGGAACATCAACCATTTTGCTTTTAACCGTATTGATTGCCATGGACCGCTATAAATTATATAAAGAGGAAAAGCCGCCTGTACCAATCGTAACAGTGAATGGACAGGAGATTCCACACATTCTCGGCCAATATGATTGGCATGGCACCAAAACAGAGAAAATGGATCCGCTCAAAGCCATGGCTGGCATGAATCCATCCAGGGTGAAGGAAAGAGAAACACTTGAGGTCTCATTTCCTTCAGAAATAGAGCCTGAATCTATTACGATCAGCCAGGTTAATACTTTACCAGGCCAGGAAGAAAAGACTGTTAAAGGGAACAGCATTTCCATTCCAAAGAACCCTTATATGGAAAGAACGTATTTTAAGATAAAAGCCGTATGGGGAAAGGAGTTTAGTACTTCCTTTGTGAAGCTCGATGTCGAAGAACTTCCGCCCCTATATGATTTTTTATCAAAGGATCCGGAAAAGCTTGCTGTCCTAGCGATTGTTCCACGTGGAGAGTCAGAAAAGTTTGACATTCCGGATGAGGTAAAGGAAAAGCTCGACTCCTTCCAAATATCAGATGATTTGGAGGAATTGAAGAAGACGCATCCAGAGATTCGAATTAATACACCACCAATATACTTGATCTTTAATACAGAATATCTCCAGCAGACGGTCGATGATAAGGAAACCTTAATTAGAATTCTGACTTATGGTGACCGGCAATAATACAAACCAGGCCCTGATAAAAGGGCCTTTTGTTTAATCAACTAATATTGATCCTGCGCACTGGCTGGATTTCGAACAAACATCGAAGGTCTGACGATCTGCCAAGCCCCTCATTCCCCTACCATTCTCTCCACTCTTCAGTAATATCCTCGTCAGGCTCCAGACCGGCTTCCTGCGCTTTTTCGTCGATGTATTCACATAATTCTTCGCGTTCAAGTGTATCTATGAAATAATCGAATTCTTCGTTGAGCCTGTTAAACTCGATTACGACTTCTTTTACTTTCTTCAGGATGGCCTTTTCTGTGGGGATCTTCAAAGTCTTAAGAGAAGAGACATACTTCTGCAGTGCTTTTTCTGAAGCGACTATCGCCTCCTCGCTGAACATATCGTCTCCTTCCTCCATCCGTTCTCTCCATAAAACGGTTGGCATTAGACCATTCGATTGTGGCACTGACAAAATTTCTATATTCTCTTTCCTTACAGCGGTGTATTCCTTCAACCGGTGTGTGTAATGTTTTTTCTGTGTAAAATTAACCTCCTCTATACGTTCACACGGATATAAATTCCCATCAAGTACAGTGGTCCCTCCAAAAGCAAGCAACTTTAATTGAGGCAATTGATTGATAAACTGGATTGAAGCTAGTTCCCCGCAATCCATCAAAAATAACTTTCCTAAACCCTTTAATTCTGCAATAGGAGTGAAATCACCGATTTTTTTACAGTTCTCAATCTCTAAAACTCTTAAGCTATTTGTTAGATATTTAATATTCCTTAAATCATTAAAGGATCTTAAATAGAATAAACCCAGCTTTTCCAGGCTTTCCAGACCCTCCACTCCCAATAATGAAGTGATATTAGATTGGATCAGCTCCAGGGTTTCCAGATTCTTAAGTCCTGAAAATTGTTCAAGGTTTTTAGTCTTTGGCTTGTAGCTCCAGAGCCTCATTTCTTTTAAGCTCACCAGTGTCCCTATCCCTTTTGCTTTAGGCGGAAGCTGCCCATAAAGCACTTCAAGGGCAGGAATCCTTTCAAAGTCGATCTCAAGAGAAGGTCTGGTTTCATTGATTGACAGTGACTTTAGGTTTTTTAAATGGTAAAGTCCTGAAACATCTTTTAAGTCTTCACCCCCAAGAGAAACCATCTCAATATCTGGACATTCACTTAAAAAATCTACTTGATCCAGCTCATAAGATAGATCGACATTATTAATCTGGTGTTCTTGAATATAGGCTATTGATTCCTTGATATTATCCTCATTAATTTTCACTGATACTTCGCCATCATCATCAATCCGTATTCTTACATTACCTTCCTTCAAAAATTTGACCATTTTTGCACCACCGTTATATTTATTAACCAGCCACTGTGTTTTCCTGCCCCGATTACTACTGTTCTATCGAGATTGCTGGTTCATTAAATCTTTCATTCAATATAGGCCAAATCCAATTAAAATATCTCTAAGTAAAAAAAAAAGGTCAGCCCCTTATGCTTATATTAGCATCAGCAGCTATGTAAGAATATGTATTTAAAGAACTATTTTTAAGTGTACAATTCCCCCTTTCCCGGGAAATATCGACAAAAAAGCTGACGAACAAATCGTCAGCTTTCGCTATTATCTCTTATTCAATTCTTCAACTAGCAATTTGTTTACAAGCGGCGGGTTTGCCTGACCTTTAGTTGCTTTCATGATCTGGCCGACAAGGAAGCCTTTAGCCTTGTCCTTACCGCCTTTGAAATCTTCAACGGATTGAGGATTTGCATCGATTATCTCAGTAATGATCTTAAGCAGTTCACCTTCGTCAGAGATTTGGACAAGCCCCTTCTCTTTGACGATTTTTTCTGGGTCGCCGCCCTTTTCAACCAATTCCCTAAAGACTTGTTTGGCAATCTTGGAGGAAATCGTGCCATTCTCAATCAACTTGATCAAACCCGCAAGCCCATCAGGAGTCAATGCTGTTTCATGCAGCTCTTTCGATTCAGCCTTCAGGTAGGCTGAGAACTCACCCATCAGCCAGTTGGAAGCCTGCTTCGGATCGGCTCCTGTTTTAACGACAGATTCGAAGAAGTCAGCCATCTCTTTCGATACGGTCAAAACCTCTGCATCATAAGCTGGCAGTCCCATCTCCACGACATATCGCTTCTTGCGCTCGTCCGGAAGCTCTGGAATTTCCGCACGAACCCTTGCCTTCCATTCTTCATCGATATAAAGATCGGGTAGATCTGGTTCAGGGAAATATCGATAATCGTCTGAGCCTTCTTTAACACGCATGAGAAGAGTGGTGTTCGTCGCTTCATCATATCGCCTTGTCTCCTGCTGGATTTCACGACCAGCAAGGATTTCCTGCTCCTGACGCTTTTCTTCGTATTCAAGACCTCTGCGAACGAAGTTGAAAGAGTTCAGGTTTTTCAGCTCGGTTTTTGTGCCGAATTCCTTCTGGCCAACTGGCCTGATCGAGATGTTCGCATCACAGCGGAGTGATCCCTCTTCCATTTTGCAATCCGATACACCCGTATATTGGATGATGGACTTTAACTTTTCAAGGTAGGCATACGCCTCATCCGGCGTGCGTATATCGGGCTCCGATACGATCTCAACGAGCGGCGTTCCCTGGCGGTTGTAGTCAACAAGGGAATAGCCATTTCCATGAGTCAGCTTTCCTGCGTCTTCTTCCATATGGATGCGCGTGATGCCGATTTTCTTTTTATAACCATTAACCTCGATTTCAATCCATCCATTCTCGCCAATTGGCTTGTCGAACTGGGAAATCTGGTAGGCTTTCGGATTATCCGGGTAAAAATAGTTCTTGCGGTCAAATTTCGTATGTTCCGCGATATCGCAGTTCAAAGCCATAGCGGCTTTCATCGCGTACTCAACCGCTTTTTTATTCACCACTGGCAATACACCAGGGTAACCCAGGTCAATCACGCTTGTATTCGTATTTGGCTCGGCACCAAAATGGTTCGGGCTCGCCGAAAAGATTTTCGATTCTGTTTTTAATTCTACATGGACCTCAAGGCCAATTACCGTTTCAAACTTCATCATTTTCACCCCTTTACAGCTCAGGTTGTTGTTTATGGAAATCTGTTGCCTGCTCGAATGCATGGGCAACCTTATATACAGTGCTTTCATCAAAATGACGTCCGATGATTTGGAGCCCAAGCGGCAGGCCTTTGTCAAAGCCGCACGGAACTGAGATGGCTGGCACGCCTGCAAGGTTGACCGGAATCGTCAGAATATCATTCGCATACATCGTCATCGGGTCTCTTGTGTTCTCGCCAAGTTTGAATGCTGGCGTTGGCGTCGTTGGGCCAACGATAATATCGTACTGTTCAAACACTTTTTCAAAGTCCTGCTTGATCAGTGTGCGGACCTTCTGTGCTTTTTTATAGTGGGCATCATAATAGCCTGCACTCAGCGCAAATGTACCAAGCATGATCCGGCGCTTTACTTCCTCGCCAAAGCCTTCTTCACGGGTCATCTTATACATATTGAGCAAGTTTTCAGCGTTTGGCGTTCTGTATCCATAACGCACACCATCAAAACGCGCCAGGTTTGCGGACGCTTCTGATGAAGATAATAGATAGTATGTAGCCAAAGCATACTTCGAGTGCGGCAAAGACACCTCTTCCCAAGTCGCACCCTGGCGTTCAAGGATCACAAGCGCGTCCATCACTGATTTGCGGACTTCTTCGTTTACGCCCTCACCGAGGTATTCCTTCGGCACACCGATTTTCAAGCCCTTGATATCGCCAGTCAATGAAGCAATATAGTCAGGGATGTCGACGTTTGCGGAGGTCGAATCCATTTCATCATGACCCGCAATCGCTTTTAACAAAAATGCATTGTCCTCAACATTCCGTGTGATTGGTCCAATCTGGTCCAAAGAAGACGCAAATGCGATCAATCCGAAGCGGGAAACAAGTCCATAAGTTGGTTTCATGCCTACCACTCCGCAGAATGATGCCGGCTGGCGAATCGACCCGCCTGTATCAGAGCCTAAAGAAAACAGCACTTCTCCAGCTGCAACCGATGCAGCTGAACCGCCAGAAGAACCACCAGGTACACGGTCAAGATTCCATGGGTTGAATGTCTTTTTAAAGCCGGAGTTTTCGTTTGAGGATCCCATCGCGAACTCGTCCATGTTCAACTTGCCGATCGTTACCGTTTCTGCCTGTTGCAGCTTCTGGATGACCGTTGCATCATAAACAGGATCAAAGTTTTCGAGAATCTTGCTTGCAGCTGTTGTACGCAAACCTTTCGTGACGATATTGTCCTTGATGCCAATCGGCAGCCCGTATAACTTACTGGTTGGCGCATTTTGGATTGCCTTATCATCCAAAGCCTTCGCCGCTGCTCTTGCGTTTTCTTCATCCAATGTTAAAAACGCCTGTACCTTGCCTTCAACCTCGCCAATCCGCTTGAACGACTCGTCGACCAGGTCGGAAACGCTTAGCTCTCTTTTATGTAAAAACTCATGAAGCTCCGATATCTTATGTTCGAATAAACTCATCGCCGGTCCTCCTACTCCATAATTCCAGGTACTTTAATCTGCCCATCCTGATGCTCAGGCGCATTCTTTAAAACTTCCTCGCGCGGCAGACCCTCTTTTGCACGGTCCTCACGCATGACATTCTTTATCTCAAGCACATGTGAAGTTGGTTCCACATTATCCGTATTCAGCTCATTCAGCTGCTCAGCATATGTAATGATTTTATCCAGCTGGTCCGTCAGCATTTTCGCTTCATCTTCCGTAATCGCCAATCTCGCCAGGTGCGCGACATGCTTCACCTGTTCCTCAGAAATCCTTGACATAAAAGCACCTCCATCATAAATCGTCAGACAATAATAATAATGATCATAGCAAAGTTTTCCACGTTAAAGCAATACAAGCCTTGCTGTTTGTACTATTTTAACAGATGCAGCGGATGATCGCAGAAATATAGGACATTTTAGCACTTAATTTCATATGATAAAATTTTAAAATAAGTACCCTATGCAGAGGCGGGATGTTCCATTCTACACTTTATTTTTGATTTAATCAGCGACCTATGTGGAAGTGCAGGACAAAGCGGTTCCATAAACACTCAGAAAGTGGATCGGAATATTGCACGACTGAACAAGCATAGTTGGTTCAAAGACATATATACGGATGAAAAGTACCGCCGTTTATTTTTTGTGAACCGCCATGTCAGGGCGTATCTGCAAAGCTCCTTCCGTGTTAATAGATTGATCCGTGATTCGGAAGCACGTGAAAAATTTTTGCGTTTATTGGACAAACAATTGAAATAGGGGATAGAATTCAACTCCATCCCCTTCTTTTGCTGGCGAACCCTGTGTTATTGACCAGCCTTCTTATGATCACTGATTCCCAGCGCCATTTTTAAATATTCCACAAATAGTATGGATTGCTCTTTGATCTTTAAGTCTTCCTTCGATAACATGGCATCTTCTACCGCTAAACCGTCGATGAACGTAATAATCGATCGTGCAATGATTTCAAGATCAAATCTTGTGCTGAATTCCCCGCTTCTTTGTCCGTGTTCAATAATATGAGCATATAAGCTCAAGCCATTATTGTATCGAACGGACCCGTATTCTCTTCTATGTTCATCATTTCTACCGATTATAAAAAACTCAAGTTTTGCCGGCGCCAAAGGATCCATTTCATCATCAGGCTCTCCGTCTTCGCCAAAGATGGTTTTCATGAGCATATCCCAATAAGATGTCGCATTTCCCTTTAACATCTCCATTGTCTCATCCAATTCCAGCGATAATCCTTCTTCCAGTATCGTTTCGAATACTGCTTCTTTATTTGAAAAATATTGATACAGCCCGCCTCTGCTGACATTCGCAGCATCCATTATGTGCTTCATCGTGGCCCGCTCATATCCATATTCAATGAAAACCTTCTCTGCCGCCTTCAAAATTTCAGCTCGACGCTGTTCCATGTGCTCCTGACTGACTTTCGGAGACATTTGCTCTCCCCCGTTCTATTTTACTCTTAAAAACCAGCCCAACAATCGAGACTGCTACCAACAATAAACCAGTAATCACAAATGTCGGTATGACTCCCAGGACAGTGGCAAGCAATCCGCCGGCCAATGGCCCAATGATTGTGGCCGTGGTGGTCACGCTGTTCAAAACGCCGAAAACCCTGCCTGTCATGTGAACAGGAGTCTCGGTTTGGACTGCTGCCTGAAAAGGGATGAATACCAAACCTGCTGAAAATCCAGCCGTCAATCCCAGAGCTGGGCCCCATAACACCGGCAGTGCTAAATCCAATAAGGTCAATAAAGCCAGCATACTAAAGCTGATCCCAATCCCGCAAACCCCAATGAACAATAGAAACAGCGCATTGTAATCTGTTTTTTTAGCCAACAGCAATCCTGTAAAAAACATTCCAACACCTGATGCCGTAACAATATAACCAAACAAATCAGGAGAGGCATTCGGTAGCTCCCTTAATAAAACAATGATTTGCGAGTCAGACAATTGTAAGATAAGTAGGCTTACCCCTAATACAACCATACCAACAACTAAGTAACGACTGCCTTTGATAAACCTGATTCCTTCGAGGAAATCCTCCTTAAACGTAGCTCCTCCTTGTTCATTTGAATCTACTCTTACAGAAGCTGCTGCCTGTGGTAAAGTGATCAGCAGAAGCGCTGAAATAACAAATGTACCTGAATCAATAAAGAATACCATTTTAGTCCCAAAAGCCGATACCAGCAGACCGCTCAATAAAGGCCCCAAAACCTTCGTCCCGGAATCAATCATCGAGGTAATCGACATGGCACTTTTCATATTTTCCTGATCTATAAGTTCTTTAAGCTTACCATTCTTTGCCGGGACAAATATAGCCGAGAGTATTCCGACTATGAACAAGCAAATATAGACAGTCCATAAGGTATCAGCAAATGCCAAAATCAGAATTAATCCCGCTCTGACTACGTCTGACAAGATCATGATCGCCTTTCTGTTCATCCTGTCAGCAATCGTTCCGGTGAATGGTCCCAGCAATGCCATCGGAACAGCCAAACATAATATGATAAAGGAAACTTCCATTGGAGAAGCCTCCCATTTCAATCCAACCATCGTGATGATTGCCACAATACTTAACCAATCACCAATACTTGATATTAACTGTGCCAGCATTAATGTGATAAACGCCTTATTTTTCAAAAGACCACCCATCATCATCCCTCCAGTTAAAAACGACACTATTGTCGTTTTGTCTAATTACATTATAACGACACCAACGTCGTTATTCAACCTTTTTTTGTAAACTTCTGGATTTTATGTACTAGAGCCTATACTCTATAGAAAAAAACATAAAAAAAGAGCTAACCTAAAAGGCTGCTCTATTTCCTAAATAACTTACCAAACCCAGATAAGAATCCTTTTTTCTTCTTAGGTTCAGCAGTTTGAATCACGGGTTTCTTTTTGCCAAGATAAATCTCCTCTTTATCAATCGCATGGTCGTGCGCTAAAACGAGTCCGAGCTCCGAATCGTAATCCTTATTTGTCACGATCGTGAACTCAATGCCCCGTTTTTTAGCCGCTTTAATGTACTCGGATAAATATGGATATGATATATTGCCATTTAAAAAGAGGTGGGCTTCACGGTTTTCATCCATCAGCTGCTCGACTTCAGGTTCAACACCCTTCCTCATGACCTCACCTTGCGTTAGGGCAATGACCACCCTCTCCCTGATTGTCGTAAGGAAACGCCGTCTCTCATCAGGCTTCGTCTGTTTAGCACCATGGATTCCCTGCTGTAAGTATTCATCCACTTTATTGTTGCCCATAATTGTCACCCCCATCTTATTGCACTTGCATTGTTTTCATTCACTTATTCATTTCTTTTATGTTACCCTTCCAGATCCACTCGAGCCAAATCCTTGCTCGCTATAGATCTCTTTAACGGACATCACCTTAATGATGGACAAAAATTTGAATTTCCCTCCGGTTTCTGTCCGTCATGGCCTTGATGATGGACAAAAAACACGCATTTTCTTCATTTTTTGTCCGTCATGACCTTGATGACGGACACTAATCTCGATTTTCCTTCGGTTTCTGTCCGTCATGACTATTTCCAATAATACTATGTATGTTCCCGCCCAATAGTCTGTGCTAGTTTAAGGTTAACCTATTTTGAGCAAAAAAAACCTTCTCTTCGCATCGAAGAGAAGGACACAAATAGGAGAATGCAAGGTAAAAAAATCAAAAACTATTATGGTAAATCTTCGCCCGAGTTGGAGGGCTCAGGCGAAGAGAAAACCCGTGATCAAGAAGTCGTAAACTGTGCTTCCTCAGTAGATCCTTTTAGTGCAGTCGTTGAAGATGTTCCTCCGGAAATGACCATTGATACATCATCGAAGTATCCTGTCCCGACTTCGCGCTGGTGTCTTGTAGCTGTGTAGCCGTATTGTTCGCTATCGAATTCAGCTTGCTGAAGCTCTGAGTATGCAGCCATTCCGCGCTCTTTGTAGCCGCGAGCCAGTTCGAACATGCTGTGGTTCAAGGCGTGGAAGCCTGCAAGTGTAACGAACTGGAACTTGTAACCCATTTTACCAAGCTCGATCTGGAATTTCGCGATGGTTTCGTCATCCAGCTTCTTTTTCCAGTTGAATGATGGAGAGCAGTTGTAAGCAAGCAGCTTGCCAGGGTACTTTGCATGAATCGCTTCTGCAAAACGGCGGGCTTCATCCAGGTCCGGCTCAGATGTTTCACACCAAACTAAATCAGCATATGGAGCATAAGCCAAGCCGCGCGCAATTGCCTGGTCAAGGCCAGCCTTCGTACGGAAGAATCCTTCAGGAGTCCTCTCGCCTGTGATGAACGCCGCATCATATGGGTCAACATCGCTAGTGATCAAATCTGCCGCATTCGCATCAGTACGGGCAACAATCAAAGTTGGTGTTCCCATGACATCAGCTGCAAGTCGGGCAGCAATCAGGTTGCGGACTGCTGTCTGTGTTGGAAGCAGTACCTTTCCGCCAAGGTGTCCGCATTTCTTTTCAGAAGAAAGCTGATCCTCAAAGTGAACGCCAGCTGCACCAGCTTCAATCATGCCCTTCATCAATTCGAATACATTCAGTTGGCCGCCAAATCCTGCTTCAGCATCCGCTACGATTGGTGCGAACCAGTCTATGGAATCGTCTCCTTCTCCATGAGTGATCTGGTCAGCACGCTGCAGCGCCTGGTTGATGCGCTTAACAACTGCCGGTACGCTGTTCGCCGGGTACAAACTCTGGTCAGGGTACATATTTCCGGAAAGGTTAGCATCCGCTGCAACCTGCCAGCCGCTCAAGTAGATTGCCTTAAGGCCAGCTTTAACCTGCTGGACAGCCTGATTGCCAGTTAAAGCACCCAGTGCATTAACGAAATCCTCTTCATGTACAAGCTTCCACAGCTTCTCTGCACCGCGGCGAGCCAATGTATGTTCAATATCAATCGAACCGCGAAGCTTGATGACATCCTCCGCTGTATAAGTTCTTTCCACTCCAGCCCATCTGCTATCCATTTCCCAGCTTTCCTGCAATTGCTTTACACGATCTTGAGTCATTATTTATTCCTCCTAATGTTTGTTTTTATATGAATCTATCAATCTATTAAGCTAAAGCCTGATAGCCAGGCAATGTTAAAAATTCAACGAACTCATCATTTAAAATTAATTCATCAAACATTTCTGCTGCCTGCTCGAATTTCCCATTTTCAAATACCGCTTCGCCGACTTCCAGCTTGATTTTCTCAAGCTCCTCATCCTTCAGCTCATGGTACATTTCAACTGTCACTTTGCGGCCATCTTCCAGTAGTCCTTTTGGATGGCGAATCCATTGCCATAGCTGAGCACGAGAAATCTCTGCTGTTGCCGCATCCTCCATCAGGTTATGAATTGGAGCTGCGCCGCGGCCATTTAGCCAAGAAGCCACGTACTGGATGCCCACATTGATGTTCATTCGCACGCCGGCTTCTGTTATAGTCCCTTCTGGTACAGCAAGCAGGTCAACTGCTTTCACTTCAACATCCATTTGCTTGCCAGATTCAATCTGGTTCGGTTCTGGCATTTCCTTGTTGAACGCCTCAAGCGCTACCGGTACAAGACCTGGATGTGCTACCCATGTGCCATCATGGCCGTCGCGGGCTTCACGTTCTTTATCAGCGCGCACCTTTGCGAATGCTTCAGCATTTGCTTCCTCGTCATTTTTAATCGGGATTTGTGCTGCCATGCCGCCCATTGCCGGTGCTTTGCGGCGATGGCAGGTCTGGATCGTCAGCAAGGAGTATGACCTCATGAATGGAACTGTCATTGTTACCTGTGATCGATCCGGTAAAATCACATCGTCCTGTGAACGCAGTTTTTTCAGATAGCTGAAAATATAATCCCATCGTCCGCAGTTCAAGCCAGCGGAGTGCTCTTTCAGTTCATATAGAATCTCATTCATTTCGAATGAAGCCAGGATCGTTTCAATTAAAACAGTTGCTTTAATCGTTCCCTGTGGAATCCCGAGATGGTTCTGTGCATAAACGAACACATCGTTCCATAGGCGCGCTTCTAGGTGGCTTTCCATCTTAGGAAGGTAGAAGTATGGGCCTGTGTTCTGCTCCACCAGCTTTTTCGCATTATGGAAAAAGTACATCGCAAAATCGAATAAGCCGCCTGAAATTGGATTGCCATCGAGCAATACATGTTTTTCTTCTAGGTGCCAGCCTCTTGGGCGAACCATTAAAACAGCTGTTTTTTCATTCAGTTGATACTTTTTGCCATTTGCATTTTCAAAAGAGATCGTTTTGTTAACGGCGTCCCTAAGATTGATCTGCCCTTCAACAATCGCTTCCCATGTCGGCGAAGTTGAATCCTCGCAGTCTGCCATGAAAATCTTCGCCCCGGAATTGAGCGCATTGATGACCATCTTCCTGTCAGTTGGACCGGTGATTTCGACTCTGCGATCCTGCAGATCTCTTGGCAGTGGCGCGATTGTCCATTCGCTCTCACGGATGTGCTTTGTTTCCGGCAAGAAATCCGGCAGCTTCCCTCCGTTGATTTCCGCCTGGCGCTTTTCACGTGCTGCCAGCAATTCCACCCGACGCTCGCCAAAATGCCTTTCTAGCCGCTCTACAAAATCAAGAGCCTCCGGTGTCAAAATTTCTTCGTATCCTTTTTTCATGCTGCCCACTATTTCAATTCCTGTAGTTTGTGTCGACATTGACTGTCTTCACCCCTTTGTTATAGTACAGTATCAATAACTCTAATATGTATTATATAACAGAGATTTTAGATTGCAACTATTTTGTTAAATTTTTCTGAAAAATTTTTAAAATGAGGAAAATGCCCTATAAAAAAAGAATCCTTTTTGAGCAGAAAGAGAGTCTAGAGGATTGGTGGATCAAGGTTTAGAGTATAGTTATCTTCTTCATGGACAGCCGAATCTTTAAGGTAGAAAAATTCTACCGAGAACACGATATGGCATCCAAATGTCATCTTGAGGGCTTCTGCATTTACCCAAAACGCGGTTCTGGTGGTAAAACGGTAAATGAAAACACTCTGCTTTTACCCAAATTGTAGTTCCCTTGCTAAAACGGTAGATGAAAACACTCTGCTTTTACCCAAATTGCAGTTCCCTTGCTAAAACGGTAAATGAAAACACTCTGCTTTTACCCAAATTGCAGTTCCCTTGCTAAAACGGTAAATGAAAACACTCTGCTTTTACCCAAATTGCAGTTTCCTTGCTAAAACGGTAAATGAAAACACCCTGCTTTTACCCAAAACGCGGTTCTGGTGCTAAAACGGTAAATGAAAACACTCTGCTTTTACCCAAATTACAGTTCCCTTGCTAAAACGGTAAATGAAAACACTCTGCTTTTACCCAAATTGCAGTTTCCTTGCTAAAACGGTAAATGAAAACACCCTGCTTTTACCCAAATTGCAGTTCCCTTGCTAAAACGGTAAAAGAAAACACCCTGCATTGGCAAAGTAACATCATTCAAAATTAATCAAACTCAAAAAATCCCCCTCTCAGTGAGAAGGGGATTCCAAGTCTATATTAGTACATTTCAGAAGTAGTCTTAGCTTGCATGTGAAGAAGCAGATAGTCTGGTCCGCCAGCTTTTGAATCTGTTCCTGACATGTTGAAGCCGCCGAATGGCTGGTAACCTACGATTGCGCCTGTGCAGCCGCGGTTGAAGTAAAGGTTTCCGACATGGAAATCTTCACGTGCCTTCTGGATGTTTTCGCGATTGCGTGTGATAACAGCACCAGTCAGGCCGTATTCAGTGTTATTCGCGATTTCAAGCGCATGGTCGAAGTCCTTCGCTTTTGCGAATGCCACAACTGGTCCAAAGATTTCTTCCTGCATGATGCGAGCTTTTGGATCCACATCTGCGAATACTGTTGGCTTGATGAAATAGCCTTTAGAGCTGTCTCCTTCGCCGCCAGTCATCAATCGGCCTTCCTGCTTGCCGATTTCGATGTAGCTCATGATCTTGTCGAACGCACCCTGGTCATTAACTGGACCCATGAACGTGCTTTGATCTGTAGGATCATCAAGCTTAAGCTCGTTTGTAAGCTCTACAACACGGTTAAGAACTTGATCATAAACATCTTCAACGATGACAGCACGTGAACATGCAGAGCACTTCTGGCCAGAGAAGCCAAATGCTGAAGCAGTGATCGCTTGCGCAGCCAATTCAAGATCAGCGTCTTTGTCGACAACCATTGTGTCTTTTCCGCCCATCTCAGCTACTACGCGCTTCAGCCAGATTTGGCCTTCGTTCAGCTTAGAAGCCCGCTCGTTAATGCGCAGACCTACGTCACGTGAACCTGTAAAGCTGATGAAGCGAGTGTCTTTGTGGTCAACAAGGTAGTCGCCCACTTCTGCGCCGCTTCCTGGTACGAAGTTAAGGACACCCGCAGGCAAACCTGCTTCTTCCATAACTTCAACGAACTTAGCCGCAACAACTGGAGTAGTTGAAGCTGGCTTTAAAAGAACTGTGTTTCCTGTTACGATCGCTGCTACAGTTGTACCAGCCATGATTGCCAACGGGAAGTTCCATGGAGAAATGATGACTCCCACTCCAAGAGGAATGTAATCATAACGGTTATATTCATTTGGACGGCTTTCTACTTTCACGCCCTCTTTGATTCTTAGCATTTGGCGAGCATAGTACTCAAGGAAGTCGATTGCTTCTGCAGTATCAGCATCTGCCTCGTTCCATGGCTTACCAGCTTCTTTTGTTAAAAGCGCCGAGAATTCATGCTTGCGGCGGCGAATGATTGCAGCAGCCTTGAATAATACATCGGCACGTGTCTCAGGCTTCACTTTTTTCCAAGTCTTGAACGCTTCGACAGCAGCCTGCATTGCTTTTTCAGCTAGATCGCGGTTTGCCTTTGATACGCGTCCAATAACTTCTTCTTTATTGGATGGGTTGTAAGATACAATCTTGTCTTCAGTCGAGATTCTCTCTCCGCCAATCACCAAGTCATAATCCTGGCCAAGATAGCCTTCTACTGTCTTCAATCCTGTAAGGTATCCTTCACGGTTTTCCTCATCTTTAAAATTCGTGAAAGGCTCGTGTTTGTATGGCTGAACCATTCTATCCCCTCCTATGTATTAAAACGTTTTCATTCCTTTCCCATTCTATCATGAGAGTCTCATAGTGTTCAACGTCAACGTACTAGCAAGTATTGGATTGAGAATTTTCACATTTTTTATTATGGCAATATTATAATTTGGTCATTTTTGTACACTTTTTTGAAGTTGGTCGAATTAACCGTAAATGTGGTCGAATTATTCTTTAAAGTGGTCGAAATAATGAGAAATGTGGTCGAATTATTCCTAAATGTGGTCGAATTATTTATATTTTCGCCAATAAAATAATCAGCACAATAAAATCACACTAATTATCTGCAGGGAATCCCCGTAATCTAGCGAATATTTATCTATCATCCAAAGAAGGGGGCTATTTTACATGAAAAAACGGCATGAAATATTGTTTAATCAGCTAGAATCCTATCGAAGCGAAATTTTAGGTGTGGCAGATACAGTTTCTGAGGAGGATGCGGAGAAGATTCCTGCAGGCTTCAACAATAATATCCGCTGGAACCTTGGGCATATTTACCTTGATCAATATTTATGGATCCAGGCGGTCACCAAGGAACCCGCAGACATCCCTGAAGAGTTCAAATCCTGGTTCGACTACGGCACCTCCCCGGCCAATTTTACCGAGGAAACCCCTTCCGTTAGCGAGTTAAAAGAATTGCTGAGAACACAGCCAGCAAGAATAAAAGAATTATATGGCGGGCGCCTCGAGGAGGAATTCCCTCCAACCGAAATGGGCATGCATACAATCGAACAAGTCCTGGTACGGACGATTTTCCATGAAGGCATGCATTTACAGACAATCCTTGATATTAAAAAATGCATATAAAAAGCAAAGAGCACGCGGCTCTTTGCTTCACCTTACTGATAAATATGCACAAATGGTTCATCCTGATCCGGCTTTTTCACGATCAGGGCTTCCTGTCCCAGTACGGATGATACGCTGACCTGAACGGAAATGTAGTTAGGGAAGTGCTCCATGACCAGTCCCGTTACATACTGTGTGAAACCAATCGCCTCAGCTTCGCCGTAAAACTGGATAGGAATCTCGATATTCAACTCTTGTAGCTGGCCATCCAGATAAAAGCCTTTGCCGATGACGCCGTTGAAGTTAGGGAAATATTCCTCCACATCCTGCTTGAAGTTCTGGAAGAATGTCAGGTCATCCCGGTGTTCCTTCTCGGCTTTATCTGACGGAAACAGGATGTATTCTTCTTTTACATCCTTCCAGCTGCCGATATTGTTGCTGCCCTGGGATACTTCTGCATAGGTGAAAAAGTTGCCGGGAACAACAGAAGATCGGCTTTCCTGTTCAAACAATCCGATGGTAATCGGTACATTTTTCAGTTCGTCAATTCCTCTTAACCTGTTGACGACTTCCTGGGCAATTTTCTTCCCTTCGGCTTCAAGAACGGAGCGGGAAATATTTTTCTCAAATACTGCCCCAAATTCAACCTCTTGATAATAGTGGACGGAATTCAGTGCCAGGCCAATGGCGATGCCGCCAAGTTGGTACGTATCCTTTTCTCCTGATTGGACGAGATAATTATGCTCCAGGATATGTGCTAGATAAATAGGATTCTTTTTATTCTGTTCATGGGCATCGCCCTTGCCAGGATTAGCAGGATTCAGGCCTAGGTTATTCACTACGACCTTCTTATTAATTTTTTCTTTTTTATACTTAGCCTGCAATTCTTTTTTCTTAGCCTCTACCTGAGCCGGAGTCATTTCCCGCTCCAGCCAGGATGCTACGGTACTGCTGTCGAGATACTGGCCTTCTTTAAAGACATACTTGTCTGTTGGGAAAGAGTTTTGGGCAACCCTCATCAGCCCAGTCTCGAACTCGGTGATGTCATAGCGCGTATTCAGATTGTTGACGACCATTCCGCGAGCTTCCCCAGGCTCGAACGGCATAATGGTACGGTAGTATTTGTCCGAAATTTTATATTTCGGGATAATCGCTTTTTCCTTTGTTTCATCATCCTTCTCCTGGACGACCTCTTCCTGCTTTTGAAAATTAGGGGCGCAGGCCGTCAGCAAAAGGACAAGAGATAGAGCGACCATTGAGAGCTTCCTCATGGCGTGTACACCTCTTATTTATTTAATTCTTCAAGCATTCTCTCCTCGTTCCACACTTCAATCCCCAGGCTTTCGGCTTTTGTCAGCTTTGAACCTGCGTCTTCTCCGGCAATGAGTAAATCCGTTTTCTTGCTGACACTGCCGGCTACATTGCCGCCGAGCGCCTCGATTTTTTCTTTTGCTTCATTTCGGCCCATTTGCTCGAGCTTGCCGGTCAACACGATTGTTTTACCGGCAAAAAACGAATCCGATTCTTCAGCGGTAACCTTCTTAGGTCCTTTGTATTCCATATTGACGCCGACAGTCTTGAGCTCGGAAACCAGTTCCTTCACTTCATCATTGTCAAAATAAGTGACGATGGAGTCGGCCATTTTGTCGCCGATCTCATTGATAGCCGTCAATTCTTCCTTCGTTGCCTTCATCAGGTGATCCATTGTTCCAAATTCCTGAGCCAATGTCTTTGCCGCTTTTGCCCCAACTAGACGGATACCGAGTCCGAACAATAGCTTTTCCAGTGAATTATCCTTCGTGGCTTCGATTGCCGACAGCAAATTGTTGACGGACTTCTCGCCCATTCGCTCAAGAGCCAGAAGCTGCTCGCGTGTAAGCTTATAAATGTCTGCTACATCCTTAATCAGCTCTTGTGCAAACAGCTGGCTTACCACTCTCTCTCCAAGTCCGTCAATGTTCATCGCATCACGGGAAACGAAGTGGATCAGGCCTTCCCTGATTTGTGCCGGGCACTTTGGATTGATACAGCGAAGCGCGACTTCGCCTTCGATCCTGACAAGTTCGCTGCCGCATTCAGGGCATTCTGTAGGCATGTGGAACTCGACTTCATCCCCTGTCCGCTGCTCAGCAAGGACATTAACAACTTCCGGGATAATATCTCCTGCTTTTTTAATGACGACTTTATCACCGATTTTAATATCTTTTTCCCGAATCAAGTCTTCATTGTGCAAGGAAGCACGTCCAACGGTAGTACCAGCTACCTGGACTGGTTCAAGGATGGCAGTCGGTGTGACGACACCTGTGCGGCCCACGCTCAACTCAATATCCTTCAAAGTCGTTACGACTTCTTCGGCAGGGAACTTGTAGGCAACCGCCCAGCGCGGACTCTTCGCCGTCGTTCCAAGCTCAGCCTGCTGGTCGAGTGAATCAACCTTGATAACGATGCCATCGATATCGTATGGCAGGTCTGGGCGCTTTTCGACCCAGCTGTTCACATACTCGATAACACCTTCAATACTGTCGACTTTCCGGCGCTCTTTATTGGTTTTGAATCCGAGCTTCTCCAGATAATCCAGTCCCTCACTATGTGCGCGGATGCCCGTATCACCGACATTTGCAATACCATAGAGGAATACATCCAGATTTCTTGAAGCAGCAATCTTCGGGTCAAGCTGTCGAAGGGAGCCAGCAGCCGCATTACGCGGGTTGGCAAATGGCTCTTCTTCACGTTCTTTTCTTGCTTTATTCAAAGCTTCGAATGATTTCTTCGGCATGAATGCTTCACCGCGGACTTCAAGTGAAACTGGTTCCTTCAGGCGGATCGGCAAGGAACGGATCGTCTTCAGGTTAGACGTAATATCCTCACCAGTCGTTCCATCACCGCGAGTCGCACCGCGCACGAGCAGCCCATCTTCATAGATGAGCGAGACTGCCAGACCATCGATCTTCAGTTCGCATACATACCCAATATCTTCGCCAACACCCTGGCGGACACGACGGTCAAAATCGCGCAGGTCCTGC
Source organism: Mesobacillus jeotgali (assembly GCF_014856545.2). Classification (NCBI taxonomy): domain Bacteria; kingdom Bacillati; phylum Bacillota; class Bacilli; order Caryophanales; family Bacillaceae; genus Mesobacillus; species Mesobacillus jeotgali. The sequence goes on along the minus strand of NZ_CP109811.1, from coordinate 336,586 downwards.
TCATCGAAGGCATTTCCCAGGCTCAGCATCGGAATCGCATGCTGCACCTTGTTGAACATCGTTAAAATCTCGCCGCCAACACGCTGTGTAGGAGAGTCGGGAGTCTGCATTTCAGGGAATTGCTCCTCGATTTCAATCAGTTCCCTCAAAAGCCTGTCATACTCCGCATCCGGAACCGACGGCTGGTCAAGAACATGATATTCATAACTATATTGATTAAGCAGATTTTGCAAATCCTTAGCTTTTCTCTCAGCGCTCTGAAAATCCATAAATCCAGCCCTTTCATAAATGAAATGAAAATGAAAAGCGCAAGCGCCTTGGTCAGCCCCGACGAGCATAAGACGGATAGCTAGAAAACAGTGGTGGCCGCCTTATGACCTGAGGGACAAAGCGCTGGAGCTAGAAAGTAATCTATAAGAAAAAAAGTTTGTTTAAGCCTTTGTAATCGGTGCGAACTTGGCCAGCAGACGTTTGATGCCTGTTGGACTTGGGAAGGCGATATCAAGCTCTGTGCCTTCTCCTGACCCTTTTACGCTGACAACGGTTCCTGTTCCCCACTTGCCATGCTGTGCTTTGTCGCCAACCTTCCAATCGATGCCTTCGCCGCCGCTTGCAGCTGCGACCGGACGGGAAACAGCTCCGCGAGTTGGCATGGACGGTCTTGCTGAAGCCCCAGGTCTGCCTCCACTCGCTGCAGCAGGTCTGCCGCCGCTTGTTGGTGCAGGCCTTCTCACTTTTGGAACGGCATCTTCAACCAAATCAGCCGGTATTTCCTTAATGAACCGTGATTCCGGATTCATATTCGTACGGCCGAAAAGGGTACGCATTTGCGCATTCGTGATGAAAAGCTCTTCTTCGGCGCGAGTGATGCCCACATAGGCAAGACGGCGTTCTTCCTCCATCTCATCCTCTTCCATCAAGGAGCGGCTATGCGGGAATACTCCCTCTTCCATTCCGATCAGGAACACAACTGGGAACTCTAGTCCCTTGGCTGAGTGCAGTGTCATCAATGTGACGAAATCAGTTTTTTTCTCGCCGTCCTCATCCAGGCGGTCGATATCCGCAACAAGTGCCAAATCCGTCAGGAATGCGACCAGACTCTTGTCTTCACTGCTTTCTTCAAAGCTTTTTGTTACGGTTAAAAATTCATCTATGTTTTCAAGTCGGCTCTGTGATTCCAGCGATTTTTCCGCCTTGAGCATATCACGGTAGCCTGTTTTATCAAGGACTTCCTCCACCAGCTCAGTCACTGACAGATATTCCTGCTGGTGCGTGTAATTGCTGACCAGGTTGCGGAATTCAGCCGCTGCTTTTTCCGCTTTCGGGCTGAGGCCGATCATCTCAATCGTCTCCAGCGCCTGGAACATCGACAGATCATGCATTGCCGCAAAATTGGCGATTTTATCGATTGAGGTTGAACCAATTGCGCGCTTTGGCACATTGATGATCCTCTGCAAGCTGATATCATCATCAGGATTGGAAATCAGACGTAGGTATGCAAGAAGATCCTTGATTTCTTTTCTGTCATAGAACTTGATGCCGCCGACGATTGAGTAATCGATGTTCGACTTCAGGAAAGATTCCTCGATCACACGGGACTGAGCGTTCGTCCGGTAGAGAATCGCGATATCAGACAGCTTGCGGCCATTGCGAATCTGCTCCTGGATTTTGCCGATGACAAACTGCGCCTCGCCCTGTTCACTGTCCGCGCGGTAGTACATGATTTTGTTGCCCTCTGGGTTCTCTGTCCAAAGGTTTTTCGGCTTACGGTTCATATTGTTCTGGATGACCATATTCGCCGCCAGTAAAATCTTTTTCGTCGAGCGGTAGTTCTGTTCAAGCAAAATCACGCTTGCCCTCGGGTAGTCCTTTTCAAAAGAAAGGATATTCGTGATATCCGCACCGCGCCAGCGATAGATCGACTGGTCCGAGTCACCGACAACACATAGGTTCTGGAATCGTTGCGCAAGCAATTTCACCAGCATGTATTGTGCCCTGTTCGTATCCTGGTACTCATCGACATGGATGTACTGGAACTTGCGCTGGTAGTACTCCAGCACTTCCGGCACGCGGATGAACAGCGTGATCGTCGTCATGATCAAATCGTCGAAATCAAGCGCGTTATTTTTTAGCAGCCTGCGCTGGTACTCCGTATACACATCGCTGACCTTCTGGGAAAAATAATCTCCCGCTGTCTTCGCATATTCCTCCGGCGTAATCAATTCGTTCTTTGCCGAGCTGATTGTCCCAAGGATCGCACGAGGATCATATTTTTTCGGGTCCATATTCTTGTCCTTCAAAATCGACTTGATGACAGACTGCTGGTCGGTCGAATCAAGGATCGTGAAGTTGCGGTTATAGCCAAGACGGTCGATGTCCCTGCGCAAAATGCGCACACACATTGAGTGGAACGTCGAAATCCAGATATCGTCTGCCGCTCCGCCCATCATCTTCTGAATCCTCTCACGCATTTCGCGCGCCGCTTTATTCGTAAACGTAATCGCAAGGATGTTATAAGGGTTTACCCCTTTTTCCACCATTAAATACGCAATTCTGTGTGTCAGGACTCTTGTTTTACCAGAGCCTGCCCCTGCCATCAATAGCAAAGGCCCGTCCACTGTCTTGACAGCCTTCTGCTGCTCCGGGTTCAAGCCATTCAGTAATTTATCCGTTAAAAATTGCACACTCTTCACCACCATACAAACATTTGTTCTTATTTTATCTCATAAAATCCTTATATACAACTTCGTTATTTCTTTACTGCAGCTACGGTCTTCAATGCCTCATCAAGGTTGCTGTACACGACATTTCCGACCACAATGACATCGGCATGTCCGGCCATTTCTTCTGCCTGCTGCGCTGTTTCGATTCCGCCGCCGTAAAAGAGAACCGTTTTTTCGAGAACGCCTTTGGCTGCTTCCACATACTCAGGATTGCCATATGCCCCGCTGTATTCCAAATAGAAAATCGGCAGGCTATACATTTTCTCCGCCATCATCGCGTAGGCCCGTACATCGTCAATCGACAAGTCTGTCTTCGCATCAGTCAGTTTAGCCGCCTTGCAATCCGGATTCAGGATGCAATAGCCTTCCATTTTCAGCTCGTCCCAATCCATCAGGTCGCCATACTCCTTGACCGCTTCATGGTGCAGGCCCGTGATAAACTGTGGATTGCGGCTGTTCAGCACCGTCGGGATATAATAAAAATCGAATCCCGGCGTGATCGATTCAATCGTCGAAACCTCGAGAATGCATGGTACCGTGTAGCGGCGGACACGGGACATCAAATCAAGGACTCCTTCAAGAGTGACTCCATCCGTCCCTCCCACCATGATCGCGTCGGTTCCAGACTCGCAAATTCTATCTAATTCTTCATCAGTTATTTCTTTATTTGGATCGAGCTTGAACACATGTCTCCACTCGCGAACATCGTACATCCTTGAATTGCCCCCATTCTATCTATCCATTCCACCATTATAGCATTTGTTGTGTATATATAAAAAAGGAAACATATGAAAAAAGCGTCCCGGCCGGAACGCTTTTCTTGCTGTTTAAAGATCTCGGTGTTCGTACTGCTCGGTGAACAATTTTGAAAACACATAGAAGCTGATGCCACTCACAATCAGTGCCAGATAAATAGGATCAAGTCCGAAGAAGCTGATGAACTCTTTTTCGCCAAGATAGACTGCCAGACTTCCAAGGAACAAGGATGCCAGGCTGCCTGCCGGGGTCGCTTTTTCCCAAATGTGCCCTAACACATAAGGTATGAAGGCCCCGCCAGCTCTCAGTGTAAAGGAGAACATCAATAGCGTGATAATATCAGAGACATTCCAGATTGCTGTCAGCAAAGCGAATGCTGAAACCACATACATTGTATAGCGGACCATTTTTAAAAGCTTTCCGTCAGCTGCATTCTTGTTGATATACTGATGGTATATATCATTTGTAAAAATAGACCCTGCTGCCAATAGATTACTAGAAGCACTGGACATTGTCGCTGAAATCAGCGCCGCGAACAGGATGCCCGTGACCACATCTGGCAGCACCTCCATTGCCAGCACCGGCAATGCGTACTGCGCGCCTCTTTCCATCAGCATCGTCCCATCGATCTGGCCATTCTCGACCATGCCATACATGAACAAACCGATGACCGCCGGGATGAACGCGAACAGCACATACACAATAGAAGTAATATAGGATGCTTGCTTAGCAGCCTTGCCGTCTTTGGCAGAATAATAGCGCTGGACCGCCTCCTGGCCAACTGTGAAGGATGCGATATACATTACGACGAGCGCAATGATCGTCCCCCAGCCGGCACCGTCAACGAGGCTCCATTTTGCCTCCGGAATATTGGCCGTCACCTGCTCGAACCCGCCCCCAGCCTGGAGCGTGAATGGAATGATCATTGCCATCCCTACGATGATGAAAATCCACTGCACGACATCGGTATAAACAACGCTGTACATCCCGCCCATGACACTGTATAACGTAACAACCACCGTCACAATGATGACTGAAACGGTGTAGCTCCAGCCGGTCATCACTGAAAGAATTGTTGCCGAGGCGATGAACTGAACCGCCGTCAGCCCGACCATCGGCAGCAGCATGATAATCGATGTTACCAGTGAATTCGCTTCGCCATATCGCCTGCGGAAATACTCAGGCACTGTTTTTACAGCAGCGTCCCGCAGCATTGGCGCAAGGAACGCCAGCACGATGAACGCAATCGCCATCGAGATGACGTACCAGACGGCCGAAAACCCCCAGTCTCCATACGCTTTTTCGACTACCCCCAGCGAGGAACCGCCGCCAACCTCGGTCGCAGCAAGGCTTCCCGCAAGCAGCCACGGACCCATCTTCCGGCCCGCTACAAGGAAATCCTCATTATCATTGATCTTTTTAGAAGATATGTACCCAATCATGATCATAATGCCTAAATAAATGATTACAATCGCAATAACCGTCAAACTTGCCCCCATCAACTCACTCCAAAATGTATATTTTACCTACCCCCTACCCTTAAAAGTGAGCTATTAACCTGGTTTATTGGCGGAGTTCACAGATTTATTGGCGATTTTCAAATTTTAATGGCGAACTGGAAATTATCAGTGTTTTTTTCCATTTTTCTCCCCCCCATAAAAAAAACAACACTAAATGAAAAAAGCCTGCATCTGCAGGCTAGTGTTATCGCACAATTATGCGCAATATATTATTCTGACGCCAGTTTATTCCTGTCTGCGGCATGGGGCGGCTGCTCCATCCACCCGTGCTCAATCAGGATTTCCGCCGCATCCTCCGCATATAAAGCGACATTCATAAGGGCTTTTCCATATAACAAGCCGATGTCCTTCCGTCCGTTGACCGCCATCGAGTTCCCCATCGATCTAACCTTCATCGCGAACATGTCCGCCTTATGGCTAAGCATCAGTTTATCGGAAAAAGGTGAAGTCGTAGAATCGGTGACTAAATGATCCAATAATGCCGGGGACGGCAGATTTTCCTTATGAAGCTTTGTTTTTAACTGCTCCACCATTTTATCAGTCAATTCAATTCCCTTTATGAAAAAGTCACGCACCTGCTGTGTCCTCGCTACCTGGCTGAACCCAATCAGCAAGGCTTTACTGGTGACATTGTTTTCAATGTTGTCATACAGATGGGTCACTTCCAGGGCATGGAGCGGCCGCAGTTTGTGGCCAAATCCATCCAGGTAACTCTTATTTTCAATGAAATCAACTTTCTCCGGTGTCGGAAGGACAGGCGGTTTGATGATAAAACCTTTGGCCATCAGCAGGCCGTTAATTTGCCCGAGAAGCTCCGTCGTTACCATCCCACACTGGATAAAAAACTCCCTGATATCGAGCCTCATCACCAGTGGAAGGGCAATCGCGTAAATGCTCAATCCAGCTTTTGCCGCATATTTCAAGTAATGGACATAGAACTCATCCTCAAATAAACTCGGTGCTTCTGAGTGAAAGTCCTTTTCCGTATATCCTAGGGGTAAAGGGAAATTTTCCTTCTCCAAAAACTCTTTTATTTTCTCCATAAAATCCTCTGTAAGACTTAGGGCATTTTCAAGCAGTGTCTTGATATCCTCATCCTCCACATGCTGAAGGAAATGCTTGATAATCACATTTGACAGGCTGTTCCCCTCATATGTCGCCCAAAGCTTTCCCATTTCCACACTGGTGAACTTTTCCGTGGGCTTCACTTTACTTGTATCGAACTGAATCGGCTTTAACTGTTTCATAATTAACCCCTTACCCGTATTTTCCATTAGTTTTTTGCTTTATCGGTCAGCTTATGCGTGCGAATTAAGCTAATTCAAGCTGATGAATCCACGAGTTCTTCTTTCTCTTAAGCGGAAATTCATTTTTTAACATCGGCAAAATTCAATTTTATTTCAATAATGAAAAAATCACTTTTTTATTGCAGAAATACACTTTTGAATTTATATAGCGAAAAAATTATTTTTATAGCGAATTGGAAATTATCAGTGATTTTTTCCAATTTCTCAGCGCACAAAAAAGAACGGAACCACACCTGGTTCCGTCCTTCATCAAAAACTATTTCGCTTTTTCTGCGTTTTCCTGTTCTTTCAATCTTTCGAGCGCCATTTCATATGCATCGTTTCCATAGTTCAAGCATCGCTTGACACGGGAAATGGTTGCCGTGCTCGCGCCTGTTTCTGTCTCGATTTTATGATAAGTCTTGCCCTCGCGAAGCATGCGGGCAACCTCAAGGCGCTGTGCCAGTGATTGGATTTCGTTCACTGTCGCCAGATCGTCGAAGAAGCGATATGCCTCATCGAGGTCTTTCAGCGATAAAATTGCCTTGAATAATTGATCGAGTTCCTTGCCTCTTAATTTATCAATTTGCATATAGTCTACCCCTTATTTCACTCAAATTTTATTGTTGAGAGTCGAATGAGACATCGCTGATTGATGGGACAATGTTGATCCATGTTTTCCCGGGAACGAAACCAGCTTTTGCTCCATCCTTATAAGGGACGATCCTGCCAGCTTCATTTTTCCATTGTATCTCATTCACTTTGCCTTTTTGGAACAGATATCCCTTGCCGCCGGATGCCATGTCAATGACCCTGCGCCCCACATCATCCACAATGCTATGGTCCATTTGCACGACAAGGATGTTGTCAATCAGGAGTGGTTCCTTCGATTCAAAGTCCACACTTTCTTCACTGCCGTTAAAACGGTGGTACTTCTGTTGTTCCGCGTCATATTCGTAGATCGCATCGAATGACGGCGAACCGTACTTCACCATGAATTCTTCAGCCGGAGTACCTTCCAAGCCTTCAGCTTCCTCACTGCTCAAGAATACTGCAGAAGCCGGTGCTTCATCAAGTTCGTAGCCTTTCGTTTCTGCTCCCTTCACAATATTCTTATATGTGATATAAGAATTATGAGGTGCTTTTCGGAAATCGGCCCGTTTGAACAATGTTCCATCATACTGCATGCCGTTGATGTTATCGATCACTCCGCGTTCAAGCATATCTTTCGCTTCAGGACTGTATCCATGGGCGATAAAAAAGCTGTCATATCCGGATGCCAGATCGATAAAGTATTCCCTCGCGCTGCGGACCGGCCCTATTTTTCCAGGCTGTTCACTTTGAAAAATCGCGATGAACCTTGTCACGTCTCCTTCAGCAAGAACCTCGTAGACGACATCAGCTTTCTCGAGACCTGATTGCGGCCGAGCCTTTGGATGGTTATTGACTACAACGGCCACTGCCCGGTCGGAGCTCTCTTCTGCAGTACCCAATCCGCTCAGCGGGAATTGATAAGGTAGTTCCTCCGGTGGAACCGTCTCTTCTACTTCAATTTCTTTTTCTTTATGTTCTGTTGCTTCTTTTTTTTCTGTCTCTTTACTGCTGCACCCCGCCGTAATGATCATTATGGCTGCCAGCACAGCGATCCATTTTTTCATTCTCGCCACCCCTTGAACTCCCAGTTCGTTCATGGCTGTCTCTGTCTAGATGCACTTTTATATTTTAACGCATTATCGTTGGAAAGAGTATCGTTTTTTTCATCACATCATAGATACCCTCCTGCGTGATACGGATATACGGTAAATGCGTTGAACTGAAGAATAATAGCGAATAAATCGGATCGGCAAATTTATAGCCTTTTTCCTTTAAATAGCCAAGCAGATTCTTCTCCTCCGCCATCAGCTCAGTTACAGGATGGCTCGACATGATGCCCTGAAGCCTCAACGGAATCTCCCCCACAGGCAGACCATTTTCACAGGCGACAATTCCTCCGCCGAGTTCCTTCATCCTGTTAAAAGCAGCCATCATATCCTGCTTGTTTTTACCAATCAGAATGATGTCTCCAGTATTGGAAAACGAGCTTGCCAGCCCCTGCAAGTCGGTCGCGAACCCTTTCAGCATCGTATTGATGCGCCATTTCCCATGGCGGTCGATGAGCATGAAAAAGCACTCATCATGATTTGAAGACAATTCCTCAGCGGACACATCAATTGAAATTGAGTACGGTTTTGTAATGACCGAATTCTCCATTTTAATTCCAAAAGGCATCGAGAATTGCATATCATCCATCGTCAGGTCCCAATCCATCTTTAGGGGCTCAAATCCCATTTGAGTCCAGTCCAGTTCTTTTGCTGCATCAATCGCTTCTCCATCACGCTTCACCCACTGGCCTTTTGCCAGGACTGACACAGGTGTAGGATTCATTTCATCACTCAAAATATTGATATTCGCAACCCGGCCTGTCGCAATATTGCCGTGAAGATGCTCGAAATTATAATAACGTGCCACGTTGATGCTTGCCATATTATAAGCATCAATGACAGGGACGCCTCGATCGATGGCAATGCGGATCAATTCATCGATTACGCCATTTTCGTAAAACGCAGTCGATGCCCCATCCGTTGTCATCATAAAACGGTCGTACACAGCGATATCCAGTTCATGAATCTCATCCAGCAGCTTCGGCAAATCCGGTCTGATCGATGAATGTCGGAGTGACACCATATAACCTTGCATCAGCCTTCTGCGGACTTCCTCGCCAGTCATCGCCTCATGGTCGCAATCCGCGCCAAACAGCATCATCTTCGCCAGCGTCTTTTCCGATGCACCAGGGAAATGTCCCTCGATTTTCTTGTGATGGCGCTTCGTTTCCTGCATCCAGTGAAGAATCATGTCGTCGCCGTTCATCAGCTTCGGCCAGCACGTCAGTTCACCCCCCTGAACAATATTCTCATGCTCAAGCCAGGCCCTGACATTGCTGTTAGAGAAAACCTCCTCCTCATGCTGGATTTCAGTCTGCGCATCAAAACGGCACCACCAATACATCGTTACCGGATTATCATTCAGCTCATTAATAAAAGAAAACGCTTTCTTTTTTCCTAATTGTAAAGCCAGCACCATATTGTCATTGATCAGTGTCGTGGTCCCCGTCTGCGATGCATAGGCAGCGAAAGAATGGGGATTATAAAGTTGAAATGGATGGGCATGAGGTTCAATATAGCCCGGCACCAGTTTCATCCCGGTGCAATCCACTATTTCACATTGCTTTGTATTTTCAGGCAGGTTTTCACCAACATACACAATCCTGTCATTGTAAATCCAAATGTTCGCAGTCATCCACTTGCGGAATGTCTGGTTCAAATATGTCGCATTCTTCAATAAGACCGTCGGTGAAAGGGTGCCGTCCAAAACAGCAGCATGGTCGCGCAATTGCTTGTTTTTCCATCGATAACGTTGTTCCATACCATGTTCCCCTTTTCTCTATGTTAGGGCTCTGTTAAAAATGGCTGTTGATATTCGTTCCAGACGCTTCGCTTTCCGCGGGGCCGGCGCTGAGCCTCCTCGTCGCAAGCTCCTGCGGGGTCTCACCCAGCCGGCTGATCCCGCAGGACATTGAGACGCTTCCGTGAATCTGCCCACGCACGATGAAAATGCGTTAGCATTTTCGGAGGATTCTACGCGCCTTCTACTTCAATCAACAGAGTGTTTATATATAACATGGATTTAACAGAGCCATATGTTTAAAATCGAAATTCACTCAAAAAAAGAAAGCCCTTACATTATTGTACTATCGTAACATATTTCACTGTTTAACGCATTAAAGAATTTCAAATTAACTGTAAAAATGGAATAAAGGAGCGATGGATAATGAATGTACGTCCGAATATCGGAATAATCAACGCGCTTGTCAGGATAACAATTGGCTTGACTGTCCTAGCCTGGTCCACTTCAAAAATGGTTAAAAGACCTTGGCGCGACTCCTATATTTTCATGGCGATGATGGGCGCAATGAAAGTCGGAGAAGGAATCGTCCGTTATTGCCCGCTGACTGCAGCATATGAAAAGGGCCAGGACATGATGGAGGACCGGAACGCTGAAAATGGGGATTCTGAAGGCTGGATCCCTTATAACCCGAGTTAGTTTTAAACAAAACAAAAGCCCCCAAAACCTGGGGGCTTTCTATAAAGGAGATGATACTATGTTCTGGGAATATATAATGGATGTCAGCTTCGTCTGGATTGCATTGGTCGGAAGCATCATCGCTCTTGTGCTCGTTTACGCGAAGGGCTCTAGCAGGAGACGTGCCCGATAGCCTTGCTGCCTATGTCCTTTCGGTAAAAGGTTTCCGGGCAGTCCAGTTTCTCAAGCTCAGCATATACCTTTTGCTGTGCTTCTTTTAATGAAGAAGCTTTGGTCCCGACAAGCAGCACCCTGCCGCCATTGGTCACAAACTCACCCTCACTGTTTTTCGCCGTCCCCGCATGAAACACCTGCGATATGTTTTCAAGACCATTCAGCACAGCGCCTTTTTTATATTCCTCAGGATAGCCATTGGCCGCGACAACTACGCCGACCATTGCTTCCTCATGCCATTCAATCTCTGGCTTATTTCCCTCTAGCACCTCTAGCATGACCTCGACCAGATCTGATTTCATCCTTGGCAAAATCACCTGTGTTTCCGGATCGCCAAAGCGCGCGTTGAACTCAATCACCTTAGGACCTTCCACTGTTTCAATCAGCCCTGCATACAGAATTCCGGTAAAGCTGCGCCCTTCCATCTCCATCGCAATCGCTGCCGGTTTAAGGATTTGCTCCACAGCAACCTGTATTGATTCCTTTCTGATGTGCGGCACTGGTGAATACGCGCCCATGCCACCGGTATTCGGCCCTTTGTCGCCATCAAAGGCACGCTTATGGTCCTGAGCGATTTCAAGTGGAATCACACGATCCCCGTTCACAAACGCCATCAGTGAAAACTCTTCCCCTGTTAAAAATTGCTCCATCACCACGCTCGCAGACGCCTCGCCGAATTTACTCTCCAGCATCATTTCCTGCAAAGCCTGCTCTGCTTCCTGCACTGTCATCGCCACGACAACACCCTTGCCAGCAGCCAGTCCGTCCGCCTTGATGACAATCGGTGCTCCAACCTGGCCGAGATAATTCCGTGCCTCGGCATAATCAGTAAATGTTTCGTATGCAGCTGTAGGAATGCCGTACTTTTTCATCAAATCCTTCGCGAACGACTTGCTTCCCTCAATGATTGCCGCTGCTTTACGCGGACCGAACACCTTCAGCCCTTCCTCAATGAAACGATCTGCCAGACCCTCAAGCAGAGGAACCTCAGGCCCGATGATTGTCAGGCCGACTTGCTCCTCCTTTGCAAAAGAAACAAGTCTATCCAGTTCGGTTTCATTGATCGCCACCAGCTTCGCACAGTCTGCCATCCCTGGATTTCCCGGCGCTGCCAAAACCTCTGACACAAGCGGACTTTCACTGACCTTCCGGCAAATCGCATGCTCACGGCCGCCTTTGCCAACCACAAGAACCTTCATAACACGCACCTCCGTTAATTTCAGGATAGCTGTTTAAACTGACTACCTTTTTTTAAAACCAGAATCTGCATTCGACCTGCCATTAATGCCTAAAATGCCTTACGCCTGTAAACACCATCGCAATCCCATACTCATCCGCCTTTTTGATTGAATCAGCATCACGGACTGATCCGCCTGGCTGGATGATCGCTGTGATTCCGGCTTTCGCCGCTGCCTCGACGGTGTCATCCATCGGGAAGAACGCATCAGATGCAAGCGCTGCTCCATCTGCTTTAGAACCAGCCTGTTCCAGGGCAATTTTAGCGGCACCGACACGGTTCATTTGTCCGGCTCCAATCCCTAATGTCATATCTTTATCTGACACCACGATTGCGTTTGACTTAACATGCTTAACAACCTTCCAGCCTAGCTTTAACGCTTCCCACTCGGCTTCCGTCGGTTCACGTTTCGTCGGTACAGAAATTTCTGCCTCCTCAAAGCCAAAAGCATCCTGTTCCTGGACAAGCAATCCGCCTTCAATCGAGGACAATGTGTTTTCCTTTGAGGCTTCCCCGTCAAATGAGACCTTCAATAAACGAAGGTTTTTCTTGGCCGTTAAAATTTCAAGAGCTTCTTCGCTAAAAGAAGGCGCAATGATAATTTCAAGGAATATTTCATATAGCTTTCGTGCTGTTTCTCCGTCCACTTCGCGGTTCAGGGCGATAATGCCGCCAAATATCGAAACAGGATCTGCTTCAAAAGCCTTTCCAAAAGCATCAAAACTATCTTTTCCAGTTCCAACTCCGCAAGGGTTCATATGCTTGACTGCAACCGCTGCCGGCTCGGAGAATTCTTTTACAATCTGCAAAGCAGCATTCGCATCATTGATATTGTTATAGGAAAGCTCTTTTCCGTGAAGCTTTTCCGCTGCCGCTACCGAAAATGCCGATCCAAGCGGCTTCTGGTAAAAAGCTGCTTTTTGATGAGGATTTTCTCCGTAGCGCAGAGTTTGCTTCAATTCGTAAGTCACCGTCATTTTTTCCGGCTGTTCCTCGCCAGCGAGATTTGTCATGTATTCTGCAATCAGCGCATCATAAGCAGCCGTGTGGCGGAAGACCTTCGCAGCCAGTCGCCGGCGGGTTTCGAGGGTGGTTTCGTTCTGGCTTTTGTACTCTTCAATCACCTGCTGGTAATCCGCAGGGTCGACAAGCACTGTTATGTATTGATGGTTTTTCGCAGAGGCACGCAGCATCGCCGGGCCGCCGATGTCGATGTTTTCGATCGCATCCTCAGGCGTAACACCAGGTTTTGAGATTGTTTCTTTAAAAGGATACAAATTCACGCAGACAAGCTCAATTTTCTCAATTTCATTTTCAGACAGCTGTGCCTGGTGGGTTGTATCATCATACTTTGCAAGCAAGCCGCCATGAATTTTTGGATGAAGCGTCTTCACCCGCCCCTCAAGAATCTCTGAAAAACCTGTCACATCGCTGATGCCGATGACCGGGACACCGCCATCCTTAAGCGCCTGCTTTGTCCCTCCTGTCGAGACGATCTCAAATCCAAGCTGTACAAGCTCTTTCGCTAATTCGACAATTCCTTCCTTATTTGAAACACTGATCAGTGCACGCTTTTTTCCCATTGTACTGCCTCCTCTTCTCCGTTCAACAGCTGCTCCAAAACCTCTGGAAACAGGCTGTGTTCAATCCGCTGTATTTTCTTTTGAAGTGTATCCCTCGTCTCGCCTGGCGCGATTCTCACTGTCGCACTTGCGATGGCCGGTCCGGTATCCATCCCTTCATCGACGTAATGAATGGTCACTCCAGTTTTCTCCACTCCTGCTGCCAGCGCCTGGCCAATCGCATCCTTTCCAGGGAAAGCAGGCAATAATGACGGGTGGATATTAACGATTTTTCCTTCATACGCCTCGAGCAATGTCGGCCCGATCAGACGCATGTAGCCGGCAAGGACTATCATGTCGATATCAAGACCAACGAGTTTTTGTAAAATCTCTGCCTCATATGCAGCCTTGGAAGGATAGCTCTTCGGGCTGATGACGAATGCAGGAATTCCAAGCATTTCAGCACGATCGATGGCAAAAGCGCCCGGCTTGTCGCAAACAAGCAGACTGATGTCAGCGTTCAATGTGCCAGCCTGGGCCGCAACTGCGATTGCCTGAAAATTGCTGCCGCTGCCCGATGCAAAACAGCTATTTTTTTCATGCCTGCTCACCAGCCATCTTCACCTGGATTCCGTCAGAACCGGTAACAGTGCCTATTATAGAAGCCTTCTCGCCCTGCTCGTTAAAAAACGCGGCAACTTCATGGGCGATTTTAGGATCGACAACAGCTACCATGCCAATGCCCATATTAAATGTATTATACATGTCCGTACGATCAAGTTGTGCTAAAGATTCCAATGTTTTAAACACCTGCGGTATCTCCCAGCTGCCTTCCTCCATTTCAGCACCAAGCCCTTCCGGAAGCATTCTTGGGATATTTTCAATAAAACCGCCGCCAGTGATGTGGGCAAGTCCTTTAAGCTCGAACTGCTTCATCGCTGCAAGCACCGATTTCACATAAATGCGCGTCGGCTTGAGCAGCTCTTCGCCAAGCGTGCAGCCGAACTCCTCGACATGGCGGTCAAGCTCCCAGCCAGCCTGCTCTAAAAACACCTTGCGCACGAGCGAGTAGCCATTACTGTGGATGCCGCTCGACGCCAGTCCGATCAGGACATCGCCTTCCTTGATTTTTTGGCCGTTGATAATCTCTGCTTTTTCACAGGCTCCGACCGCAAATCCAGCCAGATCATATTCTTCCGGAGAGTACATCCCCGGCATTTCGGCAGTTTCACCACCGACAAGCGCACACCCGGCCTGCTCGCAGCCATCGGCAATTCCTTTGACAATCGCCTCGATTTTTTCAGGCTGGGCCTTGCCGCAGGCGATGTAATCAAGGAAATATAACGGTTCCGCTCCCTGGACGACGATGTCATTCACACACATCGCGACCGCGTCGATGCCTATTGTATCGTGGCGGTCCATCATAAAGGCAAGCATCAGCTTCGTGCCGACACCATCCGTACCTGAAACAAGCACCGGTTCCTTCAGTCCCAGGCTGGAAAGGTCGAACATCCCGCCGAATCCGCCAAGCGCCCCCATTACACCAGGCCTGACCGTCCGATTCACATGCTTTTTAATCCGTTCGACCGCTTCATACCCGGCCTCAATATCCACACCAGCCTGCTTATACGCATTTGCCATGTTCACTACCTCCGATTTGGCTGTTTTCTTCTTTATTTTGGGAAATTTAAATCT
This sequence comes from Mesobacillus jeotgali, assembly GCF_014856545.2. Classification (NCBI taxonomy): domain Bacteria; kingdom Bacillati; phylum Bacillota; class Bacilli; order Caryophanales; family Bacillaceae; genus Mesobacillus; species Mesobacillus jeotgali. The sequence goes on along the minus strand of NZ_CP109811.1, from coordinate 321,454 downwards.
GAATCAACACTTCTGCCCGGCAGGCACAGCCTGCGGATAGATTTCGGTTGGATACTTCCCGGTAAAGCATGCCAGACACTGGCCGCGGGTCTCCCCGCCATCATTGCGCCCAATCGCCTCGAGCATTCCCTCCACACTCAAAAACGTCAATGTGTCAGCACCAATCAATTGGCGAATTTCTTCTACTGAATGTTCAGAAGCAATCAGTTCCTCGCGAGTTGAGGTGTCAATGCCGTAAAAACACGGATTCTGGATCGGCGGAGAACTGATTACGACATGCACCTCGGTCGCACCTGCCTCTTTTAGCATCTTCACGATCCGGCGGCTGGTCGTACCGCGCACAATCGAATCGTCCACCATGATGACACGCTTGCCCTCAACAATTCCGCGGACCGGTGAAAGCTTCATCTTTACACCCTGCTCCCTCAACGATTGCGATGGCTGGATGAAGGTCCGGCCGACATAACGGTTCTTGATCAAACCCATCTCATAAGGAATGCCAGATTCCTCTGCATACCCGATCGCCGCAGAGATACTTGAATCAGGAACACCCGTAACCACATCAGCCTCGATCGGCACTTCCTTCGCCAGCTGTTTTCCGAGATTTTTACGTGCTGCATGGACGTTGATTCCGTGGATGTTGCTGTCGGGTCTTGAAAAATAAATATATTCCATCGTACAGATAGCAGTGGTCGAATTCATGGAGTACATTTCGGAATGCAGGCCGTCTGCATCGATCACGAGCAATTCGCCTGGGAGGATGTCCCTGACAAACTCTGCTCCGACGATATCAAATGCACAGGTTTCAGACGCGACGACATAAGCATCGCCCAGCCTGCCCAATGAGAGCGGGCGCAGTCCGTGCGGATCGAGTGCGACCATGAATTCTGTCTCAGTCATGATCAAAAAGGCATAAGCACCCTTCAGCATCGGCAAAGCATTTTTCACGCGATCCCTCAGCTGGCTGAAGCCGCCCCGCTTGATCAAATGCGCGAGTACTTCGGTATCAGAACTAGTCTGAAAAATGCTCCCTTGTGCTTCAAGCTGGTTCCTGAGCGCATCCGCATTTACAAGATTGCCATTGTGCGCAAGGGCCAGGCCGCCGCTTTGCGATTGGAACAGAAGCGGCTGGACATTCTCGTAGCCGCCTCCTCCCGCAGTTGCATAGCGGACATGGCCGATGGCACCGACACCCTGGATGTCTTCCATGGCATCTGCGGTGAAAATTTCTGTCACAAGCCCTTCGCCTTTTCGGCCCTTCAGCTGCTGACCATCACTGACAACAATGCCCGTACCTTCCTGGCCGCGATGCTGCAGGCTGTGAAGGCCGTAATAGGTGATTTGTGCTGCCTCAGGATGTCCCCAGATTCCAAAAACGCCGCATTCCTCATTCAAGCCTTTTAGTTCAGCAAGCATGGGATGGCTCCTTTCCAGGCCTTTTTCAGCCCCTCTGCATCATGATTAATCACATTACTTCCATCTATATTGATCTTTAAAACTGGCGTTTCAACGACTTTGCCAATCAAGACTGCATCTGTTAAACTCTCAAACTCGATCTGGTGCTCTGGTTTTACCGATAAAATGAAACGGGATTGCGATTCGCTGAACAAGGCTGATACAGCGTTGCCTTCCAGTGTAACCTTAGCTCCCAGCCCTTTGCTGCCAATAACGGATTCAGCAAGTGCAACCGCCACACCGCCCTCTGCGACATCATGGGCAGAAGCAACAAGCCCATTTTTGATTGCTGTTAAAATCTGTGCTTGATAGCTTGCTTCCACTTCTAAATCCAATTCAGGAGCCTTGCCGAAAATCCGGCCATACTTAAGCTTTTGCAGCTCGCTGCCGCCAAACTCATCCTTCGTATCACCTAGCAGATAAATCAGATCGCCGGCATTTTTAAAATGCTGCGTCGTAACATGCTTTAAGTTTTCAACCAGACCGACCATGCCGACAACCGGTGTCGGGTAGACAGCTGTTCCATTTGTTTCGTTATACAGACTTACGTTCCCGCCGATAACAGGCGTGCTCAATGTCCGGCACGCTTCACTCATGCCATCGACCGCTTTTTCAAACTGCCAGAAAATCTCCGGCTTCTCTGGATTCCCGAAGTTCAGGCAGTCCGTGATTGCCAATGGCTCGCCGCCAGAGCAGACAATATTGCGCGCTGCCTCAGCTACGGCAATCTTACCGCCTGTTTCCGGATCAAGATAGATATAGCGCGAATTGCAGTCCGTCGTCATCGCGAGGCCCTTCTCTGTGCCGCGAATCCTAACAACTGCTGCATCAGAACCAGGTGAAACGACCGTGCTCGTGCGCACCATATGGTCATACTGATCATACACCCACTCTTTGCTTGCAATCGTTGGCTGCTGAAGCAGCTGCAAAAGAGTAGTTTCATAGTTTTCAACTTCTGGTATCTCATTGTCCATGTTCTGGAACTCACGGAAATAAGCCGGTTCACTGGAAGGCTTGTAATAGACAGGAGCCTCTTCAGCCAGTGCATCTGCCGGCACCTCAGCCACCACTTCCCCATTATGTAAAAGACGAAGCATCTTGTCGTCCGTTACTTTTCCAATCGCAACTGCTTCAAGCTCATATTTTGAAAAAAGATCGATGATTTCCTGCTCACGGCCTTTTTCCACAACGATCAGCATGCGTTCCTGTGATTCGGAAAGCATCATCTCATAAGCCGTCATGCCTGTTTCACGCTGGGGCACAAGGTCAAGATTCATCTCGATCCCTGAACCAGCCTTGCTCGCCATCTCTGCAGATGAACTCGTTAAACCAGCAGCGCCCATGTCCTGGATGCCAACAAGCGCATCATTTTTCACTAACTCCAGACAAGCTTCCAGCAGCAATTTTTCCATGAACGGGTCGCCAACCTGTACAGCCGGACGCTTCTCTTCCGATGCCTCATTCAATTCCTCGGACGCAAATGTAGCCCCATGGATTCCATCACGGCCCGTCTTCGCGCCGACATACATCACTGTATTGCCAACTCCATGCGCCTGGCCCTTCTTGATATCCTCATGGTTAATCAAGCCGACGCACATTGCGTTGACTAAGGGATTGCCCTCATAAGCAGCGTCAAACTGGACTTCTCCGCCAACTGTCGGGATTCCGATGCAGTTTCCGTATCCAGCAATCCCGGCAACAACCTGTTCAAACAAATATTTCACCCTTGGTGACTCAAGTTCGCCAAAACGAAGGGAATTCAATAGCGCGATCGGCCTTGCTCCCATTGAAAAAACATCGCGGATGATTCCGCCGACACCCGTTGCAGCGCCCTGGTATGGCTCGATGGCTGACGGATGGTTATGGCTTTCAATTTTGAAAACGACTGCCTGGCCATCGCCGATATCGACGATTCCCGCGCCTTCACCCGGCCCCTGTAAAACACGCTCTCCGGTGACAGGGAACTTTTTCAAAACGGGCTTTGAGTTCTTGTAGCTGCAGTGCTCTGACCACATGACCGAGAACAAACCTGTCTCTGTATAGTTAGGCGTACGCCCAAGGATCTTTTCAGCAGAAGCAAACTCGCTGTCTGACAGTCCCATTTCCTGATAAATCTTATCCTGTTTAATCTGTTCTGGACTTGGTTCAAGCATTAAGCGCATATGCTTCCCTCCATTGTTTGACGATCGATTTGAAAAGCTTCAGTCCGTCGGCGCCGCCAAGCAGCTCATCGACCGCGCGCTCCGGATGCGGCATCATTCCAAGGACATTTCCTCGTTCGTTGATGATTCCCGCGATATTTTCAAGGCTTCCGTTCGGATTTTCGCCATTGTATGTGAAAACGATTTGATTATTTGCCTTTAAACGAGCAAGTGTTTCTTCATCGCAATAATAGTTGCCCTCACCATGTGCAACCGGAACCGTGATGACCTCGCCTTTTTCATAGCCGGCTGAAAACATTGTTTCGTTATTCTCCACCTTCAGTTCCACATGCTTGCAGATGAACTTCAGGCTGTCATTGCGTCTCATCGCCCCTGGAAGCAGGCCAGCTTCTAACAGAATCTGAAATCCGTTGCAGACGCCTAACACAGGCTTGCCAGCTTCAGCCGCTTGCACGACTTCCTTCATAACATTGCTGAACTGCGCGATTGCGCCAGATCTTAAGTAATCGCCATACGAAAAACCGCCAGGCAAAAGCACAGCATCATAATCTTCAAGGCTTTCAGCATCATGCCAGACATATTCCGCTTCTTCGCCAAGCTCATCTTTCACCGCGTGGTACATGTCGATGTCACAGTTCGAACCCGGAAAAACAATCACCGCAAATTTCACTGTGCAACAACCTCCTCGACTTCATACCTATAGTCCTCGATCACCGGATTCGCCAGCAGGCGCTCGCACATTTCCTTAACTGCACCGTCTACATCTTTCACGGTTTCATCCAAAGTGAGCTCCATATACTTCCCGATGCGGACCTCCTGGATGCCTTCGTAACCGTGTGTCGCCAGCGAATTTTTAACAGCCGTCCCCTGTGGATCCAAAACACTTTCCCTTAACGTCACATACACCTTTACTTTATACATGCAATCGTCCTCCCAATCTCGTTAAAATGGTTTCGTAAGCATCTGTCAGATTTCCCAAATCACGACGGAACACGTCCTTGTCAAGCTTCTGCTGCGTTTCCATGTCCCAAAGACGGCATGTATCAGGTGAAATCTCATCCGCCAGCAAAATCTTCCCGTCTGCATCCTTGCCGAACTCAAGCTTGAAATCTATTAATCTCACGCCAATCTCTGCAAAAAAACCGCCAAGTACATCATTGATTTTCAAAGCCGCGGCCTTCAGCTCAGCCACTTCCTCTGAAGTTGCCAAACTCAGCACATCAACATGCTCATCCGTAATCAGCGGATCTCCCAAAGCATCATCCTTCAGGTAAAACTCAACAATCGGGCGGGAAAGCTTCTTGCCCTCTTCAACACCAAGACGCTTAGAAAAGCTGCCGGCTGCGAAATTCCTGACAACCACTTCAAGGGGAATGATGGAAACCCGCTTCACCAGCTGCTCATTTCCGGAAATTTTTTCGATAAAATGCGATTGGATCCCCGCGTCGCTAAGCTTCAAGAATAATAGACTTGTAATCTCGTTATTCAGCCTGCCCTTTCCGACAATCTCTGCCTTTTTCTCGCCATTGTAGGCCGTAGCCGAGTCCTTGTATTGGACCCTCACTACCTGCTCGTCATCTGTTGCGTAAATCCGTTTCGCTTTCCCTTCATATAACAGAGTTTCCATTTTAACGCCTCCGATTGAGATAATTGACAATCTTCAGTCTCTTATTGATAAAAGAAGGGCAAGAAACCTTGCCCGTTCGTATTAAAGCCCCAGTCGTTCAAAAATCATATCAACATGCTTGATATGGTAGTTGTAATCAAAGCAGTCATCAATTTCCGCATCACTCAGCAGTCCGGCAATCTTTTCATCCTGTTCGATCAGGCTCCGGAATTGCACCTGCTTTTCCCATGCTTCCATCGCGCGCGGCTGAACAGTGTCGTACGCTTCCTCGCGGGACATGCCCTTGTCAATCAAGGCAAGCAGCACACGCTGGGAGTAGATCAAGCCAAGCGTCCGGTCCATATTGCGTTTCATGTTTTCCGGATATACCGTCAAGTTCTTCACGATATTGCCGAAGCGGTTCAGCATATAGTTCAATGCGATTGTCGCGTCTGGTAAAATAATTCTCTCTGCAGAAGAATGCGAGATATCGCGCTCATGCCATAGAGGCACATTCTCATAAGCAGTCGTCATATAGCCGCGGATGACACGCGCCATACCAGTCATATTCTCAGAACCAATCGGGTTGCGCTTATGCGGCATCGCCGATGAACCCTTTTGCCCTTTGGCAAAAAACTCCTCTACCTCACGTGTTTCACTCTTTTGCAAGCCTCGAATTTCAACCGCAAACTTTTCAATCGAAGTCGCAATCAATGCTAGCGTCGACATATAAAAAGCATGGCGGTCACGCTGTAAAGTCTGAGTCGAAATCGGTGCCGGCTGCAGCCCTAATTTTTCACATACATAAGCTTCAACGAATGGATCGATATTCGCATATGTACCGACCGCACCGGAAATTTTGCCAAACTCCACGTCGCGGGAAGCCATTTTGAATCGCTCCAGATTGCGCTTCATTTCCTCCAGCCAAAGTGCCAGCTTCAAGCCAAAAGTGGTAGGCTCAGCATGAACACCGTGCGTGCGGCCCATCATGACCGTGTATTTATGTTCTTTGGCCTTATTAGTCAGAATCTCCACAAAGTTTTCAAGATCCTTCAGCAAAATCTCATTTGCCTGTTTAAGCACATAGGATAAAGCCGTATCTACGACATCTGTAGAAGTCAGGCCATAATGCACCCATTTACGCTCCTCGCCAAGCGTTTCAGACACCGCTCTTGTAAAAGCAACCACATCATGGCGCGTCTCTTCTTCGATTTCCTTGATTCGATCAATATCAAAAGATGCGTTCTCACGTAGTTTCTTTACGTCTTCCTTAGGAATCTCGCCAAGCTCAGCCCATGCTTCACAAGCAAGAATTTCAACCTCAAGCCATGCCTTAAAGCGATTCTCTTCCGTCCAGATTGCTCCCATTTCCGGTCTTGTATAACGATCTATCATCTCTTTTGTCCTCCGATCATTTCTGTCGCGCCTTCCCAGATGCCGCTTTGCTCCGCTTCTGTCAGCGCCTGCTCTACTGTCTCTCGCAAAAGGGTCACATGCCCCATTTTCCGTTTATATTTGGCTTCCTTTTTACTGTATAAGTGAATTTTCCAATCCTGCAAGTCCGTGATTTTATTCAGCAATGGCTGCTGGTGCTGCCCCAGGATATTCACCATCACAGCCGGCTTCAGCAAATTCGTGCTTCCCAATGGCCAGCCGCAAACTGCCCGGATATGCTGTTCGAACTGCGAGGTTTCGCACGCTTCAATACTATAGTGCCCCGAGTTATGCGGCCTCGGTGCCAGTTCATTTATGTAAAGCTCATCTTTCTCAGCTAAAAACATTTCCACTGCCAGCGTCCCAACCAATCCTAATGCTGACGCAATTTGCTCAGCTGCTTCCATAGCCTTTACTTCAGCCGCGGAACTGATTCTCGCCGGGACGATGGTCTGATGCAGGATGTTTTCCTTATGGATATTTTCCGCTACTGGAAAAACGGCACTTTCACCATTCGTACCTCGAGTGATGATCACCGAAATTTCTTTTTCAAAAGGAATCCACTTTTCCAGTACACATGCACCCTGGCTGACCAATGTTTCCGCCAATGGGATATCATCCACAGATCTGATGACCAGCTGGCCCTTGCCGTCATAGCCGCCGCGTGCTGTTTTCAATACTGCCGGTACTCCCAGTTCCTCGACACCTGCCCTGACATCCTCCACTCTTGTCACAACTGCATATGGAGCGACCCTTACGCCAGCCGCCTGGATATTGCGCTTCTCTTCTATCCTGTCCTGAGTGACCCGCAGCAATTCCGTTCCCTGCGGCACATAGGCATGTTTATTCAGCCAGTCAAGCGCATCCGCATCTATATTCTCAAACTCATAAGTAATTACATCACTGCTATCAGACAGCTGCTTTATTTTTTCAAGGTCATCATAGCTGCCGACAATCTGCTCGTCAGCTACCTGGCCGCACGGGCAATCCTCTGTCGGGTCCAGGACGATGACTCTGAATCCCATCGCTTTAGCAGACAGAGCCATCATCTTGCCAAGCTGACCGCCGCCGATGATCCCGATTGCCTCTCCTGGTAAAATCAATTTAGACAAGCTCATCACTGCTTTCCATCACTGACATTTTTGTTTCTTCCCTCAATCGCTCTAATCTCTCAGCAACATCACTGTCAAATGCCCCAAGAATCTGTGCCGCAAGGAGACCTGCGTTCGTTGCACCCGCTTTTCCGATCGCGACCGTCGCAACTGGCACGCCGCCAGGCATCTGGACAATCGATAACAGTGAATCCAAGCCGTTTAGAGCCTTCGATTGCACTGGCACACCGATAACCGGAAGTGTGGTCTTCGCTGCTACCATTCCCGGCAGATGTGCGGCTCCGCCAGCTCCAGCGATGATCACTTTAATTCCCGCTTCTCTCGCACTCTCGGCAAACTCGAACATTAAATCCGGCGTCCGATGCGCTGAAACGACCTTCTTTATATAAGAAACTTCCAGCTGATCAAGTATGTCACATGCATGCTTCATCGTTTCCCAATCTGACTTGCTCCCCATTATGACTGCAACCGTCATTTCTCTAACCTCCCTTTGGAGTATCACAACAAAAAACCCGGATAGACTTCTTCCTCTTGATAGAAGAGAAAGTAGTCTGTCCGGGTGCATAAGCAAAGAAATCCATAAGTGAACGCAGATTTCTTTTCCCTTCACTTAAAAACTACTTTCCCTCATAGTCCGGCGATTTACGGTTGCCGGGTAGAGACTCATGGGCCATATCCCCATTATTATACGAGGGAAAACTAAATTTCACTTTCGACACTTACATATTAACAACTAATTCGACTTATTGTCAATCAATAATCGAACATTAGGTAATTTCTAATTTGTAATGTTCGTGTTTAGGACTTTAAACTACTAACGTAAGTCAGCTTTCAATCAGCTTTGCTTCAAAAAGAATCTGCCTGCCAGCAGGCTCATATTCAATGGTGCCATTCTTCTCTACTTCTTTGAAAATTGGCTTTTCCATCCTGCGGACAGGGGCGAAACCATCCTTCTTCATTCTATTAAGACAATCATCGATTGATTCATGTTCACCGACTTCATACATTTGCTTCTTTTTTCCCTTGCTCATGAAAACAGCTTTCCTTTCCGTACTGATTTTACCCAGAATCCTCCATGGATCGACTTTGGCTCATACGCGATGATAAATGCCTTCGGGTCCAATTCCTTAATCTTCTCATACAGCTTTAGTTCATACTTACGCGGCGTTAAAATTTGCATCGCCATCCGGTCGCCCTCAAGCCCGTGGGCAGCCCAGTCCGTCACACCATAACCCAGAGCACGTAAGGCCTTCGGCAAATCCACATCATATTCTTTCGTAATCACATTGATCGTAATATAGCCAAGTGCCAGCTTCTCTTCAATTTTCATCCCGACAATGACACCAATGCCATATCCAACAGCATATGCAACGAGATTCTGTATCTCATTTAAATTCTCAAGCACCAGACCAAGTCCAACAACATAAATCACGACCTCAATCGTGCTAAGTCCAGCAGCCAAATAACGCTGCCCCTTTAATGTCAAGATCATCCTGATTGTAAAAAAAGAAACATAGACAATATTGATGATTAAGATGATGGCCACCATGACAAAACTATTCTCCAGCATTCAAAACCCTCCAGACATCTCTTATAATAAGCCTTAATGTTCGCATTAATCAAATCACTTGTAAAGGGAAAAGCGCAAGCGCCATGGTCAGTCCCGACAAGCGCTGCCCGCCTAAAACTCCACATTGTGTGGCTGGCAGGCCTGCACTTCCTGTGCCTCAGAGGGCCGAATAGTGAGGTCGCTCTTTGACTTCATTGGGCGGACCGAAATCGAAATGTGTAGCCGACTGCCCAGAAACGCAGAAACTGGAGACTCCGACAAAGAAGCGCATTTTGCTTCTGCCGGCGGAGTTGAAGTTTCGGAGTTTCTAGGAGGCGAAACTAGACAATTCGAAAAGCGGAGGCGACTGCCCAACTCCGACAAGCGTTGGAGGGCCTGACAGTGAAGTCGCTCTTTGACTTCATTGGCAGGACCGAAACGCCTCGAGGGGTTAGGAGTCGCAGCTAGACAAGCGATTCGAGGGACTAGGCGATGGAGCTAGACACTATTTTTTAAACCATTACTAAAAAGATTCTTATTTTAAGGTTTCCTTAACCTCATGTTTTGAAACTTTTTAAAATAAAAAATGATGAGTGATTGACTGTCTCCGTTTCATGCCGAATAATATGGAAGAGTATACCAGCAAAATAAGGAGTGTATATATTGTTCTTTCGCCGCAAGTTTTACATAGTAAAAAATGAATTCATTTTACCATTCAATCGCTTATTCAACGACATTAACCTGCCTAATCAATTAAAATATGGAGCACGGCTAATCGGCAGGTGGATGCTGCCCCATGATGATAATACAACAGAAATATTCGCTATTTGGGAATACGACAGCTATGAGGCCTATCTCGAAATAGAGAAAGATGTCAGAAGCGATATAGAACATCTTAAGCGAATTCGAAATTGGTACGATGAACATGGCGGGAAGGAGTATGTTCAAAAACAATACTTTTTGGAAGCCAGGAATGAAAAGCTGCTTTCCACCGTCTCCATAGATAAGAAAACATCAAGCCATTCATAATTGGCTTGATGTTTAGGTTTTATATTCTAAAAGCAGTTACTGTATCCTTCAGCGTTTCAGCCATTGTCGACAGATTGTTTGCAGAGGCGGTTATTTCTTCCATGGAGGCTAATTGTTCCTCAGCCGACGCGGCAACATTCTGGCTATGCAGTGAGGAATCCCTGGATATAGAGGCCATTCCATTGACTGTTGCTGATATTTCTTCTGTACTTGCAGACATCTGTTCTGCGGTAGCAGCCATCCCTTCGACTTGTCCGCCCAGATTCTCCATAGACCGAAGGATTTCCTGAAAGCTTCTTTGCGAGCCTTCAACTATTTCAAGGCCACTCAGCACCTCTTTTTTGACAGTTTCCATCGAATCATTTGAATGCTCCATATCTATTTGGATATGCCTTATCAAACCTGAAATCTGTGAAGACGAGACCTGGGACTGCTCTGCCAATTTCCTAACTTCCGCTGCAACCACAGCAAACCCTTTTCCATGGTCTCCCGCTCTTGCCGCTTCAATGGCTGCGTTAAGCGCGAGTAAATTAGTTTGATCAGCTATTTGGGTAATAGCCTCTGATATACTCCCAATCTGTCTGGACCTTTCATTCAGCAAGCGGATGACTTCTCCAGTTTCATTAACAGAAGCATGAATCAAATCCATCTGGCTTGCTGTCTGCTGGACAAATTCCTCACCCTGTCTGGCATGATCACTTGCTTCCAAACTGGCTTCAGCAATCAAAGAGGAGGTCTCCGCAATATTAGCGACTCCCTTAGCCAGCTCCTCCAATGAACTCGCACTTTCCTCTATACCCTGTGTTTGAGATTCCGAGCCGCCGGCAATTTGCTGAATCGCCTCTGTTATCTGCTCAGTCGCCCTGCTTGTCTGTTCAGCGCCTGCATTCAACTCTTCTGAAGATGCAGCAACCTGTTCGGATGTTTCCAACACCTCTTTCAGCATCGAGCTTAGACTATATTTCATCTTATTGAAACTATTAGCAAGATCGCTAAGTTCATCTCCACTATGATCCTCAATCTCTGTGGTAAAATCCCCCGCACCAGCCCTAGTCATTGCTTCCGATACTGCCACAAGCCTTCTTCTGAGGGCACGCGTAAACAAATAGATCCCTATCGAAGCGATGACGACGACAATGATCACCTGGATGATAAATTTAGTCATGAAAGATGATAGAATATCTTCAATCGTCTTCTCTGAAGATCCCACATAGAATATCCCAATTGCTTTACCATTCTGATCCTTTATAGGCGTATAAGCTGTTTGATAGGAATAACCCGCGACTATCGCTTCACCATAGTACGGTTTCCCTTGCTTCAGGACGACATCAGCTACTTCATCAGAAACCTTCGTTCCTACAGCACGCTTACCTTCAAGCATTACATTTGTCGCTATCCGGGTATCTCCCTGAAAAATCGTTACCGTATCACCTGTATCATTACCAATCGTATCTACAATCTCATGGTAATCATTAAAGAGCTGATCAGCTTTATATAACTGACCATTTTTTATTTCCCATTCACCCGGAAACTTATTGTTGATATACCGCTCACTAAGAGCAAGGTCTCCCCTTGCCTTCTCCACCGCAAAAGACTTGATTCCCTTTGTCACTTCCCTGGTTACTACTACACCAATAATCACAGATAACAACAGAACCGTGCCTAGTACAATTAAATTAATTTTAGTCCCTAATTTAAGGCCAAGACCCTTTTTTCTTTTCCCCACCATTCATGCTCCCCCTTGATGATATTCACTACTTAGATACAAACCTAGCGATACTTGCTAGAGTAATATCGGAAGAGTAGAGCATATATTCATGATCCGTTAGGGGTTTTCATAAAATGTACACATTTGAAGTTAGACTAAAGGATAGACATTTGATTTTGCGTACACATTTAAGAACAGCGTTTATTGCTGTTCTTAAATGTGTTTTGAGGTTGCACTGTGTATTGTTGTTCTGACAGCTATTTTTCTGTAGTTGGGGCTTCTTCTGACACTTTATCGTGATTTACCTTCAAACCTGTCTGAAGTTGCAACAGGTTCAGACAGCTTTTTGTATTTCACCTCCAAACCTGTCCGAAGTTGCACCAGGTTCAGACAACTTTACGATCTTTTCCTCCAAACCTGTCTGAAGTTGCATCTGATTCAAACATCTTTTCGTTCATTACCTGCAAACTTGTCCGAAGTCAGGCCAAATATAATCAGTTGCTGCTACATTTCCAACACCTTTTATAAATTTGCATACAAAAAAAAGAACAGCCATTACAGCTGTTCTTTCGTGTGCCCGGCGGCGTCCTACTCTCACAGGGGGAAACCCCCAACTACCATCGGCGCTGAGAAGCTTAACTTCCGTGTTCGGTATGGGAACGGGTGTGACCTTCTCGCCATCGCCACCAGACTATTTGGTTTGAGGTTTTATTCCCTCAAAACTAGATAATGTTTGTAAGAAGAAAACAAGAAGAACGAGTAATCATTTTGGTTAAGTCCTCGAACGATTAGTATCAGTCAGCTCCACACGTCACCGCGCTTCCACCTCTGACCTATCAACCTGATCATCTTTCAGGGTTCTTACTAGCTTGCGCTATGGGAAATCTCATCTTGAGGGGGGCTTCATGCTTAGATGCTTTCAGCACTTATCCCGTCCGCACATAGCTACCCAGCGATGCCTTTGGCAAGACAACTGGTACACCAGCGGTGCGTCCATCCCGGTCCTCTCGTACTAAGGACAGCTCCTCTCAAATTTCCTGCGCCCACGACGGATAGGGACCGAACTGTCTCACGACGTTCTGAACCCAGCTCGCGTACCGCTTTAATGGGCGAACAGCCCAACCCTTGGGACCGACTACAGCCCCAGGATGCGATGAGCCGACATCGAGGTGCCAAACCTCCCCGTCGATGTGGACTCTTGGGGGAGATAAGCCTGTTATCCCCGGGGTAGCTTTTATCCGTTGAGCGATGGCCCTTCCATGCGGAACCACCGGATCACTAAGCCCGACTTTCGTCCCTGCTCGACTTGTAGGTCTCGCAGTCAAGCTCCCTTGTGCCTTTACACTCTGCGAATGATTTCCAACCATTCTGAGGGAACCTTTGGGCGCCTCCGTTACTCTTTAGGAGGCGACCGCCCCAGTCAAACTGCCCACCTGACACTGTCTCCCGCCCCGATCAGGGGCGTGGGTTAGAATTTCAATACAGCCAGGGTAGTATCCCACCGACGCCTCCACCGAAGCTGGCGCTCCGGTTTCTCAGGCTCCTACCTATCCTGTACAAGCTGTACCAAAATTCAATATCAGGCTACAGTAAAGCTCCACGGGGTCTTTCCGTCCTGTCGCGGGTAACCTGCATCTTCACAGGTACTATAATTTCACCGAGTCTCTCGTTGAGACAGTGCCCAGATCGTTACGCCTTTCGTGCGGGTCGGAACTTACCCGACAAGGAATTTCGCTACCTTAGGACCGTTATAGTTACGGCCGCCGTTTACTGGGGCTTCGATTCAGAGCTTCGCGTGAGCTAACCCCTCCTCTTAACCTTCCAGCACCGGGCAGGCGTCAGCCCCTATACTTCGCCTTGCGGCTTCGCAGAGACCTGTGTTTTTGCTAAACAGTCGCCTGGGCCTATTCACTGCGGCTCATCCGGGCTATTCACCCAAATGAGCACCCCTTCTCCCGAAGTTACGGGGTCATTTTGCCGAGTTCCTTAACGAGAGTTCTCTCGCTCACCTTAGGATTCTCTCCTCGCCTACCTGTGTCGGTTTGCGGTACGGGCACCTTTTATCTCGCTAGAGGCTTTTCTTGGCAGTGTGGAATCAGGAACTTCGGTACTATATTTCCCTCGCTGTCACAGCTCAGCCTTCACGCAAGCGGGATTTGCCTCACTTGCAGCCTAACTGCTTAGACGCGCATATCCAACAGCGCGCTTACCCTATCCTCCTGCGTCCCCCCATTGCTCAAACGATAAAGAGGTGGTACAGGAATATCAACCTGTTGTCCATCGCCTACGCCTTTCGGCCTCGGCTTAGGTCCCGACTAACCCTGAGAGGACGAGCCTTCCTCAGGAAACCTTAGGCATTCGGTGGATGGGATTCTCACCCATCTTTCGCTACTCATACCGGCATTCTCACTTCTAAGCGCTCCACCAGTCCTTACGGTCTGACTTCAACGCCCTTAGAACGCTCTCCTACCACTGACATCTAAGATGTCAATCCACAGCTTCGGTGATACGTTTAGCCCCGGTACATTTTCGGCGCAGAGTCACTCGACCAGTGAGCTATTACGCACTCTTTAAATGGTGGCTGCTTCTAAGCCAACATCCTGGTTGTCTAAGCAACTCCACATCCTTTTCCACTTAACGTATACTTTGGGACCTTAGCTGGTGGTCTGGGCTGTTTCCCTTTTGACTACGGATCTTATCACTCGCAGTCTGACTCCCACGGATAAGTCTTTGGCATTCGGAGTTTGTCTGAATTCGGTAACCCGATGAGGGCCCCTAGTCCAAACAGTGCTCTACCTCCAAGACTCTTACAACGTGAGGCTAGCCCTAAAGCTATTTCGGAGAGAACCAGCTATCTCCAAGTTCGATTGGAATTTCTCCGCTACCCACACCTCATCCCCGCACTTTTCAACGTGCGTGGGTTCGGGCCTCCAGTTGGTGTTACCCAACCTTCACCCTGGACATGGGTAGATCACCTGGTTTCGGGTCTACGACCACATACTCATTCGCCCTATTCAGACTCGCTTTCGCTGCGGCTCCGTCTTCTCAACTTAACCTTGCATGTAATCGTAACTCGCCGGTTCATTCTACAAAAGGCACGCCATCACCCATGAACGGGCTCTGACTACTTGTAGGCACACGGTTTCAGGATCTCTTTCACTCCCCTTCCGGGGTGCTTTTCACCTTTCCCTCACGGTACTGGTTCACTATCGGTCACTAGGGAGTATTTAGCCTTGGGAGATGGTCCTCCCAGCTTCCGACGGGATTTCTCGTGTCCCGCCGTACTCAGGATCCACTCAGGAGGGAACGAAGTTTCAACTACAGGGTTTTTACCTTCTCTGACGGGCCTTTCCAGACCACTTCATCTACCCCGTTCCTTTGTAACTCCATGTTGAGTGTCCTACAACCCCAAGAGGCAAGCCTCTTGGTTTGGGCTATGTCCCGTTTCGCTCGCCGCTACTCAGGGAATCGCGTTTGCTTTCTCTTCCTCCGGGTACTTAGATGTTTCAGTTCCCCGGGTCTGCCTTCAATGCCCTATGTATTCAGGCAAAGATACTGTTCCATTACGAACAGTGGGTTTCCCCATTCGGAAATCTCCGGATCAAAGCTTACTTACAGCTCCCCGAAGCATATCGGTGTTAGTCCCGTCCTTCATCGGCTCCTAGTGCCAAGGCATCCACCGTGCGCCCTTTCTAACTTAACCTAAAAGGTCATTTCTCTATTAAATAGAGAGAAAAACTAAAATGGCGATCACTCGGTTTTTTCTTGGTTCTTCTTACTTACGATTATCTAGTTTTCAAGGAACAAAAAAGCTTTGAGAGAATTGCTCCCTCAAAACTAAACAAACAAGCGTACAACTATGTGGATTACATCCACAGTACGAATCGAAAGATTCGCATTCCGATTGCCTTTACGGCAATATCCTTAGAAAGGAGGTGATCCAGCCGCACCTTCCGATACGGCTACCTTGTTACGACTTCACCCCAATCATCTGTCCCACCTTAGGCGGCTGGCTCCAAAAGGTTACCCCACCGACTTCGGGTGTTACAAACTCTCGTGGTGTGACGGGCGGTGTGTACAAGGCCCGGGAACGTATTCACCGCGGCATGCTGATCCGCGATTACTAGCGATTCCGGCTTCATGCAGGCGAGTTGCAGCCTGCAATCCGAACTGAGAATGGATTTATGGGATTGGCTCGACCTCGCGGTTTTGCGGCCCTTTGTTCCATCCATTGTAGCACGTGTGTAGCCCAGGTCATAAGGGGCATGATGATTTGACGTCATCCCCACCTTCCTCCGGTTTGTCACCGGCAGTCACCTTAGAGTGCCCAACTGAATGCTGGCAACTAAGATCAAGGGTTGCGCTCGTTGCGGGACTTAACCCAACATCTCACGACACGAGCTGACGACAACCATGCACCACCTGTCACTCTGTCCCCCGAAGGGGAACGCCCTATCTCTAGGGTTGTCAGAGGATGTCAAGACCTGGTAAGGTTCTTCGCGTTGCTTCGAATTAAACCACATGCTCCACCGCTTGTGCGGGCCCCCGTCAATTCCTTTGAGTTTCAGCCTTGCGGCCGTACTCCCCAGGCGGAGTGCTTAATGCGTTTGCTGCAGCACTAAAGGGCGGAAACCCTCTAACACTTAGCACTCATCGTTTACGGCGTGGACTACCAGGGTATCTAATCCTGTTCGCTCCCCACGCTTTCGCGCCTCAGCGTCAGTTACAGACCAGAGAGCCGCCTTCGCCACTGGTGTTCCTCCACATCTCTACGCATTTCACCGCTACACGTGGAATTCCGCTCTCCTCTTCTGCACTCAAGTTCCCCAGTTTCCAATGACCCTCCCCGGTTGAGCCGGGGGCTTTCACATCAGACTTAAGGAACCGCCTGCGCGCGCTTTACGCCCAATAATTCCGGACAACGCTTGCCACCTACGTATTACCGCGGCTGCTGGCACGTAGTTAGCCGTGGCTTTCTGGTTAGGTACCGTCAAGGTACCGGCAGTTACTCCGGTACTTGTTCTTCCCTAACAACAGAACTTTACGACCCGAAAGCCTTCATCGTTCACGCGGCGTTGCTCCGTCAGACTTTCGTCCATTGCGGAAGATTCCCTACTGCTGCCTCCCGTAGGAGTCTGGGCCGTGTCTCAGTCCCAGTGTGGCCGATCACCCTCTCAGGTCGGCTACGCATCGTTGCCTTGGTGAGCCGTTACCTCACCAACTAGCTAATGCGCCGCGGGCCCATCTGTAAGTGACAGCCGAAACCGTCTTTCAGCTTTCCCTCATGTGAGGGAAAGGATTATCCGGTATTAGCTCCGGTTTCCCGAAGTTATCCCAGTCTTACAGGCAGGTTGCCCACGTGTTACTCACCCGTCCGCCGCTGATCTTCAAAAGCAAGCTAATGAAGATCCGCTCGACTTGCATGTATTAGGCACGCCGCCAGCGTTCGTCCTGAGCCAGGATCAAACTCTCCAAAAAAGAGTTATGAGTTTAGCTCATAAGTTAAAACGTTGGCTCATGTTCTTATAGAAGAAACATGATCATTTATTGTTTGTTGACGCTTGTTTGTTTAGTTTTCAAAGAACAATATTTGTTGTCGTTCAAATGACAACTTTTATATCTTATCATCTTCCACCCAGCTCGTCAATACTTTTTTGAAAGTCTTTTAAACAATCAATCAAGTGGGGCTGAGTTACTATAATAACACCTCAGGTGTTACCTAACAACCAGCAATAACTGGAAAAGCATGATAAAGGGATTAAAAAAGACAGGGATCAAAATCTCTGTCTTTTCGCCCGGCGGCGTCCTACTCTCACAGGGGGAAACCCCCAACTACCATCGGCGCTGAGAAGCTTAACTTCCGTGTTCGGTATGGGAACGGGTGTGACCTTCTCGCCATCGCCACCAGACTATTTGGTTTGAGGTTTTATTCCCTCAAAACTAGATAATGTTTGTAAGAAGAAAACAAGAAGATCGAGTAATCAATTTGGTTAAGTCCTCGAACGATTAGTATCAGTCAGCTCCACACGTCACCGCGCTTCCACCTCTGACCTATCAACCTGATCATCTTTCAGGGTTCTTACTAGCTTGCGCTATGGGAAATCTCATCTTGAGGGGGGCTTCATGCTTAGATGCTTTCAGCACTTATCCCGTCCGCACATAGCTACCCAGCGATGCCTTTGGCAAGACAACTGGTACACCAGCGGTGCGTCCATCCCGGTCCTCTCGTACTAAGGACAGCTCCTCTCAAATTTCCTGCGCCCACGACGGATAGGGACCGAACTGTCTCACGACGTTCTGAACCCAGCTCGCGTACCGCTTTAATGGGCGAACAGCCCAACCCTTGGGACCGACTACAGCCCCAGGATGCGATGAGCCGACATCGAGGTGCCAAACCTCCCCGTCGATGTGGACTCTTGGGGGAGATAAGCCTGTTATCCCCGGGGTAGCTTTTATCCGTTGAGCGATGGCCCTTCCATGCGGAACCACCGGATCACTAAGCCCGACTTTCGTCCCTGCTCGACTTGTAGGTCTCGCAGTCAAGCTCCCTTGTGCCTTTACACTCTGCGAATGATTTCCAACCATTCTGAGGGAACCTTTGGGCGCCTCCGTTACTCTTTAGGAGGCGACCGCCCCAGTCAAACTGCCCACCTGACACTGTCTCCCGCCCCGATCAGGGGCGTGGGTTAGAATTTCAATACAGCCAGGGTAGTATCCCACCGACGCCTCCACCGAAGCTGGCGCTCCGGTTTCTCAGGCTCCTACCTATCCTGTACAAGCTGTACCAAAATTCAATATCAGGCTACAGTAAAGCTCCACGGGGTCTTTCCGTCCTGTCGCGGGTAACCTGCATCTTCACAGGTACTATAATTTCACCGAGTCTCTCGTTGAGACAGTGCCCAGATCGTTACGCCTTTCGTGCGGGTCGGAACTTACCCGACAAGGAATTTCGCTACCTTAGGACCGTTATAGTTACGGCCGCCGTTTACTGGGGCTTCGATTCAGAGCTTCGCGTGAGCTAACCCCTCCTCTTAACCTTCCAGCACCGGGCAGGCGTCAGCCCCTATACTTCGCCTTGCGGCTTCGCAGAGACCTGTGTTTTTGCTAAACAGTCGCCTGGGCCTATTCACTGCGGCTCATCCGGGCTATTCACCCAAATGAGCACCCCTTCTCCCGAAGTTACGGGGTCATTTTGCCGAGTTCCTTAACGAGAGTTCTCTCGCTCACCTTAGGATTCTCTCCTCGCCTACCTGTGTCGGTTTGCGGTACGGGCACCTTTTATCTCGCTAGAGGCTTTTCTTGGCAGTGTGGAATCAGGAACTTCGGTACTATATTTCCCTCGCTGTCACAGCTCAGCCTTCACGCAAGCGGGATTTGCCTCACTTGCAGCCTAACTGCTTAGACGCGCATATCCAACAGCGCGCTTACCCTATCCTCCTGCGTCCCCCCATTGCTCAAACGATAAAGAGGTGGTACAGGAATATCAACCTGTTGTCCATCGCCTACGCCTTTCGGCCTCGGCTTAGGTCCCGACTAACCCTGAGAGGACGAGCCTTCCTCAGGAAACCTTAGGCATTCGGTGGATGGGATTCTCACCCATCTTTCGCTACTCATACCGGCATTCTCACTTCTAAGCGCTCCACCAGTCCTTACGGTCTGACTTCAACGCCCTTAGAACGCTCTCCTACCACTGACATCTAAGATGTCAATCCACAGCTTCGGTGATACGTTTAGCCCCGGTACATTTTCGGCGCAGAGTCACTCGACCAGTGAGCTATTACGCACTCTTTAAATGGTGGCTGCTTCTAAGCCAACATCCTGGTTGTCTAAGCAACTCCACATCCTTTTCCACTTAACGTATACTTTGGGACCTTAGCTGGTGGTCTGGGCTGTTTCCCTTTTGACTACGGATCTTATCACTCGCAGTCTGACTCCCACGGATAAGTCTTTGGCATTCGGAGTTTGTCTGAATTCGGTAACCCGATGAGGGCCCCTAGTCCAAACAGTGCTCTACCTCCAAGACTCTTACAACGTGAGGCTAGCCCTAAAGCTATTTCGGAGAGAACCAGCTATCTCCAAGTTCGATTGGAATTTCTCCGCTACCCACACCTCATCCCCGCACTTTTCAACGTGCGTGGGTTCGGGCCTCCAGTTGGTGTTACCCAACCTTCACCCTGGACATGGGTAGATCACCTGGTTTCGGGTCTACGACCACATACTCATTCGCCCTATTCAGACTCGCTTTCGCTGCGGCTCCGTCTCATCAACTTAACCTTGCATGTAATCGTAACTCGCCGGTTCATTCTACAAAAGGCACGCCATCACCCATGAACGGGCTCTGACTACTTGTAGGCACACGGTTTCAGGATCTCTTTCACTCCCCTTCCGGGGTGCTTTTCACCTTTCCCTCACGGTACTGGTTCACTATCGGTCACTAGGGAGTATTTAGCCTTGGGAGATGGTCCTCCCAGCTTCCGACGGGATTTCTCGTGTCCCGCCGTACTCAGGATCCACTCAGGAGGGAACGAAGTTTCAACTACAGGGTTTTTACCTTCTCTGACGGGCCTTTCCAGACCACTTCATCTACCCCGTTCCTTTGTAACTCCATGTTGAGTGTCCTACAACCCCAAGAGGCAAGCCTCTTGGTTTGGGCTATGTCCCGTTTCGCTCGCCGCTACTCAGGGAATCGCGTTTGCTTTCTCTTCCTCCGGGTACTTAGATGTTTCAGTTCCCCGGGTCTGCCTTCAATGCCCTATGTATTCAGGCAAAGATACTGTTCCATTACGAACAGTGGGTTTCCCCATTCGGAAATCTCCGGATCAAAGCTTACTTACAGCTCCCCGAAGCATATCGGTGTTAGTCCCGTCCTTCATCGGCTCCTAGTGCCAAGGCATCCACCGTGCGCCCTTTCTAACTTAACCTAAAAGGTCATTTCTCTATTAAATAGAGAGAAAAACTAAAATGGCGATCACTCGGTTTTTTCTTGGTTCTTCTTACTTACGATTATCTAGTTTTCAAGGAACAAAAAAGCTTTGAGAGAATTGCTCCCTCAAAACTAAACAAACAAGCGTACAACTATGTGGATTACATCCACAGTACGAATCGAAAGATTCGCATTCCGATTGCCTTTACGGCAATATCCTTAGAAAGGAGGTGATCCAGCCGCACCTTCCGATACGGCTACCTTGTTACGACTTCACCCCAATCATCTGTCCCACCTTAGGCGGCTGGCTCCAAAAGGTTACCCCACCGACTTCGGGTGTTACAAACTCTCGTGGTGTGACGGGCGGTGTGTACAAGGCCCGGGAACGTATTCACCGCGGCATGCTGATCCGCGATTACTAGCGATTCCGGCTTCATGCAGGCGAGTTGCAGCCTGCAATCCGAACTGAGAATGGATTTATGGGATTGGCTCGACCTCGCGGTTTTGCGGCCCTTTGTTCCATCCATTGTAGCACGTGTGTAGCCCAGGTCATAAGGGGCATGATGATTTGACGTCATCCCCACCTTCCTCCGGTTTGTCACCGGCAGTCACCTTAGAGTGCCCAACTGAATGCTGGCAACTAAGATCAAGGGTTGCGCTCGTTGCGGGACTTAACCCAACATCTCACGACACGAGCTGACGACAACCATGCACCACCTGTCACTCTGTCCCCCGAAGGGGAACGCCCTATCTCTAGGGTTGTCAGAGGATGTCAAGACCTGGTAAGGTTCTTCGCGTTGCTTCGAATTAAACCACATGCTCCACCGCTTGTGCGGGCCCCCGTCAATTCCTTTGAGTTTCAGCCTTGCGGCCGTACTCCCCAGGCGGAGTGCTTAATGCGTTTGCTGCAGCACTAAAGGGCGGAAACCCTCTAACACTTAGCACTCATCGTTTACGGCGTGGACTACCAGGGTATCTAATCCTGTTCGCTCCCCACGCTTTCGCGCCTCAGCGTCAGTTACAGACCAGAGAGCCGCCTTCGCCACTGGTGTTCCTCCACATCTCTACGCATTTCACCGCTACACGTGGAATTCCGCTCTCCTCTTCTGCACTCAAGTTCCCCAGTTTCCAATGACCCTCCCCGGTTGAGCCGGGGGCTTTCACATCAGACTTAAGGAACCGCCTGCGCGCGCTTTACGCCCAATAATTCCGGACAACGCTTGCCACCTACGTATTACCGCGGCTGCTGGCACGTAGTTAGCCGTGGCTTTCTGGTTAGGTACCGTCAAGGTACCGGCAGTTACTCCGGTACTTGTTCTTCCCTAACAACAGAACTTTACGACCCGAAAGCCTTCATCGTTCACGCGGCGTTGCTCCGTCAGACTTTCGTCCATTGCGGAAGATTCCCTACTGCTGCCTCCCGTAGGAGTCTGGGCCGTGTCTCAGTCCCAGTGTGGCCGATCACCCTCTCAGGTCGGCTACGCATCGTTGCCTTGGTGAGCCGTTACCTCACCAACTAGCTAATGCGCCGCGGGCCCATCTGTAAGTGACAGCCGAAACCGTCTTTCAGCTTTCCCTCATGTGAGGGAAAGGATTATCCGGTATTAGCTCCGGTTTCCCGAAGTTATCCCAGTCTTACAGGCAGGTTGCCCACGTGTTACTCACCCGTCCGCCGCTGATCTTCAAAAGCAAGCTAATGAAGATCCGCTCGACTTGCATGTATTAGGCACGCCGCCAGCGTTCGTCCTGAGCCAGGATCAAACTCTCCAAAAAAGAGTTATGAGTTTAGCTCATAAGTTAAAACGTTGGCTCATGTTCTTATAGAAGAAACATGATCATTTATTGTTTGTTGACGCTTGTTTGTTTAGTTTTCAAAGAACAATATTTGTTGTCGTTCAAATGACAACTTTTATATCTTATCATCTTCCACCCAGCTCGTCAATACTTTTTTGAAAGTCTTTTAAACAATCAATCAAGTGGGGCTGAGTTACTATAATAACACCTCAGGTGTTACCTAACAACCAGCAATAACTGGAAAAGCATGATAAAGGGATTAAAAAAGACAGGGATCAAAATCTCTGTCTTTTCGCCCGGCGGCGTCCTACTCTCACAGGGGGAAACCCCCAACTACCATCGGCGCTGAGAAGCTTAACTTCCGTGTTCGGTATGGGAACGGGTGTGACCTTCTCGCCATCGCCACCAGACTATTTGGTTTGAGGTTTTATTCCCTCAAAACTAGATAATGTGTAAGAAGAATTCAAGAAGAACGAGTAATCAATTTGGTTAAGTCCTCGAACGATTAGTATCAGTCAGCTCCACACGTCACCGCGCTTCCACCTCTGACCTATCAACCTGATCATCTTTCAGGGTTCTTACTAGCTTGCGCTATGGGAAATCTCATCTTGAGGGGGGCTTCATGCTTAGATGCTTTCAGCACTTATCCCGTCCGCACATAGCTACCCAGCGATGCCTTTGGCAAGACAACTGGTACACCAGCGGTGCGTCCATCCCGGTCCTCTCGTACTAAGGACAGCTCCTCTCAAATTTCCTGCGCCCACGACGGATAGGGACCGAACTGTCTCACGACGTTCTGAACCCAGCTCGCGTACCGCTTTAATGGGCGAACAGCCCAACCCTTGGGACCGACTACAGCCCCAGGATGCGATGAGCCGACATCGAGGTGCCAAACCTCCCCGTCGATGTGGACTCTTGGGGGAGATAAGCCTGTTATCCCCGGGGTAGCTTTTATCCGTTGAGCGATGGCCCTTCCATGCGGAACCACCGGATCACTAAGCCCGACTTTCGTCCCTGCTCGACTTGTAGGTCTCGCAGTCAAGCTCCCTTGTGCCTTTACACTCTGCGAATGATTTCCAACCATTCTGAGGGAACCTTTGGGCGCCTCCGTTACTCTTTAGGAGGCGACCGCCCCAGTCAAACTGCCCACCTGACACTGTCTCCCGCCCCGATCAGGGGCGTGGGTTAGAATTTCAATACAGCCAGGGTAGTATCCCACCGACGCCTCCACCGAAGCTGGCGCTCCGGTTTCTCAGGCTCCTACCTATCCTGTACAAGCTGTACCAAAATTCAATATCAGGCTACAGTAAAGCTCCACGGGGTCTTTCCGTCCTGTCGCGGGTAACCTGCATCTTCACAGGTACTATAATTTCACCGAGTCTCTCGTTGAGACAGTGCCCAGATCGTTACGCCTTTCGTGCGGGTCGGAACTTACCCGACAAGGAATTTCGCTACCTTAGGACCGTTATAGTTACGGCCGCCGTTTACTGGGGCTTCGATTCAGAGCTTCGCGTGAGCTAACCCCTCCTCTTAACCTTCCAGCACCGGGCAGGCGTCAGCCCCTATACTTCGCCTTGCGGCTTCGCAGAGACCTGTGTTTTTGCTAAACAGTCGCCTGGGCCTATTCACTGCGGCTCATCCGGGCTATTCACCCAAATGAGCACCCCTTCTCCCGAAGTTACGGGGTCATTTTGCCGAGTTCCTTAACGAGAGTTCTCTCGCTCACCTTAGGATTCTCTCCTCGCCTACCTGTGTCGGTTTGCGGTACGGGCACCTTTTATCTCGCTAGAGGCTTTTCTTGGCAGTGTGGAATCAGGAACTTCGGTACTATATTTCCCTCGCTGTCACAGCTCAGCCTTCACGCAAGCGGGATTTGCCTCACTTGCAGCCTAACTGCTTAGACGCGCATATCCAACAGCGCGCTTACCCTATCCTCCTGCGTCCCCCCATTGCTCAAACGATAAAGAGGTGGTACAGGAATATCAACCTGTTGTCCATCGCCTACGCCTTTCGGCCTCGGCTTAGGTCCCGACTAACCCTGAGAGGACGAGCCTTCCTCAGGAAACCTTAGGCATTCGGTGGATGGGATTCTCACCCATCTTTCGCTACTCATACCGGCATTCTCACTTCTAAGCGCTCCACCAGTCCTTACGGTCTGACTTCAACGCCCTTAGAACGCTCTCCTACCACTGACATCTAAGATGTCAATCCACAGCTTCGGTGATACGTTTAGCCCCGGTACATTTTCGGCGCAGAGTCACTCGACCAGTGAGCTATTACGCACTCTTTAAATGGTGGCTGCTTCTAAGCCAACATCCTGGTTGTCTAAGCAACTCCACATCCTTTTCCACTTAACGTATACTTTGGGACCTTAGCTGGTGGTCTGGGCTGTTTCCCTTTTGACTACGGATCTTATCACTCGCAGTCTGACTCCCACGGATAAGTCTTTGGCATTCGGAGTTTGTCTGAATTCGGTAACCCGATGAGGGCCCCTAGTCCAAACAGTGCTCTACCTCCAAGACTCTTACAACGTGAGGCTAGCCCTAAAGCTATTTCGGAGAGAACCAGCTATCTCCAAGTTCGATTGGAATTTCTCCGCTACCCACACCTCATCCCCGCACTTTTCAACGTGCGTGGGTTCGGGCCTCCAGTTGGTGTTACCCAACCTTCACCCTGGACATGGGTAGATCACCTGGTTTCGGGTCTACGACCACATACTCATTCGCCCTATTCAGACTCGCTTTCGCTGCGGCTCCGTCTCATCAACTTAACCTTGCATGTAATCGTAACTCGCCGGTTCATTCTACAAAAGGCACGCCATCACCCATGAACGGGCTCTGACTACTTGTAGGCACACGGTTTCAGGATCTCTTTCACTCCCCTTCCGGGGTGCTTTTCACCTTTCCCTCACGGTACTGGTTCACTATCGGTCACTAGGGAGTATTTAGCCTTGGGAGATGGTCCTCCCAGCTTCCGACGGGATTTCTCGTGTCCCGCCGTACTCAGGATCCACTCAGGAGGGAACGAAGTTTCAACTACAGGGTTTTTACCTTCTCTGACGGGCCTTTCCAGACCACTTCATCTACCCCGTTCCTTTGTAACTCCATGTTGAGTGTCCTACAACCCCAAGAGGCAAGCCTCTTGGTTTGGGCTATGTCCCGTTTCGCTCGCCGCTACTCAGGGAATCGCGTTTGCTTTCTCTTCCTCCGGGTACTTAGATGTTTCAGTTCCCCGGGTCTGCCTTCAATGCCCTATGTATTCAGGCAAAGATACTGTTCCATTACGAACAGTGGGTTTCCCCATTCGGAAATCTCCGGATCAAAGCTTACTTACAGCTCCCCGAAGCATATCGGTGTTAGTCCCGTCCTTCATCGGCTCCTAGTGCCAAGGCATCCACCGTGCGCCCTTTCTAACTTAACCTAAAAGGTCATTTCTCTATTAAATAGAGAGAAAAACTAAAATGGCGATCACTCGGTTTTTTCTTGGTTCTTCTTACTTACGATTATCTAGTTTTCAAGGAACAAAAAAGCTTTGAGAGAATTGCTCCCTCAAAACTAAACAAACAAGCGTACAACTATGTGGATTACATCCACAGTACGAATCGAAAGATTCGCATTCCGATTGCCTTTACGGCAATATCCTTAGAAAGGAGGTGATCCAGCCGCACCTTCCGATACGGCTACCTTGTTACGACTTCACCCCAATCATCTGTCCCACCTTAGGCGGCTGGCTCCAAAAGGTTACCCCACCGACTTCGGGTGTTACAAACTCTCGTGGTGTGACGGGCGGTGTGTACAAGGCCCGGGAACGTATTCACCGCGGCATGCTGATCCGCGATTACTAGCGATTCCGGCTTCATGCAGGCGAGTTGCAGCCTGCAATCCGAACTGAGAATGGATTTATGGGATTGGCTCGACCTCGCGGTTTTGCGGCCCTTTGTTCCATCCATTGTAGCACGTGTGTAGCCCAGGTCATAAGGGGCATGATGATTTGACGTCATCCCCACCTTCCTCCGGTTTGTCACCGGCAGTCACCTTAGAGTGCCCAACTGAATGCTGGCAACTAAGATCAAGGGTTGCGCTCGTTGCGGGACTTAACCCAACATCTCACGACACGAGCTGACGACAACCATGCACCACCTGTCACTCTGTCCCCCGAAGGGGAACGCCCTATCTCTAGGGTTGTCAGAGGATGTCAAGACCTGGTAAGGTTCTTCGCGTTGCTTCGAATTAAACCACATGCTCCACCGCTTGTGCGGGCCCCCGTCAATTCCTTTGAGTTTCAGCCTTGCGGCCGTACTCCCCAGGCGGAGTGCTTAATGCGTTTGCTGCAGCACTAAAGGGCGGAAACCCTCTAACACTTAGCACTCATCGTTTACGGCGTGGACTACCAGGGTATCTAATCCTGTTCGCTCCCCACGCTTTCGCGCCTCAGCGTCAGTTACAGACCAGAGAGCCGCCTTCGCCACTGGTGTTCCTCCACATCTCTACGCATTTCACCGCTACACGTGGAATTCCGCTCTCCTCTTCTGCACTCAAGTTCCCCAGTTTCCAATGACCCTCCCCGGTTGAGCCGGGGGCTTTCACATCAGACTTAAGGAACCGCCTGCGCGCGCTTTACGCCCAATAATTCCGGACAACGCTTGCCACCTACGTATTACCGCGGCTGCTGGCACGTAGTTAGCCGTGGCTTTCTGGTTAGGTACCGTCAAGGTACCGGCAGTTACTCCGGTACTTGTTCTTCCCTAACAACAGAACTTTACGACCCGAAAGCCTTCATCGTTCACGCGGCGTTGCTCCGTCAGACTTTCGTCCATTGCGGAAGATTCCCTACTGCTGCCTCCCGTAGGAGTCTGGGCCGTGTCTCAGTCCCAGTGTGGCCGATCACCCTCTCAGGTCGGCTACGCATCGTTGCCTTGGTGAGCCGTTACCTCACCAACTAGCTAATGCGCCGCGGGCCCATCTGTAAGTGACAGCCGAAACCGTCTTTCAGCTTTCCCTCATGTGAGGGAAAGGATTATCCGGTATTAGCTCCGGTTTCCCGAAGTTATCCCAGTCTTACAGGCAGGTTGCCCACGTGTTACTCACCCGTCCGCCGCTGATCTTCAAAAGCAAGCTAATGAAGATCCGCTCGACTTGCATGTATTAGGCACGCCGCCAGCGTTCGTCCTGAGCCAGGATCAAACTCTCCAAAAAAGAGTTATGAGTTTAGCTCATAAGTTAAAACGTTGGCTCATGATCTTCTATATATAGAAGCCATGATCATTTATTGTTTGTTGACGCTTGTTTGTTTAGTTTTCAAAGAACAATTTGTGTGCGCCGCTCAGAAGCGACTTTAATAATTTATCACACCACAGCGTTGAATGTCAACAGCTTTTTTGATTTATTTTTTCATCATCAAAATGTTGTTAACCTGTTCGCGACTGTTTCTATATACTATCACCGGAGATGCCCAGAGTCAACATGTTTACCCCTTGAAAAAATTGGGAAAAATTAGTCGTACGTTTTTCTTCTATATATAATAACAGCCAGTCCCTTTTCAGGAGACTGGCTGTTTTCTATATTATTTAGAAATCGTAATGATATTCTCGTCTTTCACATCCACATTGCCTTTCTTGTTGATGACAATACTTTCCCCTTCTGAAAGGTTAGTGAATACGATTGGAGTGATAATGGATGTTGCGTTTTCCTTGATGTAATCAAGGTCAACCTTCAACAATGGCTGTCCTTTTGTCACAGTGTCATTTTCAGCAACAAGGGTTTCAAATCCTTGTCCCTTCAGGTTCACTGTGTCTATGCCCACATGGATAAGAATTTCCCGACCAGAGTCAGACAGAATCCCAATCGCATGCTTTGTCGGGAACAGATTAACGATCTTTCCATCTACTGGAGATACAATTGTTCCTTCAGCAGGTACGATCGCAAAACCGTCGCCCATCATTTTGCCTGAGAATACTTGGTCAGGCACTTCTGTAATTGGCAGGATCTCACCTTTAATAGGAGAAACGAATACATCTGCATTAGCATCCGCATCATGGTGCGTCTGCAATGCTTCTGGATTTACTTCTTCAATTTGCTGTTCAACCTCTGTAGCTTGGTTTGTTTCAACCGGACGAGGCCTTTTACCATTCATGATATCTCTCATCTGTCCTTTAATTGTCTCTGAGCGCGGACCGAAAATGGCCTGGATGTTGTTGCCGACTTCAAGTACTCCGGCAGCACCCAGCTTTTTCAGACGATTTTTATCGACATTGTTAATGTCATTTACAGATACACGGAGTCGAGTGATACACGCATCAAGGTGAGCGATGTTTTCTTTACCGCCCATTGCGTCAAGAACTTCATATGGAAGGTCGCTAGCTTGGCCTTTTACTCCGCCTTCTTCCTGATCTTCTTCAACCGCTTCACGGCCAGGAGTCATCAGGTTGAACTTGCGGATCGCGAAACGGAAACCAAAGTAGTAGATAACCGCGAACACTAAACCTACCGGAATGACAATCCAAGCATTTGTCTGCGGATTGATCAGTCCAAATAGAATGTAGTCAATAAGACCACCAGAGAAAGTCATACCGATTTTTACATCCAATAGATGCATCGTCATAAATGAAAGACCCGCGAAAATCGCGTGAACTCCGAATAGTACTGGAGCTACGAACAGGAACGAGAACTCAAGAGGTTCTGTGATACCTGTCAGGAATGAAGTCAAAGCAGCAGATACCATCAAACCGCCGACTACTACTTTTCTTTCCGGACGTGCTTCGTGATAAATTGCCAAAGCTGCTGCTGGAAGTCCGAACATCATGAACGGGAATTTACCAGTCATAAATGTACCAGCAGTCAGGTTCTGAACATTGTCCGCAATCTGAGCCATGAAAATACGCTGGTCACCACGGACTACATTGCCTGCCTCAGTCGTATAAGAACCAAACTCAAACCAGAATGGTGAATAGAAAATGTGATGCAATCCAAATGGAATCAATGAACGTTCAACTACACCAAAGATAAATGCTGATAGTGTCAAGTTAGCGTGAACCATGTTTTGCGAGAATGCATTCAAGCCATTTTGGATTGGCGGCCAGATGACAAGCATTGCCAATCCAAGCAAAATTGCTGTTCCTGCTGTGATGATTGGCACGAATCGCTTACCAGCAAAGAATCCAAGATATGACGGCAGCTCAATTTCAAAAAACTTATTGTAAAGAGCCGCGGCTAAAATACCTACGATGATACCGCCGAATACACCCGTTTGCAGGGTTGGAATACCAAGGATGCTCTGGTAGTTAAGACCGTTGACATCCTCTGGTGTGATTTGAAGAACAGTACCCATTGTCACATTCATAATCAGGTACCCGATAATCGCAGCCAGACCGGCAACACCTTCACCACCAGCCAAACCAACAGCTACACCCACCGCAAACAAGAGCGGCAGGTTCCCGAAGACAACGTCCCCGGCATTCTGCATGACAGCAGCAACCATATCAACGCCGCTGTTATCTAAAAATGGAGCAAGCTCCAGTAAAGCAGGGTTTCTCAGCGCCGCACCCAGAGCAAGCAAGATACCTGCAGCTGGAAGCAATGCAACTGGAAGCATGAGCGCTTTACCTACTTTTTGAAGAACACCAAAAGCTTTCTTAAACATAGGAATACCTCCTGAAATTTTTTCTCCTAAAGCGGTTACAAACATTAAAAAAACAAATAAAAAAGGCATGAGAAAGATGTATCGAAAGAAGCATACGGATATATTACCCATAAAACTCCATTTCAATTACATTCTTTACTCATGCCTGATCGAATCAGTAACACGTAAGAAATAATTGCTTTATTTAACCTTTTTCTGAAGCCTTTGCAAATGCATCGTCAGATACACAGCTTCAGCATCGCATACTTGTTTTTTCAAGGTCTGCTGCATCACTTTAATGAGTTTCCACGAAAGATTGTAGCACACTGGATATTCTTCTTTCAAGAGGATTGCAAACTTTTCTGGTTCCTCTACCGTTTCACCATTATTGACCCTTTCAATCGTGAAACGTATGTGGCGTACAAGCCTTGTGTAGTCTATGCCTTCTTTATCGATAATGATATTGAGATTTTCTTCAATTATTTGTACCAGTTTTGTCACAAGTTGCGAATGTTTATTAACATCAGACAGATTTCGGTTCATTACCGCACTGTGGATATGGAGAGCAACGAATCCGATCTCCCCATCAGGAAGTTCAATCCCGGACTTTTCTTTAATCAGCTGTACAACCTCTTTCGCGATTTCAAATTCGGTAGGGTACAGTGTTTTAGTTTCCACCAAAAAAGGGTTTTTGAATTCCATACCTTTCGCAATCCTGTTTACCGCAAACATTAAGTGATCTGTCAGGGCAACGTGAATGTGTTCGTTCAGCTGGCTGTCTGTCCTTTTCTTGATTAATTCAATAGAAGAAATGATAGCCTCATGAAGGTCATTCTCAACAAAAGGCAGAAGTTTGATATAGTTCGCCTGCTCCTTTTCATCCTTCAGGACAAACATCTTCTCAGCCTGTCCCTCTTCAAGCCTGTCTCCTTTTTTCCGATTGAAGCCAATGCCCTTGCCGATCAGGATGACTTCCCCGAAGGTTGGGTGGTCAGCAATCAAGACATTATTATTCAAACCTTTTTTTACTTCGATATTGTCCATGCCGGATCCCCGTTTCAGCTTGTTCTATGGGAATATCGTATAAAAGGAAGATTTATAAGTCAATCCGGAGTAATTAACACGGACAGTTCAATTTTTGCCAAAAAAAGATCCAGCGTCATCCGCTGGACCTCCTTGCTATTCTGTTAAAAACATAAAATATAGAACGAAAATCACAAAGAACAAATACATGATTGGGTGAACATCTTTTGACTTCCCTTTTACAATCATTGTGATTGGGTAAAAGATGAAACCTGCTGCGATCCCTGTTGCAATGCTGGATGACAATGGCATCGCAATCATAGTCAGGAATGATGGTACCGCAATTTCAAAGCGGCCCCATTCAATTTTACCAAGAGAAGAAACCATCAGGACTCCAACGATAATCAATGCTGGTGCTGTTACAGCTGAGGTAACGACCGAGAGCAGCGGGAAAAAGAACAGTGACAACAGGAAGAATCCAGCTGTTACAAGTGATGCGAAACCGCTTCTGGCTCCTGATGCTACACCCGCAGATGATTCAATATAAGATGTCGTTGTCGATGTTCCGAAAATAGATCCAACAAGTGACGCGATTGAATCTGCAAATAATGCGCGGCCAGCTCGCGGAAGCTTGTTTTCCTTCATCAGCCCCGCCTGGTTGGCAACCGCCACAAGTGTACCGGCGTTATCAAAGAAATCAACGAACAGGAATGTCAGGATGATCCCGAGCATTGTTGATGTATAGAATGATGGATCACCAAAAGCGCTGAAAACTGCTCCAAAGGTTGGTGCAACACTTGGTACTGCTCCGACTACTTTTTCAGGTGTTTCAATAAGGTTGAAAATCATTCCGACAACAACGCTAATGATGATACCGAAGAATACTGCACCATGGATGCCTCTTGTCAGCATGATGACTGTTATCAATAAGCCAAAAAGTGCTAGCAATGTGTTGGCGCTTGTCAGGTCGCCCAGTCCGACGAGGGTTGCTGGATTATCGACGATGATGCCCGCATTTTTCAAACCGATAAATGTGATGAACAATCCGATACCGGCTCCGACTGCGTGCTTTAGTTCAACCGGGATGGCATTAATCAATTTTTCCCGCCAGCCTGAAATCGTCAGGATTAGGAAGAACACGCTTGAGATGAACACTGCCGCAAGTGCATGCTGCCATGGTGCTCCGTGGCTTAAGACAACTGTGTAAGCAAAGAATGCGTTCAAGCCCATTCCAGGAGCAAGGGCGATTGGGTATTTACCGATCAGGCCCATGATGATGGAGCCGACTGCTGCAGCAAGTGCTGTCGCTACAAAGACAGCTCCTGTATCCATCCTCAATGCTTCCGGCAGGTCGGGTACGTCTGCCAGTGTCAGTATATTAGGATTAACAACCAGGATGTAAGCCATGGCGAGGAACGTGGTCATTCCTCCAATGAATTCGCGGCGATAGTTCGTGCCGAGCTTTTCAAATTCAAAATACTTCTTCATTTTTCTTTCCCCCTGAATAGAATTCAGGAAATAAGGCCAAAAAGAAAACGCCACGGGATACCGGGCGTTGACTGAAGGTAATAAGAGTAATGATGGCAGCAATAGATTATAAGTTCGATAGATTGCCAGCCATGATTTATATACCTCGTAGTCAAGCCATTTACGGTAGCTCGGTAGAAACTTTTGGGCCATATCCCCAAGATTATACGACGAATTATGACAAATTATTAAGTTCAGTTTTATTCTAACAGGGCTTTTGTCCTGAGTCAA
This sequence comes from Mesobacillus jeotgali, assembly GCF_014856545.2. Taxonomy (NCBI): domain Bacteria; kingdom Bacillati; phylum Bacillota; class Bacilli; order Caryophanales; family Bacillaceae; genus Mesobacillus; species Mesobacillus jeotgali. The sequence continues at coordinate 288,284 of NZ_CP109811.1, read as the reverse complement.
TAAAAAAACGAACATTTTCATGTCCGTTTTTAAAATCGTTCGTATTTTATTCCCACTCAATAGTCGCAGGCGGTTTGCTGGTAATGTCATATACGACCCGGTTCACGTGATCCACTTCATTGACGATTCTTGTCGAGATGATTTCAAGGACATCCCAAGGAATCCTTGCCCAGTCTGATGTCATTCCATCAATGGACGTTACTGCACGGATTCCGATCGTGTAATCATAGGTTCTCGCATCGCCCATAACTCCGACGCTGCGGATGTCAGGAAGCACGGTGAAGTACTGCCAGATTTCACGGTCTAGACCGGCTTTCTTGATTTCGTCACGAAGGATGGCATCTGATTCCCGAACAATCTCAAGCTTCTCTTCAGAAATAGCCCCAAGGACACGGATACCTAGACCTGGTCCAGGGAACGGCTGGCGCCAGACGATTTCATCAGGAATGCCAAGCTCTGTTCCGAGCGCACGTACTTCATCCTTGAATAAGGTATTCAACGGTTCGATCAACTTGAACTGCATATCTTCAGGCAGTCCGCCAACATTATGGTGCGACTTGATTGTCTGTGCAGTCGCCGTACCACTTTCGATAATATCAGTATACAATGTTCCCTGCGCAAGGAACTCGATGCCTTTCAGTTTTTCAGCTTCATCATCAAACACATAGATGAACTCATTGCCAATGATCTTACGTTTCTGCTCAGGATCGGAAACTCCCTCCAGCTTGCTGAGGAAACGGTCCTTTGCATCGACTTTGATGACATTCATGTTGAAGCCATCAGCAAAAGTCTTCATGACACCTTCTGCTTCATCTTTACGCAATAAACCATGATCAACGAAAATACAAGTCAGCTGGTCACCGATCGCTTTGTGAATCAGCACCGCTACTACCGAGGAATCCACTCCACCGCTAAGTGCACAAAGAACTTTCTTGTCACCAACCTGCTGGCGGATTTTTTCCATCTCAATTTCGATGAAGTTTTCCATTGACCAGTTACCTTCGCATTCGCACACCTTGAACACGAAGTTTTTCAAAAGTTCATTTCCGTAGATGGAATGTCGAACCTCAGGATGGAATTGTACCGCGTAAAGCTTGCGGCTCTCATCACTCATTGCCGCTATTGGGCAGGATGGATTGATGCCATCCACCGAAAAGCCCGGCGGTGACATCGTCACGAGGTCTCCGTGGCTCATCCAGACAACCTGTTCGCCCGGTGTTCCTTCAAATAGTCTATTCTGGTTGTGCAGAGTCAACAGAGCCTTTCCGTATTCACGGTTCTTTGCCTTCTCGACCTTGCCGCCGAAATGCATCGTCATCAGCTGCATTCCGTAGCAGATTCCCAAAATCGGCAAGCCTAGCTCAAATATTTCCTCATCACACCGGAACGCCCCTTCATCATAGACAGAGTTCGGGCCTCCGGAGAAAATGATTCCCTTTGGATTCATCTCCTTGATTTCAGCTGCCGTAATCGTATGTGGATGAAGCTCACTGTAGACGCCAAATTCCCTGATCCTTCTCGTGATCAGCTGGTTATACTGGCTGCCAAAATCTAATACAATAATCTTTTCCTGGTCTTGCAGCTCGGTTTTCATAAAGTCACCTCATTATAAAATAGAACGCGGAAACTTCCTTAAGCAGAAGGTTATGTAGATAGTATGGTTTATCGCCGCGTTTTTTGTACATAAAGATAAGCACATGCGCAGAAGCTGGACAATAAAAAAAGCCAGAATCCTGCCTCCAAAAATAATAGGAAAGCAGGATTCCAGCCCATTACGAACAAAAAGAAACCTGCCTTCATAGTCAAATCATTTCCGGTGATTTGGTAGATACTTTCGAACCATATTATCGAGGATATATGAAGGTTGATTCTATATAGTTGCCAACATTGTATCAGTATAATAATTTATCGGTCAAGCACTAACTTTCCGAATCATGAACTCCCAATACTTTTTCGCATTCTGCCACATGTCTTCATCCATATCGCCACGGTAAAGATACTCTTCATACTTTTCCGTAAGCCAGCGCATCTCGTTTGTAGAGAAAAATGAATCCACATAGTTAGCATAGTCGCGCAATGTCTGGCCTCTCTCTCTCTTCAGGCCATATCTCCCGAGCTCTTTCAATAGAACGATATAGGCTTTCTCCAAATACTTGTTTTCTCTTTTGTACTTATAGAGAAGGATATACACGAAAGGCAGCCATTTTCCTCTCCATCTATATAAGATTGCAGCGAACACGGCAACTGCGAGCAATGTGAGGAAAATCTTCTGCAGGTTATCCTTCAGGAATGCTCCTGCATTTTTCAGGCCTTCTGAAAAAGAGACCTTCGGCTTGTCAGCGGGTGCCTGCTCTTCTGGCAGTTCAGGCTTCACCGGAGCTGCAGGTGTTGTATCTTCCTCTTCTTCTTGGCCCGTCTGGTTTTGTGAGTCATTATTATTGTCATACTCAAATTGAACGTTATTTGAAAATCCTTGTGTCGGTTCAAACGGCACCCAGCCGACACCAGGGAAATAACCCTCTACCCATGAGTGGGCATTGTTATTAGTGACCTCATAAAGTCGGCGGCCATTCTCTAGTGTATCGATATACTCCCCTTCTGTATAACCCTTTACCCATCGCGCTGGAATGCCAACAGAGCGCATCATGACAACCATCGATGTTGAGAAATTATCACAGTAGCCACGCTGTGTTTCAAACAGGAATTGGTCGACATAATCCTGATTTTCATCCGGGATTGCCACATTCGTTTGATCATAGACAAATTCGTTCGACCGGAAATACTTTTCTATCGCCTGCGCTTTTTCCAGCCAGGTCTCTTTATCTTTTGTTATTTCCTCAGCAAGCTCAACTACCCGCTCCGGGAGCTCTTCAGGTACCTGTGTGTATTTTGAGAGAAAGGCAAACTCTGCCTCCAGTTCTTCAGGTCCGGCAGCCTTAAGCTTTTCTACACTGTACACCGGGTGGTTAAAGGTCAGTGAGTATGGTCCGATTGAGCCTGCTTGACCATCCGCCATTGACATGATTTTTTCTGTTGTTGGATCAAGGCTAAATTGGAGAACAGATTTCCCCGCAGAAGCTCCCACTTGTGTCACCCCCAACGGATAGACAATGTGAGGATACCCGATCTTCGGGATGACCCTGCTCGTACGCTGTTCCGTTTTAACTTCCTCTTCAAAAGGCTGCATCGGGATGGTCTGTTCAGGTGAAAATTCCACAGGCACGGCAGTCCCCTTGTCAGCAACCCACCCTTTACCTGTATAGACGTCTTTGGTCTCAATCCGCCAGTAATGACGACCATCGGCCTCTGCGGTAAAAACGACCCGGTCGTCTCCGATGAACGGTCCGCCAAGTGCAGAATCATCCGTTCCGTAGCCGACTTTTTTAACCCCTCCGCTGCCTTCGCCTGAATCCTCATTATAGGAGGTGATAAACGGAACAGGGTCCGGCCAGATTGGGTCAGCCTTCGGAGCCGCATAGCCAATCCCCACGCTCAGGAGAATCATGGCGACTAGCGGTACCATCCACCTTTTCGCACTTTTCAGGTTCTTATTCACTGCTCCCTTATCTGCAATCCGGTAATACGCCAGCATCCCCATCACAGCAAAACCCGCAATCACTGTCCGGACGATCGCCAAGTCTGCTTCATATGGAGTAAACGTATCAAGTACCGTGATATATACCAGCGTCATGAAGAAAAACACGAAGATTTGTTTCCTGTTAATCAGCCAGTATTGGATCAGGTATGCCATCAGCCAAAGCAAGGTGAAGAACAGCAGCGTCCTGAACGAATTGGAAATTTCGGTCCATTCTGCATTCATGATAATACCTGAATTAGCGATTACCTCCTTGAACAGCTGGCCAAACCACTCCAGGCTGAAAAAAGTGCCCTCATAGTACATAAAGTGGACGGAATATAAGATAATGATGATTTTTATGATAGCTGACGGAAGAATTGGCATATTGAAGTAGGCCATCATTAGAGAGATAAACACAAAACCTAAAAACACACTCAGGTGTCCGGTATCTGTCAGTTCCTTCAATGGCCGAAGCCACTCCCAGAGCAGCAAAAAGCTGAAAATATACAGCAAAAAGAAAGTGGAGTCTTTTTTTGGATTATCGTTCCTCAACCTCTATTCACCTCCGAGAAGGCTTCCGCGAAGTGTCCGTCATGTACCATGACAAGATGGATTCCTCTTGCATTGGCCGAGGCTCTTAAATTTTTCTCCGTATTGGTCGGGGATTCCTGTCGGTTCTTGACCAGGAAAATGCTCACCGATCCGTTCCGTTGATTATAAAAAGCAGCTTTTTCAATCAACTCTTGAGTCAACTGTGCGGTTATCAACATGATTGAATTATTCTGCTGCGCTAAGAAGCTCTCTGCCTCAAGGACCCGGTTAAACGGAACCGGGGACTCATCCTGGATTTTAGCAAGATGGTAGAGCAGCTGTTGCTGGTGACCTTCACCGCCACGGGCAGGAAATGCCTTTCGCTCAGCACTTAATGTCAATAAGCCCACCTGTGCACCTTTGCGTAAAATCGCCCTGATGACTGAAGCAGTGAATGATACAACAACTTCAAAGCGCGGTTCAGGGGCACAGTCCATCAGAATGGTCACGTCATGCGATTGCCTCTGCTCGAATTCCTTCGTCATAATGTCATTCCGTCTTGCAGTCGCCTTCCAGTTAATCCACGAGAAACGGTCTCCCGGCTGGTATTCACGAACACCGATTGCCATCGACGTATCACGCTGGACTCGCTCCTTCGAGGCGGTCATCCCCTGGTCGAAATGATGAGCTGCCGGTCTGTAAACCATATCCTGATACGCAGGATAAACCAGAATCTTATTTTCAACCGGCAGCAGCTTTTCTTTTTCAATTAATCCGAGCGGATCCCCCGTTTTAAACTTGATGCCCTGTAAAGTATGCTCACCACGAGGAAGGTTTTCAATCGAGTAATCAAAGCCGAATACCCGGCTGAATCCCGGAAACAGCATAGTCCTCGCTTTTTGCAAATCCCGGTGACCCGAAAGTGTATTCCCGACCGCTTCTTCGCCAATCGCATAAAACAGCGGGAAAATCATATTCCTTTCAAGAACAATGCTGGCTTTGAACTTCTCTCCAGCGTTAAATTCCTGTTTCGTATACACTCTTTCCGCCTTGATATCTTTTATTGAATAAAGAGCGAGGCCCAATGCGTAAAGAGCGAATGGCAAGAAGCTGTAAAACAGGAACCAGCTGACAAAGCCGCCCTGGAACATCGCATAGGAAAAGGTAATCAAAATCAAAAACAATAAAACGATGAGCTTCCAAACTTCTTTAAACTTTTGGAAATATTTGTTCATATTACTTCACGAGCCTTTGGACCGGCACAGGCACTCTCGCCAACACTCTGTTGACGACATCCTCAGTTGTGATCCCTTCGAACCTGGCCTCTGATTTCAAAATGATCCTGTGGGCGAAAACATAAGGAGCAAGGTACTGAATATCATCTGGAATGACATAATCTCTTCCGTAAATAAATGCATATGCCTGGGCAGCCTTCATCAAGGCGATCGAACCACGAGGGCTGACACCAAGGTATACGCTTGAATGGCCGCGAGTCCGGCTAGACAGTTCCACGATATATCGCTTGATCGTATCATCTACCACTACTTCTTTAATGCTCTGTTGCAGGTCACGCAGATCTTCAAGCGTTACAACAGGCTGCAAGTCTTCGATTGGAAGATTCCGCTGCGCCCGATGCAAAACTTCCATTTCTTCGTCCAGGGAAGGATAGCCCATCTTCATTTTTAACAGGAATCGGTCAAGCTGTGCCTCCGGCAATGGATAGGTACCCTCATAATCAATTGGATTCTGAGTCGCCATCACGAAAAACGGCTTGCCAAGTATATGGGTCACACCATCAACCGTCACACTGTGCTCTTCCATTCCTTCTAAAAGAGCTGACTGTGTCTTTGGAGATGTTCTGTTGATCTCATCGGCAAGAATGATATTTCCCATGATTGGGCCTGGCCTGAATTCAAACTCCATCTCTTTTGGATTGTAAATCGAAACCCCTGTCACATCGGAAGGCAACAGGTCTGGCGTGAACTGGATTCTCCTGAACTTGGCGCTGACAGACTTCGCAAGCGCACGGACCATCATCGTCTTCCCCACTCCGGGCACGTCCTCAAGCAGCACATGTCCGCCAGCAAGCAATGCAATCAAGCTGAGCTCCGCCACATTCCTCTTACCTGTCATAACCTTATCAATATTTTCTAATATTCTTTCAACCGTTGGATTCATCTGATTCCTCACCGAAACTTCCCCCTTAAAATCTATTTATCTAGTTAACCTATTACTTTTTTACTCCAATAAGTCTATATTCGCTATTTTCTGGCAAAATCCTGTAATATGCAGGGTGAAATTATTTCCACTTTGTGATAGACGGAATGTTAAATAGGAAAGTTTCATTAAAATAAAAAAAACGGCCTCATCCCCAGAAGCCGTCACCAACACTTATATGAACTCTCTTTAACTTGCTGCCTTTGGAATCGCACCCATGCCCTCAAGGATGATTTTCGCATCCGTATTTAAGTAGGCTTCAATATCATTCCTTAAAAATAACAGTGAGTGGTCCCTGATGATCACCTTCAAGCCCCTCAAGTCAAACTTTGAAGCATAGCTGTTCACTGCATTGATGACCGCCATTTCTTTCCTCGTAAGCGGCTGCTGTCCAGCCTCCATCCTTTTCGTCAAAAACTCGAGCAATTCCCTCGCATTTGATTTTAAACGGTTGCGATGCTCATTCAGGATCTCGATGTTCTCCTCCATATACATCCTTGCGGCAGCAAAATCGAGTTCTTCGACACAATTGTTGATTCTGGCAACCAAATCCAAAACATGCATTACTTTCTCCTCCTGGTGTAAAAACTCTTAATTTCTATATCGGACGTTAATCCTGCCACTCCATCATTTATGTATAATTTAGTGAATAAGACTTAGGGCCAGGAATTGATTGTAGGTAGAACAGGCTATATAAGATGGATGATTGCGCAAGGGCCCATTCTAGGGATAAATGCACCCTTATGCATGGCGTTTCTCTTACATAAGGACACATTTCAAGGCTAAGTACTTCCTTATGGATAACCTTCGATAGAATGCTCCGTCATTTCTGCCATTCAGGTAGCAGCTGGTTTCCACCAGCCGCCTCTGCCTTTATCTGTGAGTCTTTCCAATTTCATCGACATAGATGGATTCAATGATGGTCCTTTCGAACGGCTTCCCTTTAGCGTCTACTCCTGTAACTTCTGTTGTCAGGTTGTATACACCTGGCGCGGCGAGGTCACCGTCGAGGACTTTGCCAGCTTTCGAACCTTTGCCTGCTTCCTTCAGCTTCTTTTTGCCATCATGGTCATATTTGATCCACTTTGATTTATATGAAGCTTTCAGACTTTGACTTTTTGCTTTTTTCAATTCAACATCAAGCGGGCTGTCAATGCCGACCACTAGCAGGTAGGAGGCGGCTGGGCCTGATACCTTCCAACTCCCTGCCTCTGGTTTTTCGATTTTAAAAGTATGGACCCATGCTCCTTTAAAAAATTCACCAGCGTCTTGTTCGATTCTTGACGCCTTATACTCCTGGCCATCCGGCCCCTTCAGTTTGAGCGAAGCCATCTTCTTTTCACTGAGGAATGCCATTTGGAAGCTTTCTGCGCCTTCCTCGATCACGAAACTCTCACTGATCGCTTTATCAGCTTTGCCGCCTTTTACAATCTGGTTTGTCTCAGGCTCTGACATGCTCTCGGCAGCTGAAAATGCATTTGAACTGGCAGGCTGCTCTGACATTGTATACGGCTTGAATACCGAAAAAGTATGCGAGCCTTCACGAATGGTCGTATGGTTCCATGCCCCTTCACGAATGATTGTTCCGCCAGGCAAGCGGGAGCTGGTGACAGTGACAACACCATCATTGGAACCATAGCTGCTTAAATAAAGGCCTCCCCAATATAAGGCACTGCCGAATGAACCCCATTTGTATCCGCCTAATGTGTAATAGCGGTTCAATTTTGCCTCAGCCCTTCCATCGGTAATGCTTCGGAAATATCTCATATTCCCTGTCTGCAGCGAACGTGTCGCATCATTATTGTTTCCAAGCAAGGCTGCCAGCCACCAGGCAGAGCTGCTGTGGGCAAGGTCCGAGAGCTGTGTGCCATGATGAGGTGATGAAAGAGTGATGACATTCGATACATACTGGTGCGCCCCGTAATGGACAAGTGCGGTCTGGGTATCGACTCCGCCTTTGCTGTGGCCAACAACGACCAGCTTCTTGTAGCCGAAATACTCATAAATTTGTCTTAGCTTACCAGCCAGCATTGCCCCATTTTCCCACATATCCCTTTCCGGATAAAGGTCGATGAATGCTGTTTGATATCCATTGGCCAGAGCGGTCTCATACATATCATTTCCGTCCCACCAGACCGAGGCCGAACTGTTGTAACCATGAATAAAGACAATCGGTGCTTTTGCCGGGTCCACCCATGAAGGGTTAGAACCTACATACCATGTTCCCGGAGTTCCGGAAGAACCCCCGCCAAAATCTCCAGCCTTTGTAGCAACCGGCACCATCAGCAATAAAACCATCAATAATGACATAATCCTCTTACTCCTTCGCAAACCCATACCCCCTTTTTTTCACATCGTTAAAAAGTATTATGTTTTGGTTTTATTTAGAAGGGTATTTTGGTTTATTTAGATTAGGAAAATAGTATTATCTGGTCAGCTGAATAAGAAATGCGAAAGCGCCTTGGTCAGCCCCGACAAGCGTTGGAGGGCCTGACAGTGAAGTCGTTCTTTGACTTCATTGGCGGGACCGAAACGTCTCGAGGGGCTAGGCGCTGGAGCTGAACATTTCTCGGTGTAAAATTTATACTTTTTTGATATTAATAAGAGCCTGCACAAATTCTGCAGGCTCCTCCCTATTATTCTCCAACAATCTTGGCATCTTTGAGCATATCCTCAGTCAGCGTGATTCCTTCCTCTTCAGCAGCCTTTTTATTAACTACCAATTCGAGGTTCTCCGGATAGCCAACAGGAATGTCAGCTGGTTTTTTGCCCTCGAGGATTTCAACTGCCATTTTACCAGTGGTGTAGCCAAGATCGTGATAATCAAGTCCATAGGATGCGAACGCGCCACGTTTTACTGAATCACCTTCACCGACAAACATTGGAATATCTTTATCATTCGCCACTGTGATCACTGATTCGAGCGCAGCTACCACAGTATTATCCTTTGGAATATAGAGGACATCTACACGGCCGACCATGGACTCAGCTGCCTGCTTCACTTCAGAGCTGGCTGAAATAGTCGTTTCAACTGCCTCAAGTCCCGCTGCTTCCAGTGCTTCCTTTGCATTTTTCACATTCACGACGGAGTTAGGTTCTCCATTGTTGTAGATAATCCCGACCTTCTTCGCTCCAGGGATGAACTTTTTGATTGCCTCGATTGTATTCTTAATGGCATCAGGATGTGTATCTGTTGTACCCGTTGCATTTCCGCCTGGCTTCTCCATGGATTGAACCAGCTCAGCACCGACAGGATCCGTGATTGCCGTGAACAGAATCGGAATATCCTTTGTTGCCTGGACAGCTGCCTGGGCACTTGCTGTCGCAATCGCTAAAATAAGGTCATTTTTATCTGAAACGAACTTTTGCGCAATCGATGCATTGTTGTTCATATCGCCCTGGGCATTCTGGTAATCAAGCTTCAGATTCTTTCCTTCTTCATAACCTGCATCCTTAAGTGCTTCAATAAATCCTTCCCTCGCTGCATCAAGGGAAGGATGTTCAACAATCTGGGTGATTCCGATTTTCACCATCTCATCCTTCTTTTCTCCGCTCGCCTGATTACCGCCGCCACCGCAAGCAGCAAGCAGAAGCATCGCACCGCTTAATATGACTGCTAATGACTTTCTCATCGTAAGACCTCCCCAAATTCTCTCCAAAATGGTTATGTATCTTCTTGGTGGATGACAGCTTTCTATCCCCCTTTTGTTAGTGTTTTTATACTATTTTTAATATTCTGATATTAACATGGTATCTAAAGTGGGACAATAGGAGATTTTGAGCTTTTTTATCGAATTTTAGAATAACCTTAATGAAATTAAAAAGGATCCACCCAAGATAGGATAGATCCAAGCCATTGCTACTCGTTACGTATAAACGATTCCAATTTTTCCGTTTTATTACCATCAAGCATATGGGAATATCCATTGTTACCACCCGTTCCATCCTTGTTGATTGCAATATGGAGATCGTTCAGCAAGCCGACGATATACTTGTGTGCCTTTTTCATTCTATCGCTAGGTGGTTTGAATTGGTCTTTATAATCAAAAGGATTTTCATTTTTTAAATTCAAGTGTTCAAAACGCTTTTTATGCTCTTCCATCACTATGGATGCAAGCTCCTTGAGGTTACGGAAATCTTTTTCAATGACCGCTCCTTCTACCTTATAATTAAGCTCTAACCCTCCCAAAAGTACAGTTGCTTCAATCCAATGGTAGTGTTCAGGGTCGTCAGCGTACTGCTCAGGCAGTGGGGCACTGTACAACTCGGCATTCAGGGCAATAAATTCCTTTACGTTCTTTGAGTCATAGGGACCCAACCCATCCGTGATTGTACGGTCTTCCCAAGCTTTGTCATGATTGGTATCTTCACTTGCAGTCACTGTTTTTTGAGGCAGGTCGTGATTCATATTTTTCCCCTGTAACTCTGATGCTTGCTCTAATGGTGATTCCTGACTAGTCATGACCTCATGGACTACGAATGTTCCCATCCCGACAAAGACGGCAGCCGCACCCATATTTATCATTATTTTTTGAAAAAGAGATCCTCTCTTTCTATTTCCGGAAGAGCTCAACTCCGTCCATACACGCTCCTTTTCTTTTGGTGAAAAAGTAATCCTTCCGTACACTTCATGATCCAGTTTTTCTTTTAAATTGAAAAAATCCTTTTCACTCATATTCAAACCTCCTCCTTTCAAGCTCCTTTTTCAACAGCTGCCTTCCACGGCTCAACCTCGTTTTAACTGTTGCTTCCTTCAGACTGGTAATCTCACTGATTTCTCTTAACTTCAATTCCTCATAATAAAAGAAATAAAGAATCTCACGATATTTCGAAGGCAGATTCAATAATGATTCTGTCACGGTGGTATGTGTATTTTTATCAATTAACTTTAGATCAGGTGTTTTTTCCCTGGATGTGACTGTAAACTTTTTGAATGGCAAAATACGTTTATATGCATTACTCTTCACAACATCTTTGGAACGGTTAATTGCGATCCTGTATATCCAGGTTTTATAAGATGAGTTCTCCCTAAATAGATGAAGGTTATTGTAGCAGCTGATAAACACATCCTGCGTAATATCCTCAGCCAGATTAATGTCTTTTACGTATGTAAAAGCCAATTTCTTAACCATATCGCCATAGGAATCCATCAGTTTTATCAGAATTTCTTCTTTCGACGCTGATTCCTCTTCTCCGGAAAAGTGAAATCGATGCAATTTATTTGCACCTCCTGTTAAAAATCAACCTTTAGACGACAAGTACGATAAAAGGTTTCAATTTTTTAGATTCCATATCAGTCATCTTAACAAACCACATCCATAAAGCTCCGTCCCATTCTCCATGTACACAAAGAAAAAGATCCCTCCCAAAAATGGGACGGATCCATCTAGTATTACCTGAAAATATTTAAATCGGGCTCGGATCTGGCTTATCTTCTTTCTTTGCGAATTTCCCTTTTTCCTTTTTCGGCTTTTTTTCAAGGGCCTCTGATTTAAAGTCTTTTAATATCGAGAAGGACATAGCGATTAGAACAAAGGTCAATGGAAAGGCGCTGACGATGATGGCTGTTTGCATAGCACTCAGCCCGCCGGAGAGCATTAATACGATAGCAGAGGCTGATAGAAAAAGCCCCCAGACTATTTTAACCACATTGGGAGGGTTCAGATCTCCTTTTGCTGTTTGCATCCCTAGGACGAAAGTGGCTGAATCTGCCGAAGTGACAAAGAATGTAGTAATCAGCAACAAGGTAACAACGACCAATGCACCCGAGAATGGTAAAAGGTCGTATACGTAAAACAGGGCTGTTTCTAAGTTTTGTCCGGCTATGTTGGCCCCTTCAAAGTACTCGAAGTAAATAGCAGTCCCGCCAAAAATTGCAAACCAGAAAGCACAGACCAGAGTAGGTATAACGAGAACGGCAATCATGAACTCCCTCACCGTCCTTCCCTTGGAAACACGCGCAATGAATGTCCCAACGAAAGGTGCCCAGGCTATCCACCATGCCCAGTAAAAAATCGTCCAATCCTTTATCCAGCTAGCTTGTTCTTCGTTAAAAGGAGTAAGCCTCAACCCCATGCCTGGAAGGTTCTGAACGTAACTCCCGAGCGTAGTGGTAAACAGGTCAAGCACAAAACCTGTTGGTCCCAAAATCAAGAATGCAAAAAGCAGAATGACGGCCAATACTAAATTGGCATTGCTTAAATACTTAATCCCCCTCTGCAGACCAGTGCTGGCAGAAAGCAGGAAGAGGACGGTTACGATAGCAATAATAATGAGCTGAGTCGTGAAATTGTTTGGTATCCCCGTTACATAGTTGAGCCCCCCATTGATCTGGGCAGCTCCTAACCCTAAAGATGCTGCTACACCAAAAATTGTCGCAAATACCGCGACTACATCCACGATGGTTCCAATCGCTCCTTTTGAGCGTTCCCCTAATAGAGGACTAAGAGTTATACTCATCAGCCCGGGTTTCTTTTTCCTGAATTTATAGTAAGCAAGGACAAGCGCAATGACAGCGTAAATAGCCCAAGCATGAAAGCCCCAATGTAAATACGTATATCTCAAAGCAACCTTTGCAGCCTCAGGTGTACCCCCTTCACCAATAGGCGGATTCGCAAAATGAGAGATAGGCTCCGAGACTCCAAAGAATAGCAGCCCGATCCCCATACCAGCACTGAATAGCATGGCAAACCACGTTTTTCTGTTAAAGTCTGGTTTGTCGTCATCAGCACCTAATTTTATTTTTCCATACTTGCTAAAAATCAAAAATATCGCAAACAGGAGGAAGAAAGAAGCTGCCAATTGATAAAACCAGCCAAATGAATCTAAAAAGAATGCCTTGGTTTGATCCATAACCTCACCTAATTGAACCGGAGCAACCACGCCCCAAATCACAAATCCACTCGCAAGAACGAGAGAAATCCAGAACACATTTGATACCTTATTCAATTCTGCCAACTCCCCATGATCGATTTCGATACAAGACATCGTTAGGTTTCCCGAAAATTAAGCATCAATTCGTTTTTAGCCATAAGAGGAAAGCTTTAAATTCCCAAAATTCTGTACATGTGTATATTTTTATGTATTTATTAACTTACCAATAAGGAGTATGATAGTAAGTAAAAAGGAAGTTTCGAGGCATACGAAAAGAGTCCTGAAAAGAGAAAGAGGTTACGAAATGAATGCAGCATACTCAACAACCAAAGAAACAACTAAAACAAAAGTTTTAGTCATCAATGCGCTTTTCATTGCATTGACTGTCGTTGCAACCATGTTCATTAACATCAGGCTGCCGATTATGGGTAATGGAGGCCTGATCCATATGGGCAATATTCCTCTATTTATTGCCGCTTTCGTTTACGGCAGGAAAACAGGTGCAATAGCAGGAGCCTTCGGTATGGGCTTGTTCGACATCATCTCCGGCTGGGCATTGTGGGCACCGTTCACTTTCGTGATCGTCGGCGCTATGGGCTATGTAGCGGGATTGATTGCGGAAAAAATGCCTGGCAAGAAAGTATTGGTTTACTCCCTGGCAGTTGTCGCTGCCCTTGTCATTAAGATCGTAGGCTACTATTTTACTGAAGTGGTCCTATACGGAAACTGGATTCAGCCATTCGGCTCAATCCCAGGAAACATCATGCAAGTTGTCCTTGCAGGTCTGGTTGTCATCCCACTTGCAGGACGGATGAAGAAGTTGTTATAAAATGAACGAGAAAAATCCCCTATGGAGCATAATCCATTGGGGATTTTATTATGTATTCATTGATCCGCGTTCTGTTAATATGGAAGTGCTGATATTTTGTCGACCGCGTAATCATAAATTGTAGATATTTCTCGGGAAATTGTTGAATTTTGAAGGCGGGGTAATCGACACCTGGCTTTGCTGTCCGGAGGCACTTGAATGTATTTCGTATAGCGTATCGTCAGGCGATATATCGTTAAGCTTTTCTGCACATGAATACTCACTTTTAGCAGTGCTCATGTTCATATCGGTCAGCAATACGCTCTATTCTTCGAGATTATTCAATTTATTGAAGGTCTTTCATGCAACTTATTTCCGGAATATCGCGGAAAGCCAACCCCATTTTCTATTCTTTAATTCTACTTCTAAACGTTTATTGAAATCACTTTGGGAGTTCCACTCATTCTTTTGCTCTTCCCGCATCTTCTTAATCTCTTTTTGCAGGAGCTCACTTCTCTCTCTTTCCTGCTGCAGCAAGTCTTCGTAATGGGCATTTTGCTGCTCGAGGATTTTTTCAATCTTTGCATTTGTTCTTTGTGCTGAATTCCCAATGCTGGAACTGATCACATGATGATCTTGCTGAAGCTGGGAAACACTTGTCTTCATCTGGACCATATCGTTTTTTAGCTGCATATTCATTTCACGCGCGGCTGCCAGTTCATTGACCACAAAAAGCAAAACCTCTTTTAATTGATCTGGGTCTTGCGGTAAATTATTTCCATATGTATCGTTGATTGCAATCTCCGTACTGCTTGACCCATCGAGCCTTTGTTTTTGCCCGGCCACAAGATCTTTAGCCGTATCGTCCAGTGGCTTGTCTGTATCGCGTAGCGCTATAAGCGCTTTTATATCAGACTGGACAAAGATTCGGCGGTCGCCATCTTTCAAAAACTCGTAACCGTTACGCTCCAGAATTTGTCCATACTTTCGGACAGTTGGAGTAGCAATTCCTACTTCCTCAGCCACTTCTTTTGTTGAGAATGCCTGTTCATTCGGCTGTATATCGTTTCGCATATCGCACCTCCTATCTACAATATGACGAGTTTCAACAATATTTGCAAGAGTCATATCGTCTAAATTTATATTTTAGCAGATATATCGCTATCCCTATATCGTTCTTGACTCTTAAGAGACACAGAAAGCCGGCTGTAATTAGAGTTTGTTTTTAACTTGAGCCCTGTCTAGTTGCAAAAAATCTCAGAGCCATTTTCAGCTCTGAGATTTTTCTCAATACGATATTCCCGTTCTTGTATGTGTTTTTTCAAACTCAGCCATATTGGGATCAAAATACTTTTCATCATATTTTGCCACAAACTTTCCATCGTCTACATACCCCGAACCCCAGGTCGGATCCATGGTGATCCATTCATCGTCAATTTTTGCTTCAACCCACGCATGTCTTGATGGCCACCAGCCGCCGCGGGCCATGCCTTCCACGAACCGTGATTCAATATCGCTTGCTCTCAATAAAGCAATTGCCAGATAAGAATAGTCCTGACAGACACCTGTTTTTAAATCCAGTGTTTTCAGCGCGCTATCATCCCATTCAAAATCATCTGTCTCCAGCTTTTCAACATCATAGGCAACCGTTTTGGCTACATACTCATAGATTGCTTTAGCCTTATCCCTCTCCGTGCTCTTTCCTGCGGTGATTTCACTTGCCAGCTGTCTGATCGGCTCTGAATCGGATTGAACACCCCTTGATGGCAGCAGGTCACGCTGATCTTCACCGGTGGATTCAACCTCAAAGCGGGCAAACCCGTAAAACCTGAAATAATCACTATTTTCTTCTTTTATCTCTGGTACGCTAAGTATAACCTCATATGTTCCGGGACCGAACCGCAGATAAAAGGAGTCATCAAATGTAAAGTCCTTAACCGGTATGACATCTAACGCTTCATCTTCTCCCTTTTTAGTCGTGATATAGATATGTGTTGTTTCAGGGCCAAACACGGCATTAGGATCAATTTTCCCCTTTATGCTGTACATGCCATCTGTCTCTTCACCGCCATATACAGGGGACTCGAGAGTAACGCCGCGCTCTAGGTATTGATCCATATACTCAATCGGCAGCATCGTCTTGTCAGACTCATTATCAATTAAAATTGTCGTAGCCGTCTGGTAGTAATTTTCACGTTCTTCATCCGGAACGAGAACCTCGAGTTCATGGACACCTTTACCGTAAAATAAGGGCACGTCATAGCTGAATTTGCCATCCTTGATCGGCATAATATGCTTCCAGCTCTCCATATCCTTAGTCAGCTTCAGCATGACGGTATCTTCATCTGTCAGATTTCCAGCTTCTCCTTCCAATCTGAAAATCTCGTTTTCTTTCACATAGCCAGAATCAACTCCAAGAGCCACTTCTGCGTCCTGGCCAAACGGGGTCAGAACAAGATCCCGCTCGATATTCGGATTCACATTGTGGACCTCAAAGGCGGTTGCTTCAAAATAATAGTTCTCCGTTTCATTGCTCGGGATATGGACACTCACACGGTACTTGCCTTCCCCATTAAAAAAACGAATTGTCTGCTTGTACTTGCCATCTTTCAGCTTAGCGTAGTACTCATGCTGCTGTCCCGCAGGCCCTTCTTCCTCTGCCGATACTTTGATCAGTACATAATCCGACTTCAAAGAAGAAAACTTGTCAATCTCCCCTTCGACGACAAACTTCCCGTTGACCGCGAATTCCTTATACTCTGGACTGGAAAAAGTGGAGCCAATCTCCTCGTTATAGGAACCCAGCTCAAGCGGCTGAAGCTCAAGCTCCTTGTTTTTTTCCTTCACCAGCTTTTCATATTTATCCTCTTGTTTCTTCTCAGCCTTTGCCTTCGCATCACTCGGGCTCGCGTCGCTGCAGCCTGAGAGTATGAAGAGCGAGCTAATCACAAGCAGCAAAACTGATAATATAGGATTCTTCTTCCGGTTCATTGTTACCTCCTTAGGTTTTAATCCTCAAAAATTTAGCGATGTTTTATTTACGAATAACAACTTTGGAGGTTCCTGGGACTTAAGACTCTATTTACAAATATTCCTAAGTGGATATGACTTATATAAGCCTGATTAAAAACTAAGTGATACATTTTCTTGTCACTTAGATTGAAATGAAAGTGCATCTCAGAAATGTCAATTAAACCCGCTTTCTTAGACATTTTGGAGTTGCTTCCTCTCTGAAATGTCCATTAAACCCACTTTCTTAGACATTTTGGGACTGCTTCATCTCTGAAATGTCTATTAAATCCACTTTCTTAGACATTTTGGAGTTGCTTCATCTCTGATATGTCTATTAAATCCACCTTCTTAGACATTTTGGAGTTGCTTCCTTCTATAATGCAACCGAAAGTCTCCATATGAAAAAAAATCGTTGCCAGTGCCACCCCTGAAAGCACCGACTTTTTACTAATAATGTCACCTTCTTCATTCGACGCTCTTAATGAAATTGAGCCGGTAATCAGGCCAAGGATAGATAAGCCTAAAAAGATATAAGCTATATTTTCATTCCCCTCAAGATATATCTTCCCATTTTCGTCCGCTTCAGAAATAGCCCAGATGATAGCTCCAGTTAAAGTGCAGACAATGATAATCCCCGTTATTATGGTTAGCAGCTTCTTTGACATGAAATCACCTCTAATTCCTATTGCACACATAACAAGTTGGACACTATCAAAGATCCACTGGTGAGGGTCCTTGGTCACAGGTCCCCCCCATAAAACTAATTATCAGGATTATTTTCTTTGTAAATCTTGTCTATTTCCTCTAATGTCTCATTCATTTCTTTATCTGTTGCATTAATCAGAACTGTTTGTAGTTCTTCTATAGAGTTCCTTTGTGTTTTATAATAACTTTCGTTCATATCCAAAAGTTTGCTTTTCTGTTCAGACGTGATTTTTCCCCTGTTATTCAAATCTATAATCGAGAACATTATTTTGTTCTCCTCTAGGGTGGTATTCGTCTGCCAATTATTAGTTATCACACGTACATTCGTAGACTGGTTATTATATTTCTCGTAGGTATCTAACTCTTGGTTATTCTTCCAGTTCAGCCACTTTAATGACTCCTCAACCGTTTTAAAGAATTCATCTCTTAGCTGTTGCTGGCTTTTTACATTCGAATAGGTGCCTCCTGCTGCTTTGGCGATTTCCTGAAGCTGTTGCTGATCCTTGCCCGCCACATCAAACCCAATTATATTGACTACAGGAGCAATTCCGGAGTCTTTTAAACTTTTCGCTGCTGCCACGGGGTTCCCACCGCATGTTTCGATCCCATCACTGACGATGTAGATAATGTTCTTATTTTCATCCCCTTTATATTGACTGAGATCCTTTTGCGCTTCAGTGATAGCTTGCGCCAGTGGTGTCCAGCCCGCAGGCTTAAATTCCCTTAGGGCTTGGCTTAGGCCACCCTTGTCATAAGGCTGCATAGGATAAACGAGCTCATTGGACGAGCATGACAGACTCTTATCCTTATCAGATCCGGTCCCTTTATGTCCATACACCCTCAAACTGATATTTGCCTCTTTCGGGAGGGAGGACGCGAACTTTTTTATTGATGCCTTCGCCAGTTCCATACGTGCTTTTCCATCCATTTGTTTTGCCATGCTTCCGCTGGAATCGAGGATCACTTCTATATTGAATGTTTCCGCCTTTACTTCAGACGTGGCTTCCTGACCAGGTGCGCTGACAGTTCCAGATATCATGACTGCCTTTGGGTCTTCATATTCCTTTTTAAAAAGTGAATACAAGTGCTCAAATAAACTGGTTAATTCTGAGTCTGAAGCCTCCTCGGAAAGAGCCGGAATGGCTTCCAGGGCCTTTTTGACCCCTTCATCACCAATACCTTCCGCAGAAGCAAGTGGCCCAACTGGATATACCATCATCTCCTCCAGATTGCTAGGTACTGGTAAACTGTTGAAATCAAAACCTTCTTCTTTTTCATTAGTCTTATCGGTTCCTTGTGCTTTTTCTGAGCTTTCCTCTTCTTTCTGCTCACTTTTCGCAACTTCCTGGGCTTTTGTATCTTCCTTTGGTTCGGATGAACATCCTGTAATAAGAAAGATACTGAACACAAGAAAGATGATTCGTCGTTTATAATTCACTTCTTTTTCCTCCAAGTAATAGGTATTTAGCTACGGGGTCATTCTGACAGTATGCATAAATTGCAATGGTAAGCATCCAAAATGAAGGTACGGTTTTTCCATTTGGATCACATCAACATTTTCTACTGGAATCCTCCCTATGTCGTACCTGATACAGGATGCTAAAAAAAGAGATTAGCCTAGGCTAATCTAAATTAAACATCTTATAATCGAACACTTATTTCTTACTTATCGTTTTACCCTCGTCACTCATTGACATTAAACTGTTAAAACCCTATGACTGGACCCAATAAAAATTAGTTTTTCCAGCTAAAATGTTACTGATAATCTCCATAGTAAGAAAACAACTGCTATAGCAATACCGGAAAATACTTTTTTCTTACTAATAGTTTCACTTTTATCATCCATAGTGTTTAAACCGATCGAACCTGCAATTACCGCTAATATAAACAAAATTAAGAAAGTATGAATAACACTTTCATTGCCTTCATAATAGATTGTTCCGTTGTCTTGGGCCATGAAAACCCAGATAAGAAAACTAACAAGTGTGCCTCCCATTAGAAATCTCGATATGATATTAAACCATTTTTTTGGCATTAACACACCCCCCTAATATAGCCGCCTTCAAGTATAAAATTAATTAAATTTAGGATGCAGTTTCTTGTCACTGTGATTGAATGACTTATTCTCTGTTTTTTGGCTATTCTCTAGATCTTTTTGGATACTTTCATTTGAAGAGGGCTTTTCATTTGTAATCTCTTCTTTACTATCAAGCATTCTTTCATTTCCAGGTTCTTTGATTGTTTCAGTTTTTACACTTTTATCTGGAAGCTCCTTGGGCTGTAAATCGGTTTGTTTTTCAACATGGCTCTTGGGCTCTTCATTACCAAACAGTTCACCCTTTACGCCTGATTTAAACAGTTCTTCCACAGTCTTCTTAGTCATTTCTGCAATTGGTTCAACCTTTATATACTTATCAACTAAGAGACCAATTACCTTGATTGAAATCACTGACATTCCCATTCCAAAAAAGAAGTTGTCGAAACTGGTCCATGCACCTTCTTTAAATCCATCAGCTAGATAGTTTTCTGCTCCACCATAGATACTTAATCCAAAAACTGCATTCCAACTTAACCTTCCATAAGTCATCATGGAAGCCACGATTGGTCCCAGCAAGCCTCCTGTAAACCCACCAATTGCCATATCAATAAGTAAGTTGTCTACTTCAAATTTACCAGTAATCATTACCCCGACTATATTACTGGTAGCTCCCCCAATCATACCAAGTACAGGCCCATAAAATAACCTATTCCAGAGCGAACCAGTAGTATAATATGTTACTATTTTAGACCATAATCCCTGTGCCCATGGAACAGCCCTTCCAGTAAACCACCCTTTAAGCGCCACCCCTCTGCCTTTAAGCCAATTCCAGGCAGGTCCTTTCATCCAGCCCCAAATAGCAGCCGGGCGTCCTCTAAGCCATGGCCATGCGGCCGTTCTCCACCAGTTAGCGGCAGCAGGCCAGGCAACTGTCCTGATCCAGCCGATTGCTGCGGCGAATGCGCCGGTGGCATAGCCAATATACCCTAGTACTCCTCCAACAAGAGCGAAACTAAACGCTCCCCAGAAGCTGTAATTATCACCCGCGAGCCATTGATAAGTGAATCCGCCAATAAGCGCACCTGCCACAATGATTAACCCTGCGACAATTCCAAGAGGAATAGCGATTACTCCAAAGAAAACAAGGAGCGCAATGACACCGATGATTATGCCCGCAGCAAGAATTCCTCCGAGCAGCGTCTGTGCCCATTCATTTTCACTAAACCAGTCTCCAATACTTTTAAAGAAGTCTTCAATGTTACCCCATACGTCTTGTGCAAGATCCCAGGCATCGTTCCACTTGTCTTGTGCGATATCCCAGGCATCATTCCATTCATCAACCGTCCAGTCTTTAAACTTGTTCCAGCCATCGACCAGACTGTCACCGATATCACCGAGCTCATTTAATGCCTTTTTCCACCAGGGTAGGGGACCATCTTCACCATCAACCGGTTCTCCTCCCGAAGCATCGGTTGGTTCTGTTTTACTCAAACCTTGCTTATTGGTTTCGACTTCTGTCAAGTCCGCCGAGACAGGGCTTAGAATGGCAAACTGGAGCAGAAACAAAGCCATAAATGCTAATACAATTCTTATTTTTGAACTTCTTATTATCATTTACTTTATCACCCTTCAAAAAAGAAGTGAATGCTCCAATAATCATGGGTTAATGGACCATTGTGCAGACTAGTCACAGAATATGTCAAAGCCATCTGGCTTCCCGATCCTTGCAGATGATTCTGCGGTAATTGCCGGGACTCCTTCATCTGGGACTGTCGTATATTGACCCTTTCGTTCTGTCACGACATAGATGCGAAAATCCTCGGGGATAAAGGTCATTTGTTTTATTTTGTCATTCTGGTTTTCCTTCGCGAACTTTTCTGCTTCCTTACGGGCTTCCGTCAAATTGTCCCTGACCGCCTTGCAGGCAATATCCCTTACGCCATCATCATCAAAGAAGAACTTCATGGCTGTCTTTGCTTTGACTTCGACAGAATGATCCAGGATCCAGCTGACCATATCGCCAGGCATATTTCGGCCATCGTAATTGTCTTCCATCATTTCCACAAACTCTGCTAATAGTTCACTTTCAGAAGGAGGCGGCGGTGGATCCTCTCCTTCCGCAGGAGGCTCCGAATCTGCAGAATCCTCCAGGAACTGTTCCCAGGCTTCTCCTAATGCATCCAGCTCTTCCTGGGTTTTCTCCTGCAGCGTTTCCTTCATCGTGTCTTTGGAGGACTTTGCCGCTGCCAAGGCCGCTGAGTCAGCGCCTGTTTGGGTCACCCGCTTATTAATGAATACATTTGAGAAATCAAAGAACATCAAAGCTATGAAAATAGCAGCTATTAGCATGCCGACCATGATGATCAGCATGCCGCTGCCTCTCTCGTTGTTAAGATAGTTTTTCAGATTCTTAATCGTCATCCGGTTCTTCCTCCATTGGCATCACTGCATCCATCGCAAAGGAGAATTTCATTTCCGAAATCAGCGGAAGGGCCACGATTGGCGCCTGGACCTCCACCTTAACCCTGGCTTCATCAGAACCAGGACCACCTGATATATTTATAATTTTTACGCCATAAGCCGACTTTTTTGTGACATTTTCCCATTCAGGATCATGTACAGAGGCTGCCCTGGCACCATCGCGGGCAGCCGATTCTGCGACTACAACCGAAAAGGCAATCAGCGCAACCTGCCAGATGATCAGGAAAGCCAAAATAACCAGCGGGAACATCGCAACGAATTCGATCGACTGTGAACCCTTTTCATTATTTAGATGTTTTTTTATTTTTCCTTTCAAATTTAACAACCCCGGATATTTATTATGCTCCTGCGCCAATCTTTCCTACCAATTCACTCAACTTGCTCATGATTGTTTTTCCAAGAGAAGTATCCTCACCGATACCCGAAGCAATTGCGCCCATGACCGCAAGGACAACAAGGCCTAAGGCTACCCATTCAAGAGCCTGGGCTCCTCTCTCATTGTTCACATAACGATTGTATACACCAGTCATCTTCACCATAGTTTTCTTTAACATATTATTCATCTCCCGATTTATATTTTTTATAGTTAATCCTTCTACTTAAAGAAGGAGTCCAACCCAAATGCTTGAGGATTGTAGACAATATTTAACGCAAGCAAACCGATGATGAGACCGAATACCGCTGGAGCTACGAAAAATGTAGTAACCAGCGTGATTTGCGGGCTTGCTTTGGCTGCCTTTTCTTTAGCAATGAAACCTCTTGTCGCCCTTAAATCATCCGCCTGGAGTTTGAATGTCCTGGATACCGGAACACCAAGTGAAGACCCTTGTATCAACCCGTTAACCAGTGAATGGAGTTCCTTCGAAGAATTCCTTTCTATCAAACTCTGATAAGCGGTCAGCCTCTGAACCCCTAGCTCGACTTCCTTGTTGAAGCGATCAATTTCCTCGCTGAGCGGCCCCTCAAATTGCTTTGTTACTTGTTTCAGGGCTGAATCCAAACTAACCCCGGCCTGCAGGGTAACACTAACGGTATCAAGAAAATCAGGCATCATGATGCTGATCGTTTCCTGTCTGTATTTCGCTTTGAAATAAAGCCAAAGACTTGGTCCTAAAAACCCGCCTAAAATGGAGATTAATAGAATCTGGAGTCCTGATGGCATTCCTAGAATAGAGTAGAAACTGCCAAATCCAAGGCCGATCAAACCAAGCACAAACCTGAAGCCATAGAAGTCCTGGATTTGCATCCCTAAAGGGTTTCCTGCCTCTTTTAGCATGCGGTCGTGTTTATCGATCTCAGCAAAAAACGGATATTTAATTCCGACCGGGCCTGCCTTGAATCCCCATTGGATAATCGGTGACAATAGTCTTTCCCTTAGTGGGGTCTTTTTCTTCCGATTCTTTGGGTTATACCCCTGGGAGAGCAGGAGCTTTTCTTTTTTTGCGATAAACAGATACAGATAGACAAACCCAATGAAGAGCGTCAGCAGTATGAGCGAAAACATCACCATTGAGAAAAAACCAATTAACTTCATCTTATCTACACCCTTATATTTGTAATTCTCTTAATTAAAATGAAGGCAAAAAAGACTAATGACGAAAAAGCTAAAAATAACAGCAAACCAAAAGGTGTAAATAAAACATTGAGAAAGCCTTTAATGAAAAGATTCATCATCATTGCCATCAGAAATGGCATCACGACCAGGATATAAGCGATCGAGCGGCTTTCTGCCGTAACGGTCTGGATTTCCTTATGAACACGGCTGCGTTCTTCCAGGGTTTCAGCCATTGAAGAAAGAACTTCAGCAAGGTTTCCCCCTACACGCTGCTGTATTAGGATTGTACTGACAAAAATATTGATATCATTACTCGGTACTCGCTCCCTGAAATCATTCATAACCGTCTCAAGGCTGTCTCCGAGTTTAAATTGGTAATCCATCTTCTGAAACTCCTGGCCGCTTGGCTCCTTCATATCTCGCCCAACCATTTCGATTGCCTGCGGAATGGTTTGCCCGGCCTTAATACCGTTGGACATCATCCGGCACACTTCCGGAAGCTGTTTGTTGAAAATTTCTGTCCGTTTATTTTTAGTAGAGTTCAGATAAAACTTAGAACCCAATGAAACGATTAAATAAGCAAACATGATTGCCATGATGATATAAAGCCCTAGGACAAAATGATTGATAAAGGTCAAGAGCGCAAGCAGCAGAATATAGATTCCCATATATTCAGAGGGTTTCAGCGGAATATTGCCCTGGTACAGTTTCCTTTCCAATTCATCCGAGAGTTCTGATCGGTCAAAACGGTCACCTATTAACAAGACGAAGCTTTTTCGTTCCTGGCTATCGCTTTTATCGAACCATTGATCAACTCTTTTTACCGTCCCTCTTGTATTACGGCTCTGCACAATATAAAACATGCCAATGATGAAAAAGAAAATGCAGCCAGTCAATAACAGCAAGGCAGTTGTCATGTCACTGCACCCGCCTGGAAATGATCTTTCGCAAATTCAACTCCATAAGATACAAAGCGCTGATAGAGCTTAGGCACATAGCCTGTCGCAGCGAAATTTCCGACAATCGTTCCATCAGCCAATGTTGCTTCCCGGTTGAAACGGAAAATATCACGCGCAATAATTTCCCCATCTTCCTCCACCAGTTCAGCGATGCTGACGATTCTCCTTTTACCATCAGAGAAACGGGATGTCTGGACAATCAGATCCAGCGCTCCAACGAAGTATCCTCTGATTACCTCAACCGTCAACGGAAGTCCTGACATAATGACCATTGCTTCCAAGCGGCCAAGGGCATCCTTCGGGCTGTTGGCGTGAACAGTCGTCAAAGATCCCTCATGACCTGTATTCATTGCCTGAAGCATATCGATTGCTTCCGATCCACGGACCTCACCGACGATGATCCTGTCGGGACGCATCCTCAGTGCGTTCTTGACCAGATGGTTGATCGTAACTTCCCCTTTTCCTTCCATGTTCGGCGGCCTTGCTTCAAGCCTGACCAGGTTGTCATAATTGAAACGAAGCTCTGCCATATCCTCAATTGTGACGATCCTTTCACCTCTTGGAATCGAAGCTGACAGGACATTCAGAAGGGTTGTTTTACCGCTACCGGTCCCTCCGGATACCAGGATATTTGCTTTTGCTTCAACTGCAGCTTGCAAAAAGATGGCCATTTCATTTGAAAAACTGCCAAAGCCCATTAAATCTTCAAGCGTAAAAGGGTCCTTTTTGAACTTCCTGATCGAAATCGATGGACCATCGATACTGATTGGTGGGATGACGGCATTTACACGGCTTCCATCGAGCAAACGGGCATCTACCATCGGTGAACTTTCGTCGATTCTCCTGCCAAGCGGCGCTATGATCCGGTCGATAATGTGACGGACATGCTCATCGTCCTTAAACCGCACATTCGTTTTTTCTATCTTTCCCCGCTTCTCAATGAACACCTCGTAAGCACCATTCACCATGATTTCTGTAATCGAATCATCTCTTAACAGAGCTTCCAATGGCCCATATCCCACAGACTCATTGATGATTTGCTGGATAATCTGTTCAATCTGGTCATTTGGAATAATGACCTTTTCTTCATCGATCATTTGCATGATCAGTCGTTCGATCGTCTTTTTTCGTTCGACAGGTGATAAGGTCGTTATGTTTTCAAGATTGGCTTCCTTTATCAGACGGGATTTATAATGCCTCACCCATCTGTCGACCTGGGATTGTTCTACATTCCATTCACGTTGCGGCGTGATTTTTTGTGTACTTAAAATGGATGCTTTCTCTACCCACGACATTCAAATCACCCCTTTGTACGATTTTGCATTTCATCCACATACTTTTTCATGGATTTCGAGACTTTGTTGCTGCCCTTATCCTTCTTCTTTTTATAAAAGCCTTCGCCCATATTAATGAATGGCTGGATTGAGAAAAAGTCAGATTCAATGCTGCCATTCACTTCACGGCCAATGATTTTTTCCATATCCTTAAGGGTTAATTCAAGCTTTGGATGGTATCGATTAATCAGGACTGATACCTCTCCTCCTCTGCCAATCTGGAATCGCTCAAACAAATCCTCAGAATACTTAAAGGCTCTCAGCCCGAGGCTGTCAGGTGTCAGAATGTAATGAATGTGATTGGATTCATTCAGTCCTGTAAAAGTTGAATTGTTGATGTGAGGCGGCAAGTCAAGAATGATGTAGTCATAATGGCTTTTCGCCACACGAATCAGCCTTCCGATTAATTCATCAGGAATGGATTCTGCCTTTGCCGGATTCGCTGGACCAGTCAAAAGCGTTACCTTTGTTTCTTCATGATAGTTTGAAACGTTTTGCAGATGACGAATATCCATCTCATCCATAACTGGAATCAAATCAAAATAAGAACGGACAGGCTGAATGCCAAAAAGAACATCTGCATTCCCGAATTGAGCATTCAGATCAATAAGCAGAACCTTAAAACCATGATGAATACTCAAAGATTGAGCCATCAAGCTGGCAAGCAATGTCTTTCCGCTTCCGCCCTTCGCACTATAAAAGGCATGAACCAGCCCATTGCCATAACCCGATTCTGTTTCTTTCTGGAATTTAAATTGCTCTTTCGAAGCTTTCAACGCTTCCTGAAGCCTGTTTTTCTCATCAGGCAGGACGATAACATCCTTTGCTCCTGCTACAAGCCAGGTTCTCGCTTGTTCAAATTCGTAGTTGCGTGTGAGACCCAGGACAATGCTCGAGGAAGACATTGGAATTTGTTGCGGGTTCTCAATTGTATCTAGATCAACAAATATATAATGATAGGACTGCTGCTCACGAAACGTCCGTTTCCATTCAGACACAACGGATATTTCGATATTTTCCTCGCTGACCAACTGCAGCAGTTCCTCACTCCAGCTCCTATCCTTGCTAATCAGCAAACCTTTATATATGCTCACACTTTCGCATCCTTCCAAAGCAATGAAATATTTATGATTAGGGTGTTCCTATCGGGGTGATGCCCCCAGTGAACAAAATTTATATTTTTATAAATCCTAAGGTTTAGACTGTTCCTTAGATTCAGGCTTATCAGCTGGCTTGGCAGCCGGTGTTTTCTCGGCTGGAGTTTTCTGCTGGTCTGAATTTGATGCTGCTCCAGCTTCCCCATCAGCTTTATTTTGTTCCTGCTGCTTTTGGTCTGCTCCTTGTTGTGAATCCTCCACTTCCTTAAGCTCTTGCTTACCTGAAGATGCCTGATTAACCCTGAGCACCCTGATTTGCTTAGCTGAGTTCTGGTAATGGATTAAGCTTTCCGCATCTTCAATCGGCACGGAAATCCTCACCCGTGGAGGTTCTTCATCCACTTCTTCAACCTCGACAACATAAACATTTTGGAAGATGCGTTTTGTTTGCATTTTGTCTTCCTTGCCAGTTGTAACTATGATATCTACTAGATCCCCTGGAGCAATGTTCTTCTGGTCGACCAGAACAATCTCAGTTGCATTCAGCCATACAACACGCTCGTTTTCAGGTATATCAAGCTTTTTTCTGACAAGATTCCTTGTTAATAGGTCACCCTTCTTTAAATCAACTACTGTAATAACATCCTCCAAATCCTTCTCATCCGTAATAAAGCCTTTTTGGGCACTTTCACTTGGAAGCTGGATCCATTCAATATCTTTCTTAGCCAGCTCATAGTATGATTTCACATCTTTTTTCACAGCCGCAACAGCCACCGTCTTTCCGAGTTTTTCCTGTGCCTGATTGACCTGGACGAGGATGACCCCCGCTGCCACTAAAGCAAGTAAAAAAGATATGGTTAAGAATATGATCGCTTTTCTTTTAGAGTCTATCATTCACTTGTCACTCCATTAGTTTTCTTCACATACAGCGGTACGTTTTGATCAGCAATCAGGATATCCACCACATCTGATTGGATCGGCAAGCCTGTGCCTTCAAGCTGGTAAAAGCTTGATCCCTTATAATCGGCATCCAGCTTTGTTCTGGATGCCATCACCATCATATTGGCTGGATTATGTTTGGCGATTTCATCCAACAGCCCTTGTTTTGATCCAGAAACAATCGGCTTTTCGCCGTTATGCTCGAATAAGAAGTACTGCTTGAATTTTCTTTCCTTCAATGCAAGATAGTTTGAGGATTTGCGGTATTTATGATTGTTAGTGATTGTCAGTCTCTTGTAATTACCTGTAAGAACGATATCCTCTGCATCAACAAGATTGGCTTGCTCAAGAATGAGGTATACCGCTAGTGCCTTATTTTCCGAACCATCGAGAATATAAAGCTTTTCATTGGGAAAATACCAGTTTTTCAGCCGTTTGATGACTCCGCTATCAGTTGTAAAAGAATCATAGATATATAGAACAGAGGGATGGGTTTCCAGTAAAGCCCCTACTTCTTCAAGCTCCTCCTGAAGTGTGCGCTTGATGATCGGCAAGCTTCTTTGGAAGATGCCGCCCTTTTTTGAGGTTATATAATCATGTAAAGAAGCTGCTTTTTTCAATTTAGAAATCCGGATAGTTGCAGAACCCGTAATATCCTTTGGGATACCCAATGATTCATCCACCACAATATGCATTCTGAATCCTCTCTTCTCTCATCAGCTGGCATTAATCTGGTCGATTAATTCCTGGCGTCTTTTGTCTACTTTTTCTTTTGCTTGTTCCATCAGGGACTCACTGAAGCTATTCAATTCCTCATATCGGGTTTTAATCAATTCATAGATGGCGTCTCTGTCTTCGGGTTTAATTTTTTCCTGCTTCTGCAGTTCCGATAATGCATCTCCTAACAGCATTCTTTCCGCATCCGCTACATCCATGAAATCATTCCTGATTCCTCCGACCTGCTGCTTTAAGTCTGCAGTCCGGAAGTTGATCTCTGTTTTGCTGGTAGCCTTAGCAATATTCTTCTCAATGGAAGACATTGCTTCACCCATCAATTTGGTTAGTGTGTTTTCCAGCTCTACCTTTGAGTTGACTGTATAGTATTGGCCATTCCCTGCTTCTGCAGCAGCCTTTAACTGCCTCTGGCCTTCGTCATCTACGTTGAATCCAATAATATTAACCTTCACCTTCAAATCAGAGTTTGCGAGCTTCCTAGCTTCTTCAACTGGGTCTCCATCACATGTTTCAATTCCATCACTCACAACATAGAGGATATTTTCTGTATTTTCAGCTGCCTTTGTTTTTAAGTCGTCATATCCGGCTTTTATGGAGGCTGCTATCGGCGTCCAGCCGCTTGGCTTAAACTTATTTAAAGCAGCGCTGAAGTTTTGTTCATTATAAGTATTGGTTTCATACATGACCTCCGTACTTGAACAGGACAGCTGTTTGTCTTTGTCATTTCCTGTGCCCTTATGCCCATAGGTACGCAAGGTGATTGGCGTATTATCCGGGAAACCGGCAGCAAATTTTTTGACGGCATTTTTGGCCAAATCCATTTTCACTCCGCCTGAAACCTGCCCGTTCATACTTCCGCTTGAATCGATATGTATAGCTATATTCTTCGTTTTTTGTTTCTCGCCGGCGATGTCATATTCACCATAATCAGGTTCATAGTTTACAAGGTTTTGATACACTTCTGTATAATCCATGCCAAACCAGTGAACCAGTCCATTGAAAATCTCCTGGTTAGATTGCTCTTTCGTTTGGAACTCCTCCATCAATTTGTCCATGTCACTTATAGATTCTTCTTCAGCACTTCCAGCCTTGGCCACTGCCTCTGCCATCTTTTCTCCAACTGGCTGTTTGACGATTTCTTCACCTGTCATGGCCGCTTCAGGATAATTGACCTTTTCTGCAGCTTCCTCTTTCTCTTTCTTTTCCTCCTGCTTTGCCGGCTCGCTGCTTTCTTTCTCTGCGGCACCCTGATCTGAACATCCAGTAAATAGAGCCGCTAAAGTAATGCCGAAAATTAGTGCTGCAATCCTCTTCATCTCTTTCTCCCCTTCTTTTACTCAACCTTAAAACTTTATCTCTTTTCTAAATATGTAAATTATGGAAATATTTATTGTTTTATTTCCAGTTTTATGATTCATTAAACCCATTTATTTGGAACTTTTCATTTTTATCACTATATATTTACTATCACTTGTTCACTAAACCGTCAAATAATACCCTTGACAAACTCACTATCTCCAGTGATTTTATTCCCAGAAACATCTTGAACCTAAGATTATTTCATAGGTACTTTTTCATATTTTTATTTTTAATTAAGAATATTCCGGCTGTTGAATTTTGTTGCATTTTGTCGGATTGATTTCAAATGTTAAGTTTTATAGGTATAAAGATCTATTTTCAGCAGTGATCAGGAAATATTTTCATGAAGACCTTGCTGCTCCCTCCATTCCTTTCCTCTAATAAGTTATACGTTTTAGCATCGATCAAGTTTTCAGACTTTTTACTCATTTAGAGATAGTAGAAAACATATATTCTTTATCACCTTAAAAAATCTTAATGCGTTTAAACATTATGGGGTAATAAATTTCTAGCCGACATGCAGAAAGAATCCTTACAAAGACCGTTAAGAAGATAATTCGACCCTCTTAGTCCCAGCCATGGGGTATTTAGAGGTTTTTGTGCTGCTGAAAACCTTATAAAACTCAACGAAAAAAGGCTACCCGCAAGTCTTATGACTAGGGAAGCCTTTAAATAATCTTCTTTATTATTTTCCTGTTTTTGATTAAACTCTACTGGAAATACAATGAGTTATAGAGTGATCGTTTCTGGCGCCTCTTCAAGCATTGTGCCCTTGCTGGCAAAATTGGTATGCCAGGATAGGGCTTTTTCCAAAACATGCGGCGTCTGACCGCCTCTTTCCAGCGCTTCTTGATAATAGGCACGCAGCTGGCGGCGGTACATTGGATGTGCGCAGTTATCAATAATCAGTTCAACTCTTTCCCTTGGAGCAAGGCCCCTCAAGTCGGCATATCCCTGTTCAGTGACAATCACATCTACATCATGCTCAGTGTGGTCTACATGAGAGACGAAAGGTACGATGCTCGAGATATTTCCGCCTTTGGCAATCGACTTTGTGACAAAGATGGCCAGGCGTGCATTTCTGGCAAAATCACCCGATCCACCGATGCCGTTCATCATTTTAGTGCCGAGGACATGAGTTGAATTCACATTTCCGTAGATGTCCAATTCCAAAGCTGTATTGATGGAGATCAAACCGAGACGGCGAATGATTTCAGGATGGTTGGAGATCTCCTGTGGGCGCATCATTAATTTGTCGCGGTATTTTTCAAAGCTGGAGAATACCTGCTCCATTTTTTCTTCGGAAAGTGTGATGGAACAGCAGGAAGCAAATTGGACCTTTCCGGCGTCGATCAGGTCAAACACTGCATCCTGCAGAACTTCGGAATAGACTTCTAAATTCTCAAACTCTGAATCCAGCATTCCATGGAGAACAGCATTGGCAACCGAACCGATTCCTGATTGTAACGGAGCCAGGCTTTCAGTTAGCCTTTCCGTTTCCACTTCTTTTCGCAGGAAATTAATTAAATGCTGAGCCATCACCACCGTTTCTTCATCCGGAGGGACAATCGTCGATGGTGAATCAAGCTGATTCGTAAAAACAATTCCTTTGACCTTATCTACATCGATCGGGATCCCGATTGTTCCAATCCGGTCATCTGGTTTTACGAGTGGAATTGGCTGCCTTTCTCCCTGTTTTCTAGGTTCGTATAAATCATGCAATCCTTCGAGTTCTGTTGACTGGGCTGTGTTAATTTCAATAATAATCGACTTCGCATTCCGGGCGAATGCCATCGAATTGCCAACTGATGTAGTTGGGATGACCATTCCGTCTTCACTAATTGCAACCGCTTCCAAAATAGCGACATCAACTTCCATGACATCAGCGCGGATTAGTTCAGCCGTGTGCGATAAATGCTGGTCTACAAATAGAAAATCACCCTGATTAATCCCGCGCCGCATTGTTGCATCTGCCTGGAATGGCAATCTTTTGCCAAGGATGCCTGCTTCAGCGAAAAGCTTATCTACATCTGAACCCAGTGAAGCACCAGTATAGACATTCACCTTAAAATTTTCCTCGTCTTTAACTCTATTAACAAGGGCAAATGGTACCGCTTTCACGTCACCGGCACGTGTGAATCCACTTAGTCCCAAAGTCATTCCGTTTTCAATGAAAGAAGCTGCCTGTTCAGGAGACACAACTTTGTCCTTCAGACGCTGATCTCTAATTCGCTCTAATTGATGTTCCATATCTGAATCCCCTCGCTTAATGAATAGTTACAATCATTTTACCCATTAGCACCATCAAGATATGGTTTTTGGAATACTAGACAAAAGATTCCGACAAAACAGCGAATTTAAACACCAAAGCAGAAAAAATCAGAATCCCAGCAGCTTTCTAAAATAGCTGGAGTAAGATTGGCTGACCGGCACCCGTTCACCATTATCCATCGAAAGCAGAAAGGTAGAATGAGTATCCGGATAAATCGTCTTAATATGGTTCACATTCACAATAAACGAGCGATGACAACGTATAAAGGAATCCTTCGGCAGCAAATATTCAAACTCCTGCAGAGAGTATTTATGTGTACCCGATATCTCATCAGTGTAGACATGCGTCTTCTTATCCTTCGCTTCAATATAAACCACCTTTGAAAAAGGAATCGGAATCCAGCCATCCTGTGTTTTCAGAGTCACAACCGACTTCCCATCCGTCAGCGCCGGATAGATCGCCGTCACACAACCCTCAAGCTCGCCATTATGTAAAAACGGAACCGCCATCCCATGATAAGGAATGCCAAAAACATCCCGGTTGATAAACTCGGAAACCTTCTGCTTCGAATTCAGCGCTTTATAGGCAATCGTCCCTTCCTTAACAGGGTCACCAACAGCAATCTTCAAATCGACCCTCTTGCTGGGACGTTAATAAATGTATTCCTTCGTATTCGAAACTGCAATTGAGATTTCATCAGAAAACAACTCCCCAATGACATCCAGCAACGAGCTTAAAGTTATGTCCTCCATCCTTTTCTCACCTCGATGTTATTATACTACTATTGTTTAAGAGAGACTTGTTCACCTCACTGAAAAAGAAGGACTGTTATTTAAAATTACGTTTCATACTTAAAAATGCAAAAGAACAAAGAAAAGGATCCATCCCCCATAGGGACAGATCCTTTTAAAAGTTTCTTTATAGCAGATTACATCATTCCGCCCATGCCGCCCATGCCGCTCATGTCAGGCATGCCGCCTCCGCCTTCTTCTGGAATGTCAGCAACTACAGCTTCAGTAGTCAAGAACATTGCAGAAACGGATGCTGCGTTTTGAAGTGCATAACGTGTAACTTTAGTTGGGTCAACGATTCCAGCTTCGATCATGTTTACCCACTCGCCAGTTGCAGCGTTGAAGCCTGTTCCGACTTCTTCGCGCTTCAAGCGCTCAACGATAACAGAACCTTCAAGGCCTGCGTTGTGAGCGATCTGGCGAACTGGTTCTTCCATAGCGCGAAGGACGATGTTAATGCCAGTTGCTTCGTCGCCTTCAGCCTGGATTCCAGCCACTTTGTTGTATACGTTAAGAAGCGCTACGCCACCGCCTGATACGATACCTTCTTCAACTGCTGCGCGAGTTGAGTTAAGAGCATCTTCAATGCGAAGCTTACGTTCTTTCAATTCAGTTTCAGTAGCAGCACCAACCTTGATGACTGCAACGCCGCCAGCAAGCTTAGCAAGGCGCTCTTGTAATTTTTCACGGTCAAATTCAGAAGTTGTTTCTTCCATTTGAACACGGATTTGGTTTACGCGGCTCTCGATTTGAGCACTGTCTCCAGCACCTTCAACGACTGTTGTATTTTCTTTTGTAACAACAACTTTAGAAGCGCGTCCAAGAGATGTGATTGTAGCAGACTTAAGGTCACGGCCAAGCTCTTCAGTGATCACTTCACCGCCAGTCAATGCAGCGATGTCTTCAAGCATAGCCTTACGGCGGTCACCGAAGCCAGGAGCCTTAACTGCTACTGCATTGAATGTTCCGCGAAGCTTGTTGACTACTAATGTAGCAAGTGCTTCACCTTCAACATCTTCAGCAACGATCAATAATGGCTTGCCTTGTTGGACAACTTGCTCAAGGACAGGAAGGATTTCTTGGATATTGCCGATCTTCTTGTCAGTGATCAGGATATATGGGTTTTCAAGAACAGCTTCCATTTTGTCAGAATCAGTTACCATGTAAGGAGATGCATATCCGCGGTCGAACTGCATACCTTCAACAACGTCCAATTCTGTAGTGAAGCCTTTCGATTCTTCGATTGTGATAACGCCGTCGTTGCCAACGCGCTCCATCGCTTCTGCAATCAATTGGCCAACTTCTTCGTCAGCAGCAGAGATAGCCGCAACCTGTGCGATAGAAGCTTTGCTTTCGATTGGTTTAGAAATAGCTTTTAACTCTTCAACAGCAGTAATAACAGCCTTTTCAATACCTTTGCGGATTCCCATTGGGTTAGCGCCGGCAGTTACGTTCTTAAGACCCTCGCGAATCATCGCTTGAGCAAGAACTGTTGCAGTTGTCGTACCGTCACCAGCAACGTCATTCGTCTTGCTAGCTACTTCAGCAACAAGCTTAGCACCCATGTTTTCGAATGCATCTTCAAGTTCGATTTCTTTTGCGATTGTTACACCATCGTTAGTGATTAGAGGTGAGCCGAATTTCTTCTCAAGAACCACGTTGCGTCCCTTTGGTCCAAGAGTTACTTTTACTGCATTTGCAAGAGAATCTACCCCGCGAAGCATCGCGCGGCGTGCTTCTTCACTGAACTTAATTTCTTTTGCCATTGTAAAAAACCTCCTCAGATTATTAATGTTTTAACGTTCTGTCTATAATCGCAGTGATTATTCTACAACTGCTAGAATGTCGTTTTCACGTAGGATCAGGTACTCATTGCCCTGGTACTTTACTTCTGTGCCTGCGTATTTTGAGAAGATAATGCGGTCTCCGACTGCAACTTCAAGAGCAACGCGCTCGCCGCTTTCAAGAACTCGGCCAGTTCCAACAGCTACGACTTTACCTTCTTGAGGTTTTTCTTTCGCTGTGTCGGGTAAAACGATACCGCTTGCAGTTTTTTCTTCAGACTCAACAAGCTCGATAATAATGCGATCTCCTAGTGGCTTGATCAAGTGAAACAACCTCCTCAAATTATATGTAGATTATTGTTTATTAGCACTCGCCTCAATAGAGTGCTAACACAATTTATATAATAATGAATCTCTATTTTTTTTGCAAGCGTGAAGCCTAACTTTTTTTATAAAAATTAACATCTAAATCTACCTACATGCCCTTCGACAGCAAGTACTATTTTTCGCGTACTCCACGGCAGCATGGCTAAAAAAGACCACCATAAAGAGTATGCCAGTTCACCGGAATTTTAACCAAAATGTTCACGAGACACCCTGATATTTGAACTTTCCTGATGATTACTAGTAAAATGGATAGATAGCATTCTTATAACAACTTTTATGGCATACACATAGACCGATCCGAATAGAAGGAGATTATCATATTGAAAAAGGAATACTGGTACGTCATTATCGCCTATATCGCCATGCAGCTTTCAAGCCTCATCGGCATCCCGATTGTTGCCTTTATTGGAGCTGCAATGGGAAAAAGCCTGGAAGAAATGGAGACACTCTCGATTCCCTACTGGCTCGTGATCAGCTTTTCGCTGACACTTGTGATTGTGCTCCTGCTGCTAAGGAAGGAACGCAGGACAGGTGCTGACCTGCGTGATGCTTCATCACCGGTAAGCTCAGCAGCCTGGGCTTTCGCTGGTGTCTTCCTTGCTCTGTTCGCCCAATCGATTGCGGCAAGCATCGAGAATATGATTGGAATCGAAATGGGCTCGGAGAATACACAGGAAATCATCAAGCTGATCGAAATGTTCCCGATTGTCATTTTAGTCAGTTCGATTATTGGCCCTATATTAGAGGAAATCGTCTTCCGAAAAATCATATTCGGCAGCCTGCATAAGAAAATGAATTTCTTTTTCTCAGCGCTCATAAGCTCTGTCATATTCGCGCTTGCGCATATGGAGCCGGAGCATGTGATCCTGTACTCAGCAATGGGATTCACCTTTGCTTTCCTTTATGTAAAAACAAAGCGGATTATCGTGCCAATCATTGCCCATGTTACAATGAATACAATGGTTGTACTGATTCAATCCGTATTTAGGGAAGACATTGAGAGAATGATAAAAGAAGCAGAGAAAATTCAAAGCTTTATTGGGGGATTTTAAGTTATGAAGCAATCGCCTTTATTTTCAGGCGTTGTCTACATCTTGTTAGGCAGCTTATTCACCTATTTCGCCATCCAGAATGTAAATGAGACAGGCTGGGGATTCTTTAGCTATCTGCTTGTAGCCCTTGCCACGTTCGACTTCGGGTCCGGCATCAGGATGATCATGTTCCATTTTAAACTTAAGAATATACAGAAAAAATAGCTCCTTCATCATGAAGGAGCTATTTTTTATTCTACCGATTCTGTTGTTTCAGTATCTGTTGGATAATGCTTTAAGAAATAAATCAATGACTGCAATTCAACCGCCAAATCAATGTGATGAATCCTGATGGACGCCGGCACATTCAGTCTCGCTGGTGTAAAGTTCAGGATTCCCTTGATATTCGCCTGCACCAATCGGTCTGTTATCGACTGTGCTACTGCTGAAGGAACAGTCAGGATTGCGACCTGGATACCTTCCTCGACGACAACCTTGTCAAGGTCATCCATGTGATACACTGCAACGTCACCAATTTTCGTGCCAACCTTGCCTGGATCCACATCAAAGGCGATCTCAATTTTCGTATTATTGTTCTTGGAAAAATTATAATTCAAAAATGCTGTTCCCAGATTTCCGACACCAATCAAGGCTACCTTCGTCAGTTCATCCTGGTCAAGCGTCTTTCGGAAAAAAGTCAGCAGGTAATTGACATTGTAGCCGTACCCCTTTTTACCCAGAGCTCCAAAGTAGGAAAAGTCCCTCCGGATTGTCGCTGAATCCACTTTTACCGCTTCACTTAATTCCGCGGATGACACCCTTTGCTTACCTGAAGAATGCAAGTTCAATAAGAACCGGTAATACAGTGGCAAACGTTTTGCGGTTGCCTGCGGAATCTTCATAGCATCATTCGTCATTCTCCATCCTCCACCCTGTCCGTATTTCTATCTCAACTTTTCTTCTCTCTTGAAATCACCGTTTTTACCGCCGGTTTTTTCAACAAGATACGTCTTGCCGATCACCATGCCTTTATCAACGGCCTTGCACATATCATAAACAGTCAGCGCACAAGCTGAAGCTGCTGTTAACGCTTCCATTTCTACACCCGTATTCCCTTTTGTTTTAACAGATGCAGCGATATTTAAAATATAGTCATTTCCATTTTGCTCCCATTCGAATGAAAGGTCAATGCCTGTTAATGGAATCGGGTGGCACATCGGGATGATTTCTGACGTTTTTTTCGCCGCCATGATGCCTGCTACCTGTGCCACTGCAAGGACATCCCCTTTTTTCATTTTATTTTCAGTGATTCTCACATATATATCTTCATTCACGGTTATGCTTGAATGGGCGACTGCAGTACGAACCGTCTCCGCTTTTTCACTCACATCGACCATCTTTGCTCTGCCCTCTTCGTTAAAATGCGTAAATTCTGCCATGTAAAAGCTCCTTTCTACCAAATGATACACTATTTTGTCAAACTTGTGTGTGAACTTTGTTTCAATGTTCACAATACAAAGGGAATTTTTTTATACCGTCCCACCTACCGCAGTTCGCACATATTGCCGTGCCTATATTAATGGGTTACACTATCTCTAAGGCAATAGAGGTGAAAAATAATGATTTTATTACAGGTTAATCAGCTATCAAAATATTTTGCTGCTGATCTTATTTTATCGAATATAAAGTTTGAAATACAGACCAATGACCGAGTAGCGCTTGTCGGCCGGAACGGGGCAGGAAAATCAACCCTGCTAAAAATCATCGCCGGGTACGAATCACATGACGGCGGCGAAATCATCCGCCCAAAAGGTACAACAATTGGCTATCTGGCCCAAAATACCGGTCTGGAGTCCGAGAAAAGCATCTGGGATGAAATGCTGGCTGTTTTTGACCATCTGCACAACATGGAAAAAGACTTGCGCAGACTTGAGGAAAAAATGTCGGATCCAGACATCCTGTCAAACGAGACAGAATATGAAAGAGTCCTAAAAGAGTATGACTTGCTGCAGGTCCAGTTCAAGGAAAAAGGCGGCTACCAATATGAAGCCGATATCCGTTCCGTCCTCCACGGGCTGAACTTCCATTCTTTTGATTATTCCACAAAAATATCCACTTTAAGCGGCGGACAGAAAACTAGACTCGCATTGGCGAAGCTATTATTGACCCGCCCGGATATTTTGATACTGGATGAACCGACGAACCACCTGGATATTGATACG
The DNA here is from genome assembly GCF_014856545.2 of Mesobacillus jeotgali. NCBI lineage: Bacteria > Bacillati > Bacillota > Bacilli > Caryophanales > Bacillaceae > Mesobacillus > Mesobacillus jeotgali. The sequence continues at coordinate 249,577 of NZ_CP109811.1, read as the reverse complement.
CTTTCCTGGCTTGAGCAGTATTTGCAGGGCTATAACGGAGCCATCCTGATTGTCTCCCACGACCGTTACTTCCTTGATAAGGTCGTGAACCAAGTATATGAAATCTCCCGCCATCAGCTGTCGAAGTTTCCTGGCAATTACAGTTCATATTTAGAGCAGAAAGCCGCGAATTACGAACGCGACCTGAAGCTGTATGAGAAGCAGCAGGATGAGATCTCCAAGCTGCAGGACTTTATCCAGCGAAACCTGGCCAGGGCATCAACGACTAAGCGTGCCCAGAGCCGCAGGAAGCAGCTTGAAAAAATCGATCGGATGGACAGGCCAAAGGGTGATGAAAAGTCGGCATCGTTCAGCTTCCAAATCGAACGGCAGAGCGGCAATGATGTCCTGAAGGTGAATACACTATCTGTCGGCTATCAAAATGAAGTCGTATCTAAAAATATCTCCTTCAATCTTTCGCGCGGCGACAGCACTGCTCTGGTTGGACCAAATGGTGTCGGAAAATCAACCTTATTAAAAACAATCGTTGAAAAACTGCCTTCGATTACTGGCAATATTCAATACGGTTCCAATGTTTCGATTGGCTATTATGATCAGGAACAGGCAGAACTCAGTTCGAATAAAAAGGTCTTGAACGAACTTTGGGATGAATACCCCCTGAAGTCCGAAAAAGAAATCCGCACGGTACTAGGGAACTTTCTTTTCTCAGGTGACGATGTCTTAAAAATCGTCTCTACCCTGAGCGGTGGCGAAAAGGCCCGTCTGGCACTGGCCAAGCTGATGCTGCAGAATTCAAATTTCTTAATTCTGGACGAGCCAACAAACCACCTCGACCTGGACAGCAAGGAAGTGCTCGAAAATGCCCTGATCGATTATCCAGGCACCATCCTGTTCGTCTCACATGACCGCTATTTTATCAACAGGATCGCGACAAAGGTGCTTGAGCTCGACCGTGCCGGTTCAACTGAATACCTTGGCGATTACGATTATTACGTCGAGAAAAAGCTTGAGCAGGAAGAATTGAAGGCATTGGCAGAACAGGCCGCCAAAGCATCAGGAAACGCTGTGGATAACTCTAAGCAAGACAAAACCTCCTATCAACAAGACAAAGAAGCGAAAAAACTCGAACGCCAGCGCAAACGCCGCATGGAAGAAGTAGAAGCGAAGATTGAACAACTGGAGTTAGAAGTAGCTGAATACGAAGAGTTGCTCTGTGATCCCGAGGTCTTCCAGGATCACGAAAAAGCAGGAGAGATCAATAGCAAAATCGAAGCCGCAAAAGAGAAACTCGATGAACTGATGGAAGAGTGGACAGAGCTGGCTTAGGAATGGACTAAACGGGCATGAATTGTGCCCGTTTTTTTGTTCTCCTGTTGTGCAAAGTCCATTTTATTCGCAAAAATTTATTGATTGCTCGCAAAAAACTATATTTATTAGCAAAAACTGAGCATTTATTCGCAAATTCATTCTATTTATTCGCAAACTGGAAAAAAACATATAATTTCCAGTGTATAATTTCAGATTTTAACCTTTTCCACAGAAAAAAAGCCCCGATTTAAAAACCGGGACTTTTTGTTCACATAGTTATTCACACAGTAAAGACTGATTTATAGCTTATCCAGAGAGTTTTCCACATTATCCACAAAAACAGCCGTTTTTATCCACATTGCACACAATTTCACCTAAGAAACATCAACATATCCACAGAAGAGTCTGACAACATTTTTTCGCTTGAGACTTTAGTTGTGGATAGTTATCTCCAGTCCTGGATTTCCATTCAACGTTAAATCGGCTCGCTGTCCCTTTTCATACAAAACGCTTCCTGCAGCGGCAATCATTGCGGCATTGTCTGTGCATAAAGACAATGGAGGAATGACTATTTCCACATCCGAACCTGTAAATTCTGTGGATAGTTTTTCTCTTAATCCTTTATTCGCTGCAACTCCTCCAGCAAGCAGTACTTGTTTTACTCCGTATTCCTTAACAGCCTTTTGAGTTTTTGTAACAAGTACATCAATCACACTCTCCTGGAAGCTGGCTGCAAGGTCTTGGGGTGCGATTTCCTCTCCACGCTGCTGAGCATTATGCACAACGTTGATCACAGCTGACTTCAATCCACTGAAGCTGAAATCATAGGAACCTTCCTCCAGCCATGCTCGAGGCAGATCGATTGTTGCCTTTCCTTCATGAGCCAGCCGATCGATATGCGGGCCTCCCGGATATGGAAGGTGCAATGTCCTTGCAACCTTGTCATAGGCTTCGCCTGCTGCGTCATCTCGAGTCTCGCCAATCACTTCGAAATGGCCGTGTTCCTTCATATAAATGAGCTCAGTATGTCCGCCCGACACGACAAGTGAAAGCAGCGGGAAGTTCATCTCCGCCACAAGCCGGTTCGCATAGATATGGCCGGCGATATGATGGACTCCAACAAGAGGAATGCCATTCGCAAATGCCAAAGCTTTTGCAGCATTCACTCCGATCAATAGTGCGCCAACCAGGCCAGGACCTTCCGTCACCGCAATGGCATCCAAATCCTTAATATCCACATTAGCCTGAGTTAACGCTTCCTCCAGCACAAGCGTCACCTGTTCAACATGATGCCTGGATGCGATTTCAGGTACAACACCGCCGAAGCGCTTATGGCTCTCAATCTGCGACGCAACGACATTAGCCAGGATTTCTCGTCCATTTTTTACAATCGCGACTGCTGTCTCATCACAGCTTGTCTCTATTCCCATTATTAATTGGTCTTTTGTCATTATAAATTCACCCACATTACTATAGCGTCTTCCATATTGTCAGTATAATATTGTTTTCTTATAGCCCCTTCTTCAAAACCGAACTTGCCATAAAGATTCTGGGCCCTTTCATTACTGACCCTGACTTCCAGAGTCATCCTCATTGCGCCCAATTCACGAGCCAGCTCCATCACCTTTGCCATAAGAGCTTCTCCAAGCTTCATGCCCCTGTATTCCGGAAGTAAGGCAATATTTGTGATATGTGCTTCATCTATGATGATCCATACTCCACAGTAACCAACTACCCTTTGATCCACTTCCACTATTAGATAATGCGCAAACTGGTTCTTCGTCAACTCATTGAAAAAAGCTTCTTTACTCCATGGAACAGTAAAGGATTTGAGCTCTACCTCCATCACTTCATCCAGATCATCAACCGTCATATTACGGAACGTTATCGTATTATTCATTTTCTCTTCCCACTTATTTCTTAGTCTCTTGTGCTTTCAGCCAATTAGCCTCTGCTTCTGCCAGGCGGATATAATTAGGGACAAATGTATGAAGGTCAACAGCCTCTTTATCCCGTCCCAATAATGCAAGCTCTGCCGGTCTAGGGTTCAACTCCGTAATCTCTGCCAAGACAGCTTTGTCACCAAGCCCTTCCTTAATGACCTCTTCATGGAGATTCAAATCATTACTCGTGAACAAAACCCTGCTGTCCAACTCATTCAATGTTTTTACCCAATCAGCTGACATGACAAGCTGATCCTTTTTTACAATCTGCAGCTTTTGATCTTCAAACTTATATAAACCTGTATAAATCTGTCCTCTCCTTGCATCAAAGAAAGGAGAAACATAACCGTTAAAATAGCGTCCAGCTGATGCTGCAGCAACCTGAAGGCTTGAAACCCCAGATAACGGGATCTTTAATGTCCAGGCCATGGTCTTCGCGATTGTCACGCCGATACGAACACCCGTGTACGATCCAGGTCCTTCAGCGACTACAATCTTTGATAGATCTGCTGGCTTTATGTTGCATTCTTCCATCAATGTCTGGATTGCCGGCATAACCCTTACTGAATGATTCTTTTTTATATTGGAAATATACTCGCCCAAAACAGTTTCGCCATCAAGCAAACCAATACCCAAAACATAATTGGACGTATCAATCGATAATACCTTCATTTAAAATATCTCCTTACACAATTCTTCATACCGACTGCCCTTTGGCTCAGCAACGATTCTTCTAGCCCCGTTTTCATCAAGATATAATTGAAGAAGCAATAGCTCCTCAGGCAGCTGGGCTTCGATCAAATGAGCCCATTCCACAACCGTTACACCATTACCTTCAAAGTATTCTTCAAAACCTAGATCTTCAAACGCATCTTCAACACGGTAGACATCCATATGGTACAACGGCAGCCTTCCCTGGTACTCCTTGATGATCGTGAACGTCGGGCTGTTCACATTCCTGGTGATTCCCAATCCTTCGGCAAGACCTTTTGTAAAAGTCGTCTTTCCTGCACCTAAATCACCTTCAAGGGCAATGACATCTCCTGCTTGAAGAATACCAGCCAGCCTCTTGGCAAAATCCTTTGTGTCTTCCGGCTGCTTTGAAATGTATTGATAAGTCGCCATATATATCACCTAACTAACAGTCAATTTTATTATAAAAAGCGCAAGCGCCTTGTTCAGCCTCTACTAGCGTTGGGGCTAGACACTTATCTAAGTAACATCCTTTAAAAGATAAAAAAACCTTAGGAAGCCTCCTAAGGATGAAGATTCTATATGTAGTTTACACGATTTATCAAGGACGAGCAAAAAAACCAGCAATTTTTC